>SUSZ01000013.1 GCA_015063165.1 Thermoplasmata archaeon
CGCATTCTTCGTTGGGACAGGATACATCCGTATACTTTTGCTTTGGGCCCCGTTCTCCCATTTAACCACTAGAATGAGATGGGAGTATAAATATAAAATATCAACTAAAAAGTATAACATCACCATTAATCACCACATATAATGATATAATTCTTTTTCGCTCAATACATCCATGGTGAACTGAGTTATGCCTCGCTTGAACGCCGAAATGGTCCGATACGCTTTAGAAAGCGCCTCTGAAGAAGTCCGTCACGAAAGCAGCTTTTGAAGGATACTGCAGGATCGCGATGCCAATGGAAACGATCGCTGTCAGGAGAAAGATGGAAACTAACATCGAAATGGAAGATTCTGGGGCCAGAACTGTATTTTCTAGCGATGTTATGAAAAAAGTTTTTTCAAAAACTAACTATATCTCCATTATAGACTTCTGTTTGTGCATAACATCCAACAAATGTAATGATCATCCGATGGACAGAGGATGCATCTTTTTAGGTAATGGTGCCCGTAAAATACCAGGGATTTCGGACACATCGCTACACGTGATGTAACTTTCAGATATATATGCGAATTCGGCGACCTGGGCTTCATCCATACCATAGGATGCAACCGTCTCGTATCCGTATGGTTGGACACGGGCAAGAGAAACGACCTGATGACCATTCGTGACCGCTGCGACTATCGGTTGAGGGAATGACATTTCTAATAGATAGGAAAAAGACTGATGTTGAAATAAACCTCTATTCTATAATATTTTGCAGTGTGTAATACATAAATTCTCGCTTACGGCTGACGCCCGTTTTGTCGCCCCCAGACAGGTGAACATTTTACCATTGGATTATAGATAAAACATGAAAATATGTTAGAAATTATTCTTTCAAAATTACTCTTCACTCATAATATTATATTCTTTTTCGGCTTAATGCATCCATGCGGAACAAAGTAGTGCCACACATGAGCGTCAGAGTCGTCCGCCACGCTTTCAAAAAGCGCTTCTGGCTGGCATCTGCGACACGTAAGCACAAAACGTTCAACAAGGTCGTCACCAAGACGCTTTTCGAAGGTGACAACATGATCGTGCTGCCGAAGGATACGGTCGCCGTCAGGAGAACTGTGGAAACGAACATCGAAGTGGAAGATGCCGGGGCCAGAACGGTGCTTCCCAGCGATGTAGTGAAAGAAGTTCTCTCGAAAACTGACGATATCTTCATCATGGACTTCTGTCTGTGCAGAAAATCAAGCAAATGTGAGGACTATCCTGTGGACAGAGGATGCGTCTTCCTAGGTAACGGCGTCCATAGGATACCGAAAGATTTCGGACACATCGCCACACGCGACGAAGCGTTCAGGTATATAGACGAATGCAGCAACCTCGGTTTCGTCCATATCATAGGACGCAACCGTCTCGACTCCGTATGGTTGAACACGGGCAAGAAGAACGACCTGATGACTATCTGCAACTGCTGTCCCTGCTGCTGCCTCTGGAACATCGTTCGCGACGTATCGGACGAGATAGGCTCCGTGTACAGACGCATGGAGTCGGTGGAGATCAAAGTAGACGAGGACAGATGCATCGGATGCAGCATATGCACGGAGATCTGCTTCACCCATGCGATAAGAATCACAGACAAGAAATGCCGCATCGACCAGAAGCTCTGCAGAGGATGCGGGCGCTGCTCTGAAATCTGTCCCAAGGACGCAATAAAGGTCACCTACGACCCCGCCACCATCATGAAGGAGGCGGAGGTCGTAGGATCCCTGTTCAGTTCCACCAGCGGCCGCAGCGGTCGATGGTCTCGTCCCTGTCAGGTCCGAGGCTGAGGATGTCGGCGGGCACCTTGAGGTACTTCTCCATGAACTCGACGTACTCCCTCATCTCTCCGGGGAGGTTGTCGTATCCGCCCTTGACCATGGCGGCGGTGTCCTTCCAGCCCTTCCATCCCTTGAAGTTCTGATAGACAGGCTTGGCCCTGTTGAGCTTGGCGATGGACGCGGGGAAGTGCTTGACCTCCTCCCCGTCGATCTCGTAAGCGACGCAGACGGGAAGCTCGGGGATGTCGTTGAGGACGTCCAGCTTGGTGATTCCGATAGAGGTGAATCCGCAGAGCCTGGTGGCGTGCTCGCAGACGACGAGATCCAGCCAGCCGCATCTCCTTCCCCTTCCGGTGGTGACTCCGAACTCTCCGCCTTTTTTCTGGAGCTCCAACTCCTGCTCCCCGGAGAGCTCGGAGACGAACGGTCCCTCTCCGACACGGGTGGTGTACGCTTTGACGATTCCGACGACCTTGTTCAGCCTGTTGGGGGCGATTCCGGCTCCGGTGCAGACCCCTCCTCCGCAGGTGGCGGACGAGGTGACGTACGGATAGGTTCCGTGGTCGACGTCCAGCATGGCTCCCTGTGCGCCCTCGAAGAGGATGTTCTTCCCTTCGTCCAGAGCATCGTTGATGAGCACGGACGTGTCGCAGATGCGGTCTCCGATGAGCTCCCTCCAGCCCATCATCTTGTCGTAGAGGCTCTCGGTGGTGCAGGAGCACTTCTCGGCGCCCATCATGTCCATGAGGTCCTTCTTGTAAGGAAGGATGAACGAGATCTTGTCCTTCAGGAGGTCGTCCTCGAGAAGGTCCCCGGCCCTGAATCCGATCCTTGCGATCTTGTCCTGGTAGGTGGGTCCGATCCCTTTCTTGGTGGTTCCCACGACGTTCTTGCCGCGGTACTTCTCCTCGGCCCCGTCCAGCTTCTTGTGGTAGCCCATGATGAGGTGGGCCCTGTCGGATACCCTGAGCCCGTCGATGGAGCCGCCGGCCTCCTTGACCTGCTTGATCTCCTCCTCGAGCTCCTCGAGGTTGACGACGACGCCGTTTCCGATGACTGCCAGCTTTCCGGGCCTCACGACTCCGGAAGGAAGCCCATGGAGCTTGAACACCTTGTCGTCGACTTTGATCGTATGTCCGGCGTTGTTGCCTCCCTGGAAGCGGACGATCATGTCTGCCTTCTCGTCGAGATAATCGGTGATCTTTCCTTTTCCCTCGTCGCCCCACTGGGCTCCGATGATTGCTAGACTGGGCATTTGAACGCACCTGCGTTTCCTTAACCCTCGCTATTATAAGAACATGTCAACAGGAGTCGGGAGAGAATTCCTTGTAAAGGGGCAGAAGCTCGTCCAAAGTGATGTCCGTCTTGAACGAAGAAGGGCTGACATGGGACTTGGCGGCGCGGCCGTGCTGGTTGAGGAACTCCATGAACGCGTCGATCTTAGGAGGGGACAGCTTCATGTGAGAGGACAGCTCGCTCATGTCGTAGACGAAGACCTCGGTGTCGATCTCGTTCCTCCACAGGTTGAGATACTTGGTTACGCGCTTCTCGTCGGCCAGGTCGTCCGGCTTCATCCCTGCGAGGAAGTCCTTGTCATGCAGCGGCCCCAGCCACAGGGGCCCGTAAGGGTGCATAGGGTCCTTGTCGTAAGCAATGGAGCGCTCCAGGGTGTCCTTGTCGTACTGGAGGTATCCGAGCCTTCCCAGGGTCCTGTCGGCGGCCTCGGCGCCCTCCTCGACCCTCAAATAGGTCCTGAAGTAATGATCAGCGTAGAACGAGAGAAGGGGCCTCATCCCCCTGTCGAACTTGGCCAGCTCACGGGCGATGCTGCTCATGAGTATCCTGAGGCCTCCCTCGTGGCACATGTACCCTCTGATCGGCTCCGCCTGGTATCTGCGCCTGCATTTCACGGCGTGGGCGCCTGCGAGAGGTGCCGTGTCCGTAGCGGTGATGGCGAGGATGCCTCCGCGCCTGCAGCCGCGTATCGCAGACTGGGTGAAAGGCACCGGAGACCCGAACGGATCGAGGTCCACGTAGTCGAACGAATGCTCCGCGAAGAGGGAATGCATGTTTCTGTTGGAGCTGACGCAGTTGTCAAGGCTGTTGAGCTCGATGTTCGCATCGATGTAGGCCACTGCGTCCGCGCTAATGTCGTTGGCGGTGACCTCGGTGCCAGGCACCTCCTTGGCTATCCTGACTGATCTGGACCCGGTAGCGGCCATCGCGTCGGCGACGGTCACGCCTTTGTCCAAAGAACGGAGCAGCATGACGCTGACATCGCGGTTGAAAGCCATCTGCTCGTTGAAGAACACGGTCCCCTGGATCTTTCCGGGACCATGGACGGAATGCAGCCCGGGAACAAGAATGTCGGTGAGGCCTTCCTTCACCACCGTTCCTTCGGGTTTCAAATGTTCTCACCGTTGATGAGACGGACGACCTTGTAAGGCAGAATGTTCCTGTTCGTAGGCGTGACTTCCAGGATCCTTACGTCGTCCCTGCGCCTTATATCCTGTAGAAGAGGGTTTCTGGATTTCTTATGGAGTGTTATTATCATGGGCTTCTCGGCATCGAGAGCCTCTTTGACAGCCTCCACGAAGGCCTCGCTCTCGACCTCCATCTTTCCGACCTCATCGATGACGATGAGGTCGCACTCCTGGAAATCAGGCTCGACGCCTTCCTCGGCCTTCCTGCAGGCGTTCTTGATGGCTTTCACGCCGACCTGTTCGAATGTGTTGAGGTCGACGCCTATCTTGCCCACCATCACCTTGCTCTCTATGTCGGTGCTGGCGAACTGGACGCACTCGCCGGTCATGAGGTCCCTCACTGTGAATCCGACTTTGCGTTTGCCTTTGACGGAGACCCTGGGTCCAGGGACTTTCTCTTTGACCTCTTCCGAGGGCTCTTCGGCGGAAGCCTCGCGGGCTTCGTCCACTGGCTCGTTGATCATGCCTCCGACGACGATCCCTTCCTCGCGTAACATGTCGATAACACGGAGGAGGGCGTACGTCTTCCCGGAGCCCGGGAGTCCCGTTATTCCAATCTTAATGTCAGAGACCACACTAACACCTCCCCTTACCAACATGGGTATATGGAGCTGGTCATTTATAATGCCTTGTAGTTTTAGAGCAGAAATCATTAAATATGATTTCTTCAGCCAAGACTGTTGGCGATTGTCAAAGCTCCTCGATGGACGAGATGTACATGAGCGGATACTTCAGCTCGTAGTCGTAGCGCATCTCCGCGGTGACCTCATAGCTGTCCAGCCTGATCTTCACCACTGCGTCCATCATATCGCCTGTCAGGGAGATGTACGAATAACGGTCCTTCCCCGCAGGGAACACCGAGCGGTCGATCTTCACCTTCGCCGAGTACACGTAGGGCTGGACCTCTATGGCCTGCGATATGGCCTTCTCCAGGCCTGCTACGGACTTCTTGTTCACTGGGGTCCCGACGAACTGGTGATAGATGGTGGCCATCTTGATTCCGGATTCGAACACTGCTCTCTCGCGTTCGGTACAAGAGAACCTGGAAGCGGCTATGGCTTCCCGATCTTCCTTTGAAACGTGCTCGGACGACATCCGGCCACCTCAGCTGTACATGACGTCTCTCTTGATGGCATCCGCAGGGATCAGGTCCTTGAGCTTTCCGTCGTTCACATCCACCGTCTTGAAGGCGATCATGATGAGGTTCTGGATGAGCTTGTAGGAAGGCACGGCGTCGAAGTAGCTCTGGATGATCTTGAAGCATATCTTGGGCTCGTCATCGACCATGTAGAAGCTTCCGTTGTTGATCGTGTTGTTGACGGTGTTCACCTCTATGGTGAGCTTCTCCCTCGCCTTCTCGGGAATTTCGAACATCAGATAGCAGTAGATGTTCAAAGTGCGGTTGTCATCGTCTGCCGCTATGAACATAGTGATCGGAAGGTCGTCGCCCATAGCCCTGAGCGCTATGGACCCTCCTTCCAGAGTCTGATACTTGAGGTCGGAAGCCATTAGCGCTTTCTCGACGTTCTTCATCACTGCCTCTGCCTTTGGTTCACCGAACATAGTCACCGATATACATCCAGGTGTCTTAATTCTATTTAGTGAAGCACTAACCTATCCGCGGATAGCCAGACCGTCCTGGTCGAGACTGGGCCGACCGGAAGCGTCACTCCCTGTCCTCGAGGCTGACGTACTCGCGCTCGTCTAAGGTGTTGACGTAGGCGGGACGGAGGATCTTGTTGGATGTTATCAGCTCCTCCATGCGGTGGGCGCTCCACCCGACTATCCTGGCTATGGCGAAGAACGGGGTGTAGAGCTCGCGAGGTATGTCCAGCATGTCGTAGACCAGACCGCTGTAGAAGTCCACGTTCGCGCAGACGCCGTTCTTGTTCTTCTTCTTGGCCATGATGAGTTCGGGAGCGATCCTCTCGATGATGCTGTACATCCTGAAGTCGGCCTGCCTGTGCTTCTCCACCGCCAGCTTCTCGACGAAGGACTTGAACACCTCGGCCCTGGGGTCGGAGATGGTGTAGATCGCGTGGCCCATCCCGTAGATGAGGCCCTGATGGTCGAACGCCTTCTTGTCCAGGATGCGGTTGAGATACTTGGCGAGCTCCTTCTCGTCCTCAAGGTCGTCGACGTGCTTCCTGATGTCGTCCATCATGTCCATGACCTTCAGGTTGGCCCCTCCGTGCTTGGGCCCCTTCAGAGAGGACATCGCGGCGGCTATGACGGCGTATGTGTCGGATCCGCTGGAAGTGGTGACGCGGGTGGTGAAGGTGGAGTTGTTGCCTCCTCCGTGCTCCATGTGAAGGACCAGAGCAAGATCCAGAACGGTGGCCTCGAGGTAGGTGTAGGACTTGTCCGGCCTGAGCATCCTCAGGATGTTCTCGGCCGTGGACAGGCGAGGGTCCGGCCTGTGGATGTACATGCTCTCGTCGTTGATGTAGTGGTTGTACGAGTGGTAGCTGTACGCGGTGAGCATGGGGAAGACGCTGATCAGGTAGATGCACTGCCTCATCACGTTGGGGATAGAGTTGTCCATGGCCTTCTTGTCGTAGGATGAGAGGAAGAGCACGCTGCGGGTCATCGAGTTCATGATGTCCTTGCTGGCGGCCTTCATGATGATGTCCCTGGTGAAGGTGCTCGGCAGCTTGCGCTCCTCAGCGAGATGCTGCTTGAACTCCTCCAAATCGTGCTCGTTGGGAAGCGATCCGAATAGCAGAAGGTACGCGGCCTCCTCGAAGCCGAACCTCTTGTTGAGGAACCCGTTGCAGATGCTCTTGATGTCGTATCCGCGGTAGCAGAGCTTTCCGGGGCACTGCGTCTTGACCCCATCGACGATCTAGGACCCGTCCACCTGGGAGACCCTGGTCAGGCCGACGATGACCCCATTTCCTTCGGAGTCGCGGAGGCCTTTCTTGACGTCGTACCTGGAATAGAGGTCGGGGGAGAACATATCGCTCTCCCTGCAGAGCTCGCACTTCTTCTCGATATAGCTCTTGTACTCGCTGTTCATCGTCTTCACCTATGATGGAGGACACCCTTCGCTTTCAAAGCCTAGTAAACTGGATGTATAACAACGTTCCGAGACGCGAAATGAACATTAGGTAATGGAATCGAATGTTACCCGTTCTTTGAGACATATTTGTTTGAAACGGAACAGAAAAACAGGTAATGAAAAGGGAAGGGGAGGCGCCTCCCGTCTTGGGAGGAGCCTCGTTTTATTCACTGGTAGACAGGGTTGACGACGGTCCTGACGGTCAGGGAGACGTCGCTGTTGGCCTGGAACTGGTAGTCGGAGGCGAAGGTCACGAGGGAGTCGCCCTCGTACCATCCTGCCAGGGCGTACCCGGTCAGAGGCTTGGCGGAGATCTTCATGACGGCCTTGTCATCGACGACGACGGACAGCCTCGATCCCACGTCCACGTTGTTGTAGATGATGCTCCCATGGTCGATGGTGACGGTCACGGCATGCGACTCGTACTTGACCATGACGGCCTCGGCGTTGACGTGCTCGGTGCCCATAGTGACGGTCAGGATCTGGTATTCGCTCGTCTCCCCGTCCAGCACCCAGTGGTCGAACCTGTATCCGGCCTTGGGGACTGCGGTCAAGGTGTACTTGGAGCCGGGACCGGCCTTGATGTCGTAGGAGTCCCCGACGTCCTTGTCGTCGACCTTGACGGTACCGTTGGTCGCGGTGATGTGCAGGGTTCCGTCCGCCATCGGGACGTTGTACGCGGTGGCGACGATGTCCTCGGATCCCATCCTTATCTCTATGGTCTGGTAGCTGGCGCCGTACTTCTTGCCGTTGACATCCCACTCGGAGAACGTGTTGCCCGCGCTGGGCGCAGCGTTGACTATGAGGGACTCGCCGGTGTAGAGCTGGGTGGTGTACTCGGAGCCTATGTTGGCGCTGTTGATGATCAGACCGCCGTTGACGGCCTTCACGGTGAGGGTGTGCAGGGTGCTCTCGGTGACAGCCTTGAATGTCATGTCGCCGTAGACCTTGACGCTGTAGGAAGCCTCGGTGGAGACGTACTTGTCGTCGTAGGTCCATCCCCTGAGCATGTATCCGTAGGGGACCTCCACGCTGACGGTGACCTCCTTCCCGTCGTAGGTCTGGATGCTTCCTGCCTTTCCGTACTCGACCCCATTGATGGAGACGGTTCCGTAGTCGGTGGACGCCACGACGGTGCGGACGGTGGCGTGGACCATGGACGCGACCGCGGTGATGTCCTCGGAAGCACCGGTGACGGTGATCTTGTTGGCGTTGTAGACCTTTCCGTTCATCGTCCAGGTATCGAATACGTAGGTGTCGGCAGGCAGGGCCTCGAAGACGATGGTGTCGCCTGCGTTGATGGTTCCAGAATAGGTGGATCCGACGTCGGCTCCGTTGACCTCGATGGTTCCGTTGGTGACGGAGAGGTTGACTTTGAGGACGGTGTTCTGCGTCTTCGCCTCGAAGGTCATGTCGGCCTGCTGCATAGTGACGTTGTACTCCTCCGATGTGGATACGCACTTGCCGTCATAGTACCATCCGACGAACCTGTATCCGTTGGCGGGAACGGCCTTGAGGACCGCCTGGACGCCTTCCTTGACGAGCTTGGAAGATGCGGCCTCGCCGTCGATCTGAACGGTTCCGTTGTCGATGGTCGCAGAAAGCGTGTGGGTTTTCGAAGGAACGAATACGCCGACGATCTTCATGTTGTCGGAACCGGCGGTCACGGTCATGGCCTTGCCGGTGTAGGACTTTCCATCGATGAGCCAGTGGTCGAAGGAGTATCCTGCCTCAGCGGCTGCGGAGAGCTGCATGGAGGCGCCGGACTCCTCGAGGGTGACGGTGTAGTCGTTTCCGACGTTCTGTCCGAAAGCGATGATGCTTCCGTAGGAATCGGCGGCCTCTCCATCGAGGGAGGTGGTCACATGGACCTGGCTGGTCCCCTTGGTCGCGGCCTGGGTCTGGGCAGACAGGGTAGTGGAAGAGTTGAAGATGAAGCTGCATACGGGGCTGCTGGAGGAATAGGTTCCAGTCCATCCGGAGACCAGGTATCCCGAATCAGCGACCGCGTAGACAGTCACGAGGGTTCCGGGCTGCATAGCGGCCTCGTACGACTTTCCGACGTTCTCGCCGTTGACATAGACGGTGCTGTTCCCGCCGCTGATGACGAGCTTCTCAGATGTCTTCGTGGACACAGCCTTCACGGAAACGTCGGAAGAGCTGACGGTGAACTTGTAGGTGGTGTCGCTGGAGACCTTAGAGCTGCCGATGTAGTATCCGTCGAACTCGTATCCGCTCCCGGGAGTGGCGACCAAGGTCATCGAGGTGCCCGGTATGTAATATCCAGAATACGAAGACACAGAAGCGTTCCCGTTGACGCTCACGGTCGTGTTCTGGCCGGTGACCGCGACGGTGACGGTTTCTGTCACCTTCTTGGAGATGACGAAGTTTCCGAGATCGTTGGAATGGAACCTCAGCTCGTCCTTGTACTTGTACGAATACAGCTGGACCACCTTTCCGTCGTTGACGGAATAGACTGTGGTGTCCTCGGTGAACACGTTGTCCATCACGATCTCGAGGAGAGATTCGGGTTTCACGACGTTTCCGTTCTTCTTGGCCAGTATGCTGTAGACTACAGCCGTGTCGGCGTCGATTTTAATATCAGAAGGAATCGCTGAGAGGACGCTCTCCCTCTCGGAGCCGCTGAGCTTAGACGTCTCGAGAACCGTTCCGGAAGGGAATCTTCCATCGAAAACGGTGATGTTGTTCGTGGGATCGGTTATCTTATCGACAACGTCCTTGTCATCGTTACCGTTGTTTCCGTTGTTGTTAAGCAACACGACAGCGACGACCGCCGCGGCAACCAGTATCGCAGCGATCGCGACTATCAGTATCGCTTGGTTTTTTTCCATTTTTATAACTCCTTACCGCCCGATCATGGGCTTACGGAACCGTCAAAAAGGTATGATTAGATAAACGTTGAGTAAGTCTCGACTGGGGCCCCGCCACATCATGCCGATCGTCCCTCTGCCTGATCTGCGCAAGAATCATATCGGCGACATGCATCCTGAAGGACATGACCGTCATGAGGATCAAAGGCTCCGTGCAGGAGATAACATCAGACATCACCATAGCCGAGGCTGCGACGTCCTGCGGGATCCGTCCGGACGCCTACATCTTCCTGATCGGCGGGAAGCCCGTCCCCATGGACACCCAAGTCCCCGAGGAAGGGGAGGTCTGCGCCGTCAGGGTCGCCTCGGGCGGATGATCATTCCCTCGCGATGCGCTCCACGGCGTCGAAATCGAATCCGCTGGATATCGCGATGTCCGTGAACTCGTCCACGTTGTTCAGGAAGGCCTGGTGGACGTCTGTGCCTTCCAGCTTCCCCTTGGAGCTGGAGTACGAGTCCTCCTCCGGGAACCTCAGATAGACGTAAGGCAGCACGCCCAAGCACTTCATACCTGTCATCGACTCGATCTGGTCTATGGCATCCTTGAGGATGGATGCGTCGCCTCTGAACCTGTTTATTATGAACCCCTTCAGCCTGGGCCTGAGGTGGTCGGGGATTATCCTCCACGTTCCGTAGATGGCGGCGAAGACCCCTCCCCTCTCTATATCACCGACCAGGATGGCGGGGACGTCCGTGACCTCCATCAGCCCAGTGTTGGCGATGTCGCGGTCCATTATGTTGATCTCGGCGGGAGAACCGGAGCCCTCGCAGATTATGGCGCCGTGCTTGGTCCTCAGCCTGTCGTAAGCCTTCACTGCCTCGCCCAGGAGCTCCTTGCGGTCCATAGGCTCGCCCCTCTTGTAATCCCTGTATGGCTTTCCGTTGACGACCGCCTGTATGATGCCGTTCCCGCTGGGCTTGAGGAGGACAGGATTCATGTCGGTCTCGGGCTCCAGACCCGCGGACCACGCCTGGAAGGCCTGTCCCATGCCTATCTCTCCGCCATCCTTGGTGGCATAGGAGTTCAGAGACAGGTTGGAAGCCTTGAACGGGACGGGATCCAGCCCTTTACGAGCGAAATACCTGCACAGCATGGCGCACATCATCGTCTTTCCAGCGGACGAAGACGTCCCTAACACCAGGATCCTCATTCTTTCCCCTCCAGTATCCTCATCATCCTTTCGACATCTATGTTCTCCTCGAACGCGTCGGCGAGCGTGTCCAGGCTGTCCTCCAGAAGCTCCTCGTAGCTCTTCGCGGGAGCATCCCTGACAGAGACGGAGCCGTCGACGAACGAAAGGAAATACCTCCTGAAAGCCTGCAGGTCGAAGCACCCGTGGAGATACGTTCCGAAGAGCTTCTCTTCCTCCCTGACGGAGCCTTCGTTCCAGGACGGGTAGAACATGCTGTCAACCCTGAAAAGCGGCTCCTCGCCGACCTCGGTCTGCCCCATGTGCAGCTCGTATCCGGTTACCTGCCCTCCGTCGCCTTTCAACAGGACCGCCTCGCGGTTGGCGATGGTCTTCTTGTATTCTGCGAAGGTGGACCTGTTGTCGAAGAACCCCAGACCTTCCAGGACCTCCTTAGTGCCGCCTTCGATCCCGAGAGAATCGTCCAGGGTGGCGCCCATCATCTGATAGCCTCCGCAGATTCCCAGGATGGGGACCTTGCCCTTCATCTCCTTCAGCCTGTCGGAGATCCCCTTGTCGCACATCCATCTGTAATCCAGGACGGTGTTCTTGGTGCCGGGTAGTATGACCGCGCTGACGCCGTCCAGATCCTTCGGTTCCTGGACGTAGACTATCGAGACGTCGTCCATGAACAGCGGATCGATGTCGGTGAAGTTCGCGATGCGCGGGAACTTGACCACTCCGATCTTGATTCCGCCTTCGCCTCTCCTGCTGGTGTCCCTGAGGGCTTCGGAATCCTCGGAAGGCAGCATGACGTCGACGTGGGGGATGACTCCTATGACGGGCACTCCGGTCATCTCCTCCAGCTTTCCGGACCCGGCCAGCATCTTCTTCGGGTCGCCGCGGACATTGTTCAGTATGATCCCCTTGATGCGCTTCCTGTCCTTCTCCGGGATCAGCTCTATGGTCCCCAGCGCATAGGCGTAGGAGCCTCCCCACTCGACGTTGACCACCAGGAAGACCACAGCATCGGCGATCTCGGCCGCCCTCATGTTAGCGATGTCCTTCTCGTAGATGTTGATCTCCGCCGGGGAGCCAGCGCCCTCCATGACGACGTAGTCGTACCTCTTCTTCATGAAGTCGACGTGCTCCTTGACGATCTGGATCCCGGGACCGGGGACGAACTCCTCGTAGTACTCCTTCACCCTGTAGTCGGCGAAGGGCTTCCCGCAGACGATCACCTGGGAGATGTCGTCGCCCTTAGGCTTCAGAAGTATCGGATTCATGTGAGCGTCTGGTGTCGTGAGGCCGGCCGCCTGGGCCTGGAGAACCTGTATCATGGCGATCTCCGCACCGCTCCTGGTCACCTTGGAGTTCAGGCTCATGTTCTGGGACTTGAAAGGAGCCACCAGAAGGCCTCTCCTGTGAAGCATGCGGCATATCGCAGCCACGGTGATGGACTTGCCCGCATCGGAAGTGGCTCCGACGACCATCACGGCTCTGCCCTCATGCCAGAATTTGGACTTCACATCCACGAATATGTCCTTCAGGCGTGGATCCGCGGCATCTTCTATCCCGAGGCGTCTGATCTCAGACATGATGTACTTGGCGACCTCGGTGCGGTGGATGAAGAGACAGTCGGAGCAGTTCCAAACAGGCTTCCCCCTCTTTCCGGGAGTGTTGGCCCCGAGGTCCTCGTCCCCGCAGGGATAGAACGGACAATAGCAGAAGGTGCAATCCTGTCCTGTGAAATGGCTCGGATGATAGGCGCATTCATGATTGGAGCCTATCCAGCCACGTTTGATCTCCTCGTTCACCTTCTTCTTGATGCAGTCCATGGGCAATCATGGATGTAAATGCGCACTGCGGTTATAACACTAATTAATGACCGTCATCCCTCTCAGCCGCATCAACATCCGTATAACGGTCCTACGCGATTCACCTTTCACAATGACCTCGCTGCGTCCGCCCCCTCCTACATCCGAAGCCACCACCAAGACGATGAAGTCCAACAAGGGAAAGGACACGGGCCCGGAGCTGAAGGTCAGGAAGATGCTCCGCGAGGCAGGATACCCTGGTTATAGACTCAACTGGAAGAAAGCTCCAGGAAGGCCGGACATAGCATATCCCGGGCACAAGCTGGCGATCTTCGTGAACGGATGCTTCTGGCATCGCTGTCCGATATGCGACATGCCCCTTCCCAAGTCCCACGTGGACTACTGGCAGGAGAAGTTCAGAAGGAACGTGGAGCGCGACGCTGAAAAGACGAAAGAGCTGGAGGATTCGGGATGGAAGGTGGTGGTGATCTGGGAATGCCGGCTCAAGAAGGAGCCTGAAGAGGTCAGCAGCGAGCTGAAGGGCATCCTGGACGTCCTGTACGGAAGATCGTCCTGATTCCCTCGGAGCCCGCCGCCGTCGCCTCAGACGAACCTCACGGCGGTCCCGTAGCAGACCATCTCCGCCGCTCCGCCCATGACGGCGGATGTCGCGTATCTGACGCAGACCACGGCGTCGGCTTTCAGAGCCTCGGCGTTCTCGATCATCCTCTGGGTGGCCATGTCCCTGGATTCCGCCATCATCTGGGTGTAGGCCTTGAGCTCCCCTCCGACTATGGTCTTCAGGCCCTGGCCGATGTCCTTTCCTATGTGCTTGCTCTGTATCATGTTGCCGGAGACGACTCCGATTATCTCGTACTGCTTTCCCGGTATGTTCTCTGTGTTGGTCAACAGCATGAATCTCCCTCCTGCGATCCGCCGATCCTGGGAACGGCCCTCGCATCGGGGTTACATGGCACACACCGTATATAACTGTATATACAAGAAATATACAGTTAATTCTCTTGAATCTGCTTCTTGAGCTCGACGACCCTCCTCTTGGCCCAGGGCACGCCCATCTGGTAGGCCTTCCTGTACCAATCGATGGCCGCTTTGACGTCCGTCTCTTTCTGAAGCCCTGTCTCGAGAGACTTCGCGCCGACGCAGCACAGCAGGGGATCGTCGGTCCCTCTCTCAACGAGCTCTCTCAGCTCGCCTTTGCCGGCGGTGAAGAGGACCAGACGCATCATCCTGCTGGTGACCTCCTGGCCCTTGAGAACCTCCGCCTTCTCCCAGATGGACAGCAGACGCTCCGCGGGGCGAGGATAATCGAGTCCTTTGTCTATGTCCAGGCCGTCGAACATCTCCATTATCCTGGACGCCAAGGCTTCCGGCCCCTCGTCCAGGACGTTGTACTCCCAGTAGTTCCTCCTGCCCAGGCCCTTCGCCATGTAGCTACGGGAGTTGTCATCGGAATATCTGAGGACGACGAGGTTGCAGTCGGCGTACATCGCGACCTCCATGAACCCTGTGAAGACGGTGACGACGAGATCGAACCCGGAGGCGGCGTTCATGAACGTGACTATGTCGCCCTCGTACCTCTTGGTGCCAGGTAGCTCCTCCTGCTCGGGGAAGGGGGTGTTGGTGTATACCTCGTATCCTCTCCCCAGGAGCCTCTCTGCCAGACCCAGCATGACGCCCATCGTGTTCTTCTTCTCGTCCTCGGACCTGACCTCTATGGAATTCCCGTATGGGTTCAGAAGGATGGAGCGCGGCCCGTGCAGACCCGACCTCCTCAGCCTCTCGCAAGGGACATCCGCCGGCTCGACCACGGACAGAGCGGGCTCCTGGACGCGCCTGGCGGCCCCTATGTAGAAGCTTGTGTCTATGTCCCCATGGAACATCGCGCCGGGGTACAAGGGCTTGTGAGGGATCATCTTGAACCTCTGATCCTCATGATAGTTCATCGACAGGTACATGCGAAGGCTCTTCACGTCGCCCCTGGACATGATGAAGCCGTTCATCCCCGCCAGACGAGGAAGATCCTTCGCCGTCTCGGTGACGACCATGCTCACGTCCGAGTAGTCGATGCCGTCGAACCTGGCCAGCCATCTGTAATTGTCCCCCATCGGGTAGAATGACGTTATCATGAACCTGCCGCCCCTCTCGGACAACTTATCGCACATGGCCTTTCCGATCAGGTACCTCATCTCGATCTCCGAGACGCTGATGATCTCGAGGCTTCCGTCGGATTTGCGACCGGTGTACAGCCCCCTCTCGTTCATGATGCGGGTGTCCACGATGGCGTTGGAGGGGATCGAGCTGATCTCCTCTTCGGAGTTCGGAGCGAAGACGGCGCCGATATCGGTGCCCGTGTCGAACTCCCTGGACCTGAGGAGCTGGTTCTTGGCGCGGCTGGACTTGCCGTATGGGCAATAGACGAACACCTTCCCCGGGCCGGATGGCTTGAACCCGTTGGTGCTATATTTCACGAAGCATCTGGATGTCTTGTCCTCTGGGCATGACGTCCCATAGATTTCAGGCATGTCTCCGTCCGAACAGATGAAACGGTCTGGACGGACCCCGTAGTGAGCCAGTATGCAGAAGAGCGAGCGGATCTCGGCCTGTGTTCCGCACAGGACTATCTCCCCGTTGAGGAAGATCTCGGGATTGATGGTGCACTAGAGCTCGGCGCCGTTGCCGCTCTTGATGATGGGATTGTCGGAATAGAGGATGTTCAGGGCGGCCTTGACGTCGCGCTCGACGGCTATCCCGTTGAAATACATCTTGAACAGCCAGAGCCTTCCCCAGAACTGGTCTATGTTCTTGCGAGCCAGCTCCAGAGCCTCGGCGTGGTGCCCGGGATCGTCGGAGCACAGCAGAACGTTGCAGAGGTCCTTCTCGCTGGCCTTGCCCTCGGAAACGGCTTCCCTGGCGGAACGTATCGCCTCGTCCATGTCGATGCGGTCGAACGTCCCCTTCAGGACCTTCCTGTAGGCCGGGACCTCGGAACCGCGTCTTTCGATGCTTCCCATCGGATATCCTTACGCGGAACCGCCTACAGGGTTATTAAATGTCAGCACCGTAGCATGGCTTTCAGGGCTGCTCGGGATCGAATCCCGCTTCCATGGAGGCTTTAAGCTCCCCTTTCAGAACGCTGACCCTGCTCATGAACAGGGTGACCCCCTGCTTCCCTGCCCTTCTGTACCACAGGATGGCGCGCCTCTTGTCTACCGGCACCTGTATCCCGTGGTCCATGGCCATGGCGCCGACGCAGCAGAGCAGCGGGTCCTTCGTCCCTTCGTCCACGAGGCCTTTTATGTCCTTCTTCCCGGCGCTGTAGAGGATGGCGCGGACGAGCTCCAGGGTTATCTCGTCCTTGCTGAATAATGCCGCCTTCTCCTGGATGGTCATGGCGCGCTCGTTGTTCCTGTAGAATCTCTTCGGCTTGTCTATCGGGAGTTCGTCCATTATCCTGGTGACCTTAGAAGCCAGCACGCTGGTCTTGTTCTCCAGGAGGTTCAGCTCCCAGTAGTTGTCGCGGCCAAGGCTCCTGGCCATCCTCTTGCGGCTGTTCTCGCGGGCATAGCTCAGGACCACCAGGTTGGCCTTGGAGTACATCACGGTCTCCATGAACCCGGTGAAGACGGTGACGATGAGGTCGAACGAGGTCGCCTGCGCGACGGTGGTGACTATGTCCCCCTCGTACCTCATGGTCCCAGGAAGCTCCTTCTGGTCCGGGAAGGGCGTGTTGGTGAACACGAGGTATCCTCTCTTGAGGAATCTGCGGGAAAGCGCCACCATCGCGTCGTATCCCTTCTTGCTCTCGTCCTCCGGCCTGATGGCTATGGAGTTCCCGTACGGGTTGAGGAGCACCGTGCGAGGGATGACGGGAGCCGCCCTTTTTCTGGCCCTGCCCACGTCGGGGATCGTCCCCATGGCGTTGAGCCCGGGATCCTTGAGACGTCTGGCCTCCCCAACGGTGAAATGGGTGTCGAGATTGCCGTGGAAGGTCGTTCCGGGATAGAGCGGCTGGTACGGGACCATCCTGACCATCGGGTCCTCGTGGTACATCATAGACAGATAGATGCGGATGCAACCGATCTCCCCTCTGGAGAGCAGCATGCCTTTGACCCCTTGAAGAACGGGGTGGTCCCTGGCCGATTCCGTCACGGCGAAGGTGACGTCGGAATAATCGACGCCTTCGAACCTGGAGATCCATCTGTAGTTATCCCCCATGGGGTAGTAGGAGGCCACCAGGTAGCGCCCTCCCCTCTCCTTCATCCTGTCGTAGATGCCCTTGCCTATCCTGTACCAGGGCTCGAGGGTCTCGAGGCTGCAGCTCTCGAAGTCCCCGCTGGACTTGCGGCCGATGCAGTATCCGGCTTCGTTGAGGATGCGCACGTCCACGATGGCGTCCTTCGGAGCCCTGTTCAGAGCGACGATCCCTCTAGGCGCTATGGCGGCGCCTTTGTCGGGGGAGAATGTCCTGGGCAGCAGGAGCGAATCCTCGCCCGCGGCCTCCTCGCCGAACGGGTGGTAGACGAAGACGGCGCCAGGGCCTGTCTCGATGTCGCCGTTGGTGCTGAACCTGATGTAGCACCTGCTCTCCCCGTCGTCCGGGCAGGGCTTGCCGTACATCTCTGGAAGCTCCTCGCCGGGGCATACGTAATAGTCCGGGCGCACGCCGTAACCGGCGCAGACGCAGAACAACGAGAGGACCTCCTTGCGGGTCCCGCACAGGACTATGTCCCCGTATACGAAGATGTCCTTGTTGACGATGTATTTGTACTGGGCACCGCCGGTCGCGCTCATGACGGAATCGTCGTAGTAAAGGGTGCGGAGGGCGGTCTTGATGTCGCGCTCGGTTCCGACGCCGTTGTAGTACATCCTGAACAGCCAGAGCCTTCCCCAGTCGTCGATGTTCTTCCTGGCAAGGCACAGCGCCTCCTCGTGGAGCTCGGTATCGTTGGTGCAGAGCAGCACGTAGCAGAGGTCCTTCTCGGTGGCCTCTCCTCTGGAGAATGCACGCCTGACGGACTCCACCGCCTCCACCATATCGACCTCCTCGAAAGATCCTGTCAGCACTTTCCTGTAAGGGGCATCGAGCCCGGGTTTCTGCTTCTTGGAACCGCCCATTTTCCCGACCTTGCCTGGTAGCACGTTCCATGCATGCGCGATCGCCAGAATTCAGTCAAAAACACCGACGCTAGCATGCACGTTTCCATGCTCTATAAGTAACCGTTTTATAAAAGTGACTGTCTCGGAGCGGCAGCATGGGCGAGTTCAGGTTCATACACTGTGCGGACCTGCATCTGGGGGCGCGTTTCAAGGGAGTCGATACCGACGATGCAGCGGAGCTCAGGAGGATAAGGATGGCCCCGCTGGAGTCCTTCGAGAGGATCATCGACCTCGCCATCTCTGAAAGAGCATGCTTCATGGTGATCGCCGGCGACATATACGAGAAGGGAGCGCTTCCTGCGACCAGAGCGTTCTTCGCGGAGCAGGCCAGACGCGTCGGGATCCCCATCTTCATATCCAAGGGCAACCACGATTCCGAAAGGCCTTGGGACGCGGCAATACCTTATCCTGACAACGTGAAGGTGTTCGGCGTCCGCCCCGAGAGGGTCAGATTCCGCTGTGCCGACAGCGAGGTCGAAGTAACGGGAGCCAGCTTCATGTCCAAGAAGGAGAAGCGCAACCTCGTCTCGATGCTCTCCGGCTCCGACGACGCGTTCACCGTCGCCTGCGTCCACTGCGACGTGGAGGAGGCGGACGAGGGACATCCCAACGCCGTCTGCAGGATGAACGACTTCCTGGGCAAGAAGGTAGACTACTGGGCGCTCGGCCACATACACAAGAGGAAGATCCTCAGGGAGAGCCCCTACGCCGTGTACTCGGGGAACATCCAGGGCCGCAGCGCCAAGGAATCGGGCCAGAAGGGGGCCTACGTCGTCACGGTCTCGGACAAGAGCGTCACCAACCTGAGGTTCGTAGCCACCCATAGCCTGCAGTGGGGCTGCCTGGACGCGAATGTCACCGGGCTCTCGATGGACGACCTGGCATCGCGGCTGTCCGAAGCTTCCGATTCCGTGGACATAGCGTCTGTCAGGCTGAGCGGCACCGGAGAGCTCATGGAGCTCCACATGGAGGACCCGAAGAGGTTCCGCGAAGAGCTCGGAAAGCGCATCCCGTTCATACTCGCCAGCGTCCTGACGTCTTCCGAACCTGTGGAGGACGGAGAGCTGGCCACCAAGATTAGGTCCGTGGCTGCATCCATGGCCTCGGAAGGACGCAGAGCCTATGAAAGGGCGATAGCGGAAGGTTCCGATCTCGGCGAGCAGGCGAGAATCCTGTCTTCCCTGTCCGACAGCGACCTGGAAGCCTCCGCTAGAAGGGCGTCGGAAGCGCTGATCAGGATGACCGGGGGCAGGCAATGAGGATCCGCAAGGTCTACGTGAAGTCGTTCGGCCCCCTCAAGAACAAGGAGGTGGTCGTATCGCCGGGACTCAACGTGATATACGGCCCCAACGGCAGCGGGAAGACGTCACTGGCCGAGTTCATCGGCACCTGCCTCTCTCCCATGGACCGCAAGGACAGGTATCCGTCCTGCAGCAAGGACGACTCCGGTTCCGTGCTGATGTACGAGTACGACGGCGAGACGACCGTCACGATAAGAGGCCGCTCCAGGTTCGGACGCGTGCCGGAATGCGTCAAAGGCATCTCTCCGGACCTGTTCAGGGCCGTTTTCTCGATCCAGAGGGAGTCTCTCACAGACCTGGAGCCTCTGTCCCCGTCCGCCGACGACGACCCCGGCTACAGCATGATCCACACAGCAGCCGAATCCATGAAGCGCATAGAGCGCTCGGTCTTCGAGACGGACGAAGGAGGCATGTCCGAGCTGGAGGCCCTGGAAGTTGAGATGAAGGAGCTCGACGAGTCCATTGGCGTCCTGATGAAGGAGGTCAAGCGCTACGGAGAGTACGCCTCGCAGAAGAAGGCCGTGACCGAAAGGCTCCTGCTGGAGTCCGACGACTCCGTGGAGGCCGAGGAGAAGAGACGCTACCAGAAGCTCAGGGAAGACCACAAGGCCGACTACGAGCGTCTGAAGGAGCTCTCGTCCGCCCGCGCCGAGCTCGGGTTCTTCGAATGGGCCGGGAACTCCGAAGCGGCGGAGTTCAAAAAGCTGAGGAGGGAGCTGTCGGATTCCCTGGAGGAACTGGAATCCCTCAAAGCCTACATGGAGGAGCCCATCAACGAGCTCGGGGACAAGGACCCGTCGTCCATCCTGTTCTACTCTGACGACATAACCTGGCTGGACGGAGGGCGCAGGGACTACGCTCGCCAGTTCGAAGAGCTCCGCCGCAGCAGAGCGCAGCTGGCAGAAGCGAAGATGGTCCCGGACAGCAAGAAGAAGTCCATAGTCTTCGGACGCAGCACCCGTTCGTGCGACGTCACGAAGATGACAGAGGCCGTGAACGACCTCACCAGGAGGACCGAAGCGTACGAGCGCATGGTGTCCAGGATCACGTCAGCCCTCGGGATAAACGCCACGGAGACCGCTCACGCCGTGGCAGAGCTCGTCCGTCTCAGGGATGCGGCGTCCATAGTGTCGAAGCACGAGGAGAAGCTCAGGACGACCAAAGAGAAGGCCGATGCCGCCCTGGAGGAGATGGAGAGGCTCACCGAGCGCTACGGCGGACAGGAAGGCTTCCTGGAATGCCTGAGGAAGACCAGGGCCGCCAAGGAGATGGACAGCGAGATCACCGACATCAGGGCAGGACTGAGCAGGCATGGCCTGGATCCGGACGCGCCCATCTGCGCCGTGGAGTACATAGGCATCGTGGACGGAACGGAAGGCCTCAAGAGGAGGCTGGAGGACCTTGACTCCAAGATGGCCAGGATAATGGATTCCGAGGAGCTGGAGGCCCTCATGGACCGCAAGAACGTGCTGTCCAACAGGAAGTCCGCCCTCCTGTGGAGAGGCATAGACGCGGCCATAGGGTGCGCCATCGCCAGGAAGGTCGACGTCAGGGCGCTGTACTCCGGCTCCGGCGAATGGAAGAACGCCGAGGCCTACCTGTCTGCGATGACGGGATACGAATGCAGGATCCGCTACGACAGGGAGTTCCTGGTGGAATGCAACGGCGTCGAGAGGCCTCTGAGGGAGATGGGTAGCGGGATGAAGTCCATGGCCTCCCTGGCTCTGAAGATCGCCGCTGCGGAGAGGATAGGCGACGGCATGGTCCCGATAATCCTGGACGAGGTCCTGGCAGGGATGGACACCCAGAGCAAGTCCTCGGCCTGCAGGGTTCTGAAGGATGTCGCGAAGAAGATGCAGGTCATACTCCTGACCGGCGAGCAGGAGACCAAGGAGATCATGACGCTGCTTCCAGAAGTGACTCTGATAAACCTGACACATGCGTACAAGGCCGCGGATCACGATGACGAGCTGAACGATTCCTGATACTTCCTAACAGCCTTCGAAACTCCCAATCATATTTATAAATCAGTTCACCATTCGGCACTCAAGGAAGAGACAGCTTTTCCTGTTCACTATATCACGATCATCATCAGGCCGAAAGGCCTTGGCAGAGGGAGATAATAGGACGAGGATGTCCAGGCGATAGTCCCTTGTTGGCCTAAATCACAAAATCCGGCAGGTGGCCGGTTGGAACAACGTGCGCGTGCAGTGGAGCAGATAGGCTAGATTCTTTTCCGTAGACCCTTAGGAGGGTCCACATGAATATCGATCCAAACACGACAAAGTACATGGTTAGAGCTAAGATCAACGCGGACGGGATCATCGAGAATCCCGACGTCGTAGGAGCAATCTTCGGACAGACCGAAGGGCTCCTCGGCGATGATCTCGACCTCAGGGTCCTTCAGAAATCCGGCAGGATCGGAAGGATCGAGGTGGAGGTCGTCTCGAAAGGCGGAAAATCGGAAGGCATCATCTACATGTCCTCCAGCCTCGACCAGGTGGAGACCGTCATCCTCGCTTCCGCTCTCGAGACCGTCGACCGCGTCGGACCTTGCAAAGCTTCCATCCACGTCCTCGGCATCGAAGACGTCAGGGTCACCAAGAGGGAGAAGGTCGTCGAGCGCGCCAAAGAGCTCCTCAACGACCTCATCAAGCAGTCTAAAGGTTCCAGCTACGACCTCATGGACAGCGTGAGGCAGAGCGTCCAGGTGGAGGAGATCACCTCCTACGGAAAGGACAGGTGCCCCGCAGGACCCAACGTCAAGGACTCCGAAGCCATCATCATCGTCGAGGGCAGGTCCGATGTCCTCAACCTTCTCAAAGCGGGAATCAAGAACGCGATCGCGGTGGAGGGAACCAACATCCCCAAGACCGTCCAGGAGCTCTCCAAGGAGAGGGTCGCTACCGCTTTCGTCGACGGAGACAGGGGAGGAGAGCTGATCCTCAGGGAGCTCTTCCAGGTCGCCGAAGTAGATTTCGTCGCCCGCGCGCCTCGTGCCCACGAGGTCGAGGAGCTCACCGCTAAGCAGATCATCAAATGCCTCCGCAACAAGGTCCCCGGAGACCAGTACATGGAGATGAACGGCCTCATCACCGAGGAGGGGACCATCGACTACGACGCCGCCCTCGCAGAGGACCGCAGGTCCAGCAGGCGCGACGAGGACGATGAGGACGAGAGGCGCGAGCGCAGGGAGAAGAGGCGCGAAGAGCGTGAGGAGCGCAGGGAGAAGAGGCGCGAAGAGCGTGAGGAGCGCAGGGAGAAGAGGCGCGACCGCGACGAGGAAGAGGAATATGAGAGGCGCGACCGCAGGAGCAGGCGCGACCGCGACGAGGAAGAGGAAGATGACAGACGCGATCGCAGGTCCAGCAGGCGCGACCGCGACGAGGAAGAGGAAGATGACAGACGCGACCGCAGAGAGCGCAAGTCCCGCTTCGACAACGACGCCATCGAGAAGTTCAGGAAGAAGAAGGACGACGTGGCCGAGATCCCTGCGATCGAGGCCGCAGAAGAACCTGCCATGATCGAAGCAGCCGAGGAGCCCGCGATGATCGAAGCCCCCGCTAAAGTCGAAGCTGTCGACGAGCCTGTCGAGGAGAAGCCCCAGGAAGAGGCCAAGCCCAAGACCAGAAGAACTCTCCGCGGCAAGAAGAGCTCGGACAAGGTCCTCACCCCCGAGCAGACCCAATACCGCGACATGCTCCTCGATCTCGCCACCACCCACAACGCCAAAGTCCTGGGCGAGGGCAACGAGGTCATTAGGGAGGTCGCCGTGAAGAACTTGGTCAACTCCCTCAAGGAGGATTCCGACGGAGTAGTCGCCATCGTGTTCGACGGCGTCATCTCCCAGAGGATCCTGGACATTTCAGCCGAGAAGGGCATCGGTACCGTCATCGGAACCCGCAGAGGAAACGTCTCCAAGATGCCCGCAGAGATCACAATCCTCACCAAAGAGGACCTTTACTGATTGGAAATGACAGAGAAGAGAGCGGTGGATACCTGGGACGACGTCGCAGGCATGCAGTCCACAGAGGAAATTCTCCTCCCGTCCGACCCCCTCGACAGGGTGCTTGGACAAGAGGAGGCGATAGAGCTGGCCAAGATAGCCGCTCGCCAGCGCAGGCACCTGCTGCTGGTGGGCCCCCCGGGGACAGGTAAGTCGATGATAGCACGTGCCCTCTCGATGAACCTTCCCGCCCCTTCCCACGAGATCAGAGTGGTCAAGAACCCCGAGAACTCCGAGAGGCCGTTCCTCGAGGTCCTTGACAGAGAGGAGGTCGAGAAGGAGGAGAACCTCAAGAAGGAGTCCGTAGGAGTGCTCATGCGCCCCGAGGAGGCGCCCGGCAACGTCGCCGAGCACCTCGGGTACAAGTGCAAGAGCTGCGGCAAGTTCTCCCTTCCCACGGACCTCAACTGCCCCCACTGCAACAACAGCAAGATGGACGGCGGAAACAGGAGCAACCCGTTCCAGGACATCATGGGAAGCCTGGGCGGGATGCTCGGCGACTCCATACCCCAGATGACCGCAGGGAAGGAGAAGGTCCACACAACCCGCACCCGCAACGGCGAGGAGGAGACCGTCATCTTCGAGCGCGCCGGAGACAAGATCCGCATGCTGGACCAGTCTGCCCTGGACAAGAGGGGAGAGCTGGCCCGCACGTCGAGCGAGAAGGTCCTGGTCAAGCTGAACAGGAACCCGTTCGTGCTCGCCACCGGAGCGTCCGAAACAGAGCTTCTGGGAGACGTCAGGCACGACCCCTACGGAGGCCACGACAAGCTCGGAACCCCCGCTTACGAGAGGGTCGTCGCCGGATCCATCCATGAGGCCCACGAGGGAGTCCTGTTTGTGGACGAGATATCCCATCTGGGATCCCTCCAGAGGTTCATCCTCACCGCCATGCAGGAGAAGACCTTCCCCATCATGGGGAGGAACCCCCAGTCAGCCGGAGCCAGCGTGAAGGTCGAGGACGTCCCCTGCGACTTCATCCTCGTCGCCGCATGCAACATCCAGGATCTGGAGAACATCCTCTCCCCGCTGAGGTCGAGGATCATAGGAAACGGATACGAGGTCCTCGTGGACATCGCCATGCCCGACACTCCCCACAACCGCGCCAGATACGCCCAGTTCGTGGCTCAGGAGGTCAACCTCGACGGCCACATCCCACACGCCACGATCGGGGCCGTGGAGCTCATCATCGAGGAGGGGAAGCGCCGCGCTAGGGACGACAACCAGCGCAACTCCCTGACCCTCAGGCTCAGAGAGCTCGGCGGACTGATAAGGTCAGCCGGGGACATCGCCGTGATGGAAGGCGCCGAATACATCGAGGCCGACCACATCCGCAGGGCGCTCGCGAGATCCCGCCCCGTCGAGGACCAGATCCGCGACAGGTACGGGTCCTACAGCAAGGGTCTCTCCAAGGACCTTTCCGGAGTGCAGAAGGAGCGCTCCGAATACTATTGCCAAACCGAACATCTGGACGACAGCATGTTCTCCTGAAACGGAAAACGCCCTCCTCCGCTTCTATCGGGGGAGGGCTCACCCGGATCTGCACCCAGAGACGAACATCACCATGCGGTAGCCGTCTCCGCCGTCGTTGTAGAATCCGTAAAGACGCTCTGTGACGCGGAATCCGCGCTTCTCGTAGAATCTCTTCGCTAGGAGGTTGGATGTGCGGACCTCCAGCTGGATGATGCTGTAGCCGTCCATGTAGCACCTCCTGCGGAAGGTGTCCAGAAGCTGCTGGCCTATGCCTTGTCCCCTGCAGCTCTCGTCCACGGCGAAAAGGGAGATGGAAACCCTTCCGCCCTCCAGCCGGGATCCGCAGATGGCCCCGAGGATGTTGCCGAACACGTCGGTCGCGACGAACTGCCCCTGGGGCCACTGCTCTTGAAAGAACATTATGACAGACGGCGGGAAGAATTCGTCGAGGTTGCTGTTCATCAGGACGAACACGCCCTCGAGGTCCTTCTCGCCAGCCTGTCTGACCATCGCCATCGGATCACTTCAGTACCTTCTTCGCCAGGCCTATTATCGCCACTATAGCGGCGATGACGGCGGCTATGAGAGCGTAGATCATGGATCCCAGGCCGCCCTCGGACGAGGAGTCTCCTGAGCCGGAGCCGCTGACGACGTTGAAATCTACATCGGCCAGACCTGTGTTCGATCCGTCCGTGACCTCAAGTGTCACTCCGTTGCTTCCGGCCTTGGTGGGGGTGTAGGTGAAGCTCGGCGAGGACGTGGTCTTGCTATAGCCGTCGTCGAAGGTCCACTTGTAGGTGTAAGATCCCGAAGGATCCACATCCGCTTCGAACTTGATCGAGTCTCCGAGGGTGATCTTGGAAGCGGAAGCGGTGATGGTCACTCTGAGGTCCACTACAGCGTAGTCCATGGTCGCTCTGGCGGTCTGTCCGGAGGAATCCTTGACGGTCACCTCAAGTACATGCGCTCCAGCCTTGGGCGTGACGCTGGCATAGGGAACCTTGGTGATGGCGGTCTGTCCGTCTCCGAAGCTCCATTCGTAGGTGTAGCTTCCGGCAGGTCTAACTTCGACCTCGAAGGTCACCTTCTCGCCAAGATCGTAAGACTTCTGGGTGGTCAGGATGTTGACGGACAGCCCCTCGTACTCGTAGTTCCTGCTGAAGTCTCTCTCGAACACGCTCGCGAAGTAGTCTGCCACCTGCGAGGAGAGGATGACCGCTCCGACCTCCCTGTTGTTGTTGAAGGAGTTGCTGGTCCAGTTGACAGAGGATACGATAGCCCTGTCGTCGCAGACGAGTCCCTTGTTGTGAATGTATGGGGTGTCCATCGCTGCCGCCTTGATGGCGCTTCCGGAATTCAGCCTGTCAACCAGGCTGTTGGCGGCTGCCGCATAGGAGCCTCCGGAGGTGACCATTATCCTGGCATCTACGCCGGAGGTGGCAGCCGCGTTCAGGACGTACAAGGGAGAGCTGGACTCTGTATAGTCGAGATAGGAGTCTCCGACGTTCTGCTGCTGGACATAGGCGCGTTCGCTGGCGTTGCTGATCCAGTACATCTCGGTGTCCCAAGCGTTGTCGGGAGACAGCATTGGGCAGACCTTGGCGGAATAGGAGGGGAAGCTTCCGGAGGAAACAGGCTTGTAGGTCATTGTGGCCGCGCTTGCGTTGGCGTAGCTCATCTCGGAGAAGTCCCTGACGTCGCCGTAGCTATCGTCGATGTCGTTCTGGAAGACACTCTCCATGTAGGATCCGTACTCCTTGCTCTCGATCACGGCTCCCCATCCGCGGTTGCCATACTCGCCGCTGTAGGTCCCGTTATGGATGGACCCGTTGAGGTTGTCGGCGGTCCAGTTCTCGGAGGTCACGATGGTCTTGGTGCCGTCCACTATGGCATATTTCGCATGGACGAAGGAGAAACGCTCTCCGGACTGTCCTCCGATGAGCTTGACCTCTCCGCCCGCGTTGACGAGAGCCTTCATCCTGGAGGCCATGTCGCTCTGGTCTCCGCCGTTGGGGCTGGCCTCCATCAGGACGACGACTTCGACGCCCTTCTTGGCGAGGTTGCATAGGAGGGCGTACATGTTGGCGTTGGTGAGCTGGTAGATCTCGATGTGGACGGACTTCTTCGCTCCGCTTATGGCGTCGAAGATGGGAACCCCTCCGCTGTCAGGGAAGACGAAGGGAGTCACAGTCGCGCTGTATGCGAGCGAGGGGTCGAACGCGTAGGACGTACGTCCCGGCTTGGCTATTCCCCAATCTGCGGCAGTGTCGGTGTCTGTGGAGCCCATCCTGCCGACATAGGCGTTGGTTCCGTTGATGGTCACGGAGGAGCCGGACCAGTACCTGGAATCTGAGATGGTCTTGCTGCCGAAACAGATCGCGTCGATGCAATTGCCGGAGGGGCTGTAGAGGAAAACCTCGTCCCCCTTGTTGGAGAAGATATAGTTCTCACCGGCTTCCACGCCGCTGTTCCCGATGTAGATGACTTTGTCGCGGTCCGCGAAAGCTGTTTTAGCGCTGGAATCAGGTCTCACTATAGTGATAGATTCCTTGCTGTCCAGAACCAGGCTCTTGGTGAACTTGCATTCATCCTCTCCGTCAGAGAGATAGTATCCTTTGAGGTCGACCGATTTAGAACTATAGTTCTTCAAGGTCACCCCTTCCCAATCGTAAGGGCTGAACTCGCTGATCAGAACGCCGTCCAGATCGCCCTTGGCATCGGACTCGTCGAACGAGGCCTGCATTGCCAGAAGCGCAAGAACGACGACCGCGAGCAGCGATACGGCTTCCTTGGCGTTCATGCCTCCTAATCGTTGGATAAAATAATACACTTTCCCACACCAGCTTCATCGCTCCAGGGGGCGCCTGAAATGGAAAGCCAGCATCAGCGCGACACCCGCCACCGCCACTATGAGGGATATCAGGGCCTCTGCCGGGATCCCGAGATCGAACTCCACGATCTGGGGACGCAGGACCGAATATCCTGCCGATGCCGTGCGGCTGTTGCCATCCCCGTCCGTGACCTTAACGGAAAGCGAATGGTCCCCCTCGGTAGTCCAGAACGACATGCGAGGGATCGTGGTCGTTCTCGTCCTCCCGTCTCCGAGGTCCCATTCGTAGCTGTAATCGCCGGTGACGGTCACGTCCACCGATACGACAGCCTCCTCGCCGACCTTGTACACCGGACTGAACTCCGAGATCTCCACCTCGAAACCCTCGTACAGGTAGTGCCTCCGGTGGTCCTGTATGAACGCTTCGGCGAAGAAGTCCGATACCTCTGCGGATTCTATCGCTATCCCGAACTCCCTGTTGCATGAGAACGAATTATCCGTCCAATTCACGGAAGCCACGATGGCAACATCGTCGCAGACGAGGCCTTTGTTGTGCACGTACGGATACATCATCGAAGCGGCTTTGATTCCCGTGCTGGCGCACAGCGAGTAGGCATAGGTCCCTGCGGACGTGGCTTCCAGAACCAGCCTGGTGTCGACCCCCCTGGTCACCGCCTGCTTCATATTCCACAGCGGAGTCCCCTCGTCTGCGTCCCTGTAAGATGACCCTATGCTCTGCTGCTCGGAATAAAGCCTCTCCACGGCCCTGTCCATGTAGTAGGTCTCCGCTCTGAATGACCCGTCCGGGGACAGGAACGGCACCACGGTCGTGCTGTACATCTTGCCGTAGGAATCCGTCGGAGGCTGGTAGCCCAGATTCCCTGAGGCGCGTGCGTTCGGATACTCCTCGGAGAAGCGCTTCACGTCCCCATAGGCAAGGCAGGAATCGTTCCTGAAGACCCTCTCCATGAACTCGGCATACCCGGTGCTCTCGACTACCGCGCCCCATCCGCGGTTGCCTTTGTCGTCCCCGTAGGTGCAGGGACGGGCGTTGCCGTTCATGTTGTCCTCGGTCCAGTTCTCCGTGGTCAGGACCGTCTTGTAGCCGTCGATTATCGCGTATTTCGCATGCATGTACGGAAAACGGTCCACATCGGTCCCTCCGATGAGGAAGACCTCGCCACCATGGTCCTCCAAGGATTTCATTAGCGGCACGTAGGGCACCAGATCGACCCCTAGAGGCGCCGCTTCGAGCAGGAGGGTCACCTCTACCCCTCTGTCCTCCAAGTCGCACAGAAGGGCGTATACGTTCCTGCTGCTGAGGATATAGAGCGACACGAGGACGCTTTTCTCCGAAGACTCGAGAGCCCTGTAGACAGGGACGCCCCCGCTGTCGGGGAACAGGAACGGCATCACCTCGGCGTCGTATCTCCTGTCAGGATCGAATCCGATCTCCGTCACACCAGGACGGCGTATGACCCAGTCCTCGGCGGCGTTGGTATCGCCTCCGACCCTTATGGCATAGTATCCCCTCTTGTTCTCCACCGTCGGGCCGATCCAGACGGTCTTGTCCTCTATCCTCTTCTCGCCGTAGCACACAGCATCGATGATCTTGCCGTCCTTCATCAGATACAGGTCGTCCCCGGTGTTCCCGAGGATGAGCGAGCCTTTCCCCTTTACGACGCCCTCCTCTCCGACCGTCACTATTCGAATGCTGCCTCCGAATGAGGTGCAGTCTGGGTCCAGAGAGAAGCCCAGAGCCTCACCCGCCGGAATCCTGAGGGATCTTGTGAAAGCCCAGGTCCCCTCGCCGTCGGTCAAGTATGAGCCATTGAGATCGACCGCGGAGGAGCCCGGGTTGGACACGGCTATCGCCTCCCCATACGGATCGAACGCATGTATCCTAGGTTCAGAGCATACATCGTCCGATACGAACAGGAGCACGAGGACGAGCGTCAGAGCCAGGGGAATTAAAAGAGCTGTCGTCCGCGTGTCCATGCTGAGATTATGGCCGGAGGCTTTCTTAACCGATGACGAACGAAAATAAGGTTGTTAAAAGACAAAATACCACCATTTAAATAAACAATGAAAATAGAGGCCACGAATGACTGAAACTAGGCTGGGACGCCGTCCTCTGATGCTGCTCATAATCATATTGAGCATGTTCGGTCCGATATCCACGGACATGTATCTCTCGGGACTCCCTAGGATGATAGAGGATTTCCAGACGACTGAATCCGTCATGAACATGTCCCTGTACCTGTTCATGCTGGTCCTTGCGTTCAGCATACTTATACTCGGGCCCATGGGCGACAAGTACGGCAGGAGGAAGGTCCTCGCATTCTCCCTGGCGATCTACGCTGTCTCCAACATCGCATGCTGCTTCACCCAGGACGTCTGGATCTTCATCGCGCTGAGGATGATCCAGGCTGTAGGGGGAGGAGGGGCCCTGACAGCCGCGTTCGCTCTCATCAAGGACTGCTTCACCGGCAACGACATGAAGTCAGTCCTGTCCATAACGGCGGCGATAGGGATTCTCGGGCCCATCCTGGCTCCTGTCATAGGGACGCTGCTGATCAACCTGGCAGGATGGCGCGCGACGTTCTGGGCACCAGCATCGATCTCGCTGTTCTGCCTCGCTATGAGCCTCCTGCTGCCTGGGAACATCCCTCTGGACCGCTACAAGGGGACCGTCCTCGGATCCCTGACAAGACTCGGGGCCGTCACCAAGAACCGCAGCTTCCTGCTGTTCATGCTTATGATGTGCACATTCACCGGCTCCCAGCTAGCATACATATCCGTCTCTTCGTACGTATACCAGGACGGATTCGGGCTCGGCACCACCGAGTACAGCCTCGTCCTGGCCATGTCATGCATCCTAGGGCTCGTGATAGCCCGCATAGAGGATCACAGGAACGTCACGCCGAAGAAGAGGCTGGTGTTCATCATCTCCATGGGGCTTCTCAGCCTGACGATGATGTGCATCGTGGCTCCCATGCACTGGACGCTGTTCATGCTTTCGATCGTCCCCTGCTGCGCCATCACGATAACAGCACGTTCGTTCGGGTTCGGAATCCTGATGAACCAGCACGACGGGGACAACGGCTCCGTCTCCGCCATGCTGAACTTCACCACGTTCATGTTCGCCTTCGTCGGGATGGTCATCGCCTCATCATTCCCCGCGGATCTGTTCATCTACGGAGTCGCCACCATGCTCGCGATATGCTGCAGCGTGTTCCTCGGAAGCTGGGCTCTTCTGCGTGCGAGAGGATACGGCCTCAAGGGCTTGTGAGATGGAAAGTAATCGATGGCCGCTCGATTGACAAGACCGTCCCTAGGGGATGGCATCATGCGGCGAAGCCATTACGATGTGGGACTGGTTCGGTTCATGATGCCCGACGACGGCCGGAACTGCATCCGATCCAGCGACAGATGGATCAAGAAAAAAGGGACACGACGGATGCCGCCGTGCCCCGAATGGTTTCACTTCTCGTACATCTTAGTGCGCAGGCACCTCATGGAGTTCAGGATCGCCAAGACAGCGACTCCAACGTCTCCGAACACCGCCATCCACATGTTCGCGATTCCGAACAGGGAAAGGGCGAGGATGAGGAACTTCACGCCGAGCGCGAACACGATGTTCTGCTTGACGATGGAGTTGGTGCGCCTTGCCAGCTTGATAGCGGTGCTGAGCTTCTTGGGCGAGTCGTCCATGATGACGACGTCCGCAGCCTCGATGGCCGCGTCGGATCCGAGTCCTCCCATGGCGACCCCGATGTCCGCACGGGAGATCGAAGGCGCATCGTTGATTCCGTCTCCGACGTACACGACGTTGGACTTAGGGGCCTTCTCTGCGATGATCTGCTCGAGGTGCTCGATCTTGTCCGCGGGCATGAGCTCGCAGTGGGCCTCGTCGAGTCCGATCTTGTTGGCGACCTCCTCTCCGATGGGCTTAGCGTCTCCGGAGAGCATGACGGTCCTCTTGATGCCGTTCGCCTTGAGGTCCTTGATGGCCTCCACGGAAGTGGACTTAACGATATCGGACAGGGTGATCTTACCCATATAGACGCCGTTCTTGGCGACGTGGACCACGGTGTGGATCCCGTCCTCGGTGGTGGGGACGGCTCCGACCTCGGCCATGAGCTTCCTGTTTCCGACAGCGATCTTGTCGCCGTCGATCTCGGTGATGACTCCCCTTCCGGCACGGTCCTCTGAGGCTCCGATGCGGGAGTAGTCGAATCCCTCCTTGCACTCCTTCTTCAGGGAGATGGCGATGGGGTGGTTGGATCCGGACTCCGCCATGGCGGCCATGAGGACGAGCTCGTCCTCGGTGCAGCCGACGGCTTCCTTGGTGTCTATTCCGAACCTTCCCTCGGTGAGGGTTCCGGTCTTGTCGAAGACTATAGTCTCGGCGTGGGCGAGGGCTTCCAGATAGTTTCCTCCCTTGACCAGGATACCCAGCTTGGATGCGGCTCCGATACCGCAGAAGTATCCGAGAGGGACCGAGATGACCACGGCGCAGGGACAGGAGACGACCAGGAAGGTCAGAGCCCTGTATATCCAGGTCTCGGGGTTCATTCCGAGGAGTGTGGGTATGACCGCCACGAGTATGGCTGCTCCCACGACGGCGGGAGTGTAGTATCTTGCGAATTTGGTGATGAACTTCTCGACGGGTGCTTTCCTCGATATGGAATCCTCGACGAGCTCGAGGACCTTGGAGACGGTGGAATCCTCGTACTCCTTGGTCACGCACATCCTGAACTTGGCGCTGACGTTGACGGATCCGCTGAAGACCTCGTCGCCAGGCCCGACGTTGCGGGGGACCGATTCACCGGTAAGAGCGCTTGTATCCAGAGAGGACCTTCCGTCGACGATGCTTCCGTCGAGAGGGACCTTCTCCCCGGGAAGAACCTCCACCATGTCTCCGATGTTGACCTCTTCGGGGTCCACACGGACAACTTCCCCGTCCTTGACGAGGTTCGCATATTCGGGCTGGATGTCCATCAGGTCTGCGATGGACTGTCTAGTCGTGTTGACAGCGCGGTCCTCGAACCATTCTCCCACCTGGAAGAACAGCATGACTGCGGCTCCTTCCTGCCAGGATCCTATGACGAACGCTCCCACGCTTGCGATGAGCATGAGAATCTTCTCGTCCAGAAACTGGCCTTTGAATATGTTACGGATGGCCGTCACCAGGACGTCGTATCCTCCTATGAGGTACGCCGCCAGGAAGAAGAAGAACTGATACTTCTCCTCGATGGCCTCCGTAAAGTGGAGTACCATGCCCACGGCGAAGATCGCCAGGGCGATGATCAAGCGCTTCTCGAAGTTGTTCATCGAGTTCACTTGATCCTTTTCACCGACTTGACATCGCTCGATGCCTTCATCGCTTCCTTGGTGATCTGCTCGACGATGGCGTCGACATCCTCCCTCTCGGTGGTGAAGCTGAGCTTCTGGGTCATGAAGACCACGTTGACGTCGTTGATCCCCTGGATCTTGGAGACAGCGGTTTCGATCTTTGCCGCGCAGTTGGCGCAGTCGAGTCCTTCGAGTTTGAGTACTACCTTCATTTTACTCACTGATAGTTGAATGACTGTTCAACTATTAATAGGCACTGCACGACAAATTACGTGTATCAGATAATTCTGCCTAATGGCAAAATATTGGAATTGGTTTATAAATGGATGGAGGATATTCTTATCTCTCTTAAATAAGAAAAAATACCCGCACGGAAAAAGGGCCCGTACGGGAATGTTGTTTCAGATGTACCTTATCAAGTCCCTGAGAACCGCTTCGGGATCTGCGGCCTTGACCACTCCCGATGCGAGGAGAACGCCCTTGGCGCCGAGATCTATGGCTGTCTTGACGTCCTGCCCGGTCTTGACTCCAGCTCCGCAGAGGACCGCGACCTTGGGATCCACGGCCTCGACGGCGGCTACGGTGTCCTGAACGATGCGGGGGTTCGCGGTGGTGACCGAGATGTACCCTCCGATGAGCTCGGGGGGCTCCACGGCGACCATCTTGGGCGAGAACGCGGCGAGCTCCTTGGCCTTCTCCACGCTCTCGGCGCAGACGCATGTGCAGACGCCCAGCGCGTGGCACATGTCCACGCAGGCTCCTACATCGGCTGCGGGCTGCCTGTTCTCCGAATGATTGATCAAGGTGCCGAACGCGCCGGTGGCCTTCACGGCGGAAGGGGTGGTGTACCCCGTTCCGGAGCCGGGCTTCCTCGGACTGACGTTCTGGGAGAACACCGGGATCGATGCATCCCTGGCCACCAAGGACAGCTCCGGCATCGGAGGGCATACGGCTATGCTCACTCCGGACTCCTCGGCCACTGCGGCACAGGTATTGGCGAGGCGGAGAGCGCCTTCGCCCTCCACCTGGCTGTAGACCTTGAAGTTGACGATGACCGCGGGGGTCCTGAGATCAGTCAAGGTTCTCGAACCTCGAGGTGAGCTCTTTGAGGACTTCGGGCCTGGAGGTGTACTCCATCTCCTCAGGTCCGAGGATCGAGGGCATGAAGGGTCCCTGGCTCCTCATGAACTTGCTCGCCTTGACGGCGTTCATGCGGGCGAGATCCCAGGTGTTGCCCTTGAAGAAGTCCATGGGGATGTGCTCTCCCTTCTTGGCCCCTATGGGCTCGAGTCCCTGGAGCTTTCCTTCGTTGAGCTGGAATCCGAGGCAGCAGATTCTTGGAGGTCCGTCGAAGTAGACAGGGTCGGACTCCTCGGGGGAGCAGGGATAGAAGGCTCCGTAGTGGGAACCCCTCATCCATCCGGCGACGAGCATGGTGTTGTTCATGAAAGGCTGCAGGTACTCTCCGACGGAGGGGAGACCGCTCTGGGCACGGCAGATGCAGACAGGGTCGTCCTTCCCGATGTATTTCCCAGCGGTGAGGTTGAGCTTGTCGGTGGAGACGACGCATGCGGGGCCGATTTCTGCCCTGGAGCAGATCCTCTTGATGGCGTATCTGGAGGTGTCTCCGAGAAGCGAAAGGATGCTGAGCGTCTCTTCGGGGGACTTCATGATGACCTTCTTGTGGCCGATGACGTCCTGGATCTCGACATCGAATCCCTTCTTGGCCCTGGCGTCTACGACGAGGCCGGTGGTGGTGAAGGGGTCCAGGAAAATCCTGCTCAGGGGCAGGGAGTACGCGGAAGGCTCGGTCTTGTCTGCCATGAAGAACATGAGGGGCTCGGAGCCTCTCTCGACAAAGCTCATCTCGGCGGATCCGGGACCTGCTCCCTTGACGTTTCCGGAGAAAGCATCGGTGAGGATGTCCTGTCCTGCTGCATACAGCTTCATGGATTTGGCGATCTTGGCGGCCTTCTGGAAGCACTCCCAAGCGGCGCCATGGACGTCCTTGTTGGCGACGCCCTTGTAGTGGGTCATGTAGAGGTTTATGTCATCTCCGACACGGGTGACATAGAAATCTTCGATGATTCCCTGCTTCTGAGCGTCAGCCAAAATCTCCTGGCTAGCCTCGAGCATCGAGGGGTGGGGCCTGGAGTGTCCTACAACGGACCCGACGTCCGCCTTTATAACTGAAACTGTGACTTTTTCTGCAGACATAAGTTCACCGTATGCTTTTGCTTGACGTTAAGCGTATCTCAATAATAAGTATTTAGGGATTGGTCGCTCTGCTGGTTGCGTGTTATGCTGAAGAATTAATGCTTCTGAACACCTTGTTCCTGACAGCGCGGGTTATCACCAGGATGATGGTAGCTCCGACGACGTGCCCGAAGAAGAGCGCCCAGAAGATTGCCTGGAGCGAGAACTGCCCCGCTATGTAGAAGAACGTTATCAGAACAGCGTTCCTGAGCACGGCGCACACCACGGACACCTCCGGATGGCCAAGAGCCTGAAGATATCCCGAGCACAGCGGGTTGAACGAGTAGAACGGGGCGTACAGCGCGAGGATCGTCATCGCCTCTGCCATGGCAGGCCTGTATGACACGGTCGCATCGGAATAGGTGAACATGGTCATCACCTGCTCCGAGAACAGGATCAGCATCAGCGAGAGGAACGCCACGGACAGGATCCCCGCCTTCACAGAATACCCGAACGCCTTGGACATCCTCTCGGGATTCCTCTGGCCGTATGCGGACGAAGCCACTGGGACAAGGGCGGACCCGACCGCCATCGCCGGGACGACTATGGCCTCTATGACCCTGTCGGGAGTCGAGAATATCGCCAACCCTTCGGAGCCGGCGCAGAGGATCACGAGGAAGTTCAGGACGGCGTCCATCCCGTAGAGGACGCAGTACTCCAGCATCTGCGGAACGCCGGCTACCACCACGCTCTTCATGTGAGCGCCGTCGAACCTGAAGCTCCTGCGGGCGTATCCTAGGTAGGCCTTCCTGGAGAACAGGAAATGGCATCCGAGAAGGAACGAAAGCAACGTGGATGCGACCGTAGCCACTGAGGCCCCTGCTATCCCCATGTCTGCCCAATAGATGAACACAGGGTCCAGGACCATGTTGGAGAACGCTAGGACGACCATCATCACGGTGGACTGGGTGGTGGCTCCCTCCCCTGTGAGGATCCCGGACACGGTTCCGTTGAGGATCAGCAGAAGGATGGACAGGCTGAACGGGGTCATGTAGTCCATTGACAGCCCCAGAACGTCCTCCGCTCCGATAGCCTCGAACAGAGGCCCCTGGATAAGGATGACCACCGGGGTGCACGCTATGCCGAATATCAGCGCGAACACCAAGGACTGAGCGGCGCAGGCGGAGGCGTCCTCCTTCCTCTTGGCTCCGATCATCCTGGAGACGACGGCCGACGCTCCCACCCCCAGGCCGCTTCCGAGCCCCACGAACACGTTGTAGATCGGAGCGGCGACGGCCAGAGCGGCGAGGCAATCGACTCCCAGGCCGGAGCACCACATCCTGTCCACGAGGACGTTCAGCTGAGCGACGAGAAGGGCTATCAGGATGGGGATGGCCATGTAGATAATGGCTTTCCTAGGATCCCCCAGAAGCTTCTCCACCCTCCCTTCGGCGTCCATGGACAGTCCAGAGTCGAACCTGTATAAAACATGGGTTATGCGGTAAACGTGCATGCACGCGCCACCCTTATCACGCCTCCGGACGAGTTCCTCGGCATGTACGACGAATCCGGCAGGAAGTGGATGATGGATACCGTTCGCAGGGCGGACGACGGCGACAGCGAGGCTATGAAGGCCTTGGACGTGCTCTCCGGACGCAGGATCGAGGAGATCGGCACCAGGGCGCTCGACAGGCTGATAGCGGAGGGAAGCTCTTGGGCGCCGCTTCTCCTGGGAAGGCTTTTCGAGGAGAGGTGCCAGACGGACGACGACGTCTGCACCGCGATAAGGCTTTACGAGGAGTCCGCGGACAAAACCAACCCGTACGCCATGGTGGCGATGGCCAGGATCTTCGAGAAAGGGGACCATGTCGTGAGGTCCTTCCACAACGCCTACATCCAGTACAAGAGGGCGGCCTTCATGGGATGCCCGCCCGCGGTCGAATGGATGGAGAGGAACGGAGAGAAGGGAAGATGCTAGGTCGACCTGGACAGCAGATGCGACTCCAGCGACCCCCAGGCGATGTACGATGTGGGGCTTCTGCATGAGGAGGGCGACTAGACCGAGCATTCCTACGGAGCGGCGTTCTCGCTGTACATGACAGCCGCGCTGAAAGGGCACAAGGCGTCCGCGATGAAGGTGTCCGAGTTCCTCATGGAGGGCAAAGGGGTGCCGTCCGACCCGGAGCTGGCCCTGATGATCCTGATACTGCTGGCCGACCATGGATGCGTAGAAGCCCAGGACATGCTCCGCTCGATGACCGACTACGACCTCGCGGACTGCCGCGGCGACGAGCTGGAGTCTTCGGAATACCCCGAGGACTCCTGGGGTCAGGAGGTCTTGGAGAGGATCGGAAGCCTCGGGTGACACGTTTTTGTACGCGTCCGCTGTTAGACCGGCATGGACAGGGCGGCGAGGTTCAGAGAGCTCTTCAGAGTCGGAGGAGGCTCTCCAGACCTTGCCAGCATACCCGGGCTGATGAGGTTCGGAGGATTCGGGGACAAGGACGCATACCTCGTGGAGAGCGCGGTCCGCGTGTCCCCGGAGCTGTTCCGCGCCTCCTTCTCCGACGCGGACGCGGACAGGGCTCGCAAAGCCGCCGAAAGCCTTCGCGTCCCCGGGATCATACCCATTATACAGGACATGAGGGAGGCTCTCGGCCTGAACCGGCTCAAGAGCATCCAGACCGGCACCAGCAGGCGCGAGATGTTCAGGAGGATGATATCCGAGAGGGGACGCTCGTCGCTGACGGACGGTTCCATGTCCAGAAGAGGGTTCCTTCCTGAGGACGTGCTGATGGTCTCGTACATAGCCAGATGCAGCCGCAGGAGTCTTGAGGACATGGCCTGGGACCCCGACATCAGGACAGCGAATTACGCCGCACAGAAGATAGCCGAGGACACCTCCCTCGACCTGGCCGCGGTCCTCGCGCTGATGGAGGACGTCCGCAGCGAGGAGACGATGCGCCCCGCTCCCAAGGTGGACCCTGGCCTGGTGTTCAAGAAGTCCCGTCCGTCGGAGGCCAGACTGGTACGCTACAACGGCAAGGAGAAGTCCGTCCAGATACCGTACGAAATCGTCCTGAACGGCGTCAAGCTGAAGGTCACATCCGTCTCGGACAACGCGTTCGCCAGGAACACAGACCTGATGGAAGTCCTATTCCCGACGAGCGTCCAGAGCATCGGCAGGTACGCGTTCTTCGGTTGCACCGCCCTGGCCGACGTCGTGTTCTCCGAAGGACTCAAGGCCATCGGCCCCGGAGCCTTCTGCAGATGCGTCTCCTTGGAGTCCGCCGACCTTCCGAGAGGGCTCGAATCCATAGGGGATCAGGCATTCCTGGGTTGCTCCATCGAGGAGATGTACCTGCCGGAGACCGTCGCTTCGTACGGAAAGCACTCGTTCCCGTCCGGATGCAGGCTGATCGGACCCAGCATCGGAACGCAACAATAAGATAATCAGAGTCAATCCCCTTTTGTCATGACTGCCACCGCTCTGATGGATCTCGTAGAGGGAGGCGGATGCATCGGATGCTACGCCTGCCTCCATGTCTGCGAGAAGGATGCCATAGCCCTCCGCATGGACGAGAGGGGATTCCGCACGGCACAGATCGATCCTTCCGCATGCGACGGCTGCGGGAAGTGCGTCCAGACGTGTCCTCAGCTGACCGGAGAGGCCGACGGGAAGCCCATGGCCGCCTGCTATGCTGTTAAGGCCGAGCCTACGGTGCAGTCCAGGAGCTCTTCCGGAGGAGCGTTCGACCTTGTCTCCAGGTGGATGCTCAGGCGCGGAGGATCCGTATGCGGGGTCGCGATGGCGGAAGACCTCGTCCCGACGTTCAGGATCGCCCGCGACGAAGAGGGTCTGGAACCGATGCACGGGTCCAAGTTCGCGTTCAGCGACATGAAAGGCATCTATGATGGGATCTCGAAGGAGCTGGAAGACGGCAGAGAGGTCCTTTTCGTGGGTCTCCCCTGCCAGGTCCGCGCCGTCCGCAACGTCTTCCATGACGACCGCCTCTACACTGTCGACCTGATCTGCAACGGGATGCCGTCGGAAGGCGTCTATAGAAGGTATCTCGAAGAGCTTTCACAGAGCAGGAAGGTAGCGAACCTCGTGTTCAGGGCCTCAGACGTCCACTAGGGCACCCTTGTGGTCGCTTACGAGGACGGGACGACCAGGAACATCGTGAACGACCCGTATCTCAAAGGATACTCCGAATGCCTTTTCGTATCCGACGGATGCTCCGGATGCAGGCTGGCCAATACCCCTCGCGTCGGGGACCTGACCGTCGGGGAGCTGTTCGAAGCGGACAGGATCCTCCCGGACACGGACGTCCGCGACGGGGTCAGCACCATCCTGGTGAACAACGACAAGGGAGGTAGCATGTTCGACGGGATCCAGAAGGATGCCTCGTACGTCAGGCGCATCCCGCTCTCGTTCTCCAAGAGGTTCAACAATTACGACAAGAAGCGCGACAGTCCCGAGAAGGAGAGGTTCTTCCACCTGCTGGACAAGGGGATGCCGATGTCCAAGGCGCTGCTGTACAGCGTCGAGCGCAGGTACGACGTCGCCATAACAGGGTTCTGGAGGGTGTACAACTACGGCGGGGTGCTGACGTACTACGCCCTGTACAACCTGATGGAGGACATGGACCTGGAGCCTATTATGGTCGACAGCAGGCACACGATAAAGGGCCGTCTGCCCAACCCGAGGCTGTACAGGACCGGATATCCGGCCTACAGCAGGGACTTCTGGTTCGCCACCAAGGATGCCCAGCGCAAGGACCTGAACCCCCGCATCCGCAACTTCGTCGTCGGATCCGACCAGGTCTGGAACAGGGACCTGATCAAGCAGGAGTCGCTGGAGGCCTACGGACTGGACTTCGTGGAGCCCTGGAGGAACAGGGTGTCGATAGCCGCGTCCTTCGGGAAAGGGAAGTTCTCAGGGTCGGACGAGGACAAGGAGAGGTTCGCCACGCTTCTGAAGAGGTTCAACCACGTCTCCGTGAGAGAGGACGCAGGGGCGAAGCTGTGCAGGAGCATGGGCGTAAAGGCCAGAACCCTTCTGGACCCTGTCATGCTGTGCGATCCTCGCCATTTCCTGGAACTCGCCGAGAAGGGCGATGCCGAACCCGAAGGCGAGTACGTGTTCAACTACATGATCGTCCCGGCCAGATTCGAAGGCATGGGAGAGGTCTACGACGAGTTGGGGATAGAGCCCGTCACGATACCTGGAGCCGCCGCTGTGGGGGCGGAGAAGCTGGGCGTGCCGCTTACCGACCCTGGGTGCGTCGAGAACTGGATGAGGTACTTCCAGGGATGCTCCTTCGTGTTCACCGACTCGTTCCACGCCACGGTGTTCTCCATCCTGTTCAGGAAGCCGTTCGTCACCATAGCCAGCGAGACGAAGGAGGGCGGAGGCAGGGTAGGCACGATCCTGAACGCCCTCGGCCTGCAGGACCGCATGTTCGAGAGCGTGGGCAAAGTGCTGGAATCCGGCGTCCTCAAAGAGCCCATCGACTTCGATTCGGCTCATGAGAAGCTGAAGACGCTCCGCTCGGACTGTCTGGAATGGATAGACAAGGCCCTGATACGCTGATCAGACGTAGCGCTTCCTGATCTCCAGAGCCTGCTTCGCGCGTCCGGGGGCTATGGGGCTGCCGTCCTTGAGGTGCGCCATGACGTCCTCGATGACCTCCACCTCCTTCCTGTCCCCGGATTCGCGGAGGATGGCATACTTGACCTTGCGCCAGTCACTGAAGGACCTCAGGGCGTAGACCGCATCGTCCATGTCGCCCCTGCGCTTCTCTTCGTAGGCCGCGGACCTCTCCTCGGACTGCTCCACCGTTATGCAGTGCCCGAGGACGACGTCGTCGAACGGGACCTCCATCTCGGAGAAGGACTCCCAGCAGGAAGGCTTCCTGCATTCCTGCATGGCGCTGCCCCCTGCCTCGGTTATACCGTCCAGATAGGTCTGGAACTCCTTCGCGGCCGCGAGGGCGTGGCGGACGAGCGAGATATCCGCGATCTGCCTGGTCCAGATCTCGTCGGTGTCTATGACGCGGCCCCTGTCCTTGAGGTCCTGGATGGTCTTGGACACGGCGTAGCTGCATATCTGCGGCTTCATGTATCCCTCGAACCAGTCCTCCTTGCCGATGGCCTCGTAGACGTCCTCATAGAGGATCGAGGTGGTCACGGACTCCTTGAAGTACTCGTCGTCGAACCTGGCGGGGTTCTCGGCGAACGCCTTCGAGATGTCCTTGGAGAAGAAGCTGTAGCAGGTCTGGCCGCCCTTCGAGGCCATGTCGGGCTGGAGGTCGATCATGTACCTGCACTTGGCCAGGTCGATCTTGTCCATCCTGCGCCTCTTGTCGTACGTCCTCTTGAACGCGGCGCGCTCTGACTCGGTCCCCTTGGTGGAATCCTGTTCGAACTGTCCCCTTGTGCGCTCGTAGAACCACTTCTCCTGGCTTCCGGGGATCTCGCACCTGCGCGAAGCGTTCTCCATGGCCATCTGGAACTCGGTGCTCGACGAGAGGTCCGATTCCCTGACGGCGTTCTGGGTGTTGACGAAGACGGAGATGTTCCTCACGATGTCCACGGCGTCCTCGGCGGACACCACGGTGAGCTTCATAGGGACGTAGACCTCGTTGATCTTGTCCCTGTACTTCGTCTTGAGCTCCTTGAAGAGCGAGACGGTGGTCTGTCCTCCGTTCACTATCTGGAGGTTGGTGAACGACTTGATGCCGGTCTCGTCCATCTCCACGGACGAGGCGGTGAGGGCGACCCCGTTGTTGTAGGCGAAGAACATGCCGGGGTCCTCGCGGATGGTGTTGCGTATTCCCCTGTTGACCTTGGTCTTCACCGTAAGGAACGACCTGACGTTGGATTCGAGCAGCTTGCTGCCGTAGTCGCGGTAGATCAGAGCGAGGAAGAGCCCGGGGACGGTGCCTATGTAGGAGGTGCACCTGGCGTTGGATCCGGCCTTGACGCAGGGGATGGACGAGAACCCGAAGTCTGAGACCTTGATGACACGATAGTCGTCCGGACGGGACGAGCCTAGCGTCTCCTTCATGAACGCCATGTCGATGAGACGGAGGAACACGGGCTTCCCGTCCAGGTCCCTGTCCTTGATCTCCTTGAACCTGACGCTGCGGATCTTGTCGGTGACGACGTAGACGAAGATGCGGTCGTACCCTGGGAATCCCATGCGGACGTGCCTGGCCAGCCCGTGTCCGGGGTCCTGGGGGTCGGTGATCTCCTCCACGACCTTGTTCACGGACTCGTCGATGAACGCGATGCAGTGCTTGGCGTGGTCGTAGAACTCCTTCTCGGTCATCCTGGAAGGCTCGGCGTCGCCGGTGTAGTCGCACACAAACAGGCTGAGGGTGCTGTCCCCAAGACCTCCCTCCCCGTCCGTGTAGGCGTACCCATGGACGGCCATGGCCCTGTTGCGCCTACCGTTCCCTTCGTATCTGCAGACCTCCGCCTGCGGGCACACGTCGAGGGCGGCCATGTCCTTGGTGGCCTCCTCCAGGAACCTGTCCGCGGCGGACGTTCCCGTCTCGGACGCGTACTTCCTGATATCTTCGAGATACTGGCTACGATAAGTTTCGACTTCGTCCATCTTAATCCTCCGTTGATCCCGGGCCGACAGCCCAGATGACTTCCAACGCGCGCTCCATCTCGTCCTTCACCGGTCCGGAAAGCTCCAGCCCGGTCTCCTCCGGGTCGGAGAACAGCCCTTCGGTGCATGACCAGTCGAAGCCCCTGACTCCCAGGAGCGGCATGACCTTCGAGTAGGGAGCGGCTCTGATGCCGCAGGACAGCGTGACCACGATCGCTCTCTCGGAGATGGGGTGGTCCTTTAGCTGGGACACGACAGAATCGCAGAGCTCCTGCATCGCCACGATCTCCAGGCGAGAGCCCATCGACTCGGCTTCAAACATGCTGCAGAGGCTGTCCGACCATACGCGCTCCACCGAATACCCGCTCATGTCCAGAGCGGAAACGAACACCGATTCGGCGGCGGCGAACCTGAACCCTTCCGGAACTCCTCCGCTGGATTCCCCCGCGGCCGCGGTGCATAATGAATCGAAAGGCGGGATGTGGGCGCTCATAGAGGATATCACAGGGTTGCCGTAGCGGTCCTTGGCCACCAGAACCCTGCCGCCCACGTTCTCCACAGCCCATCCGGGGCATCCCGGAACGCGTCCTGCGTCCACTTTGGGGGCCAGGAACCCGCACATGAATCCGTCCTCGGCCATGCGGCTCTCGACGGGTATGGACCTGCATCTCTCGCAGAGGCCCTTGTCGTCGACAGCCAGCTCTGAGGCCGACCTCATGGAATACGATATGCCTTTACCCTCCAGAAGCGAGGTGAAGCCCTGGATGACGTCCCAGCTGTCCGAAGCGAACGTCACGACGCCGTCCTCGGAAGAGGCCAGAAGACCGTCTATGCGGCTGTCGCCTGTGACGGAAGCGTACTCCGGAACGGCTTCAACGTTAGAGAATATCCTGGATACTGCGGAATCGGAAAGCCTCATGGGGACGTCTATCTTCCTGTACGGAGCCTTCCTGACAGGCTCGGAGACCCTGCATACGAGCGCCCCCTGCCTTCTGCTGACTATCTCGAAAGGCCCCATGGCCTCCTCTCCGCAGCAGACGAAAGCCTTGTCGGCTCCGTCGACGACGGGAGCGGCGAACCTGGAGCGGATGGGCACGACCCCGCTGGAAAGGAAGGACGAAAGGGATCTGGAATCCAGTGGCAGGATGACGGAGACCATCAGAGGCCCCTCCTGCGAAGACCGCACATGTAGTCTAGCATCGCCACGACGTTCTCGTTGCTCTCCTGCTCGAAATACTCGACGAACGGCACGATGTCCTCGTCCACGAAGCAGTCGACAGAGTCCTCGCTCACCAGTATGTCGCAGTCGAATCCGCTGTACTCACCTATCATGGACTCGTCCACTATCGGCCCGTATGTCATGACGACGCCCTTGAACTCGGCCTTCCCGGGACCGAGCGGAAGGACCCCGTCGCATTCGGCCATGACGAGGTCGAGAAGCCTGAGCAGGACCTGCTCGCGTATGCCCATGCGGACGCGCTTGCGAAGGGCCTCGTCCGTCGACAGATGCTCGTAGCGCTCCGGAACGGAGTTTGCCTCGGAACAGTACGACATGAGGACGGAGGGGTCGTCTGTGCGCGGCTTCCCTACGAAGTCGGAGTAGGCGGAGCTGAGCCAGTCCCAGTGATCGGAATATGTCCTGCGTATCCAGTCGCCGTCGCCTGCATCGTGGCATGTGGAAAGGGATCTTGCGAATGCGCGGAGCTCGGGAGAATCGGAAAGAACGTACCTGCCGGAGTCGTCGGTGGAGATGATATACCCATCCTTCTCCAGCGACCTGATCGCCTCCTTCATCTTCGGGACGGCAGAAAGGTACCTGCGCGTAGCCGGTCCTCTGCTCAGAGTGTCCACGATGAACGTCTTGCGGGCGTCCATGCTCTCAGCCATGGCGTCCCACGCCCTGCTGACCTTGACGTAGCAGTCGTTACAAAGAATCAGAGGATCCGTCCCCATGCTGTTGTAGCAGCTGCCTTGCTTCACGCTGGCGCCGCAATGCTCACAGATCAAAAGCGCTTGCGTTGACGCATGGACGGATGGGTTTTCCATAGTAATATTTCCCCCTTCTTATATAAAATAGTTAAGAATTGACGACTCATTATTGTCCTGTACAAAAAAGAACAACGGTCATCAGATTGGCGAGTGCAGTCAACCTCAACCCCACATGAACCGCATTCACCACGCAACATGAGAATATGTATACCTACCAGAATTATTTATTTTAGGTATGACTAGACTCAACAAGGATTCTTGAATGATAAGCCAGAGCCGAAAAAATCCCGATTAACGTATACTAGGACGAACTGATCGCATGCCTAGCAGCAAAAGCAGATACAACATACCGGCCAACGACGCCATCGCTGACAACCTGTACAAGAAGGGAAGAAGCTACGAGACCGGAAAAGGCGCGAAGCAATCTTACGAGGACGCCGTATCCTGCTATCGCCAGGCTGCAGAAAAGGGCCACAGCAGGGCCATGCACAGCCTCGGGAAATGCTATTCCACCGGCCATGGCGTCAGACGCTCCTTCGAGGAAGCCGTCATCTGGTACAGGAAAGCCGCCGATCTAGGCAACAGCCACGCCATGCACAGCCTGGGAAGATGCTACGAAACGGGCAAAGGGGTGAGGCAGTCGTACGATGAAGCGGCCAAATGGTACAGGCGCGCCGCCGATATGAACAACGTCTACTCCATGCACAGCCTCGGCGAGTGCTACGAGAAGGGAAACGGCGTCCGGCAGTCCTACGAAGAAGCCATAAAATGGTACATGAAGGCCGCCGAGAGAGGCGATGCCAGATCGATGAGCGACATCGGCGACTGCTACTGTTTCGGACACGGCGTCGAGAAGAACTACGAGAAGGCCGTCGAATGGTACAGGAAGGGAATGAGCAACGGCGACACCTATTCCGTCAACGGCCTGGCATGGTGCTACTACCACGGAAAAGGGGTGGAGAAGTCCTACAGCAAGGCGTTGGAGCTCTACATGGACGCCGCCGACCACGGCAACACCTACGCGATGCACAGCATAGGGAGCTGCTACTTCTACGGACACGGCGTCGAGAAGAACTACGAGAAGGCCGCGGAATGGTACAAGAAGGCGGCGGATCTCGGAAACGCGTACGCCATCCACAGCCTCGGCTGGTGCTACATCAACGGAAAAGGGATAAAACAGTCCTACGACGACGCGGTGAAGCTTTACGAGAAGGCCGCCAAGCTCGGGAACAGCTATGCCATGTACGGACTGGGCTGGTGCTACGAGAAGGGTAAGGGCGTGAGGATGTCCTACATCGAAGCGATAAGCTGGTACGAGAAGGCTGCCGAGCTGAAGAACTACTACGCCATGCACAACCTGGGCGAATGCTACGAGAAGGGAAAGGGCGTAGAGCAATCCTATGAAAAGGCGGCAGATTGGTACATGCAGGCCGCCAATCTCGGGGATTCCAAATCGATGAGCAACATCGGCGAATGCTACTACTACGGCAAAGGAGTGGAGCAGTCGTACGAGAAGGCCATAGAATGGTACAGAAAAGGCATGGAGCTCGGCAACTCCTATTGCATATACGGTCTCGGCTGGTGCTACTACTACGGAAAGGGAGTCGAAAGATCGTACGAGAAGGCGGTCGAATGGTACAGAATGGCCTCCGACAAGGGAAACAGCTATGCCATGTACGGTCTCGGCTGGTGCTACTACTACGGAAAGGGTGTAGCTCAGTCGTATGAGAAGGCGATCCAGCTCTATTCAGAAGCCTCCAAGATGGGCAACAGCTACGCCATGTACGACCTTGGATGGTCTTACGAGAATGCGAGAGGCGTCGACCAGTCATATGAAAAGGCGTTTTACTGGTACAAGAAATCGGCCGAGCTGGGCAACAGCTACGCCATGTACGGCTTAGGGGAGTGCTATTTCTATGGCCGTGGCGTGGAAGAATCCACGGACAAGGCCATGAAATGCTATATCAAAGCTGCAGAGATGGGCAACAACTATGCGTCTTTGAGATACGAAGCGTTCTCCGATACAGGCGAGGACGAGGCTCCCTGATCACAGCAAGGAATCGACGTACTTGTTCCATGCTTTGATTTCATTGAATTCGATAGGAGTTCCATCACGCATGTTGAACAAGATGGTCTCGCATTCGATAAGGATCCTCTCAAGTTCATTTTTGTTATCCTCATCGATCAGCCCGTTCTTGTAAGCAGCTTCGATCTGAGGTCCGAGTGGGCCGACCTGCTGTTTTCCGCCATTGATCTTCTTGATGTAGATCTCAATCTTCGAGCGGATCTGGGTAGCGGCATTAAGAGCTTTGAAACTAGTGCAAGGAACCTGCATAATTGGCACAATAAAACGGACGATATTAGCTTATCGTAAGAACAGGAAATATCCGGATAAATAAAACGACGATGACGATGAATCAAATTGAAACTCTAACTCCCGATTTTGATGGTATACATCCCTCGATTGATGCTCTTTCTCCAGGTGCCCGTATGTCTGGCCATGTCCCGATCAACGTCGGGACAGCTATACCGCCATTGTGGTATAACCGATG
>SUSZ01000014.1 GCA_015063165.1 Thermoplasmata archaeon
CCATCGGTTATACCACAATGGCGGTATAGCTGTCCCGACGTTGATCGGGACATGGCCAGACATACGGGCACCTGGAGAAAGAGCATCAATCGAGGGATGTATACCATCAAAATCGGGAGTTAGAGTTATAATTCCTCTGTCCGTTCTCGGGCCGATGCCCAACGTCAAGATCAACGGAGAGGAGACGTCCGTGAACGACGGAACGGTCTCGTCCTATCTTTCCTCGCATGGCTACGACATCTCGAAGACGGCCGTGCTTCTCAACGGAAAAGTCGTCTCCCGCGCCAATCTAGGGTCAACAGACCTCAAGGATGGGGATGTTCTGGAGATAGTTAGCTTCGTTGGGGGAGGATAATGGCGGTGGATAATTCCAACTCCATCCATGCCCGGAGCCCTCCCGGGGTGTACGAGGCCCTCCAAGAATCGGTCATAGGCATAGCCGGATGCGGAGGCCTGGGGTCGAACATAGCCGTGATGCTGGCCCGCTCGGGAGCAGGAAAGCTGGTCATAGCGGACTTCGACAGGGTCGAGATGAGCAACCTCAACAGGCAGCAATACTTCCTCGACGACATCGGAAAGCCGAAGACGGAGGCTCTCGAAGCCATCCTCCGTAGAATAGTGTCGGACATCGAGATAGAGGCGCATCAGGTCGTTCTGAACGAAGATAACATACCAGCGATCTTCGCAGGATGCGACATCGTCTGCGAAGCTTTCGATTCTGCGGAATCCAAGACGATGCTCCTGAACACCGTCATGGAGAATCTTCCGAACAAACCTATCATATGTGGGAACGGCATGGGTGGAACATCGGATCCGAGCCAGATGGCCGTCAGAAAGGTCGCCGGGAACGTGTACGTCTGCGGCGACGGGAAGAGCGGCATGGAGCTCGGCATATGCGCCCCGCGCGTGACCATTTGCGCCGGGCTCATGGCGAACAAAGCGATACAGATCCTGCAAGGAAGGGACGAAGATGTCTGATGATCTCGTAATCGGCAAGAAACGCTTCAAATCAAGATTCATACTCGGCTCAGGGAAGTTCTCCCTTGAGATGACCGACAAAGTCATTCGCAACGGAGGGGTGGAGATCGCCACCCTCGCCGTCCGCAGGGTGAACAAGGGCGGACAGGAGAACGTCCTGGACTACATGCCGAAGGGGGTCACCCTGCTCCCCAACACCTCCGGAGCCAGGAACGCGGAGGAGGCTCTGACCATAGCGCAGCTGGCCAGGGAGCTCGGATGCGGCGACATGATCAAGATCGAGATCGTCCGCGACACCAGGTACCTACTTCCTGACAACGCCGAGACGATAAAGGCAGTGAAGCTGCTCACCGATGACGGGTTCACCGCCATGCCTTACATGATGCCCGACCTCACGGCGGCCAGGGACATGGCCAGCGCCGGAGCGGCCGCCATCATGCCTCTCGCGGCGCCCATCGGAAGCAACAGGGGCCTTCTCACCAGGGATTTCATAAAGATGATGGTCGAGGAGATCGACCTCCCGATAATAGTCGACGCCGGGATCGGACGCCCCTCCCAGGCCTGCGAGTCCATGGAGATGGGCTGCGGAGCCGTCATGGCCAACACCGCCATAGCGACCGCATCCGACGTCCCCGCGATGGCTACGGCGTTCAGGATGGCCATAGAAGCCGGAAGGATGGCTTATCTCTCGGGCCCCGGAAGGGTCCTGGAGGACAGAGGGGAGGCGTCGTCCCCGCTGACAGGGTTCCTGGGTGAGTGACATGCCGTTCAGGGCGCCCACCGACGCCTGCGACTACATGCCGCACATGGAGAACATAGGAACGGACATCCTCGAGAGGGTCCTCGAAGCCGACAAAGGGTATTCTCCCGATTCCTATACCGAGGCTGATGTCAAGAGGGCGCTGGCGAAGGACAGGCTCGAGCCGTACGACTTCGGAGCCCTGCTCTCCCCCGCTGCCGTTCCGTTCTTAGAGGATATCGCCAAGAAGGCCAGACAGGTCACCAGGGACCATTTCGGCAACGCCGTGACCATGTTCACCCCGATCTACACCTCCAATTACTGCGAGAACCGCTGCAGGTACTGCGGGTTCAACCGCGACAACGACATCCAGAGGGCCCGTCTCACGGAGGAGGAGGTGGACAAGGAGATGGCCAGCATCGCCGCCACCGGCCTCACGGACATCCTCATCCTGACCGGGGAATCCCGCAAGCACTCCGACCTGCAATACATCGGGATGTGCGTGAAGAAGGCCTCGAAGTACTTCACCAGCATCAGCATGGAGGTCTATCCCGTCAACTCCGACGAGTACAGGTACCTCCACGAGTGCGGGGCGGACTACGTCATCGTGTTCCAGGAGACCTACGACCCCCTCACATACGCCACATTCCACGCAGGAGGGCCGAAGAGGATCATGTCCTACAGATTCAACGCCCAGGAAAGGGCCATCCGCGGAGGCATGAGAGGAGTCGGATTCGCGGCGCTTCTTGGACTCAGGGACGACTGGAGGAGGGACGCGTTCTGCTGCGGAATGCATGCGTATCTGCTGCAGAGGAAGTACCCCCACGCCGAGATAGCGTTCTCCCTGCCCCGCCTGAGGCCCACCAACGCCCACAAGGAGGACGACGTGAAGGTCTCGGAGAAGGACCTCCTGCAGGTCGCCATGGCCTACAGGCTCTTCATGCCGTTCGCTTCCGAGACCATATCCACCCGCGAGCTGCCCAGGTTCAGGGACGGGATCGTCAACATCTGCGCCACCAAGATCTCCGCCGGGTCTTCCGTCGAGATCGGAGGCCACAGCGACGTCGAGGACAAGGGGGACGGACAGTTCGAGCTCTCCGACACCAGAAACGTCCAGCAGGTGAGGGAAGCGCTGGTGAGGCAGGGCCTCCAGCCGGTGTTCAACGACTACGTGAGGTCCGACTGATGGACATCGTGTCCGTCACCGACCGCAGGAACAGCCTCCGTCCTCTCGAGGAACAGGTGGAGCTGGTCTGCGAGGCGGGGGCGGACATGGTTGTCCTCAGGGAGAAGGACCTGCCGTTGGACGACTACAGGAACCTGGCCAGAAGGATCAAGGGCATATGCGACTCCCGCGGGACCGAGTTCTGCGTCAACCTTCATTCTTCGGTCGCGAAGGAGCTCGATTCCACGCTTTGGATTCCTTTCGACCTGTTCGTCGCCGAAGAACGCTCCGCTAGACGTACAGGCGTCTCGATCCACTCCGTGGAAGAGGGCATCCAGGCCTCCGATGGAGGAGCAGACTTCGTCGTGTACGGGAACGTGTACGAGACCTCCTGCAAGCCTGGAAAAGCGGCGAGAGGACTTAACGATGTGAGGATGCTGGCCAACCTGCTGGACATCCCTGTGTACGCCATCGGCGGGATCTCGCCTGGCAACATCAGGGAGGTCATGCTCAGCGGTGCCTCGGGGGCATGCCTGATGTCAGGACTCATGGCCTCGAAAGACCCGGCAGAGGTCGTGTCCAGATGCAGATCGGCATGCCAGTCTCGTCAGTGATCAGATAGACTTAAATACAAATTCAGCAGTCGGGATGTTCAAGGCAACTGTGATCTAGCTGGTTAGGATCTGAGCCTTCCAAGCTCATTGCCCGGGTTCGAATCCCGGCGGTTGCACTCATCTTTTTTTTCAATTCTCATCTCGTGGGTCTTTCCATCGATTCCTTCGGCTTTCTGACTCGGGTCACCTGTCCGAAAGATCCTCCAATATCTCCTCGGCTTCGGAGTACATCCTATCGAGAAACTCTTTGTAATCGTCCGAAGCGTCCCACAGCCTGCGCTTTATGGCTTCGTTCAGCGTCTCGAGGATGTTCATCATGGAATACGGGTTGACATCCTCCATCCATTCGCGGACCATGTCGTCCTTGAGATAGGTGTCCACCAGGCTTTCGTACATCCACCCCTCGACGATATCGGACGTCGCTCCCCAAGCCATCGTATACTCTGTGATCTTGGCCATCTCCGCCGCGCCCTGGTACCCGTGCTCCATCAGGCCCTTGTTGAACTTCGGGTTCGTGACCTTGGACCTGAACAGGAAGCGCAGCTCCTCCTGGGTGCTGCGGATCTTGACCTTCTTGGGATCGGAATTGTCCCCCATATAGGTGGCCGCATCCTCTCTCCCGTAGGTGCGGACGAAGGCGTTCATCCCTCCCAGGTACTGGTACACGTCGTCTATGTCCAGCATGTCGAATTCTCTCGAAGGAGCGTTCTTGATCGTGGCCGTGACCTTGCTGAAACGCCTGACGAACTCCTTCTTCATCGGGACTCCGTATCTTCCCTTCGAATAGCCGAAGCTGCTGAGGCCCGCATACATGTCGGCCAGGTCCTTCGTCTCGTCCCATCTGCCGGATTCTATCAGCCTTCCCACGCCGTTCCCGTAGGTTCCGAGGGCTTCCCCGAATATCCTGACGGAGTTCCTTCTCCGAGCCTCGTCGTGGCCCAGCCCGGCGATCATGTCGTCCCTGATGTCCTTCCGGAGGTTGGCGGCCAAGGCATTCTCCTCGTCGGTCTCGTCCAGATCGGCTACCATCTGTATGGCCTGGTCGAGAAGGTCTATTGTGGCGGGGAAAGTGTCCCTGAACAGCCCTGTGATGTTCAGCGTGACGTCCACGCGGGGTCTGCCCAGCTCCTTCACCGGCACTACCTCCAGGTCGACGACCTGTCCTCCGGCCTTGGACCACACCGGCTTCACACCCAGCAGCCAGAGGACGTAAGCGGCGTCGTCTCCGCCGGTGGTCATCATGTCCGTGGCCCAGATCACGATCCCGATCTCCCTCGGATACTCGCCCTTGTCGGAAACATACCTCTCAATCATCTGGTCGGCCATCTTCCTGCCGATCTCCCATGACGTCTTAGTGGATACCTGGTCCGGATCCAGCGAATAGAAGTTCCTTCCCATGGGCAGAATGTCGGCGTTCCCGCGGGTGGGGGAGCCGGAAGGCCCTGGTATGACGTACCTGCCGTCGGCTCCGTCCATCATGTGGTCGAGCTCGTACGTCATCCTCCGCATGTTGGGGACTATGTAGTCGCAGGTGAACTTGATGGATCTGGCCAGCTCGTCGGATACGGAGCCGTACCTCTCCCGGACGTATCCTATCGTCCTCTCCGCTGAATAGTCTAGCTCGGTCCTCATCGACTCGATCAGAGCACGCTCCTCGGAGTCGATCCTGCTCACTATGGACGAATTGAGCTCCCCGTCCTTCCCGAACTGGGACGGATTGTCTATGGCGTCCTGCAGGTCCACCCCCATATTGGCTGCGAAAGCGTCCCTCAGAGACCTGATCTGGCCGTTGTCCAGCCTTGTCAGGGAGTACACCATCTCGTCGAAATGGTGGCCCGCCGGCGGCCTGCCGATGATGTGGAGGTCGGACCTGACCAGAACCTCCTCTATCTCCTCCAGATATTCGTGCAGAGGGATGATGTACCTCTCGAACCCCTCCGGCCCAGGGTCGTCGTCCCCGTCTATGCCTAGATCCTTGAGGACGTTGTTCCTCTTGACAGCATCATAGATCTGCGTTACCAGGCCCTCCTTCATCGCCTTGGACGAGCCGCCTTGGAATTTGAAATAGTCCTGCAGCTGGACGCCGATCTCCTGGATATAGCCGTACGAATCCCCTCTGGCCATGGTCGGCGGCATGTGGCCTATCAGGACAGACTCGGACCTCCTCTTGGCCTGAACCCCCTCGCCGGGATCGTTCACGGTGTACGGGTACAGGTTAGGGACAGCGTCCAGGACGTAGTCCGGGTTGCATTTGTTGGAAAGGCCCACGTTCAATCCAGGAAGCCATTCCAGGGTGCCATGGGTGCCCATGTGGAATATCATGTCCGCCTTGAAGACGTCCCTTATCCACCAGTAGTAGGCGTTGTACTGGTGCTGAGTGAACAGAAGGGGGTCGTGGACGTTCTGCTCCATGTTCTCCGCCCAGCCCCTCATGGGCTGATAGCAGACGAACACGTTGCCCTTGAGCAGTCCAGGGATTATGATCTTCCCGCGATCGGTCATGATCTCGCCTGCCGGAGTCCCCCAGGAGGATTCGGTCATGGAACGGTCCCATTCCGGGATCCGGGAGTACTGCGCTTCGTAGTCCTTCTTCTCGACCAGGTCCGCGGCCTTCTCGACGATGGATGCCGTGGACTGGTTGTCCAGGTCGTTCGTGATGTTGTCCAGGATCTCCTCCATGAGCGCGCGTCCGTCGACCGGACAGTCCGTCACCTTGTATCCTAGATCCTTCATCCTGACAAGTATGTCCGATACGCTCTCGGTGGTGTCCAGACCTGCCGCGGCGCCGATCATGCCAGAGTTGGGCCGGGACTGCCACATCATTATCGCGACCCTCCTCTCGGATACGGGCTTCCTCCTGATGCTCCCCCAGGCTCTGGCCAGACGGCACAGGTGGTCCGTTCTTTCCGGCAGTGGCAGGGATTTCTTTGGATTGTCCTTCTCGGAATACGATATGGGGACGCCCAGTACGTTCCCGTCAAGCTCAGGATATATGACGTTGGACATGAAATCGGCCTTGTTCATGCCGACCTTCTCGGTCTCGAAGTCCAGGAAGGTCCCATAGTAGGCCATGGCGAAGATCACCGGAACGTCGATGAGCCTGCGGAAGCAGCTCTCCTCGTCGATATTGGGGATGTTGCCGTCCGCACGGTTGATGTTGGCATAGCCGGTGAGAGAGATTATGACGTCCACGACAGGGCGGCCGTCCAGCTTGAAGTAAGTGCGGAACAGCTTCTCGGTCCCTCCTGGCTCCCTCATGATGTCGAAGGAGCAGGCGATCGGAACGGTTTGCATCCCCATGGCCTGGAGACGCTCGATGAGGTAGTCTATGGACCCGGTGTTCCCGTAGACCAGCTGCGCGTTGGGGAAGATAAGCCCGACTGTTATCCTGTCCGGATCCAGCGAACGGAGATGGTCCTGAGGCTCGAAGCGCTCCTGCCCGTTCAGATAGAGGGAATGAAGAGGATGCGTGACAGGAGGGCCCGGTTCCCTGTCAGTATAGCCGAAATGCCATGCCAACCACCATATGAATAGAAAATCATTCTCGGGAGACTTGTAGAGATTGTATCTTTCCATGTCCTTGAGCTCGGTCTCCGAGCCGGAGAACAGGTCGGAGGTCATCATATCCACGTCCAGGCTGCCGGAGACCGGAGCCACGAACGCTTTCGTCCTTCTGAGGACTTCCGAGTAGCGGTCGAACCTCTTGAACTTCCACGGATCCCCCATGCACCTGATGTACACGATGTCGGATCCCATGGTGCGATCGCACAGCTCCGCGTAGACACTGGGGTCGGACTCGCATTCCTCTTTGGTGTACCCCTTGTAATCTATCCTGATTCCGAGCTCCTTCTCGACTTCGGAGCAAGATTCTCCGAACTGCTTCGGAGGCGTGATCATCACGGAGAGGAATGTCAGCTTGATGGTCTTCCCTTCGGACATGTCGCAACCCTATCGTGCGTTAAACCTGTATTAAAACTAAAAAACGTTTTCAATAGTCGGTAGACTATACATCCAGCATAATGGCCTTTAACCATGCGGCGATGGTCCGAATGCTGCAAAATCGAGGGATCTGGATGGATTTCACCTGGGAAGACATACTCTGCGAAGAGCCCATAGACGAAAGGCGCAAGGTAGCGGACATGTGCTGCGACATAGAGGTCTTCAGGCAGTGCAGGTCCCTCATTCTGATCCCGCATTCAGAGGTAAGGGTCCTGACCGGAGCGAGCCGTGAGCACTCGTTCGTCCAGAACCCCCAGGCCATAACGAACAACAGCAGCATAGGCTCGCGCGTGGAGATGAGCCTGATGGGGAAGAAGCTCAACGTCAACGACGCCTACACCGATGAGATGCAGCGCCGCATCGGGCTGGATGCCGAGCGCACAGTCGCTTTCGGAACGGCCGCGCACATGGATAACGCCGCCGTCACGAACCTCTTATCGAAAGGAGGCGTGAAGGTCTCGGCAGCGGTCACGGGCGGGATTAGAGGGAACGGAGGAAGGGCGGGGGATCCGGCCTCCTTCGATGAGGCGAAGAGATATGCGGAGAGACCTGGCACTATAGTGATACTTCTGGCGATAGACGCCGACATCCCTGACGGCACCATGTTCCAGGCGATGCTCACCGCGACCCAGAGCAAGAGCTGCGTGATCCAGGAGCTGATGGCCAAGAGCCTCTACAGCAACCGCGTGGCCACTGGCTCCGGAACCGACCAGGTGGCGGTGATCTGCAGGACAGGCTCCGGAAAGGAGATAACCGACTGCGGAGCGGCTTCTGATGTCGGGATCGCGATAGCCAGATGCGTCCGCGAATCGCTGTTCAAGACCTTCGACCTCCAGTCCGGCATGGACATGGAAGCGCAGAGCGACCCGTTCGTGATGCTATCTCGGTTCGGCATGACGCCGTCTTCCATCCATAACGAGATACGCTTCCCGTGCACCATGGCTTCGCTCATCCAGGCAGAAGCGGAGCTACATAAGGACAAGAAGGTCGCCGCAGGGGTGTCGGCCGTTCTGAGGATAGCCGACGACGTCAACCTGGGGATCATGGAGCCCGCGAAGGGAGTCGAGATCGCTTCCAGGATGATCATGGGCACGCTCCTGGAACCCGAAGACGTGGACCCTGTCATAAGGAAGGTACTGACGTACGAAGAGACCGTGCCCGGGCTTCTGAGCATGACCATGGCGCTGCTGTTACGGAAGCGCGCGCTCGAGATCATGGAGGCGGGACAATGAACGTCACCAGGCTCGGAAGATATCGGCTCGTAGAGAGCGGTTCGTCCCTGAGGATAGAGCTCGGGAACGAGCACAAGGTGCTCCTCACCTATCCGGGAGACGGCGAATACGACAGCGTGGAGAGCATCGGATTCGGCGACTGCGGCTGCGACCTTGTCGTCTCCGATAATACAAACGCGTTGAGCTGCGGCTTCTCCGAATTGTCTTTCGGAAGCACCTGGGGGGCAGCGATAGCCGTCGCCGACCTGCGCTCTGGGATCTGCAGAGCAGGAGCCGAGGGGTGCGAAGGAGAGGGGGAGGTGTCGCTCATCCTTCTGTTGGGCCCGGATTTCTCCATCTCCTCGATGGCAAGAGCTGGTATAACCTCGGTCGAGGCGATAACAGCGGTGATCCAGGACCTCAAGCTCAGGGACGGGGAGGGAAGATGCGGGTCCGGCACGAAGAACCTGAGAGTGGCCATCGTATCAGACAAGAAGTCCGAGATCCACCTCAGAGGAACGGGAAAACATTCCAAGATGGGCGAGATCATAGGCAGGACCGTATACGATGCGGTGATGGACTCCGCGATCAAGAACGGCGTACAGCGCCCCGGCCCGGTGATGGCGGGGCTACTCTCCAGAGGATTCGACGAAGAGAGGATCAGGTCGATGCTCGGAATGACCGCTGAAGAGCTCGAGACGTTCGTCCGCAAGATGGATGACGACAACGTGAAAGCATGCTTCTCGTCGATCTCCCACCTGGAGGACGAGATCTCGTGGGGGCTTATCCCCGAATCGGCAGGAAACGAGATCGGAAGGAGGGCCATAGCCGCCGTCCTGGGGGTCCAGCCATCCGAAGGCAATAGCCTCTCGGAATCGTTCCTGTTCGCTCTGATCGAATATGGAAGCCGAAGTCATCCGCTGCATTTCACGACGGTCTGCGTGAGTCTTAAAGCTTCACTTTGAGCCTTTGCTCTAAAGTATTAGATTCAATCAAAACGATTACTACCTATGAGCAGGGAATATCCGGTCAGAGCGACCATCAAGAGCAGGAAAAGCGTCCGCACGTTCGACGGCAAAGAGCTGACCGCCGATGACCGCGAGAAGTTCGAGAACCATCTCGAGAACATCACCAACCCGTTCGCGCCAGTTGAGTTCCGTCTTCTGGACTGCGACAAGTACGGGATCGACAGCTCCGTCATCACCGGGGAGCGCGCCTACTTCGCAGCCAAGGTGAAGCCGGTGAAGAACTACGAGATAGCGGTAGGATACAGCTTCGAGGAGGCCTGCCTGTACGCCAGATCCCTCAGGCTCGGAACGGTCATGCTGGCCGCCACATTCAGCCGCGACAAGGCCGAGGCGGCCATGGAACTGAAAGAGAAGGAGGTGCTCCCGGTGGTCAGCCCCATCGGCTACCCTGCAAAGAAGCGCTCCTTGAGGGAGACTGTCATGCGCAAGACCCTCGGCGCTGACGACCGCAAGGACTTCGACGATCTGTTCTTCAAGGATTCGTTCAAGAACGGCCTGGAGAAAGAGGACGCGGGAATCTACGGAGAGGCCCTGGAGATGGTGAGATGGGCCCCGTCGGCAGCCAACAAGCAGCCCTGGCGCGTGGTGATAAAGGACGACATGGTCCATTTCTACGAGAAGCAGAGCATAAGGGAGAACATGCGCGGAGACGTCCAGAAGCTGGATGTGGGGATAGCGCTATGCCATTTCGACCTGATGATGGAGTCATCCGAGAAGAAGGGGAGATTCGTGTTCGAGGATCCTGGGATCGAGACCCCGGACAATACATCCTACATAGTCTCGTACAAGATCGAATGACTATGCCGGAGTGAACCCGGGACATAACCATTTTAACCAGCCTGCCGGCATCTTCCGAACAGATAGGGAGGACGGCAGGATGATCTACGACCTGATGCACAAGGACACAGCTGTCCTGCGGATGAGGCTGAACGACGAAAGCGGGCTCATAGAATCCGTAGAGGACGTGCTCTCCTTGCGGCATCTCCCCGTAGGAACCTTCCAGAACGGCTTCCTCAACGGCACCGATCTCAAAAGTTGGTGGGCGAAGAGGTCCATTCCTGCCAGTCGCAGCGGGATAAAGGACGTCCTGTACAGGCTGGATATACCATGCACCACGGCTCTACTCTCCAGATGCTTCGGCCTCAGTCTTTCGGACCACTACTGGATAAAGGAGTCTGGAAGCGAAATCCGGTGGGACGACATCAACTTCTTCGACAACAGCTTCTCCGAGGACCTCGGAGACCTCATGTTCGGGAACTGCCACGAGCTCGACATAGACCTGAACACTCCCGACAACACTTCGGACGGGGTTCTGAAGAAGAGATGGAAAGTAGTCGACGGCAGAAGATGCCTGATAAAGACCGGAGGCGGGGTGGCCATACAGGAGCCCTTCAACGAGGCCGTGGCTTCCTGCCTCATGGACGCGATGTCGATAGACCAGTCAAGTACGGGATCGTATGGTCGGAGGGACGTCCGTGCAGCATATGCTCCGACTTCATAGACAGGAGCACCGAGCTCGTCACTGCATCCAGTCTCCTCAAAGGATGCTCATCCAAGAAGGATTCCCTGTACGAACGCTATGTCGAAGAATGCTCGATGGCAGGGATCGACATCGTCCCGTTCCTTGACCGCATGATCGTGGTGGATTACATCATGGCCAACGGGGACAGACATCTGAACAACTTCGGGCTAATCCGCGACCCGGATACGCTGGAGTTCCTAAGGCCGGCTCCCATATACGACACCGGAACATCCCTTGGATACGACCTGCTCACGAAGGAGTTCCCGTACAGGATCAGCGAGGCTTCCAGGCCGTTCAAGAAGACGTTCGACGAACAGCTCGGCCTTGTCTCCAGCTTCGACTGGCTGGATCTCGACGACCTCGAGCGTTCCATTCCCGATGCGAAGAGGATACTGTCCACGGACGGGTTCCTCGACGTCGAACGCGTGGATGCCATAGTCCGGCTTCTGGAGAAGCGCATTTCCAGGCTTCGCAGCATCGCAAAAGACCGCTGCTGAAGCTGGGAAATACCATCTATCTCTGGACGGGAATCATTCATTATAAATCAGCAAAAGCAAAGAACGAACCCATCCCGCCATCCAATCAATATATAAGGTTAACACGATTCACGAATTCGAAAATCGAAAAGTTGTCTGTGTCAGTCGCAGGCAGTGATTCAGATCTGTGATGTGTATGATCTCTAACTTCACTGAAATTGGAATACCCGAAGACATCGCGAAAGCTATGGACGACATGGGCTGGACAGAGCCCACACCTATTCAGATTCAATCCATACCCGTCGGTCTCGAGAGCATCGACATGTTCGCTCAGGCCCAGACCGGAACCGGAAAGACGGGAGCGTACGGCACCATCATCCTCGGAACCATCCCATCCGGAACCATGACCCCTTCCGCTATCGTGCTGGTCCCCACCAGGGAGCTGGCCAACCAGGTGTCCGGAGAGCTCACCAAGCTGTCCAAGTACACCGGGCACGTGTGCATCCCAATCTACGGAGGAGCCAGCATCGAGAAGCAGCTCGAGAAGCTCAAGAAAGGATGCGACATCGTCGTCGGTACCCCCGGACGTGTCAGAGACATGGTCACCAGGAAGGCTCTGAACCTCTCCGACATCAAGACCCTGGTCCTGGACGAAGCGGACAGGATGCTCGATATGGGATTCATCGAGGACATCGAGTTCATCCTGAAGGCCATGCCCAAGCAGAGGCACACCATGCTCTTCTCCGCCACCATGCAGGAGAACGTCAAGCAGCTGGCCTTCGACTACATGGTCAACCCCAAGGAGATCTCCGTCTCCCAGGACGAGGTCATCCTGGACCTCACCAAGCAGTACTACATCTCCGTCGGAAGGAGGAACAAGTCCTGGGCGCTGTGCAGGATCCTGGACATCGACCAGCCCAAGGCCATCATCTTCTGCCAGACGAAGAAGATGGTCGACGTCCTCGACGAGAGGCTCTCCGGCCTGGACTACCACGTGGAAGCCATCCACGGAGACATGCCCCAGTCCAAGAGGGAGAAGGTCATAAAGGACTTCAAGGAAGGGCGCACCGACATCCTCATCGCCACCGACGTCGCAGCCAGAGGTCTCGACATAGACGACATCAACTACGTCATCAACTACGACATGCCCGACGACATCGACACCTACATCCACCGCATCGGAAGGACCGGCAGGGCAGGACGCGAGGGAACAGCCGTTTCGTTCGTCACCTCGGAGGAGGAGCACCTGGTCAAGGAGTTCCAGATGCGCATCGGAATCGACATCGAGAAGAGGAGCGTCCCCGAGGCCGAGCCCGGACAGAGGGACACCATCAAAAGGGTCGTCGACTACGACCAGATCTCCGACGTCTTCGGCATGTGCAAGTTCGAGGTCAACCTCGGGAAGAAGGACGGGTTCGGAAAGGTCTCCCTCGCCGACTTCATCATACGCAACGCGAGGGTGAGGGACGTCTCCATCGGAAAGATCGAGATCGGACGCGAGTCCTCCATCGTCGAGGTCCACAAGGACTTCGGCAACAGGATGACCATGGACCTCACCAAATCCAGATACAACGGCAAGAAGGTCATGGTCCGCGTGATCCAGGACTGATCGGATGAACCCCCAGGTGCCGAACGCGCTGTCCATAGCGAGGCTCATCGGAGCCTTCGCCCTCGTGCTGACTGGCGGTCTGAACGAATGGTTCATCGCCGTATTCACGTTCTGCAGCGTCACCGATGTCCTGGACGGATACATAGCGAGGAAGTACGATCTGTGCTCCGAATCGGGGGAGGTGATCGACAGCATCGCCGACTTCGCGGTCGTCCTGGCGATGCTGGCTGTCCTCATCCCCGCCCTGCCCTGGGATCCGTGGATGATCCATCTCATAGCGCTGATAGCGACCGTCCGCGGGGTCTCCCTGTGCATCGGTGCCATCAGATTCGGGAAGGCAGCCCTTCTCCACACCTATCTCAACAAGACCGCAGGCTTTCTCCTGCGCCTTTCCCCTTACTTCATACTGTTCTGCGATCTCGGCACCATCGTGGCCGTCGTCTGCACCGTATCCCTGGTCGGAGCGGTAGAGGACCTCGCCATCAACCTCCGCGCCGACAAGCTGGACCGCAACATCCGCTCATGCCTGGACCTCCTGCCTCGCAATAGGATGAAATACGGCGGTACTGATGAACAGCCATGACCATCCTTCTCACCAGATGTCCAAAATGCGACGAGAACTTCATGATGGCTGACACGGAGGAACACGAAGGCACCTGTATCCTCTGCGGCTGCATCAAGCCCTTCACCAAGGAGGAGCTCAGCGAAGCCGAGACGCGTCGCGACAAGCTCTCTGAAGAGTACATCTCCCGCATGCAGAGGGCGTACGAGGAGAAGGATACGGGAGCCATGACCACCCTGGCCGAGGAAGCGGCATCCAAGGGGGTCTCGTCCTGGTACGCCTGGTTCTTCATCGGCTGGTGCCACATGACCGAGGGGAAGATCGACAAGGCGTTCGACGACTTCGAGCTGGCGGTGGCCTTCCTGGACGAGGAGAGCTTCGACGAATTCTACGGATTGGTCACGGACACCTGCCTCGACTCCATCCTTGAGCGCTGCAGGAAGGGGGAGCCCTGGAGCGGGGACTGCATTTCGCTCCTTAAGTTCTCCAGCACCCTCGTGGACCGCTTCTCCGAGCTGATGGACTGCGGGTTCGAGGAGGACCTGATCACCAAGATCGGATATCTGGACGAGGAGATCGAGGACGACGCCACCTGCTTCTACCTCGCGTTCGAAGCCTCCAACATAGCTGTATGCTACTCGTGCGACAACATGTACATCCCGGAGCACCTGTCCGTCACGAGCAGCGCATCCTGGACTGTCGACACGCTGTTCGGGAAGGCGAAGGAGGTCGGCGTCGCGAAGAACGTCGAGAGCATGTTCCCCCTGATGAAGGAGTTCCTTGAGAGGCTCCTCAAGATTGAATCTGACATCTGCGGGGACTTCGGCGACGAGAAGATGGGGCTTCTCTGCGATTACTGGATCCAGGACCCCGGCGACGTGCACGAGGGGCACCTCGCGGACGCTTTCGAGAGCTTCGCCTCGTACATGGTCTCCAACGGCCGCAACAAGGGCCAGAAGAAGAAGATGGACGCCGCCCTGTCCGAATACGACAAGGCCATCAGGGAGGCCCTCACGGACGGAAGGCTGGACGAGATGGGCTCCGAAGAGGACGAGGACGCCGAGGAGTACGACTTCGAAGGAAGGGAGTGCCCCGATTGCGGCAAATTCATCCCCAACGGCCCCGGAGGGATCCTGGAGTGCGAGTGCGGATTCAGGAGCAGGAACGTCACCAAAGCCATGCTGGACCTTCCCGAAGACATCGGAGAGCTCGCAGGCATGGCGGAGAAGGCCCTCGACGGCGAGGATGCGGAGCTGCTGTTCAACCTGGGCTCCCGCATACTGACCGATGGGGAGGAGCCGATGGGATACCTCGCCGTAGCCCGCTCAATGGTGCTGGACGGAAGGCTCCCCGAATGCGTGGAGGTCCTTTCGGCCAGGTCCGCCAGCCTCTCCGGAAGGGAGGGGAGGATGTTCTACGACCGCACGCTGGACATAGTCGGAGAGGGCATAGCCAAGGCCTCCAGGGACGAGGACGTCCTGGCCATGATCGCCCTGCCCGTACTTGTGGACAACCTCGAGCGCGTGGAGGGCGGAAGGTTCCTCAGCGACCTCATGGACAGAGTCCTGGAGCTCGACGGCATGAAGACGCTGGCCAGCGCTTCGATAATGCCCTCGGGAATGATCAGGCTCATGACCGTGAATATGGAGAGGAACACCTCTCTGGAATCATGGAAGAGCCTCTGCCAGAAGTGCATCCCGTTCATGGAGAAGGCCGTTTCCAACCTGGAATCCCTGTCCGAGGACCCCGATGCCGTCCAGGAATCCGAGGACATCAAGAAGAACATCGACCTTGTGAGCCACCTTCTGCATGGGATCGAATCCAAGATCGAGTACGCCGGGCCTACCGTCGTGAAGAAGCTGGAGAAAGAATGGAGAGGAAAGGACGTGCAGGGCCTGTTCTCGGACATCATCCTAGCCAGCAAGTGGAAGGAGACGAAGCACCGCGCCGACTCCAAGGAGATGCTGGACGCGAAGAACGCCGTGGATGCGGCCCTCGTGGCGTACATGAAAGGCCCGGACTCAAAGTGAGACGTTCGGGTTCACATATCTTCCATGCCCTATGGTCGCCCTTCCGTACTGGATGGCGAACATGGGGCACCTATGGAGACAGGCCAGGCACATCGTGCACTTCTTTACCGTGATGACCGGCTTCCTGTTCTCCATCTTTATCACCCTTTCAGGACAGATGAACCTGCATTCGCCGCATCCGTCGCACATCCCGGTGACCCAGAACATCTTGGTCTTCTGAAGGCCGTATATCGAATACAGAGGCTTCGCCATGAGCGGGGAGGTCGAGTCTGGCATCTTGCACTTCCTGCGCTCCTTGACGCCTTCCAGGACGTCCTCCGTCATGGGAACGGCTTCTTCCAGAACCTTGTCGACCTTGCTCTTGTCGGAGAGGTCCTGTATGGGCGTCCATGTGTACGGCATCACCACACGGTACATCCCGTCCACTCTGATCCCCTTTGACGAGAGCGCCTTCTCGGCCATGCCTCCCGCGTTGCCAGGAGACATCCCGCAGGTGACCGCTACGAAGACGTAAGTGTCGGAGACTATAGTGATATCCGCCTTGTCCAAGAAATCGAGGACTATAGTGGGAAGTCCAGAGAAGTACACCGGGAACACGAATCCCAGAGGCTCTCCTTCGGGAACAGAGAATCTGGCCCCCTTCTCCCTGAGACAGCGATCCATCCTAATAACGGAGCCGCACCCAGCCTCGGACAGCCTCTCGGCGAGGTACAGCGAGTTTCCGGTGGCGGAGAAGCAGAACAACATGAAAGAAGAAAGAACCGGCCGAAGCCGGCTTTTGGTTTCAGACCTCGATAAGGACGAGGATCCCGCCGACCTGGATGGTGTCGACAGCCTTTCCGTCGAGCATGAGGCGCTTCTCGACCTCGAAGAACTCCGAGCCTACGGAGACCTTCTCTCCGCCGACATCGAACTCCACAGAGCCGTTGGCAAGCTGCGCCGCGGCTTCCTTGGGATCCATCGCAGCGATGGCGGAGACGATCCCCTTGGCCTGGGCTTTGAAGGCGGGTCCGAGCTTGGAGTGGACCGGCTTGATTCCGGTGACGTCCTCGGTGAGCTTGGCTTCGGGGGCGATCTTGACCTCCTTGGCCTTGGTGGTCTCCATGATGTCGGCTTTGGCGCACTCGAGGATCTTCGCGTCCGCTCCGACGAGCTCCATGAGGGTCAGCTCTGCGTTGAGGGGGATCTTCTTCTCTCCCTTCCAGGCGCGGACCTCGGCGAGGACGTTCTTGAGGACCTCTCCGGCTGCCTCGGCCTCGTCGTCGGTGAACATGGGCTCGGGCCAGGCGGTCAGGTGAAGGCTCCTGCATCCGTCGATGGCCTTGAAGTGCTCCTGGTAGACGTCCTCGGTGACGTGGGGCATGAAGGGGGCCAGCATCTTGATGCTTCCGAGGAAGACGTTGTACAGCGTGTATTTCACAGCGGGGTCGTTCCTGGCCTTGACCATCTCGACGTAGTTGTCGGCGAACTCGTGCCATATAAATCCCTCGACCTCTCTCATGGCCTTGTCGAACTGGTACTGTCCGAGGCAGGAGTCGACGGTTTCGAGGACCTTGGTGTACTTGCTGATGATCCACCTGTCGGAGGTCCTGAGCTCGGGCTGCTCCTTGGGGACGTCGTCGAAGAACCTGGACACGAACTGTCCGAGGTTGAACACCTTGTTGCAGAGCTTCTTTCCGCGGATGACGTCCTTCTCCCTGAAGGCGTGGTCGATTCCGAGTGAGCAGGTGGCGGCGTAGTACCTCAGAGCGTCGGCCCCGTAGTTCTTGAGGATCGGTATCGGATCGATGACGTTTCCGATGGAGGAGTGCATGGGGGTTCCGTCGGGGGCCATGATGAATCCGTGGATCATGATGTCCTTCCAGGGGATGCTCTCCTCGATCTGCTCCGCCCTGAGGATGGAGTAGAACGCCCAGGTCCTGATGATGTCGTGAGACTGGGGCCTCATGCTCATGGGGAACAGCTTCTTGTGGAGCTCCTCGTCCCTTCCCCAGTACGTGTTGTACAGGGAGGATCCGGAGGAGTCCATCCAGGTGTCGAAAACATCGGTGCATCCGACGAGCTTTCCGCCGCACTTGGGGCACCTGTCCACGGGAGGAGCGTCGAACACGGGATCGACGTAGCACTGCTCTTTGGTGGCGCACACTGCGTGGCCGCACTTCTCGCATTCCCAGATGGGGATGGGGGTGGCGAAGACCCTCTGCCTGCTCAGGACCCAGTCCCACTCAAGGGAGTTGGTCCAGTCCTGCAGCCTGATCTTCATGAACTCGGGGAACCAGTTGATCTCGTCCGCCCTCTTCAGGATGGTGTCCTTGAAGGAGGTGGTCTTGAGGAACCACTGGGGCACCTGAAGGAACTCGATGGGGGTGTGGCACCTCCAACAAATGGAGACCTGCTGGGGGTTGTCCTCCTGCTTGACGAGGAGTCCGGCTGCACGGAGGTCCTCAATGGCGGCCTCCCTCGCCTCCAGAACAGGCATTCCGGCGTACTTTCCGGAGAGCTCGGTCATCTTCCCGGCCTCGTCGATTCCCTTCTCCATGGGGAGGTGGTACTTCATGACCCACATGAGGTCGTCCTTGTCCCCGATGGTGCATATCATGACGTTCCCGGTTCCGTAGTCCAGCTTGACGGCGGGATCGGCGATGACCTTGACCCTCCTTCCGTACAAGGGGGTGATGAGCTCCTTTCCGACGAGATGGGACTTCTCCTTGTCGTCTGGGTGGACGGCGACGACCTTGCAGGTGCAGAGGAGCTCGGGCCTGGTGGTGGCCACGAGGACGTAGTCGTCCTTCTTGTCGGAGTCGGCGACCATGAACTTGATGTAATTGAGCTTGTTGACGTTATCCTTGTACTCCACTTCAGCGTCCGCAAGGGCGGTCATGCATCCGGGACACCAGTTGACGGGGAAGTTCGCCTTGTAGACGAGGCCTCTGTTGAACAGGTTCACGAAAGAGAGCTGGGTGATCCTCCTGTAGTAAGGAGCGTCCGTCTGGTAATAGATGCTGGGGTCCATGGACTCTCCGAGCATCTTGAAGTCCTCGGTCATCTGCGCGATGAATCCGTTGGCGTAATCCTCGCAGAGCTTCCTGTACTCCTGCCTGGGGGTGTCGAGCTTGGTGATGTGGTGCTTCTTCTCGACCTTGACCTCGATAGGGGTCCCGTTGACGTCGAAGCAGAGGGGGAAGAACACGTTGTACCCCTTCATCCTCCTGTAACGGGCCGCGAAATCGATCAGGGAGTATCCCGTAGCGTGTCCCAGGTGCAGAGGTCCCGAAGTGTACCTCGGCGGATTGTCGATGCTGTACACCGGCTTCTCGGACTTGGGGTCGAAGCGATACACCGCCTCGTCCTTCCACATGTCCTGCCAGCGTTTCTCGATGGAAGCTGAATCGTACTGTGCCATGGCTAACGGCATGGCATAAATGAAAAGGTATATAAGTGGTGTCAAAAAGGGTTTGCGGGGCCCGATGCCCCGCAGGAGCTCACTTCTTCCTCTTGCGGAAGGTGACCTTCGAATCCTTCATGTTGATCACGGCATCCTCGAGCTTCTTGATCAGCGTAGAGCAGGTCTGCACGAGATCCCAGCCGACCTCCTTCATCATGACGGCGGTTCCGTTGATGAACAGCCTCGCGCTGACGCTGTACTTGAAGCTGCCTCCGACGTCGTTGTACCTGGACACGTGCATCGTCAGGGACTCGGGCTTGTAGATCTTCGAGATCTTGGACACCATCGACTCGATGTCGGCGTAGATGGGTTCCACCGCCATCTTCTCGTCGTCTTCGAGACCGCTGATCTGGACGAACAGCATGTCCCTCTCCCTGCATGCGGAGATCAGTTCCAGTATGTCGAACTCGGTGATGATTCCGACAAGGGACTTGCCCTCCACGACCGGCAGGGACGAGAACTTGTTGTCCACCATCAGGTCGACCGCCTCGGATATGTCCGCATCCCATTCGATGACGCAGGCGGAAGTGGTGGCGATGGACTCGACCGTTATCTGAGAGCGGGAGCTCTTCTCCAGGTCTCCGATGGTCTTGTTCTCCTTCTTCCAGTTGTTGTCGATGATCTCCCTCATCCCGATGACGCCCACGACGGCGTTCTGCTCGTTCACCACAGGCAAGGTCCTGTAGTCCTCGCGTATCATGAGCGCCAGAGCGTCGTCCATGAGGTCGTTGACCTTGACGGACTCGACCGGATTGCTCATGATCTCCCAGACCTTGATCTCCTTCAAGGCGCGTATGTCCCTGACGATCTCGATCAGTCTGTTCCTCTCGATGATACCTATTATCTTCTTCCCGTTGAGGATAGGCAGCTGCCTGCAGTTGTTGGTGACGATCATCTCCGCGATGCGGGTGATCTCCATGTCGGCAGTGACCGACGGGAAGTTGCGGATCAGGCTCTTGACCTTGGCATCCAAAGATACGCTCTTCTTTCTGAGGATGGACGAATAGCTCACCATCCCCACGAATTCGCCCTGGTCGACGACGGGCACATCCTGGTACCTCGTCTCCTTCATCACGGCGAGGACGTCCGCGATGCGGTCTTCGGAAGAGACCACAGGGAAATCCTCGGACATGATCCTGTCGACGGATATGCCGTCGATCTGCGACCTGAGCATAGAAAGCTTCTTCAGATCTTCTAGGTCCTTTACAGCCATGTCTTTACACCTCGATGGAATAAATCGGAGAGATGGACATATAATACTTGCCGAAATTGGCTATAGGGCTGCATGCCTCAGTGGATGAAATGCAACCAGATGGATGAAAAAGGTCGGATGGATGCTGGATCTAACCAAGCCAGCATCGCATCCTTTTGAAAGGCATTATATACTCAAAGGGATGAGAACGATCTGCCTGCCAGGAGTTCCTCGAGAACCGCGGATGCGGAGTCTGCGGGGATGCGCTTCTGGTCGGTGGTGTCCCTGTCCCTTATCGTGACGGTCCCGTCCTGGAGGGTCTGGTAGTCCACGGTTATGCACCAGGGGGTTCCGACCTCGTCCATGCGGGCGTACCTCTTCCCGATGGTCCCGGAGCCGTCATAGTAGGCCTCCATCCTGTGGGTGTGGACCTTCTCGTAGATCTCCTTCGCCTTGTCGTCGAGGCCGTCCTTCTCCATCAGAGGGAAGATACCGACCTTTATGGGGGCCACAGCGGGCGCGAACCTGAGGACGGTGTAGTCGTCCTTGGAATCGTAGGCGTGCTCGAGGACGGAATAGAATATCCTGTCCAGTCCGTGGGAGGGCTCGATGACGTGAGGGACCACGCGGACTCCGGCGACCTTCTCGACCCTCTTGACGACCTCGAAGTACTCCTCGGTGAGGGTTATCTCCTCTCCGTCGACCTTGACCGCGAGCTTGCCGTCCTTCACGTCGGATGGGGTCATGGACTCCATGGCTGCGGCGATGGCCTTGGCCTTTCCCTTGAAGGCGGGTCCGAGCGCCTTGTGCTTGGCGGCGATCTTCTCGACCTCCATCTCGCGGGGCTCGTCGAACCTCTTCAGGTGGGTGAGGTCGGCTCCGGAGAACTGGGCGTGCCTGGAGAGGTCCCAGGACCCCCTGTCCGCGATACCGACGATCTCCGTCCACCCGTATGACAGGAGGACCTCGGCGTCCCAGCAGTCGGCGGCGTAGTGGGCCATCTCGTCCTTCTCGTGCTCTCTGAACCTGAGCCTCTTGGCGTCGATCCCGAGGGAGGTGAGGAGCTGCTTGGTGGTGTATACGAAATAGGCCAGAACGCGATTGGCGATGACTCCCTTCTCCACCGCCTCCTTCACGGTCATGGTGGTGAGCTCGAGGGTGGTGTTAGGGATCAGGTCCAGGGTCTCGTTCTCTATCTCGGGGAACTTGGCCCAGTCCTTGTCCTCGGGGTCCACGAAGAGCTCGACCTCCATCTGGTTGAACTCCCTCATGCGGATCATCCCCTGGCGGGGAGCGATCTCGTTCCTGTAGCTCCTGCCGGTCTGAATGACTCCCATGGGGAGCTTCTCCCTGTTGTACCTGTACAGGTTCTGGTAGTTGACGAAGATCCCCTGGGCGGTCTCGGGCCTGAGGTATCCGACGCGGGCGGACCCGGGTCCGATGTTGGTCCTGAACATCAAGTTGAACTCCCCGACCTCTCCGAGCTCTCCTCCGCACGCGGGGCACCTTATGTTGTGCTTAACGAACGCCTCCTCGAGCTCCTTGGGGGTGAGGATGTCGGGGTTCTCGTAGAATCCCTTGACCATATGGTCGGCCCTGTAGGGGGCGTTGCACTGCTTGCAGTAGGTGATGAAGTCTGCGAAGTTCTCGACGTGACCGGAAGCGGCCAGCACCTCGCGGGGATTGACGGTCTCGGAGTCGATCTCTACGAAACCCTCCCTTCCCTTGTATATCGACCTCCACATCTCGACGATGTTGTTCCTGAGAGCGCATCCCAGAGGGCCGTAGTCGTACATTCCGGCTACGCCTCCGTAGAGCTCGAAGGAAGGCCAGATGAAACCCCTGCGTTTGCACAGGGACATGAGGTCGTTGCTGTTGATATCAGTCATTGTTATTACCTGTGATCGCGCACAGAACGTCGACGTCATATATCATGCCGACGAGCTCGTCCTTGGTTCCGCGAACGGGAATCTGACCGAAATCGTTATTCAGCATTATCTTCGCGACCTCCGCCACGTTGGTCCTCTTGAAGACGGTGTGGGGATTGGGGACCATGAAGTCCTTTACCTTGCGGTCGTCGAAGTACTCCTCGCTGACCGAGTAGAACAGAGGGAGGACGTTCCTGTATCCGGCGTAGTCGCCGACGTCGAGTCCCAGGGACTTGAGGGTCTCGGGATCCTTCATCTGGTCGCTGAACAGGTCACGGTCCGTCAGAATCCCGGTGAGCCTTCCGTGGGCGTCGAGGACGGGGACGGCGGTGACATCGCTGATCCTCATGGCCGCGACGGTGTACGAGAGAGGCTCCTCCTCGTAGGCGGTGACGCAGATGGTCCGGATGATGTCCTCGGCCACCAGCTTGGTCTTCAGGTCCTTGACGATGCGGAGGAGGTCGGTAGGGGTGACTATGCCCACGAGGGACGACCCCTCGACGACGGGGAGCCTGTGGATCCTCTTCTCGCTGAATATCTTGGCTGCCTCCTCTACAGGAGCGTCGGAAGAGATGGTGATGCATCCCTTCTTCATGATGAGCGAGAGCTGGTCCTCCTCGAAGTTGCGGAATATGTCCCTCCTGGAGACCACGCCGATGAGGCTGCCGTCGCTGGAGCGGACCACGGGAAGTCCTGTGAGGCCGTTCCTGACCATCAGGTTGATGGCGTTGTTGCGGGATCCGGGGACCTCGACCACGATAGGGGCAGGCGTCATCACGTCTGCAACTGTCTTGCCGATCAAATCAGTTCCCCGCCTCTGAAGCCCTGACTACCAGGACAGGGCAAGAAGAAGCCCTGACGACCCTTTCGGCGACGCTTCCCATCAGAAGCTTGGACATTCCGGTCCTTCCTAGGGTTCCCATGATGATCATGTCGTACTTGGGGGATTCCTCCAGGATGACCTTGACCGGGGACCCTTCCTTGACGGAGATCTCGACAGGGACTCCAGCCTCCTCCGCCATATGCTTGACGACGTCGACGGCTTCCTTTCCCTCGGTGGCCAGGGCGTCGTAGACGTTCCTGACAGCCGCGTCCATGGGCATATTGGAAATCATGGTCTGATCCAGGACGTAGAGGGCGGTGATCTTTCCTCCCACGGTCTTCGCAAACTCGACAGCCGCCTTGATGGCGGTCTTGGTGTACTCGCTTCCGTCAGTGGGCACAAGTATGTTCTTGAACTCCATCTTCGTTCACTTCCGATTCTCTTTGTCAGAGACATGCCTGACGACCCCGGCCGGAAGATGTTCTCGGGCAGAGGCTCTCCTTCGAACGGCACCGCCATGTAGCGTCTCTGTATATCTCTGCCTAACCCTATATTCCGATTTAATATCTTTCTACTTAATGTGAAAAATGTATCGAAAACCGAGGCCGAATCCCCCTCCTGTCTATCCATTATGTCGATAAATAGGGAAGATTCCGCAATCATGTCGGGTTCGCGCAGCATACCGTTATCGGTACCCAACGCCATGTCGGCTCCCATATCAACGATGCGGGAGAGCGGAGGGACCTTCCCGAAATACATGTTCGACCCGGGACAGACCACTATCGGGACCTCGGCCTCGGCGCATTTCAGTATGTCGGAGTCCTCGGCCTCGCACATATGAACGACGAAGGTGGGGTCCAAGGAGAGGACGAGGTCCATATCCTCGCGGACGCGCTCGCTCACGTGGATGGCGAAAAGCGCCCTTCTGTCGCGAACCATGTCGGCGACGTCCTCGATGTATCCCGAAGGCATGTCCGATACGCTGGAGATGCCTATCCCGTCAGCATACCGCAGGATCTCCTCAATCTCCCCGGGATCGAACTCCGGAGAGACCGGGCGTCCCAGGATGACCGCGTCAGGACAGGCCTCCCGCAGGAGACGGCATCCTTCCGCGCCGTTCTCCCTGAAATCCACGAATGCGGAGCTCCCGTGCGACGCTGAAGCCTCTCCGAAGCGCCTCATGTTCTCTGAAAGCACCTCCCCTGGCGTGTCGCGGAGATACCTGTGCTTCAAGCCGTCCGGCGGGGCCACGAGGTCCTCCAGGGACATCCCTGCGGGGACCTTCAGGCCGTAGTCGGCGCAATGGGTGTGGGCGTTCACCACGTCCGGAAAAAGCGCCAGCTGGATGTCCGTGCGCTCGGGGCAGGGCCCTTCGTCCTCCTCGACGATTACCCCTCCTTCGGCTATGACGTATCCTTCGCGGAAGCCCCCGCGCTCATAGGTGAAGGCTTCCGCCGCGAAACGGTCGGGCATCCTCTGGTCCATGCGCCTTGATGGCGTCGGACGTATAACAGAATAACGAACAGGCGTCTCAGGCCCAGTAGGGCTTCTTGACGAACTTGTGCGCCATCAGGATGGCCGTGGTGGCCTCTCCGCAGGCGGTCGTTATCTGCTTGAACTTGCCGGGGTACGAGACGACGTCTCCGCAAGCGAATATGCCAGGGCGGCTGGTGCTCATGTCGAAACCGACCTTCACGAGGCCGTCGTCGTTGAGCTCGAGGTTCCAGCGCTTGAGATCCTCCAAATCCGCGGAGATCCCGATGTTGATGACCGCCAGGTCGGTGGGGATGACCATCTCCTTGCCGTCCTGGGAAACGGTCACAGACTCGACCTTGTCGGTTCCGTTGATGGACAGCAGATTAGCCGACATGACCTGCCTGACGCCGCTGTTCTCCAGCTGCTTGACGGTCCCTTCGTCCGCCCTGAAGTCCGCCCTGCGGTGGACTATGGTCGTATCGGTGACGGTGTCGGCAACCAGAGCCATGTCGATCGCGCTGTTGCCTCCGCCGAACATGGTGACCTTCTTTCCGACCAGCTTCTCCTTCGAAGGGAGCAGATAGGTCACGCCCTTTCCGAAAAGCTCGTCCTCGCCGGGGCATCCCATCTTTCTGGGCTTGAAACTGCCCATTCCGATGGCGACGACGACGGATTTGGCGTGATAGGTCTCCTTGACAGTCTTGACCAGGAGCTCCTGGTCTCCGTTCTCGATGTCTTCGACCTTCTCGTTCTCTTTGATGACGCATTCCATGGATTCCGCCTGGGCGTAGAGCTTGTCAGAGAGCTTCCTGGCCTGAACGGTCTCGAACCCAGGATAGTTGTGGATACCTTTCTCGGGGTACAGGCTGACCAGCTGTCCTCCGACGCGTCCGGAATCGAGAATAAGGGTCTTCATCATCTTCGACCTGGCATATATGCCGGCAGTCAGACCAGCAGGTCCTGCTCCTATGATGACGACATCGTAACACATTGGCGTCCCTAATCATCACGCTGGTATAAAAAATCCTATTCTAGAGGCCAATACCAGACTTCGTAGTTTCATCCACTGATATCGTCGTCTTCTCCTCATTCCGACGGCGGCAATGATGAAGAAAACTGCGGAAACCGCAACGACATAGCACAATGACGAAACGAAATCGAAATCGAATCCGAAAATCGAGAGATCGAACCCCATATCCGTGCGGAATTCGTCGAGCGCTTCTGCGGGAGCGCCTACGAAGGCTTGGTCCAGAGCCTCCCCTGCCATGGAATTGCGGAACAGGGATGCCATCTGGGTCGCGGGAAGCAGAGTCCCTATGACGCGCATCGCCTCCGGCATGGTGCCCATCGGCATGTAGATCCCGGCGAGGAACCCGATCACGACGCTCACGACCGTGAAGAAACCCGTGAACGCGCCCGCGCTGCGGATGAACGACGCGATGGCATAGATGATGATGGCTCCGGAAAGGGACGAGGGCAGCATCAGCACGACAGAAGCCAACAACCCTTCTGCGGACATCGGGCATCCGGTGGCGAACAGGCACGCCAGGCAGATCACGAGGGCGATCAGGCTCATTATCAGGCTGACCAGGAATGTGCTGACGATGTGTCCGGAAGCTATCTGGACCGAGCTCATAGGGGTCACCAGTATATCGCGGATCCTGCCGTTGGCCCTGTCCTCGACCATCACCTGAAGACACCCGGCAGAAGCCGTCACAGGGATGATCGCGATGATCCCGGCCATCACCCAGGCGTCCATCATGCTGTCCATGCCCTCTCCAGGGTTGGACTCCAGCAGGGTGTTGCGGAGGAACAGCAGGTAGAGGATGATCATTATCATGACGGCCATCAGCGAGAAAGCCACCGACGACCTGTCGCGGAAGAAGCAGATGACATTCCTCTTGACCAAGGATGAGACTCCGCTCATTCTTCCTCCCCTCCGGTTATCCTCAGGAAAGCGTCGTCCAGCGTCCCCATGCGTACCTCGAAGGAAGAGATGTGGCTCTCCGCGGCCTCCAGGATCGGGATGGCATCGACTGTGCGGGAAAGCAGAACCTCGACGGTCGACTGGACGGACGAATACGATACGCCCAGGCCGTCAAGGACGGACAGGAGGGCCCCCTTGTCGGATGGCACGATGACCAGCCTGTCCTGGGAATGCCTCTCCCTTATCTCCGAAGGGGTCCCGTGCGCGGCTATGCGTCCATGGTCTATGATGACCACGTCGTCCGCTCCGGCAGCCTCCTCGAGGTAATGCGTCGTCAGCAGAACGGTCAGGCCTTCGGTCCTGTTCAGCCCCATGACGGTGTCCCAGATCATGCGGCGGGACTGCGGGTCCAGGCCGGACGTGGGCTCGTCCAGGATGATCAGGCGGGGGCTGTGCACCAGAGCCCTGGCTATGTCCGCCCTGCGCCTCTGACCTCCCGACAGCTTGCCGTACGGCCGGTCGCTGAACTCGTCGCATCCTGTCACCGACATCGCCTTCTCCACGGCTGACCTGAGCCCTTCCTTGGAAAGCCCATACATGCCGCCGCGGACCTCCAGGTTCTCCCTGACTGTCAACAGACGGTCCATCATCGGGTCCTGGAACACGACGCCTATGTCGGTCCTGACAGAAGGGTCCGAGACCTCCTTACCGAAGACCGAGACGGAACCCGAATCGCATCCGGCTATTGAGCAGATCACCGAGATGGTGGTGGACTTCCCAGCGCCGTTCGGACCGAGGAGAGCGAAGAAGGACCCTTCCGGAACATCGAACGAGACTCCGTCCACGGCCAGGCTGTCGCCGTACGATTTCCTCAGATCCTTGACGGAGATGGCGTTCATAGCACTCCATCATCGGGTTTATAGAAAAACATTGACCATGTCTTTCATCCAGCGGATGTGTTTGTTTATATCCCTGCAAACAGATTCATAATTATGGCGAGGGACAAGCAGGAGATCTACACTGAAAAGCTCATGAACATGATTCTCGACATGGTAGACGACATCATAATCATCCATGACTCGGAGCACACCATAGTCTGGATGAACCGCGCCGCCGAAAAGGCGTTCGGACGCTCCCTGGAGAGCGTGATCGGCACCAAGTGCCATGCGCTGTTCGGGAACTCCACCGCCTGCAGCGACTGCACCATAAAGGTAGTCTCGGGCGCCCCCACCAACGCCATCAGACGCAGGATCATCCCCAAGACCGGAGTCCTGTGCGACTGCAGCGCTGTGCCTTACTACGATGACGGAAAGCTGAAATTCGTGGTCCAGCACCTGGTTCCTCTGAGCCCCATCACCAAGCTGAGCCCCGAGGAGTGAGACCGTCGCTTGTCCCTTCTGGAAAGAAAGGGACGCGCCCGACGGCCGTACGAACGGAACGGATGCTGGACCGCATCCGGATGTCCTGGATTCCGTAGTCAGAGATTAAATAACACTATCGCCTTCCAGACCTCATGGAAGTAGCTTTGGATCACTTCATTCCGTTCCTCATCGCCGCCGCGATATACCTGGTGGTTCTCGTCGCAGCGAACAGGAAGAGCAAGAACGACAACTGATTCAGTAAAAGGTGAACGAAATGGTAGACATGCCTGAACCTGTAATGAGGATGGTTGTCCACCCGGACACCAATAAAGTCCTCTCGACCGTCAACTTGAAGGGAGAGCCCCACCTGATAGTGTGCGGAAGCCTCATGGCCACGGCGCCCAACATGATAGCCGCTGCAGAGGCCTACATGTACCGCACCGCGGAGAACCTCGTCCACAACCCTGTCGCGGAGATCCTCGTCTGGAAGGGCCGCGAGGCATATTCCTTGAAGGTGAAGGCGCTCGAACGCGTGGAAGAGGGGCCTGTTTTCGAAAGGATGGAGAAATCCCTGGAGAAGATGCATCTGACCGTAGATGCCGTATGGATTTTCGAAGTCCTCGAGATATGGGACGAGGGAATTGGCAACATGACCGGCGCGCGGGTCGTCTGATGGACTTCGCGAGCGGGGTCCGCCTTTCCAAATGGCTCCTGGGAATCGGAGCCGTTCTTGCCGTCATAGGATTGGCGGCTACCCTTCTGGGATACAAGGTCCCCGGAATAATAATGCTGGTGATCGGAGTCAGCCTCCTTCTCATCGGTTTCTCCTTTTCCAGATTCTTCAGGCTATACGATCTGCAGACATCGGTCATGCGTCACAAGAAACGCGAATGACCGTTCTCTGACAAAAATCACAGAAAAAAATAACTGGTTTATAGGGTGCGACGGACATGCCGTCGCTTTCAGGTTCAGAATCTGGATCTGTCCCTGTCTCCCCTTCTTCCGCCGTCTGCAGGCTGGTGCTTTCTGAAGCAGTCTCTGCAGTAGACAGGCCTTCCCTCGGTAGGCTTGAAGGGAACTTCGCACTCTTTTCCGCAATCGGAGCAGGTCGCTTTGAAGAGTTCCCTGGGTTCCCTGGGTTCCCTCCTGTCGCCGCCTCTGAATCCTCCGCCGTATGCCATTTTTCTCAACTCTTGGTATTCTTATAAACTCCCACACCCTGAGCGAGAGACGGAAGAGTACTTGAACGCCTAAGTGGCGAATCCTTTTCCTGATATAATAAATCAATCTATTTCGACCGTTGCCGACAAATCTTATTCAGCCGTCGCGCAACAGGGTCTTCTTGGACAAATCGTCGGATGCCCATTCCACAAGCTCGCTCAGCTCATCGAAACGGTCCGTTTTATCCAGGTCGTAGTACTGAAGGTTGTCGGATTCGTTGTACAGGCGCTTCCTCATCTTCATCAGAGCGTCTATGACGTTATTGTAGGCGGACATGTAGACCGTACTCTTCGGATAGACGGAGGAACGGTAACGCACGTCGAGGTACTCCGTGGACCTCGTGAGGAACCTGTCGAAAGCCTTCTCGTCCGGAGACACCGGGACCGAGAGGTAGAACACCCTCATGTCCTCCATGGACGGATTGCGGAGGATGATCCTCTCGATGACCTCCTTCATCCTCATCCGCATAGGGCCTTGGACTTGGCCGTAGGTGCGCCTGACGCGGGCCATGTCCTCCGAACGGGCGATCTTGGCGAGCTTCGCGGCAGCGGCGTCGAACTCGTGGCCGTCCGAATGCTCTATTCTGTCGAACAGCTTGGGGATGAGCTCGTCGTCGTCCTCCATGGTCTTGATGTAACCCGTGCAGGCCATGCGGACGGAGTCCCTTCCCCTCTTGGAAAGGTCCCTCACAAGCGGGTATACAGCGCGCTCTCTGGCGGAAGCGAGCAGGAGGACGGTCTCGGCCGAGACGGCTTCCTCGCCGTTCTCGATGTAGATCCTGACAACAGGAAGAAAAGAGCCTTGGTAGTTTTCCACGAGCCATCTGTCCTCGGATATGGCTCCGCGGTTGCCGGATTCGACCGAGTCGACCGCATCGAGGAAGCGATCCAGATAATCCTCCCTCGACACGGTCAACGATCGGCCTCCGAAAAGGATCAGAGCCCTCTGGTCTCGAGAGCTTTCATGAGGACGCGGGCTTCCTCCTCGGTGAGGGTGACGCCCTTCCTCATCTTGCGGTCAGGCGACCAGTCTCTGATGTCGTACTTAGGGTCCTTGTCGTTCCAACTGATGAGGTTCAGTTCCTTGGTCCATCCTTTGGAGTTCTCGGATAGAACGGCAATCTGCTCAACCACCTCATACTTAATCTCGGTCGCAGGCATGGTAATCTGAAATCGCTAACGACCGCTCATTCATTTTAAACTATTGGTCTGAACGACACGATGGTTCGATATTGTTCAGAGAACTCTACAAAAAAAATATATTCGGACCCGTATGTATCATCAGAAGGTTGGAATTCAATTGAACAATAGTGACACTCCGACGGGATGCGTGCACCTATAATGGACATGACGCTCATCTATGCCGTCGTAATCGCTCTGCTTATAGTCTGCTCATCGTTCTTCTCGATGTCGGAGACCGCATTCACAAGCGCCAACCCGATCAGGCTCAAGAAGATGGCCCAGGACGGCGATGCCAGGGCTGACAAGGTCATCAGGATCCTCGACAACTACGACAAGCTCCTGACCACGGTCCTGATAGGGAACAACCTGGTCAACATCGCCGGCACCTCCATAGCTACCTTGTTCTTCGCCATCCTTCTTGGCGCGGAGACGGGAGCGGTGGCTTCCACGGTCGTCATGACCGTTCTGGTCCTGATATTCGGAGAGATCATCCCCAAGTCGATTGCCAAGCGCAAGCCAGAGAAGGTATGCCTCAGGATCTGCGGCATCATCCGCGTTCTGGAGGTCATCTTCAGCCCCATCTCCTGGTTCTTCGGGAAGATGACCGCGGCGATATCGAAGGGGGAGGAGGACGCCACCCTCACAGAGGACGAGCTCGAGGTCATGATCGACGAGATCGAGGACGAGGGAGTTCTCGAGAAGAGGGAGAGCGAGCTCATCAAGTCGGCTATCAGGTTCGACGACATCCAGGTGTCCGAAGTGTACATCCCCAGGATGGACGTAGAGGCCGTCGACATCGAGATGACCCCCGAAGAGGTCGGAGAGGTCTTCGTCCGCACCGGATACTCCAGGCTCCCGGCTTACAGCAAGAACATCGACAACATAGTCGGAATCATCTACGCCAAGGAGTTCTACGCCGACCAGTTCAAGGGTACTATGCCTGCGATAAAGGACATCGTCAGGCCCATCAAGAGCGTCCCCGAGACCGCGAGCATAGCGAACCTCCTGGCTGACTTCCAGAAGTCCAAGATCCACATGGCGGTCGTTCTCGACTCCTACGGAGGAACCATGGGGATAGTCACCATGGAGGACCTCCTGGAGGAGCTCGTCGGGGAGATCTGGGACGAGAGCGACGAGGTCCAGCACGACGTGTCCGCAGGTTCCGACGGAACGTTCATCGTCAAAGGAACGGCCAACATCTACGACGTCATGGAGAAGATGGAGGTCCCGTTCGACCCCGAGGAGTACGAGGACTACTCCGTCAACGGATTCATCTGCTACAAGCTGGGCAGAGGACCCGCCCGCGGAGACCGCGTCTCCATACCCCACGTCGACATCACCGTCAAGAGCGTGAAGGGACGCAGGGTCGTGGAAGCGGTCTTCAGGAAGGAAGAAGGGGCTCACGAAGAGCCCGAGTGATCTTCCAGAGAATCGAGGAAGGCGACGATGTTGGCTTCGGCCACGTCCTTCCTTGCAGGATGGGATTGGATCTTCCCGGTTATCGAGATCACGTCGCCGTGATGGGCGACCTCGTATTCTCCCCGGACAGCCTTCTGCTTGTCCAGGCGCATGTAGAAGACGCAGTCCTCGTCCACGCGGTTCTCGACATCCTCCTTTATCCATTCGCGGATGTCGGATCCGAGCTTCCTGAACAGAGCGTTGTACTCTCTCTGCTTGGTCAGGCGGGCCTCCAGGATGAGCATGGTGTCCCCGTGCTCCCCTTCCGAGACGTCCTCGGTGAACTCGTCCGTGCCGAGCAACTCCGCCAGGGTCTCCTCCAGGAGCTCCTGCCTCTCGGTGGCGTAGCAGAACACCTGCACCCTCACCCAATGAAATGCCAGCTGCATTCTCATTCCTCCTTCTTCTCGACAAGAATCGTCTTGAACAGCTTCTCGGCCTCCTGGCTGGAGACCACGACGACCCTCTTCCCCAGAAGCTTCAGTGCGACGCCGTAGTCGTCCCCGATGACCGAGTACGTCTTGTGGCTGACGCCCTTCAGATTCCACGAGCCGTAGTTCCTTATCTCTCCGAGCTCGCCCCACTTCTTGTCGATGATCTCCTTGTAGGGGATGACGACCTTCCTGACGATGTAGCGGATGCTGACGGCTTCGCCGGTGCATTCCACGGTGAGCTTCGTCAGAGAGCAGAACAGTATGATGACCATGAACAGGATCGCGGTCACCGGAAGGCTCCACGCAGGCATGTCCGAGTGGAAGATCAGGACCATGCAAGCCATGAACACCAGAGTGGACAGCAGCACGGCTGTGAGCACGAGGAACAGCTTCTTCGGAAGTATCGGGCGGGATTCCCTGAACGACGTTTCCATGCTGGGTGATTCTCGAGAACGTTTATAATGTAGTTGATGGGGAAGACGGGTGAAAAGAGAAAAGGAAGGGCCGAAGCCCTTGATCTGTTTCAGGCCCAGGGGTTCTGGCTCTCGGGCTTGCGGATCCCTACGAGGACGTACTGCTCCCACAGGTACCACTTTTCGTCCTTCGCCTTCCTGAGGTCGATCTGCCTGGGGCTGTCGGCTCCTCCGGAGTTGATCCATACCCTCACGTAGCCCTCGTTGTCGAAGGAGTGGGGATTGGTGGAGATGGTGATGGTGTAGGGCTGGCTGGGAAGGTAGTCGTTAGCAGGAGTAGCTCCCTTGAAGTACGAGCGGGGGACGTAGTCCTGGTCCATGAAGCGGTCCTTGATGAAAGACCTCTGATAATCGCTCAGGTCGGTGGGTCCCTTGAGATACTGGATCATCTTGTAGCACAGCTCCTTGTCCTGAGGGAAGAAGCAGAATGCCAGAATGGTCATGGCAGCGGTGTCGTAAGGAGTGGACAGGGCGGCCTGGGGCATAGCTATGAATTCCTCGTACGTCTCCGGGAGGCTGGAGAACACCACATCCACGGTTTTAGGCGTCTTGGCAGAATCTGTGACAGATTTAGCCATGTTGTTCACGGCTTTTCCAATGTTGTCGAAAAGTCCCATTTGAAAACCTCGTGGGAAATAACAGTTTCATTTGTTAAAATGCTAACGCAGAAACAAGCGAACAAGGGCATGCACAGACCGACATCGTCGAAGCCAGCATCGATCCGATGAGGGGGAGCATTGGTTTTGCCATCATCTATCCATATGCTGGCGGCGCCATATTGCTGGCTAATCGATGCGCGTGTCACATCATAGCAATGGTTATATACAACGAATCTATGGAGGGTTTTGTCGGTCCCATAGCTTAGCACGGTTCGAGCGTCCGGCTGATAACCGGAAGGTCATGAGTTCAAATCTCATTGGGACCACTCACTTTTCTTTTCCTTTCAATTTCTCTCTTCGTGACGGCTCGTCGCATTTCTTTCCCGATGCGATGTCAATCCGGCGCCAGACCTTAGACCTGTCCGCGACATCCCTGGTCACAACACCTCGCCCAGACTGGTCGTGACATGCGTGAAAAAGCCCTTCGGCCTCTGATCTCATCTTTGTCATGTTCATCCAGAAGGTCGGAGGGAATCCCAGGCCGATATCCTGCGATCATCCCGCACGTTCGAAAAGATGATTATCGCGATGCCCATTCCTGATGCGTGCCTCAAGAGGACGAAAACGTCAACCGCGCCAGATTCTTCGAGTCCAAGCATGCTGTAGGGCTGCTCATGTTCATCGCTGAGCACGAGAGCTGCACCAAGCTGGACATCTTCCAGGGATATTCCGAAGAGCCTTCCGCATCGGCGATGCTGAGAAGGCTGGAAGATGAGGAGCTCATCTCATCCGAAATGCCCGGGAAGGGCCGCATGAGGTTCGTACTGACGGAGAAGGGGGAGCTGGTGTACGGGCACCTCAGGTCCATAGGCCGTCTCCTCCGATCATGACGCCGTCGGCTTCTCCTCGTACATGTACTTCGCGCAGAACGGGATCAGGATTCCGCCTATCGCGTTCCCTACGATGACCACTATTATGAAAGCCAGGGAATCCAGCGTGTAGACTCCTGCGGAGCAGAAGTAGAACATGTCGGCTATGCTGTGCTCGAACCCAGCCAAGATGAACACGGGGACGCAGATGAAGGTCGCCAGGGGGCCCTTGCCCTTCTTGAAAGTGTCCGCGGCGATGAACATCAGGATACCGCACAGCATCCCTTTGAAAAGCACAGGGAAGAACAGGAAGCTCTCGAGCTTCTTTTCCACCAGCACCTCCGCGCCGGACAAAGGCATCATGATGCCTAGGATCAGAGTCCCGATGAAGTTCCCGACTATGATGACCAGCAGGTCCACGATGTAGGAAGGCGGATTATCGACCGCGTACCCCACCTTTCCGGTGTAAAGGTCGAGCTTATAGGTCAGGATCGTGAATAGACCGATGGCAAAAAGGATCGCTCCGACCCACTTGACCTCGCATCCTATGTAGACGCAGCCGCCGATGCCAATGCACATGCCGGCAAGGATGGAACGCAAAAGACACTTGGAGTAATGGCCTTCCATGCTAACTTGGATGGGTACGGACGGACAAATTTTTATATGTTACTCTCGGACAATTCACTTTGTCCAGATAAGTATCATTTTTACAAAGCGAAGTCGTCGAAGAGGGCCAGCGGGATAAGGGGCGACTTATAAAGATCGAGGACGGGAATCAGATCGAAAACTGGAATGAATAACCGTTAAAACCCCTTCAATCCATACTATGCTCGCGCCTTCCAAGAATCGGGAACCAATGAGCGCATTCAGCAAGGAGACAGGACCATGGCCAATTTGAAGAAGATAACATTGCTGCATTCCAACGACATGCATGGAGACTTCATGGCGGAGAACGTGGACGAGAAGCTCGTAGGAGGAGTGTCCCTTTTGTCCGGATACATCAACAAGGTGAGACAGGAGGACAAGAACGTCATCTACGCCATCGCCGGAGACATGTTCAGGGGATCCATCATCGATTCCGAATACCAGGGGATCTCCACCATCGAGATCATGAACCTCCTGGGACCCGACATAGTCACCGTGGGGAACCACGAGGTCGACTACGGAGTGGCCCATCTCCTGTTCCTGGAGAAGTGCGCCGAGTTCCCTATCATCAACGCCAATCTGCACATCACCACCAACAACGCACGTCTGTTCGAGCCCTGCCATGTGATGCAGATCGACGGGATGAAGATCCTGTTCATCGGAATCCTGACGGAGGCCGTCCTTGCCCAGTGCAAGACCGACGGTCTGATAGGAACGTTCGTGAACGTCGAGGACGCCGCCAACGAGATCGGAAAGATATGCAACACGTACAACGCCGTGGACATCGACTTCACGGTCCTGCTCACCCATATCGGGTTCGAGGAGGACAAGAAGCTCGCGGCCCTCCTGGACCCCGCTTGGGGAGTGGACGTCATCATCGGAGGTCATTCACACACCCTTCTCAGCGAGCCCTGCGTGGTGAACAACATACCCATCGTCCAGGTCGGAATCGGAACGGACCAGGTGGGACGCTTCGACATCCTCATCAACACCGACGACAACTGCATCGATTCGTACAAGTGGCAGTGCATACCCATAACCGAGGATAACTGCCCAAGGGACCCCGCTATGGAGGAGATCCTCGGAACCTACAAGTCCCGTACGGACGAGAAGTACGGAAAGATAATCACGAAGTTCGTGAGGCAGCTCACCCACCCCACGAGGATAAGGGAGACAGAGCTGGGAGACCTGTTCAGCGACGTGCTCAAGGACGCCCTGGGAGTCGACATGTTCTTCCTCGGATCCGGAAGCATACGCAACGAGCGGCTCGGACCCGTCGTGACCAAGGGGGACCTCAACGAATGCTTCCCTTACGACGACGCCGTCCACATGGTGTACGCCACCGGAGAGCAGATCAAGCACATGGTGATGCACACCCTCAGGGACGAGGTGTGGGAAGGCGCCCACAGCGAGTTCTACCAGTACTCCAAGGGCTTGGAGATAGAGTACGACCAGGCCACCCACTCCTTCCTGAAGTTCAATTTCGAAGGCGAACCTGTCAAGGACGACCAGGTCTTCACCGTCGGCCTGCAGCACTTCCACTACCTCAACATGAAGGACTCCTTCGACATCACCGTGAAGGAGCTCCGCATGAACCGCAGGGACCGCGTGATATCGACTTCATGCACACAGGTCATCGAGGAGGCCCTCCAGGTCGGACAGCACCAGAACGCTGAAGGGAAGGGAAGGCTTATACTCCACCTGGTGTAAACGAGCATGGGTCGTCGATACCGACGGCCCTGCCTTACCACCGGGGGAAGCCATGAAAGGAAACCTGAACACCCTGAAGAAGATCTGCCATTACGCATCCGCGGTCATGCTCGTAGGAGCCGTCGTTCTGGCCGCGCTCATCGGATTCACGCTCGTCTTGTCCGCAGGAACCGCGATGGGGGACGGAGGCTTCTCCGACCTGCTCTCGACTTGGGTGGGAGCGGACAACGTGACCGCTGCCTCCGGAATCGCCGCCGTCGTCGAGATGCTGATGATCCTGTCCCTCGGGCTCGTCACCGTGGTGGTCATCTACAGGTTCATGAAGGCCATCGAGAGGGAGCACAGCCCGTTCAACACCGAGAACGTGGATGCGATGAGGTTCCTTTCGAAGACGTACCTGATCTTCTCAGTCCTGTTCGCCGTGGTAGACTGGATAGCCCGCGAGAGCCTGACGATAGCCATGTTCCTCTTCTTCGGATCGATCCTGGTCGGCGTGGTGATCTACTGCCTCGCGTTGGCGTTCCGCTACGGAAGCGTCCTGCAGAAGGAATCCGACGAGACGCTGTGAGGCGGACATGACGATAATCCTCAGGCTGGATAGGGTGATGGCGGACAGGAAGATGTCCCTCAATCAGCTCGCTGAAAAAGTCGGAATATCGAACGTCAACCTTTCCAACATAAAGACCGGCAAGATAAGCGCCATCAGGTTCTCCACTCTGAACGGCATTTGCAAGGCTCTGGGATGCCAGCCGGGAGACATCCTGGAGTATGTCGAGGACGAGGAGGGGGAAGACCCCCCTTCAAGCCTCTGAAGCCAATTCCTTCTCCATCCTCTTCCTTCCGAACAGGACGGAGTCCATGAACGCGACCCAGAGGACCTCTACGACTATGGAGGTCGCGATGGCCACCATCGCCACGGGAGCGAGCCCGGTGGGTCCGAGGACGGCCATGCAGGTCGCAATCGCTATTCCCTTGTTCTTGTAGGACGTCATCAGGATGTCGGTGACCCTCTGGGACCAGTGGATCCCTGCCTTCTTCTCGACGACCTCCACGCCGATCCCGAGCCCGAAGGACCTGAGGGCGGCGATCAGCAGGAACGCTATGAAGATCCAGGCGTCTCCGGCGAACTTGGTGGAACCGACGGAGAGCCACACCAGGAAGAAGATGCAGCAGTTCAGGAACACCGCCATGTAGTCCTTGTTCATCTTAACCTTGGTCAGGAGCCTGGACACCACCAGCGGGACGGCTATGAGCTCGATGACAGTGACGACCACGTTGGTCATGTCGACGAGCTCACCGAGGGCGAGCCAGACGATGAACGGGATCCAAGCCAGAGCGATCACGTAGACCACTATGGTGCCTCTCATCGCATGCTCCATGTCCCCGTTGAGGATGTACGAGAGGGGACCTACGGAAGCGGCGAAAGGCGTAGCGGCGATGAACACCAGACCCATGGCCTGAGCGCCGAACTCGGTGTCCTTCAGAAGGAAATACCCGGCGAGAGGGATGATCGAAGAAACGACGAGACCCAGGATCACAGCCCTGAGAACGGATCTCTTGTGTGTCAGAGGATTCAGGTTCTCGTAAGGAATCCTGGAAAGGGACACGGTCAGCATCACTGCGAGAGTGATGACTGTCAGATTCGAACGCACGTCGGCGGTCAGCACCCCTCCAGGGAACACGCCTCCGAAATTCGTCGCCAGCGCGACGACCAGAGCCAGTGTCATCATGAATGCGCTGCTCTTGAGGAGCGTTATCGCGGACATGGGCACCCCATTAATGTTTTTCATTTTAAATTTAACGATAATCATTAAAAATTTAATTTTCTTCAATATTGCACCGTTAAATACCAAAATACTATGGGGTAACGCATGGCAGGTGTAAAGCCGGTTAAAGCCGGATGGTACAACGTCTTCAGACCGTGGACACTACACGGAGCGGTAGTGCCAGTTCTGATCGGAGGAGCCGTGGCCTACCACGACGGGAGCTTTGACTTGCTCATGTTCCTCCTGGTGCTGGCCGGAGGCATACTTCTGCAGTCGGCGGCGAACATCCTCAACACCTACGGCGACTTCAAGAAGGGAACCGACACGGTCGAGAACGAGACCAGGTCCCCCGAGCTCGTCACCGGCGCCCTTAAGCCGAAGTCCGTATTGAAAGCAGGGATCGCATGCATCGGAATCACCTGCCTGATCGGTCTGGTGTTCATCTGGCACGTGGGATGGCCCATCCTGATCTACGGGATCCTGGGCGTCATAGGCGCGGGAACCTACACCATATGCGGCTCATACAAGTACCTCGGACTGGGCCAGATCAGCGTGTTCGTCATGATGGGGCTTCTGATGCCTCTCGGAACATACTGCGTGATGACGGGAGAGATGTTCTCCTGGGAGGTGTTCCTCCTGTCCCTGCCGAACGCTTTCATGATCACGGCTGTCCTGTCCGGGAACGAGATGCGCGACTACTACGAGGACAAGAAAGCGGGAGTCGGAACGCTCTCGCAGCACATGTCCTACGAGAGCGGGATGAAGCTGTACCTGTTCGAGAACATCGTAGCATTCCCGATCCTCTTGATTCTGATAACTTCAGGAAGCGCACCTTTATGCACTGCGCTTGCTTTCCTGACGCTGTACGACCTGTACAAGCTCGTGGAGAACAGCAGGAAAGCCCCGACGGACCCGCATTGCAGCTTCATGCTCGTGCCTCTGGCATTCAAGATGAACTGGCATTTCGGCGTGCTTCTGGTGATCGGATACCTGATTCAGTACTACGTGCTGCCCCTGGTGATGTGAGATGGCCGAGGAAGAGCTCAAGAAAGGAAACCAGTTCGAAGGCAAAGAAGAGTACATCAAGGATGTCTTCACCGAGATCGCCGACTACTACGACGAGATGAACGACATCATGTCCATGGGAATGGTCCAGGGCTGGCACAAGTTCATGATGAAGAAGGCCGGCGACATCTCCGGGAAGAAATGTCTAGACGTGGGCACCGGGACAGGGGAGATCGCGTTCCATGTCGCCAGGACGGCCGGAGCCGGATCCACCGTCATCGGAGTGGACATCACCCCCAAGATGCTCGAGCTCGCCGAGAAGAAGGAGAAGGAGCTCGACCTGCCCGTCAAGATAGACTGGCGCGTGGGAGACGCCCTTAAGCTCGAGTTCGAGGACGACACCTTCAACCTCGTCACATCAGGATACATGCTCAGGAACGTCACCGACATCCTCCAGGCCGTCAGCGAGATGCACAGGGTGCTGGCTCCCGGTGGGAAAGTGGTCGTCGCAGAGCTCTCCAAGCCCAAGAACGCCGTCGTCCGCTTCTTCTACAACATCTACATGAAGAGGGTCAAGAGGTACGGCCGCAAGTACGACAAGGGCAAGTCCATCGACGGAAGGCAGTCCGCGTATCAATGGCTCACCACCTCGATAGAGGGATTCCCCTACGGCGAGGACATGGTCAAGATCTTCAGAAAAGCCGGTTTCGAGGACGCCAGGTACTTCGTGAAGTCCTTCGGGGCCGTCAACATCTATGTGGGCACGAAATGAAGGATTACGAGCTGTACATCTTCGATTTCGACAACACGATGTTCGACACCAGCATCGGGCTGGCCGCGATCCTGAACAACGCCTTCCCGCCAGTAGGGCTGCAATACGACGAGTCGATGTTCCAGGACCTCGTCGGGATGACGATGGAGCAGATCTTCGACAGGTTCGTAGGGGACGAGTCGAAGCGCGAGATATTCTACGAGAAGTTCAGAGAGGTCGTCCACTCGGACGCCTATCTCAAAGGAGCGCCGTTCCCGGATACGAAGGAGACCTTCGAGGAGCTCATGAGACGCGGGAAGCACATAGCCATAGCTTCGGGGAAGTTCAGATTCAAGATACTGAAGCTCATGGAGGTCCATGGGATGGCCCATCTCATCCCGGAGGTCGTCATCGGCTACCACGACACCGAGAGGCACAAGCCCGACCCGGACCCCATTCTGAAGGCTATGTCCTATTTCGATCTCCCTGAAGAGACTATAATCTACGTCGGCGACAGCCCTCACGACGCCCTCGCCGCGAGGAACGCCGGAGTCGATTCGGTCATCGTGAACAGGCACAACGGCCTCACGCCCGACGGAATCGAATGCACCTGGGAGATCAGCTCTCTGAAGGAGCTCCTCGTCTGAACCCGCTCATTGCTGGGAGTTAAGGCGCATCAGCACCTCGTAAGCCGGCTCGTACCCTGCGCTGGCAGCCTTGGTGAGCCATTCCACGGCCTCCTGGAACTCCATGCGAGCCTGGTTGGACAGACCCATCGCCCCGAGGTTGTACATCGCTGTGGGCTCTCCCTGTTCGGCGGAGGTCCTGAAGCGCTTCTCGGCCTCCTTCGGCTTCCCCTCATCCAGAGCGATCGTTCCCAGCATCGTGTGCGCGAGCGCGAATCCCTTGTCGGCGGCGGACGAAAACCATTCGACAGCCTTCGCCTGGTCGGGTTCGCCCAGATAGTCGCCCATGTACAGCAGGCCGATGTTGTACTCGGCCTTCACATCGTCCTTCAGAGCGGCGGTGAGGAAGTACTCCTCCGCATCCTTATACTGACCCCTCTCGAACAGTATCCCGCCCATGCACAGGCAGGCGTCGGAATCCCCCTGGTCTGCAGCCAGACGGAAGAACTTCTCGGCTTCCTCGTGGTCCACTGGAACACCTTCTCCGGAATCCAACATGAACGCGAGGTCGTACTGGGCATCCGATTCGCCCATCTCGGCGGCCTTCCTGTAGAGCTCGGCGGCCTTCGCCTTGTCCTGAGATATGCCGTCGCCGTTGCGGTACATCGATGCCAGAACGCATATGGAATCGGCGTCTCCGAGCTCGGCGGCCTTGGAGTACCATTCGGCGCCCTTCTTCTTGTCGGCTGACACCCCTTGACCTGCGGAGTACATCGCTCCGAGGTTCTTCATGGCCTGGGCGCTTCCCATCGAAGCGGCCTTCTCGAAGCATTCCAAGGAGCGTGCAGGGTCCTTTCCCGAATACAGGAAGCCCATGTTGCACATCGCTCCGGAATCCCCTGCCTCGACGGCCATGGATAGGAGCTTCTCCGCTTCGGCGAGATTGGATTTTACCCCTTCTCCCACTATGTACATGTATCCCAACGAGGAAGCCGCCTTGACGTTGCCCGATTCGATAGCCTTCCTGTAATATGACACCGCACGGGGGAGATCCTTCTTCGTCCCGTCCCCTTCGCGGAGCATACGGGCGACCTCCGCCATCGCTTCCGCATCGCCCGAATCGGCCTTGGCTGCTGCTTCCTGGAATTCCATGGTGCGAGCATGGCGGTGCCAATGATATTGGTTGCGGTTTTCCATGAAAAACAATTAAACCGAAGTCGCATAATCATATACATGAAGAAGCTGCTGATATTCGATCTGGACGGGACTCTGTCAGATTCTTCCGAGGGGATACTCTACTGCTACAGGAAGACGGGCGAAGCCTTCGGAAAGACGGATATCCCTGAGAAATCCCTCAGGAGCGGCCTCGGAGGGCCCTTCGTCGAGAACATGGTCAGGATCCTAGGAATCCCGCAGGAGAAGATCATGGACGGCGTGAAGGTCTACGTCTCGCATTACATCGAAAAGGGATTCTCCATGTGCTCCGGGTTCCCCAGGACCAGGGAGGCTCTTGAAGGGCTGAGGGCCAAAGGATACATCCTCTGCGTCGCCACCATGATGGTCGAGGAGTTCTCGATAAAGACCCTTGAGAAGCTCGGTATACGCGACCTCTTCCTCTCTGTCAGAGGGACGAACCTCAAGACAGCCATTTCCAAGCGCGAGCTCATCGAGAAGTGCCTCGCGGATGCGGGCGCCACCGTGGAGGAGGCCGTGATGATCGGAGACTCCCTCGACGATCTGGATGCGGCCGAATCCATAGGGATGGACTTCGTGGCGGCTTCCTACGGATACGGGCTCCCCAAGGAGCTCTGCGAGGAGAGAGGCATCATCTACGTTGAGGAGCCTATCGGCCTCTGCGACGTCCTCTGAATCAGCACCTGTTGGTCTTTATCATCCACCAGCACAACGAGAAGAACGCGAGGGTGTAGATAGCCATCATCAAGATGGAGTCCAGAGGGATCGCCGTATCGAGCATTATCGCCCTCATGAGCTGGCTCACGTGCGTCAGCGGCAGAAGATAGGTGGCGACCGCCGCCCAGGCCGGAAGCGCGGATACGTTGAACAGAGTCCCGCACAGGAAAGTCATCGGAACTATGACCGTTCCGGAGATCAACGAGAGCGTGTTCGTCTTCTGGACGGCCATCCCTGCCAGCAGGCCGAGCAGGGAGAACATGAACGAGGCGAAGAGCACCAGGAGCAGCGCCCACGGCGAGATGACGACCGACGGAACTATCAGGTGACCTACTATCATTATGACGATGCAGCTCAGAGTGGCCCGGATCACGCCCGACGCCGTTTTCCCTATGACGACAGACGTTATATGGATAGGACACAGGAGCATCTCGTCGAAACTCATGTAGAACAGCCTTTGCACCAATATCTTCATTGACACGGTGCTGAAGGTGGCCGAAAGGGTGGTCAGAGCTATGATTCCGGGGACGATGAAGACGATGTAGTCCTGTCCTCCCCCCATGCTCCCTCCGACTCCGTATCCGAACGCCAGAAGGTACAGCAGAGGTCCCACGAGACCCGTGAGAAGCGTCTCCGGAAGGTTCTCCTTGATGTAGCAAAGGTCTCCCCAGGCGACGCGGTAGGATTCGTCTATGATGTCCCAGACGATCACTGTAGCTTCCCCCTGGTGTTGCCTGAAAGCTCGAGGAACACGTCCTCCAGTGTGGTCCTGCGTATGTTGTAGAACTCCCCTCCCTGCGTCTCCGCGAACGATTTGGCCTCCTCCCTGGACCGGAAGTGATGGGGGATCGTCTTGCTCCCTTCGGTGACATCCACGGTTATCCTCCCGATCATATCCCTGAGCTCCTCCACCGTCCCTATGGCGGTGAGCTTACCCCTGTCGATTATCGCCACCCTTTCGCAGAGGGATTCGGCCTCCTCGATGTAGTGGGTGGTCAGGAATATGGTGGTCCCGCGAGAGTTCAGAGTCCTGACCAGCTCCCAGAGAAGATGGCGGGACTGCGTGTCCAGGCCGGCGGTGGGCTCGTCCAGGAAGAGGACGGAAGGGTCGTGCAATATCGAGCAGACTATGGCCGCCTTCCTCTTCCATCCTCCGGACAGGTCGGCGATCTTCTTGTCCATGTGCTCTCCGAGGCCCAGGGTCTCCGAGAGCTCCTTCACCCGCTCCTCCATGACATCCTTCGGAATCTTGTGGAGCATCGCATGGTACTTGATGTTCTGACGGACGGACAGGTCCTTGTCGAGGCTGATGTGCTGCTGCGCGATGCCTATGCAGCGCCTGGCTGCCAGGTAATCGGAGGAGGAATCGTGCCCGTCGATGACGATCCTCCCCGAGGTAGGCCTCTGGATGGTGGTAATGGCCCTTATGGTGGTGGTCTTCCCGGCGCCGTTCGGACCTAGAAAACCGAAGATCTCACCGCGCTTGATGCTGAAAGTCAGATCATCTACGGCGGTGAAATCTCCGAAGCGTATCGTCAGACCCTCGACCTGCACGATGGCGTCGTCGGACATCGACAAACGCCTCCGGACGCCACGTACCTCACCATGGGCCGAGAAGCATTCTGACAGTATTTATGGATATATGTGCCATAATGCACATAGTATTCATCCTCGATACCGCCGCTCCAGGATGGACCGATCAGTGCTGCTCGTCCTCTGGCACGCGTTCCAGAGTGATCCTGACCCAATCGTTGTATCCCAGGCCCATGAGCTTGACTTCGCTCGTCAGGTGTACGACCAAGCTGTTCCCGTTCAGCTTGATCCTCTTGTCAGCTTTTATGACATCATTCATTGACTGTTCCCTCCAATAGATGCGAGTTTTTGCTACACGCATCCCCAATTCTGCAAAAGTATTGCTTGATATAACTATTGTTCGATGAAATAAATGTCATAGTTGTAATGTTTGTAATAATTGTAATAATTGTAAAAATTGTAATAAATTATGCCGTTCGCCCGCCTACAAGGTATTAAAATATTCATTAATAGATAAATTTGGATTCTAAACCGAGATAACTTCGATCCCAATTTCCCTCAGAAGGCATCAAGGATGGCTGGATTAACCATTGCAACTCTAACTCCCGATTTTGATGGTATACATCCCTCGATTGATGCTCTTTCTCCAGGTGCCCGTATGTCTGGCCATGTCCCGATCAACGTCGGGACAGCTATACCGCCATTGTGGTATAGCCGATGGG
>SUSZ01000055.1 GCA_015063165.1 Thermoplasmata archaeon
TGACTCCATCAGATCATGGCCGTCTTGAAGAATCTGTCAAGTTCCGTATCCACATCAATCAGGACCTGATCGTCCGACTTAATACGGATATACAATTCGTCCTGCGGATCCACGTTTGAAGTCTTGAGGACAGAATACGCTATCCGCTCCCTTTTGCATTCGATCAGAACTCTGGCTTCTAAAATAGCCGCTTTCTGGCTCCCGCATTTTCTGGCAAAATCGTAGTACCGTACCTTGTTGCGCCTGCTATCCTGACTGTCGGCCGCATTGATCAGGGCCTTAATCTTGGAATTCTGATAGTCGCTGTAAGATGATTCTTCGGCTATTCTGTTTGGATCGATTTTCAACGAATTCAATGTTTCGATGTCTCTATAGTCGGGCTCATTATCGCTTAGAACCTTCTTCAAGATTCTGTACATCTTAGACTCGTCCCTATCAACGAGACGCCCCTCTGAGTAAATCTTGAGAAGATAACGATTGTCTCCAGGGTTGTCGGATGAAGAAAGTAGGCTCAGGGCCTCCTTGACATTGACTTCTGCTCCTCTTCCGGCAATAAGACATCCAGCCACCGCTCTCGTGTATGGAGGAACCGACCTGAGGGGGAAAATATAGCCGTACATCATCCCGTCGTCGAGACATGGTATTTTCCTGTCGAACATCATCAGCCCAAGCTTCGCTTTTGCGAATTTGGATACGATATGATGCTGCTCGCACAGGTCAATCTCCTGATTGAGATAATCGGCAGCCTTATCGTAGTTCAGGTTGCCTTTATCCTTGTATGAATATCTCTTGGCCAGCTCATCCAATGCCTTGATCTTAAAAAGTGGCGGCAACCCCTGGTAATTCGCCTCTATGACCCAAGTCGAATCCCTATAGGAGAAATGGTAGTCCGTGCTCCTGTTGCCGATAGGTTCGAGTGAAGAGGCTAACTTGGCGTATTCCTCTGCCCCGGTAATCTCGTATAACTTGTCCGCCGCCGGATGGCTTTCATGAAAGATGGATTCGAGCAGTTTGAACCCCCTCTCCCTCTCTTCCTTGCACCCGCAGTCGTAAAGGGCGCTTGCCACAGTGTACGTATATCCCGGCCTGTGCTCGGCAAGAAGTGATTCTGCCAATTCCCTATGATTCAGAACAAGTTCGGGCATGAGCCTGAACGCCCTGTCCATGGCATCTATGGATTGGCGGGTGTATATTCCCGTCTTAGGGCCTACATAAACAGAATCGATGTAATGTTTGCAAGCAGATTCGATTTGATCCTTGTGTTCATCGAGGCGACCGCGGTCATATTCGTACATCCGGTGATTCGAGCATTCCGATGAGAGGCACCTCTCGACCCTTTCCCAATCCTCGAATTCGCGTCCTGCGGTTACCAGGCACTTGAGGTTGCCCGGTCTATCTAAGGATGCTTCCAGGATGTCTGCTGCAAGGTCATAATCCTCTTTCGTAATTCCCTTTCCACCGTACCTCAGATAGTGGAATGCAGACTGCTCGGTTTTTTCCTCCGAGAACCACTGAGCGGCAACTGCGTTCGCTTCGAAATACTTCTTGGACTTCCACAGGCTTTTAATGCGAACAGAATAGCCTTTGGATGGATCCACATCTATTTTTTTCGCAATGCGTTCAGCATTGCCGTATTCCTTCCTGGAGCCATAGAATCCCATTAGGAGAGTCGACCACGTTCTGTTCCCTTTGAATTCGATATGGGCTTCAACATCTGGAAGCAGGTCAGCAGGAACCGAGGAGAGAGCCCTGTTGAATATTTTCTGTTCTTCTAGCTGGGGGATTATCTCGATGGCTTTGGCGAAATCCATCTCGACCCCACGGCCTTGGATGTACATATTCGAAAGGACTCTGTTGACCATCCAATGGTCCGGCTTGCGCTCATGGATGTACATCAGATCTGAATAGTATTTTCTGCAGACGTTGGCGTCCATGCGGTATTCGAACACATTGATTTGAGCTTCTATGGCTCTTGCCAGATAATTCATGTTGCCCGCAGTATATTCGAGCGCCCTCTCCAAATCGACTGGTTGACCGCATTTCCCTTCCAGGTATATACGTGCAAGCATGCTTCTGGCCATTTCTGTGCCGGAGTCCTTGTAGAGGGTAATGCAACCCGGGTCATTCTTGTTGAATAGATCCTTGGCGAATTCCATGCGTCTCTTGTCGGAAGGATCCATGGTGACCCGAAGTTTTTCTTTATATAATGATTTTAAGCCGCACCCCGATACGGAATCGGTGTCATATTGAAATTCGATCCGCTGCGTTCTTCTGCGAAGATAGTCGAGGACTTCAGGCGTTACATATTGACTACGTTCAGGACGGACGATTCGAGGATCAATTCAGGGCTGGAGAAGGCTGTCGGGATCGACACGATCTCCAACGGGCCCTATCTCAGCGTCTCGCCGAATTACGAAAGGAAATGCGCCCTTATGTCTCTGGTTCCTGACATCCTTTCTCAAGGATTCAACGATCTCCCTAAGAGCACCCTGGACCCTCGTAAGTTCATCCTGTACAAGCACCAGTACGAGGCCATCGACACCGTGGTGTCTCGCGACCACAACATGGTGCTCTCAACCGGTACCAGCTCCGGTAAGACGTTCTCGTTCCTGCTGCCGATTCTGAACTATCTCCTGGAAGAACGCGAGAACGGGACCCTGTCTGACGGCGTGCGCGCCATGATAATCTACCCCATGAACGCTCTCGCCAACGACCAGATGAACGAGCTGCGCGGAATGCTCAAAGGTACAGGGATCACGTTCGGCGCGTTCACCGGCGAGACCAAGGCGACTCAGAAGGACGCGCTGAGGGATTACGAAAGGGTATACGACCATCCTCCCGACTCCAACGAGCTGATCAGCAGGGAGGTCATGAACGCAAGGCCCCCGAACATCCTGATCACGAACTACGCCATGCTCGAGCGTCTCCTCATACTCCCCGACCACAAGGAGTTGTTCGGCCGGCCCGGGAGCAACCACTGGAAGTACATCGTGCTCGACGAGGCCCACATGTACTCGGGCGCCAAGGGGTCCGAGGTATCCTCGCTGCTCAGGCGCCTGAAGGGGACCATCGGAAGGGAGGAGATCCGGTTCCTCCTCACCAGCGCGACGCTTGGCGGCACAGGTGACGCCTCGAAAGTGGTATCGTTCGCCAACGAGCTGTGCGGTACCGAGGATTCCGGTTGCCCCTTCACCGAGTCGGACCTCGTCACCTCGTCCTTCCACGAAGTCGTGCCCCCGGAGAATCTGGAATCCCTGGACGACTCGTTCTACCTCGGATTGGCCGAGTGCATCGACCAGGGCCGTACGGACGAGGAGATGGTAGACGATATCATCGAGTATCTGGACGGCCGCTTCCCGGGAGATGGGCCCTACAGGGAGCGCCTGTTCGACGTCGTCTCGAAGGATCCGCGCGTGTACAAGCTGAAAAGCTATCTCGAGGGCTGCCCCAGGTCCACGGCACAGATCGAGGAGTTCATGGGCATGGACCCCGACTTCCTGGTGGCTTTCGTCAGGGTGATCAGCCTTGCGGAGCACAACGGGTACAGGCTGTTCGATTCCAAGTACCACATGTTCGTGAAGAGCATCGACGGCGTCTTCACAACCCTGACGGACGATCCGCACGTATTCGTCCATAAATGCGTTGCCTTCGACAATCCCGAATCAGGGCGGGAGGAGCGCGTCTTCGAAATCTCCACCTGCTACAACTGCGGCCACATGTATCTTGTGGGGAAGATCGACGGCGGCGAGTTCAAGCAGACATCCACCAACGAGGACGTCATCAAGGATTCGGTGTTCATGGTGATGAGGCCTGAAGAGTTCGACGAGGAGGCCTACACGGACGACGAGCTCCAGGAGGACGTGAAGCTACTGTGCCCGATATGCGGCGCGGCCGACGACTATGCGTTCGGGCTGCCCTGCGGGCACGGTCGCCCCCTGTACCTCTTCCAGGCGAGGGAGGAAGACACCAAGATATGCACCTGCAGGAACTGCGGACAGAAGGAATACCGCAGGGGGATGCTGAGGCAGATGTACCTCGGGTACGACTCCTCCACGGCGGTCATCTCCACCTCCCTCTACGGCCAGATGTACGGCAACGCGGACCACAGGTTCCTTTCCTTCTCCGACAACCGCCAGAGCGCCGCCTATTTCGCATCGTACATGGACAGCGCCTACTGGAACATAATGCTCCATGCGGCGATGTACTATGTCATCATGGACAACGAAAGCGAGCTGTCCTCGTCCGGCATGTCGTTGAAGTCGTTCCATAAGAAGCTCGAGGGAGTCATCAATGAGAACATGCTGTATTCGGAGAAGGAAGAGGACGGCCGCACGTCCGCCTCGGCCGACTCCTGGCTCATGCTATTCATCGACGCCGCGAAGTACGACAGCAACAAATCGTTCGAACATCTGGGCCAGATCTATTACGAGTACTCCCCCACCAATCCGGTGAGAATAGACGGCCTGACCGAGGACGAATCGAGAGAGCTGATGAACCAGGTGGTGAAGATCGTCAGAGACAGGGTGGCCATAAACCGTCCATCAGACCTGTCGACGGAGAGCTGGTTTGATTACTACCGTCGTGAGCCCGGAAGCGTCGTCTGCACGAGCAAGGACCGGAAGAACGGGGAGGATGTGCTCGTCACGAAGCGCATCAAGAAATATTTCGAAATTGTGACCGGGTCTCCAGACGGCGCCTCGGTGGGAAGGAAGATTCTGAAGTGCCTGGAGATTCCGAAATCACCCAAGAACGGGCGCTTCGTGGACTACAACAAGCTGAGGGTCAGAAGAAAGCCTTACGTCTACAGATGCACCAACTGCCTCAAGCGCACTCCTTTCAGCGTCAAGGGCTATTGCTACCGTTGCGGGACGCAGACGCTCGTGAGGGAGGACACGTCGCATCTGGACGAGAACGACGCCTACGCGTACAACTATGCGCACGCTCCCCTGATGGCCATGCGTATCAAGGAGCACACCGCGCAGCTGGACAAGGACAGGGCCAGGGAGTACCAGGCCAGATTCAGGGACGGGGACCTGGACGCCCTGAGCTGCTCGACCACATTCGAGGTCGGGGTCAACATAGGCAACCTGAACACGGTCCTTCTGCGCAACGTTCCGCCGACCCCCGCCAGCTACATACAGAGGGTCGGCCGCGCGGGGCGCAGCCCCGAATCGTCCGCATACTCGATCACCTATTGCAAGAACTCGCCGCATGACGCATACTACTTCCACAATCCGATGGAGATGGTCCAGGGAAAAGTGCCCGTCCCGAGCATAAAAGCCGACAACACCCGCATAGTCATCCGCCACATATTCGCAAGCGCCTTGTCTTTCTTCTGGAAGAATTCTATGTATGGCTACAGCAACCATATCTCGGACTTCATGGCCGATTACGACAATTTAAAAGATTATCTCGACTCCAAGCCGGCTGATCTACTGGATTTCCTCAAATTGACTGTTCCCAGGACCATACACGATTACGCTTCTGTCGACAATGAAACGGATCTGACGATCGACCTGGAGAATTTCGGATGGGTGGAAGAACTGATCGACGACGAGAGGGGTCGCCTCAAGCAATGCAAGGCTGATTACGACTCTGATCTGGGATCACTTGACGAATACGAGCAGATGACTGGCAGAAAATTCGACCGCGTACGCAAATCAATCGAAGAGGAAAATACGATCGACTTCCTGTCGCGCCATAACATCATCCCGAAATACGGATTCCCGTCAGAGGTAGTCGAGCTCGCCAACGGGGACAGGTACAACACCGATGTCAAGATAAGGCTCCAAAGGGACCTGTCAAGAGCGATATCCGACTACGCGCCGGATTCGGAAGTCATCGCGGACGGGTACGTGGTGACCAGCAAGTATCTGAAGAAATTTCCGTCAAAAGATTGGCCCAAATATTACAGCCGGGAGTGCCCGTACTGCGGTTCCGCCAACATCATGCGTTACCTGGGCCAGAGCCGTGAGGAGTTCATCCAGCAGACCCCGACATGCCCCATGTGCTCCAAGCCGTACGCTGGAAAAAGGGCTACCATGTTCATCATTCCCAAGTACGGCTTCCTCTACAAGGCCGAAAAACACTGGGACACCGTGAACAGAAAACCGACCCATACATACACCGGGGAGATCTTCTACCGCGGGAACAACGCATCCAAACTCAAAGAGCGCGATGTCCTCGGCCATAAAGTCCATTGCGCATACGGGCGCAACGACGAGCTCGTGCTGCTCAACAAGTCCAATTTCAGGATATGCGAGCGGTGCGGGTTCGGGACAACGTCCGACAAAATAAACGAGCATTGGACGAACCTCGGCCACGCATGTCCGGGTCCATTGAACCCGAGGCATCTGGGCCATGTATTCAGGACAGACGTCTTCATAATCTATCTGGACGACTGTCCAATAGACACAAATGACCAGGCGATGTCAGTTCTCTCCGCGTTGATGAGCGCATTCTGCAGGCTGTTCAGCATCGACGACAACGAAATCGGAGGTTGTCTGTCCATGTCCAATGGGAAGTACGTATTCGTCCTCTTCGACAATACGCCAGGGGGAGCGGGATACGTCAAGAGCACCCTGGCAGACAACGACGATAACCTGTTGAGGCTCATAAGAGCGGCCCTGAAGATGTCCAAAGAATGCACATGCGGCAACGGGGAACGCACCGACTGCTCCTGCTACGGATGCCTCCTCAACTACCGCAACCAGAGGTATCACGACAGGATAAAGCGCAGCTATGTGATAGAGGCGCTGTCGAATTACGGAGAAGAAGAATGAGCACCGAGACGGATCGTCTGAGGGGGATCTATGAGGATCTCAAGCAGCAGTACGATGATAAGAGCTGCCCGATAATGATCCTTTCAGCGGTGGAGCCAGAAGACCTGGAATACCTCCGCAACCACTTAGGCACGATCGTTTACGAATACGAGGCTGGACGGAGCTATGCGAGAACGCTTCTGGCATACGTGATAGTCGACTACGTTTACGAGAACTATGCAGCGGACGAGGACGAATCCGCAAATCTATGGCCCCTGATTGCCGAATACCTGAAGCCATATGGCAGTTATTCCCGTGATGATTTGATCAATATAGTCATTGATACAATCAAGCAGTTCAATTTTCCTGTCATAAACTCCGGAAAGAGACATTTGAACACTGTTCTGCTGAACTCCTCGTCCCGGCACTACTCGTCAAGGTTCTTCGACTACATCTCCAATCAATATGAAAGGATGATAGAAAGGGAGGTCGAGTACGACCTTCACGAGGTTGCCGAGACGATTTCGGATGAGTTTGCCTATGATAAGGTCAAAGTCCAACAAATGTCCCATTCATTCGGATTTCTGATTCAGGACAAGAGCATCTTCCCATCTATTTTCAGCCTCGTGATCAACAAGATGGACCAACGCAGGAAAAACGGGATGGAATACGATCTGGGAAGATGGGAGGAAGCCTTCGACGAATGGTATCTGGAATCCAATAGCGCCAAGTTCACCAGAAGCAAGGCGGAGCTGAGCATCGAGGACAACGACGGGGAATACTTCCTGAAGATGCTGTTCCCCTCCAGCAAGTCGGTCCCAAGGAGCTATTCGATATCGCTCAGAATCGGAGGCCAGACGAGAACAATAGACATCCCGGTAGGGGCCATCCGCGGCGTTACCACGTCCCAGAAACACCTGCTAAGGTGTCCTGTTCATACGATGGATCCGTTCGGCCACATATATGCCCGGGATTCCACCGGGATAGAGTTGCTGACTGCACCGTCGGCAGATGTAAGGTTCTTCAACGCTTCCGGAATCTATGTCAAGAAACCGTCGGCGGGAACCTACAAGGCGCTCATACGCAGAGGAGTAAGCCATAATCTGCCGGTCATTTTCGAGGACGTGGTCTCGGAATCGCTCTCGTACATAGAAACCAAGCTGGAAGCCGGAAGGGAATACCGTGTCGGCAGCAGCACGATAACATTGGAGAGGGCGCTGTCAAAGAAGAGCGTGTCCGTCATATTCCCGTCATTGGGCAACACGCACGCCAGCTCGGACGCCGTATCCGACATAACGCCAAGGCACCCGTCTTTGGCCATAGAGACCGACATTCCAGGGATGCGCATATCCATCAAAGGCTACGACGGCCGCTTCGTCTATAACGAGCTTGTAAACGCAAAATCCGGAATACTCGATCTAAACGATCTGGTCGTCCCGAAGTCCGGCATATACCGTCTGAGCCTGTCGTACGAGGGCTACAGGCTCGCGTCCGTCAAATACATGCTCGTGGAGGGGCTGTCGTTCCGTGCCGATGACCTCATCCTGTCCGAGGGTCCGGGGGACATCCCATTTACCGACTTCGACGGCGATGACGTCCTGACCTACTCCAACGAGATGTTCACCACATATTCCGTCGAATTGCACGGGAAGCAGTTCGACTGCCGTGTGAGGACACCCGTTATTTTCTTCAATCCGCACCCATCGGACGACGAGGACGATTGGAGGATAGGAAATCCTGAGCAGTTTGACACCAACGATTTGGAGGGGACGATAGGGGTCTCGCCTGGCTGCCTCCCTGATGGCGAGACCGTGTACATGATAATCCGCTCATCGAAAGGTGCCGAGACCATTGCAGACATAGTTTCGGACGGCGTCTGTTCCTATGCGATTTCCAAGCACGTCCAGGACCTTCAGAGAAACAAGCTCAGGTTCGGGATCGAGATCCGTTACGGCAATTCCATCTTCCCCATATTGAAAGTCGACACCCTTGGGAAATACGACATCGACGTCCAGAACGGCATAGTCGCGATAACCCCCTACAAACTGCCGAGCAGCTGCAGGGCAAGATTCGAGTACATCACCGAAAACGATTCCATTGCAGGGCCGCTCGAGCTCGATAAGACCGTCCTCTTCGATATCGAGAGAAGATCATCGCTCAAGGTGACGGAGCTCAACCTGGGGACCAACGACGAGCTGACCATCTATTCCAAACCCAACGGATTTATATCCCCCTGCCTGGCAGACGTGGATGATGAATCGATTTCCGACATGGACAAGGCGGATCGCCTGATGACCGGAAACGGGTGCAGGCAGGATGTCGCCGAAGCCATAAGCATCCTTCAAACGCTGTCCTCGAACGGAGACAAGGATGCGACCCTGAAGCTTGCCAGGCTCTTCCTGAACGGATCGATGGT
>SUSZ01000015.1 GCA_015063165.1 Thermoplasmata archaeon
CCATCGGTTATACCACAATGGCGGTATAGCTGTCCCGACGTTGATCGGGACATGGCCAGACATACGGGCACCTGGAGAAAGAGCATCAATCGAGGGATGTATACCATCAAAATCGGGAGTTAGAGTTGCAATACAAATTCAGAACACCGAGCTAACTGCGATAGAATCAAAAATATACGCCTCTTAATATTCGCAATCATGAGCCCTACGTTCACACTAGACGACATTCCCCCCGACGAGATATACGTCCTCGACACAGAGACCACAGGACTGGACGGGGCGCCGATGGATCTGGTTCTGGACATAGGGATATGCAAGGTCAGCCTCCGCGAAGGCACCGTCGAAGACTGGTACAGCTCCGTCCTCGGATACGACGTCGAATGGTGGGACGACCGCCTTCTGAACTCCTGGATATTCCAGAACTCGGACCTGACGGTGGACGACATAGCTTTCGCCAGGAAGTCCGCCATGCAGGTCATAGACGAGGTGAGGAGGCTTCTGAAGGGCAAGAACGTCACCACCTACAACACAGTCTACGACCTCGGGAAGTTCCTCTACCAGGAGCCTTGGAGCATGAGGGGATGGTTCAACGAGTGCACCGACATCATGAAGGCGGCGACACCGGTGTGCAAGGTCCCCAGCACCCGCGGCTACAGCGACTACCAGTATCCCAGGCTGGAGGTAGCTTACGAGAAGATAACCGAGGGAGACCCCGCCGGACTCCACGGGAAACAGGACCACAGAGCCCTCTCCGACGCGCGGGCGGCCTCCTGGGTGATGATACAGATGTTCAAGGACGGAACATACCGCCCGTAAAATCAAGAAGTTTTTAAGCAGAGCCTGTAATGACAACACAGGAGTCGCACTAGCTGCGATCATCCAGGATTAGGTTGAGAAATGGCCGACAGATACTGTCCTTACTGCGGGGAACTGGTACCTTCCACTTCCCTGACCTGCCCCAAGTGCTACAAGAAGATCCCCAACGTAAAGCCTGAGACGCGCTCTTCGGAAGGGAGCGGAGGCTCTTCCCCCAAGAGCTCCGGAACCAAGACGAAAGGAGGCACCAGCGACGGAATAGCCCTCCTTCTGGCTATTATCCCCGGGATCTTCGGCATACTCGGACTGGGAATGATCTACAAGAATCACTCGTCCCGCACGGGAATCATATTCCTCATTTTGGGAATACTGACGTTCATAGTGATGCTTCTGATATTCTCGTCCTCGATACCGATACTCAACATCCTGTTCGCGATACCCTTCGGCATCATATACGGGCTGCTGTTCCTCGGGAACATCTTCCTGACGATTTCGTCGAGAGTCTGACACCGGCTTTCAGAAGAGACCGGCGCGGATGAGGGCTGAGAGAACCGAAGCCGACATCTGCGCCCTCTCGAAAGCCCCTTTTCCTTCCCCGACGCCTGCTATGTCGCCGGGGCACATTATATCATAGGCCTTGCGGAGAGGGTCCACGTTCTCGTCCTCCAAAGCCACAGCCGGGGCTGGAAGGAATCTGGACATAGACGGGTAGAGAGTCACCAGGCCGTTGAGGTTCCAAGGCTCATAGCAGAGGTACGCCCCGAACGTGCTCACGTTGAACGAGATGCATTCCGCTCCGGCGACCGCATCGATGACGCGATCGACGACATCGTCCACCTCGCTGCCCATGTACAAGGTCTCGGCGTTTATACCGTACGTGTCCGAAAGGTGATCCAAGGACTTCTTTCCGAGGTCGAGGGGATCCTCTTTGATCGATTCCGAGAGAACCGTCTCATAGAAACCGGTCTCGGTGTCGACCTTGCAGATTGCTATCTGCACTACCTTTCCCCAGGGGAGGCCTCTGGGATCCGTCTCAGCGATCTCCGTTACAAGGATGCCGTCCATAATCACCGTATGCGGAACTTGAATATCCATATGACGGGTGTATTACAGTCAATTTACTATATTCGTAGGACGATTGGCCTACCATGCGGCGTGTGAAGACCATAGACGAGATCTATTCGGAAGTATCGGACTGCTCTTTGGTGGTGACGAACGACGTCGCCCTCATGACCGCCCTCAACGCCAGGGTGGACAAGCCGATCATAGGCTCGTTCGCGGTGACGCCGCAGCACATCGCCAGGATGCTGTCTTCCGAGATCCTCGGGAAGCAGGTCATGAGCGACATCGCCCTTGTGACAGCCATATGCGACGATACCGGCCTGGACTTCCGCATAGTCCACGGCGAGGTCATGAACATCCGCGAGATAAGGAGATACACCGCTGACGTCCGCAAATATCTGACCACGCGCTCCGCCAAGAAGGTCTACGACTCCTTCGAGAGCCTCCCTACGCTGGAGAGGGTGATGGCCTCTTTCGATGCCAGCACCAACGGATTCTTCCTGCATCAGCCGGGAGAGGTCGCTGTGGTCGGGGTGGACCTGTTCAACGACCTGGACAAGCACTTCATCCCTCTGGATTTCAGGGACGTCGACATCTTCGCGTACGGCGAGGAGTACACCATCAAAGAGATCCGCCAGGTGGGAAACGACAGGCAGATAGCCGAGAACGTGGCAGACCTGATCACCAGGGAGAACGCCGACGACTGCGCCATAGTGCTGGACGCCAGCGGCCAGATAGCCGATTCCATCAGGTCCGCCCTGTACGCCAACGGGATACCGTTCTACAACCGTCTGGACGTGAGAGACCTTGCGCAGATACGCGACTATCTCCAGTTCGTCACCCTCGCATTATCCTACGAGACCCTCCGCGTGAAGAACGTCAAGGAGCTGTTCTCGAACTACAACGGGTTCTTCGTGAAAGGAGTAGAGAGCTACCTCCTGGGAAGGCTGGACCCTTCCGACATGAGGAGCAGGGCCGCGGAGCTCAGGGGCCTTATGAAGAACATCCGCGACATGACCTTCGGGGAGCTCAGGGACGCCCTCTGCGACAGGCGCGCCAGGATCCAGGTGGGGATAGTCATCATCGACCTCGGCATCAGGGACGAGAGAATCTCGTCGGATCTGGTGAGCAGGCTGAACTACGCCGTGGAGAACATATCCGACCTGCACCACAACGAGGAGGTCCCCATAGAGGAGAAGAGCGGTGTGCTTCTGGCGGACTGCAAGAACTCCGTCTTCGTGGACCGTCCTCTGGTCTTCTACGTGGAGATGGACCACAGCTGGGACGTCCAGGTCGCGGGGAAGAGGTACATCGACTCCGAGGACGAGACGGACAGGAACGTCAAGAAGCTGACCGCCCTGATACAGCAGGGGGAGGCCCGCGTCTACATAGTCAACAGCACCAAGAACGGGAAGCCGGCGCGCCCGGCTATGGCTTTCGATGATATCATCGGAAAGTCCACCCAGGGGTTCAAAGACATCTGCAGCAGTCTGGTGAACGGCAGATGGTTCAATCCCGGAAAAGAGGTGCGCACCGAGAGGGGCGAGGAATGCCTGGACGTTGCCGGAAGGATCGTCGGGAAGTTCTCCAAGTCGGCGTTCGACGCCTACTTCTGCTGCCCTCGCAAATACTTCTACAAGAAGCTGATAAACCTGCCGGATGAGACGCACACCGAGTTCGGAAACCTAGTGCACGAGTTCGCCCAGCTGTACATCTGCTATCCGGACGTCGTCCAGGAGGTTGGGTTCGAGAACCTCATCGACATCGTCTCGGACAGGTACGCCGGCCTCTCCACGCCTCTGATGACGAGGCTGGACCATGACAGGATCGCATGCGCCATGCGCAACATAGCGAAGTACATAGACGCCAGGATTGACAAGGACGTACCGCTGGACCGCCCCTCGGACGAGGCTTATGGCAACAGGTTCTTCGACCGCTACGGGCTCGAGTACTGGAGCAGCACCAGCGAGGTCGGGGTCAGCTCCCGCAAGCATCCGATGTACGGCAAGTTCGACGCCTTCTCCGACGGACTGGTCCTCGATTACAAGACCGGGAAGGCCCAGACAGGGAAGGACATCTGCAAGAAGATGGACACTGACAAGCCGGACAAGTACCCCGAGTTCCAGCCCATCCTGTACACTATCCTATCCAAGGAGACCGGAGGTAGGGGGGAGATGGAGCTGTTCTACGCCCTGGCGAACGACACCGACTCCCTGGACGACTCCTACGACATAAACAACAGCGTACGTAGGGTACGCATCCTGGAAGAGAACCTGTCCGAAGCCATGAGGCAGGACGCCATCCTGGTGAAGAACCTGGTGACAACGCTAGCGAAGGATTTCAAAGATAAGGTGCTGACGCTCCTGGAGGCCATCTCGCAGAGCTACGGGAACACCGTGCCCTCCAGATGGAAGGAGGACGAGGTCATCATCCAAGCGGTCCTGAAAGCCATGAACATGAAGGATGGCGATACGAACAGGAAAAAGGTGAAGGGCGCTATAGGAAAGGTCGCCAAGGAGCTGGCGGGATTCATGATCAGCGACGAGCGCGTCGTTGAGATCCCGCTGAATGCATGCAACGACTTCTAGGACATGCTGGAGAGGATGCACGATGATGCGGTGAGATACGCATGCACCAGCTATCCTGCCGAGCCCAGAGGGAACTGCAAGGACTGCGAGTACTTCCCGTTCTGCACCGCGGACATAGTCAAGATCGAAGAGGAGGATGATGAGGAATGAGCGAGCTGAACGAGGCCCAGGCGAAGATAGCGCAGCACTCCGAAGGGCTGCTCGTAGTGGACGCCGGACCTGGAACGGGAAAGACCCACACCATCGTCCAGCGCTACGTGAACATCATCTCCAAGCCGGACGTCAGGCCGGACGAGGTCATGCTTCTGACCTTCACGAACAACGCCGCAGACGAGATGGAGGAGCGCATAAAAGGGGAGCTGATGTCCATCGGCAAGTCCAGGATGAACAAGGACGTCAGGGCGATGACCTTCGACGCGTTCTGCCTCTCTGTCGTGATGGAATACGCAGAGGGCGTGAGCGACTTCTTCGGCTTCAAGGAGAGACTGTCGCGTTCGGCCAGGATGGAGACGAACGAGACCTTGAACAAGCAGTACTTCGAGAGGTTCTTCGACGAGTTCAACAACAACCGCGGAGAGGACTACGGAGACTCCGCGGTGGTGCTCTCCCAGAAGTCGGACGACGTCATGGACCTGTTGTCCAAGCTGATGTCCAAGGGGATCATGCCGCTGAAGAGGGGCTGGTTCGGCATTGACGCCGAGAAGACCGTCAGGGGAGACCTTGTGGCCTTGAGGGAGGCGCTGACCGAGCTCAACCAGCCGGTCGCCAAGAAGACCAAGGTGACCGACTCCATGGCCAAGAGCATACTGGAGAAGATCAAACCCGAGCTCCGCGAGAGCGACTTCCCGGACACGTCCATCATGCAGATATCCGAGGAGGACCTGGATTCCGCCGCGATGGAGGACAGGGAGGAGCTCATCGGATACATCCACGACATCTATCTGGCCTTCATCCGCAGGAGCATCATGGACAACCGCCTCACCTTCGGCCTCAACGCCATGTTCGCCTTCGTCCTCCTGTACAGCGACGAGAAGGCCAGGAACGAGAACAAGTTCAGGTACCTGATGATCGACGAGTTCCAGGACACGAACGCCAACCAGCTGATGATCTGCCTGATGATCCTCTCCGAGCCCAACCTGTGCGTGGTCGGAGACTGGAAGCAGGGGATATACGGGTTCAGGTACGTCTCCACCGAGAACATCACCGACTTCGAGAAGAGGACCGTGATGTTCAGAAGGTTCCTCAACGACGACATCATGAGGGTCCGCTTCAGCCTACCCGAGACCACCAGGATCCCGCTGAGCATCAATTACCGCTCGTCGCAGACGGTCATCGACCATTCGTTCCACTGCCTCGAGCTCAAAGGCACGGAGGATGACGAGATCGACAGAGCCTACCTGGACAAGAACGTGGTCAAGCTCGCCCAGGGAAGAACTGACATTGGAGAGGGCGACACCGAGGTCAGGTTCGTTAAAACCGCCCCGGCGGACGAGACCAAGGACGTCATCAGATGCATCAACGAATACCTCTGGTCCGGGAACTACGAGGTCGTGAAGGGAGAGACGCGCAGGCCTGTCAGAAGGAAGGACATCGCCGTCATATGCAGGTCCGTCAGGTGCTGCCGCATGGTCTACGAGGCCGCCGTTGCCGCGAAGATACCCGCCTACCTCCAGGGGGACATACAGGTCATGTCCACCAGAGAGGGAAAGCTGACACTGGCCTGGATACGCTACGTGAACAACGAGCGCGACGAGAGCGGATACGCCACCATCATGGCCGATATGGGCTGTCCCCTGACAGCCATCAAGCGGGTCAAGGAAAACTATGCCGAGAACATCCCGCCGGAGATCGACGCCCAGCGCAAGGAGCTCTACAGGAAGAGGCGCAGGGTCACCGACCTTCTCACGCACCTGTTCTCGTTCTACAACCTGGACAACGACATCACCCATGCGATCGTGACCATCCTGTCGCAGGCGCACCGCAGCTCCCTGATGACCCTGTCGGACCTGGCGATGCTCATAGACGAGGACATCCGCAACGGAACCTCCTACCCGGTGGAGGGGGACATCAACAGCGACGCCGTCACCATCATGACCATGCACAAGTCCAAGGGTCTGGAGTACCCGGTGGTCATCATCCCGTACATAGACACGTCCATCATGCCGCCTGTGGTGAGGAGCAGCAGCGAGCTCCTGTACGACGACCTTTACGGCATCAGATGCGTCGGATCCGTCGGAAGGTTCGGCGGATACTCCAAGATATGCAAATCATGGAGGACGGCGCTGGTGAATGGGGTCCTGAAGAAGGACTACAGCGAGGAGAGGCGCCTGATGTTCGTGGCGATGTCGCGCGCCAAGCAATACGTCACCGTCATATCCGGACGCCCTTCGTCCTTCATGAAGGGCATGCTCAACGGAGAGGGGTCCAGCATAAAGGATGTCACGATCCCGCCTGAGGCCAGCATGCAGCCGGTGGCGGACAAGCCCGAGGTCACTGGATACAAGCCCAGAAGGAAGAAGCTGGGGGTCCACGAAATCCTCCACCTCAACACTGGGGACGGATGGGAGGCCTCCGAGGACTGCGACGAGTTCTGCAGCAAAGGGATGCAGTACGGAATTGACGTGCACGAAGACGCCGAAAGGATGTTCATGGGGCTCCCGCTCCAGAGGGACCTCCCCGAGCACGCCGAGATAAAGAAAGTGCTGGACGACACCTCCGGAGCCGATCTCAGATACGCGGAGAGGGAGTGCGGCCTTCCGTTCAACGACCTCGACGTCACCCTGAGAGGGGTCATCGACCTGATAGCCGTGTATCCGGACAGGATCGAGATCCACGACTACAAGACGGACGAGGTGGACCGCTTCGAGGAGGAGTACAAGATTCAGCTGTCGGTGTACGCCTACTCCGCATCCGGCTTCTACGGCGGCAGGAGAGCCGAATGCTTCATCGACTACGTCTCGCAAGGACGCTCAGTGAGGTTCGACCCGGTGCCTTTGGACAGGATAAGAGAGAGAATCCTCGAAAGGATAGGGTGAGACCTCCCGAATCCCCAAAGCGCGTCTAAGCGATTTCGTTAGGTTATATATGGGATGACGAAATCGAGACCGCATGAGAGGCCTCACGTCGGAAGAGGTGAAACAGGAGATCGCCGCAGGCCACGTCAACGACTCGGAGGTCAAGACGGGCAGAACGTACACACAGATACTGATAAAGAACGCTATAACCCCGTTCAACTGCATCCTGTTCCTTCTGGGAGCGCTGCTGCTGCTCTGCAACGACATTGTCAGCGCAGTCTCCGCGACGGGCATCATCATAATCAACATCTTCGTCTCCACGATCCAGGAGATGAAGGCCAAACGCAGGCTGGACAAGATCGCCCTTCTGACGCGCCCCAAAGCCACCGTGCTGCGCGACGGCGAAGAGAAGGTCATCCAGCACAACGAGCTGGTCCTCAACGACGTCGTCATCCTCCGCGCAGGCGACCAGGCTCTCGTCGACGGAGAGCTTCTGGAGTGCAGATCGCTGGAGATGGACGAATCCCTTCTGACAGGGGAGTCCAGCAGCGTCAGGAAAGAGCCCGGGGACCAGATCCTGTCCGGATCGGTCTGCATCGCCGGAGAGGGGTACTACAAGGTCACCGCGTTCGGAACCGACACCTACGCCTCCAAGCTCCTGTCCAGCGCGAAGAAGATGAAGGCCAAGAAGACGCCTCTCGAGATGGAGACCACTTCGATCACCAACATCCTCATGGCTATCGCCGGGTTCCTCATGGTGATCTCTGTCGTTGTAGAGATCCTCATCAGGCACAACTCCTGGGAGCATACCCTCCAGCTGTTCGTCGTCTGTCTGGACATAGTCCCGATAGCCCTGTTCCTTCTGATCACGCTGACATACATGATCGCGGCCGTCAGGATGGCGGACAAAGGGGTTCTCCTCCAAAACGCCAACTCCGTCGAGTCCCTGAGCCATGTGGACACCGTCTGCATGGACAAGACCGGCACGATCACCACCAACAAGCTCAAGTTCGAGTCCTCTGAGAAGTTCGCAGAAGACGCCGAGCACCTGGTCTCGATGTTCGCCACGGCCACCGGGAGCAAGAACAAGACCGTCATCACCCTTCTGGAGAAGTACGGGGAGACCCCCTGCGAGCTCCTGGAGGAGGTCCAATTCGTCTCCAAGAGAAAGTTCAGCGCCGTGAGGGTGAAGGACGAGAGCGGCGAGCATTCGCTGTACATGGGCGCATGGAACGTCATAGGGCCCCACTGCGCCCAGTCCGACAGGATATCCCGGATAATTACCGCGGAGTCCTCTAAAGGCCTCCGTACCGTCGTCCTGTGCGAAGGGAAGGGGCCCCTCTACGAGAACGACGAACCCGTCATACCCGACCTCGAACCCGTCATGGCCATCTCCATCAGGGACGAGGTCAGACCGGACTGCAGAGACACCATCGAGGTGTTCCTGGAGAACAAGATGGACCTCAAGGTCATATCCGGAGACGACCCCGCCACAGTCGATGCGCTGTTCTCCCTTGCCAACATCCCCGGCAGCAGGAAGCTCATCACCGGAGCTGAGCTGGACGCTCTCGAAGGCGAGGAGAAGGAGAAGGCAGTTCTGGAATCCAACATATTCGGAAGGATGAGGCCCGACGACAAGGAGCAGGTCGTGGAGATTCTTAAGAAGAACGGACGCTACGTCGCCATGATAGGGGACGGAGTCAACGACGTCAGATCCCTGAAGGCCGCCCAGGTCGGCGTAGCGCTCGAGAGCGGCTCCAACGCGGCCAGAGGAGTGGCGGACATGGTCCTGGTCAAAGACGCGTTCTCCGCGCTTCCCAAGGCCCTCATAGAAGGCCGCAAGACCATCTCCGGAATGAGGGACATCCTGAAGCTGTACCTCACCAGGAACTTCGCCCTCGCGGTGATGTTCATCACGGTCTACCTGGTCCTCGGGAACATACCCCTGGTGCCTATCCAGAACACCTTCTACGCGTTCTTCTCCGTATCAGCGATAGCGTTCTTCATGACCCTGTTCGCCAAGCCGGACAACAACAAGAGCCTGATCCTGCCGGATGTGCTGAGATTCGCGATTCCGTCCGCGGTATACATAGCGCTGTTCGGACTGGCGATGTACGCTCTCACATGGGTGGCCATATCCAGCGGCAGCCTCAACCCCGACTTCGAGTGGATGGCCTCCGTAGCAGGATTCGACGACGTCGAAGAGCTTCTAGATCATCTGTCGTGGTCCGGATCCGAGGTCGAAGAGATCTGCGCAAGGTCCTCCCTCGTCCTGTTCGCCACACTGGCTGGAATGGGCCAGATCCTTCTCGTCTGCCCCCGCTACAAGTTCCTGTCGCTAGACGGAAGGGTCAACAAGAGCCTCGTGCCGCTATTCGTCATCGGGCTCCTGTCATTGACGCTCTTCGCAGGGTACTACTGGTTCCCGGGATTGATGGTCTGGCTCGTCAACCTCGTCATATTCCCCCTGGAATACTACGCTGTGCTGGCCGTCATGCTGATAATCTGGTTCTTCTCGGAGAGGTTCATCCTGAAGCGCGGATTCTTCAGCAAGATCTCCGATTTCTTCGAGAGAAGATACGAGAGGAAGCTCCACGAGGAATACACCAAGAACTACGACGAGGACGACTACAGGACGAAGAAGATCTGACCAGGCGGATAGCAACAGATATAACCAGAATACGCAGATTCCTGGCGCATGGAAGATATCGAACGCAAAGACCTGAAGGTGCTCTGCGCACTATGTCTGGCATCCGGATTCTTGGACATAGTGACAGGGCTGCTGGTTTTCCTGCCTCTTGTCATCATAGGGGCAGCCTTCGTGGTCGTGGCCATAGGCTGCAAGAAGCTGTCTCGGGCCGCATGGTACGGCGGTCTCGCCGTCTCGGCCATCAGCATAGCGGCCACTCTCCTGACGGTACCTTTCCCGCTCGGACTCGTTCCCCTCGTGTTCGGGCTCCTCGTCATCTACTATCTCTTTAAATCCGATGTAAAGCCTCTGTTCTTCATAGAGATATGAACCTGTTGGAACGTTTGGGGCTTCGCAAGCCGAAGAAGACGGAGGATCCTCTGCAAGGATCCAGCAAGACGGACAAATTGATCTTCAGCTGCGGCTATAGGCTGGGCGGGGGCATGGAAGGAGGCCACGAGGCCTACGACCTGTGCAAATACGAATCCGGTCGCAAAGAGCTGACGTACAGCCGTCAGAGATACAACGGTGACAAGATAGTTTCCGGCGAGATGGAACCGTCTGAAGAGCTCATAGATAAGATCCTCTACATCTACGAGATGGCCGGAGTCAAGGACTACGGCGAACTGGAGAAAAGCGATCTGATAGCACTTGACGCTCCGTCGATATCGATTTGGTTCCTTGTCAACGGTAAAGAGACCATGATTTCTGACTCGGATGTAATTCCTGAGCGTGGAAAGGGGATAATCAGCTCCATACAAGAGACGTTCTACCACTATGTATTTAAGTGAATGATGAACGATTACGGTAATCAGGAGAAAGAAGATGGGTTTGCTGGACAACATCAAGAACGCCGTCAACGATGTGGTCAAGACGGCACAGGCAACCGGTAAAACAGAGGAAATCGTGTTCGATCACATCCCTGGATCTCTGGAGGAGTTCACCGCTCTTCCGCAGGCCGAGATGGCGACTCCCTTCGAGACCGCCGCGCTCACCGTGCTGGCTCTGAGCACCTATCCAAAGGACAAGGACCTCTGCTACGCCATGCTGGACTATCTCAGGGGAGCCCGTCCCATGAACAACGTGGAGAGGCATCTCATCGCCGACCACTTCACCCAGCAGAGCTACATTCCCAGGTCGTACTTCCAGGGAGCCATCCCCGAGAACGACTACACTCCCACCGAGCCTTACACCGTCCGCGTCTCCGACGACCAGATGTCGTACGTCAACAACGGCCATGCGACTCTGAACCTGAAGTCGAGCGGAGCCGAGAGCCCCAGGAAGATCAACCTCCGCAAGGGCGAGGACGACAAGTGGTACCTCTGGGAGCAGTTCCTTCTGGTCGGAGTCGAGGTTCCGCCAGAGAAGAAAATGGAAGAACGCATCTGAGAGTGATACGCTCGAATGGCGTCTCGGAGCGGTCCGCCCCAGGACAGCCAGATCATTTTCTGAGCATGAACGAGGTGCAGGTGGCGGAGGCTATGAGCTTGCCCTCCTCGGAGAACACCTTCACGGCGTACACCTCGAGCGAGCGGGACCTGTTTATCGGCACCGCCTCGGCCGTCAGCTTCCCGGAAGCCGGCCTGTAGAACTTCACCTCGGTGCTCTGACCGGTTCCGTCCGCGACCATGTTGGCTGCTATGGCGAACGTATGGTCTATGAGAGTGTATATAGCAGCACCGTGGCCTCTGCCCATGCTGTTCATCATCACGGGCGTGAGCTCCATCGAACAGACCACGCGATCCTTCTCGATCCTCTCGATCTCGACCCCCATGGCCCTCGCGAACGGCGCTCCGTACATCGCCATGACCCTGTCCGCGTATTCGACGACGTCGTCTGCCATCCTGGTCTTGAGCTCTTCGATATCCATGCCCCCGCACCATGATTTTAGCTATTAATACAATATCCTGTGGAACCGTACAAATATTAAAACCATGAGACGATAGCCCGCCGATGTCCGAAACGGTGACCGTCTTACAGCTTAACAACAGGGTGAAGACCCTGCTGAACCATGCGAGCGTGAGGGACATCTGGGTCTCCGGAGAGATATCCGGGCTCAAGAAGTACGCTTCGGGACACTATTATTTCACTTTGAAGGACGAGAAGAGCTCCGTCGCCGCCGTCCTGTTCTCTAGCTACCGCGCGAACATGTCCTTCGAGCCCAGAGAAGGCGACAAGGTGGAAGCCTTTGGACGCGTGGACCTGTACACCCAGAGCGGGAAGTACCAGTTCGTGGTCAACGCCATGAGGCATTCGGGAATCGGAGAGCTCTACATCAGGTTCGAGGAGCTCAAGAACAAGCTGAAGGACGAGGGCCTGTTCGACGAGTCAAGAAAGCGCAAGCTGCCTCGGTATCCCAGAAGGATCGGAGTCGTCACCTCCCAGAGCGGAGCCGTCATCCACGATATAATCACGACCTCTGCCAGCAGGTTCCCTGCCGACATCTTCCTGGCGCCGTCGCAGGTGCAGGGGGAGGGGGCCGCCAAGACGATCGTAGCGGGCATAGAGCTGCTCGATCGCTTCGGGGTGGACATCATCATCGTAGCGAGGGGAGGAGGCTCCCTGGAAGACCTATGGCCGTTCAACGAGGAGATCGTCGCGAGAGCCATAGCGGCCTCGAAGACCCCCGTGGTTTCCGCAGTTGGTCACGAGACCGACTTCACTATAGCGGATTTCGTGTCTGACATGCGCGCTCCGACACCGACCGGAGCGGCTGCCCTGATTCTCAGGGACAGATTAGAGACAGTCTCCGAAGTGGAGTCCCTGATGCAACGCGCGTCAAGGTCCCTGGAGCAGAAGTCCGTGTCAATGGAGGAGCGTCTGGACAACATCAACAAGAGGATATCCCTCCAAGCGGCTATAGACGGCCTCTACGACAAAATGATTCATCTGGACGAGATCTTCGACAGGGCCGACAGGGCTATGGACGTCACCTTCGAGAGGGCCCACAACCGCGTTGACATGGCAGCGAACAAGATGTCCGCAGGGCGCACCGAGGATTGGATCGGGAACAAGGCGAAGTCTCTAGACGACCTGTCCGCTCGCGCGATCAGAGCCCTCAGGAACAGATCAGAATCGGCCCTGGCGAGATACAGCCTGGCATCCGCTAGGATAATGCCCAGCAGCATAAAGGCCGACATGAACGCCAAGGGCATGAGAGTGGATTCCCTTCTTGACAAGGTGTCTGCGACCGTATCCGACAGGATGAACGTCTGCAGGACGCGCATGATAGCGATAGGCTCCAGGCCGGACAAGGCCATCGGAAGCATCACGGAGAGGTCCACGGCCCATCTGGAAACGGCCTCCAGAAACCTGGAAGGCCTGAATCCGCTGAACATCCTCAGCAGAGGATACGGATTCATAACATCGGCGGAGGGAGACGTCCTCACCTCGGCCGGATCGATGTCGAAAGGCGACAGAGTGACCATCCACATGAGGGACGGCTCAGCCACCGCCGAGATCAAGGACAAGGAGATGAAGAAATGAACGAGGAAGAAAGCGCGAAATTCGCCGAAGAAGTCAGCAAGATGTCGTTCGAGGAGAGCATACAGCAGCTCGAATCCCTGGTGGAGAAGCTCGAAGCCGGTGGAACGGACCTCGACCAGAGCCTCGAGATATATGAGAAAGCTGTCGTGCTCAGGAACCACTGCAAAGAGGTCCTCGACGACGGCCAGAGGAGGATCAAGAAGATCCTCGAGACCTCCAACGGCATCACCGAGACCGATTTCCAGTGATTTATTGCGGGAGGGCTCAGCGGTCCGTCAGGTCCTCGAGCCTTCCCTCGATATCCGTCGCGATGGCGTCCAGCTTCTCCTTCATGTCGTCGTCGGCGTCCCATAATCCCCTATAGACCGCTTCCTCCAGACGGTCCAGCATGTTCATCATGGCGTAGGGGTTCTCCTTCATCACCCATTCTCTCGTGGCCTCGTCCAGGACGAACCTGTTGGCCAGGGACTCGTACATCCATCCGTCTATGACGCCGGATGTCGCGCTCCATCCCATGACGTAGTCGAAGAGCTGGGAGATGTCCTGCGCTCCCCTGAAACCATGCCTCTTGAGGCCTTCCAGCCATTTGGGGTTGTTCACCTTGCTGCGGAACACGAAGGCGCATTCCTCGTGGAGCGTCCTGGACTTGAGATTCTCCGTGTCCGACGAGTCTCCCATGAAAGCCTCGGCATCTCCCCCTGACGCCTTCACTGCGGCAAGCATCCCGCCCAGGAAGTCGTAGTCGTCGTCCATGTCGAACAGGTCGTTCTCCCTGTTGTTATGGTTCTTCACAGCCACATCGAGGGATCCCATCCTCTTCCTGAACTGGGAGGGCATGGCCTGTCCGTCGTAGCCTTTGCCGTAACCGTAGCATCCGTGGTCGATGTAGGATTCTCCGAGATCGTTCACAGTCTTCCACTGGCCGTTGGTGATCAGGGTGTTCACCCCGCATCCGTAGCGTCCGGGAGCATCTCCGAACACCCTTATCTGGGCGTCCCTCCTGGCTTGGTCCTCAGGGATTCCGGAAAGGACAGCTTCCAGCACATCCTTCCTGAGATTCGCTGCAAGAGCGTTGTCCTCGTCCGACTCCTCCAATGTGGAGATGGTCTTCACGCCTTCATCGATCAGGTATACCAGATTGGGGAACGCGTCGCGGAACAGCCCGCTTATCCTCAGCGTTACGTCTACCCTGGGACGTCCCAGCTCGGACAGAGGGACCGCCTCGAGGCCGACGACCCTGCCTCCGAACTCCGTCCAGACAGGACGAAGGCCCATCAGCCAGAGCACATAGGAGATGTCGTCTCCGCCCGTCCTCATGGTGTCGGTGGCCCATACGACCACTCCGACCGATCTCGGATATGCCCCGTTGGACTCCACGTACCTCTCGATCATCTGGTCGGCCATCTTACAGCCTATCTCCCAGCTGGAGGTCCAAGGGATCCCGTCCGGGTCTATGGAATAGAAGTTGCGTCCGGTCGGGAGCACTCTGGCTCTTCCGCGGGTGGGGCATCCAGACGGTCCAGGCTCCACATACCCTCCGTCCAGAGCCTTCAGGACGCTGGTTATCTCGTCGCCCGTTCTGCCTATCGCAGGGATCAAGAAACTCTTGATGAAATCCACCACGGGGACGGTGCGCTGGCCCGGAAGGACCACGTCCTGGCCGTCGGCGATGCATCCGATGATTCTGCGGCATTCGGCATCGACCTCGTCCACCAGATCTCCGTTCAGACGGCCTTCTGTGGTTCCCGAGGGGTCATGAAGAAGGCTCTGGAAGTCCAGCCCCATATCCTCGGCAACTGCGCTTCTCATAGACGGGACGTCGCCGTTGGAGTTCCTGACCATGCTGTAGACGGACTCCTTGAGGAGGTCCCCTTCCGGAGCCTTGCCCAGGATATGAAGTCCGTCAGCTATGAGGGCGTCCTTCACCTCGACGACGTAGTCGTAGATGTCGTCGACCCTCTCGGCCACGCCTTCGACCATGTCCGGTAGGTCCAGATCCGAACCCATATCCATGGCTTGGACTATCTCGAAGATCTTCTCCTCGGCCTTCCTGACGCTCTCCTCCATGTTGGTAGCCTTGGCGCGGAGCCTCAGCTGGATGGCCGATTCCAGTTCGGAGATCTCGTCATAGGTCTCCGCCCTGGTCATGGCAGGCACCATATGGGTGACGACAGCGGCATATCCCCTGCGCTTGGCCTGCATCCCCTCTCCGGGGTTGTCGATGATGTACGGATAGATGTCCGGAAGAGAGTCCAGCGTGGCGTCCGGGAAGCAGTCTCTGGACAGTCCGACACTCTTTCCCGGGAGCCATTCCTGAGTCCCGTGGGTTCCCACGTGGATGACGGCATCTGCTCCGAATTTGTGCTTGAGCCATCTGTAGAAGGCCAGGTACTGATGGGGCGGAGCGAGCTCGGGGTCGTGGTAGGCGGAGGCGTCGCACTTTCCACGGTCGGGCTGGAACCCCACGAATATGTTGCCGTTTATCAGCCCCGGTATCAGCATGTCGCCGTCTATGACGTGCACGTTCCCGGGAGGCTCGCCCCATCCCTCTTTCAAGGCCCCTGAGATGGCCTCTGGCGCTTCCGAGAGCCACCCCTGGTAGTCGGATGCCTTTATCCTCTCCGAGGCCCTGCGGCGTATCTCCTGGTCCGAGAGCCATGAGTTGTCGTTGGTTATCCCTTCCAGGAGCCTGTCCGCGAGCTCCCTCCCGTCGTTTGGGACCCAGTCCAGGGTATAGCCCGCGGAGGCCATCGACTGCAGGAGGCTGGCCACGCTCTCCATGGTGTCCAGGCCTGAGGCTCCTCCTGCTAGGTCGTTCCTCGGAGGGTACATGTACAGGAGTATGGCCGCCTTCTTCTCGGACTCCGGCTTCCTCCTCAGATTGGCCCACATGTATGCCATATCGGCCACCATGCGGCATCTGTCCTCTAGGGGGATGTACCTGCGACGGCCGTCGTCCATGACCTCGTATCCTGCGATAGGCACCGTGATCAGCTGTCCGTCGTACTCGGGTGAGACCACCGCTCCGGCTATCTCCGAGCCGGTGAGCCCGTATACGCTGTCCTTCCACTTCTTGGAGGTGCCGTACAGATGGATCGCCTGTATCACCGGCACGCCCAGCCTGGCGAACATGTCGTCGTCGCAGGACTGCTCGAACGCGTCCGCCCTCGGTCTCAGCGTCTGGGAGAAGCCCATCGTCTGGACGACGCAGTCCACCAGCGGCTTCCCGTCCTTTAACAGAAATCTGTCGATCAGGGCGCCTATGCCCATGGAGTTCACGGCGTCGTCCGGATAGGTCATGGTGAAGATACCTATCGCATCTGCGCCGCGGTCGCGGAGGGCTTTCAGCATGCCGTCCACGCCCCCACAGTTCTTGGACACCCAGAACCTCTGGTGGAAGATGACGCAGATGCGCGGGCGATCCTGCCTCATGGAAGCGACCGCCTCGTCTATCTCCAGATAGCTCTCCTCCAGAGTGTATGCGCCCTGCGCCGGCAATAGCAACGGCTCCGGAATCTCCACGTCCACGCCGTCGCATGTCTTGAGAGCCCATAGCAAAAGGGACCTGTAGTTCTCGTCCCCTCCAGAAGCCATGAACCTGGTTATCAATTCGAAGTCCTCGTCCGATCCTAGGAAAAGACTCCTATGCTCGTCGGTGACGCGGACCTCGCTGTCGCACATCAGATAGGTGTTGATCCTGCTGGATTCCACCGTCTTCTCGAAGGCGGCGAACCTCTTGAAGTAGGTCACGTCGCCGTGAACCCTCATGAACACGATGTCGCTGTGGCGGACCTCGTCCAGGATCCTCTCGTTGAACAAGATGTCCGAGTCCATGTCGCAGGAGTCGGCTCCCACGATCTCCACGTTGTAACCCTCTTCCCTGAGGCCTCTGGCAGCGTCGTCCATGACATGCCCGTGATTGGCTCCTACCGAGATGCAGACGGCTCTCATTTCATCCTCCTATTATGTGTTAATACCTTTAATCATTACCATCAGGGACGGTCGGTGAGGTCCTCCAGCTTCTCCTCTGCCTCGTTCCAGAGCTCTTCCAGCTTGCGCCTCATGTCGTCGTCGGCCTCCCACATCCCGCGGGATATGGCCTCGTCCAGACGGTCCAGGATCTCCGCCGCGGCGTAGGGGTTCTCGCGCTCCATCCAGTCCCAGGTATCCTTGTCCAGCAGATATTTCTCAGCGATGCCGTCGTACATCCACTTGTCCATGACGTCCGAGGTCGCATCCATTCCGAAGGCGTGCTCGATGACGTTCACCATCTCGGCCGCTCCGCGGTATCCGTGCCTCTTCATCCCTTCGATGTACTTCGGGTTGAGGAGCTTGCTGCGGAAGACGAACTTCATCTCCTCCTCCAGGCTCCTCAGCTTGGTCTTGTTCGGATCGGAGCCGTCGCCCATATAGGACACGGCATCGGCGTCCCCGTAGGCCTTGACGAAGGCGTTCATCCCTCCAAGATACCCGTAGACGTCGTCTATGTCCAGCAGGTCGATCTCCCTGTCCGGCATGTTCTTGACCGTAGCCGACACCTTGGAGAACCTCCTTACGAACTCGTCCTTCATCGACACCCCGGAGAAGCCTCTCCCGTAAGCGTAGCTGCCCCAGGCGACGTAGGAGTCCGCCAGGTCCTTCACGGTCTTCCAGTTGCTGGATTCTATCAGATGGTTCACTCCGGGACCGTAGGCTCCCGGCGGGCATCCGAAAATCCTCACGGACGAGCGCTTGCGGGCCTCGTCGTCGGGGATTCCTTCCCTTATGCGCTCCGCCAGGTCCTTCCTGAGATTCGCAGCCAGAGCGTTGTCCTCGTCCGACTCGTCGAGGGCCATGACCATCCTCGCGGCGTCGTCCAGAAGGTCAATCAGGTTGGAGAACGCGTCCCTGAACAGGCCTGTTATGCGAACCGTCACGTCGACCCTGGGACGGCCCAGCTCCTCCAGCGGGACGACCTCCAGGCCCGTGACGGTAGGTCCGTCCGGCGACCATACCGGCCTCACTCCCATCAGCCAGAGGATGTACGCGACGTCGTCTCCGCCGCTCTTGAAAGTGTCGGTGGCCCAGATGATGAATCCGATCTCCCTGGGGAATCCGCCCTTGTCCTCTATGTGGCGCTCGATCATCTGGTCTGCCATGCTCTTCCCGACCTCCCATGCCGAGCGTGTCGGGACAGTGTCCGGATCCAGACCGTAATAGTTCCTTCCTGTGGGCAGTATGTGGACCCCTCCACGGGTGGGGGCGCCGGAAGGCCCGGGCAGAACGTAACCGCCTGCGAGCGCGTCCAAGGCGGATCCGATCTCCCCTGCCGTCCCTTCCAGAGCAGGATAGACCCTATCGCAGACGAACCTGACGGCCTTCAGAAGCCCTTCCGTGCTCCCGGGGACCATCTCCCTGCATGCCTTCTCCGCCTCGTCCCTGTCGAATCCCAGGGTGCGTATGCGTTCGATGAGCTCGAACGTCCTCGCATCAACCTCGTCTAGGTCGTCCTCCGACGTCTTCCCCATCGATTCTGCCACGGCGTCCCTCAGAGACGGTACGTCACCGTTAGCCAGCCTGGTAAGCGAATAGACGGATTCGGTCATCAGCTCGCCCTCGGGCACGCGGCCGAGGATGTGCAGCCCGTCCCTGATCAGGGCGTCCTTCGCCTCGGTGACCAGGTCGTGCAGCTTCCAGATGTTCTCCCTGAGGTCGTCTATGCTGGACTCGGGGGTCAGACCGATGTCCTCCAGCAGGTTTTCCTCCGCGGCTGCTTCCAGAATCTCCCTCAGAACGGCGTCCTTTCTGGGCGCGGTGCCTGCTCCCATAGCCACGAGCTCCTGGATGAGCGAATCGATCCTCATGAGCCCGTCGTGGAGGCCGGCGCGGGTCATCACGGCGTTCAGATGCCCTATCAGGACGGCTTCCGAGCGCCTCTTGGCCTGCATGCCCTCCCCGGGATCGTCGATCATGTACGGGTAGATGTTCGGGATGGAATCCAGGACAACGTCCGGATAGCACTTGCCAGACAGCATCGAGGTCCTTCCGGGCAGCCATTCGAGGGTGCCATGGGTGCCCATATGGATCACGGCGTCGACACCGAAAGACCTGTCCAGCCATCTGTAGAAGGCCAGATACTGGTGGTGAGGGGGCAGCACCGGATCATGGACGAGCTCGTCAGCGCCCTCGCCCCATCCTCTGGGCGGCTGCAGGGTGACGATCACGTTCCCTGAGACGAATCCGGGCACTATCATCCTGTTCTTAGCGGATGCGATATATCCGGGGGCGTCTCCCCAGCGCTCCCTGATCTGCCCCTTGTTGAATTCGGGAACCTTGTCGAACCACTCCGAATACTCTTCGGCCGATATGGCGGCTGGTGCCTTCTCCACTATCTGGGAATCGGTCCAGTTGCCGAAATCGTATGTGACCCCCGACAGAATCCTCTCCATGAGGGCCTTGGAATCGTCGGGAACGTCCCCTAGCGTGTATCCGGCGTCCCTCATGGCCTTCATTAGCTCCACCGTGCTCGCAGGAGCGTCCAGAGGTCCTGCGTTCCCTATGCGCTCGGAGCCGGGGCTCACCTGATACATGATTATGGCGACCTTCCTCTCCGAGGGCTTCTTGCGTCCCAGCCTGGCCCATCCTGCGGCCAGCTTGCAGACATGCTCCACCCTGTCCGGGATAGGCTCGGCCCGCTTCATCTTGCTCTTGTTCTCTGCGTAGGGGACGCCTATGATCTGGCCGTCGAGCTCGGGCCAGCACACCATCGCTTTCAGGTCGCCCTTCACAGGCCCGTCGGCGGATTCCTCGTAGTCGGGGAGCCTTCCGGAGTAGGACATGACCTGTATCGCCGGAACTCCCAGCACCGTCTTGAAGAAGTTCAGCTCGGGCGGGACATCAGCCGTCCCGGTTATCGAGATCAGCTGCGAGAACGGAGAGCAGACCAGAAGGACGTCGATGATCGTCCTCCCGTCCTTCTTGAAGTACTGCTCCGCGATCTCCGAGGAATGCCTGTTCTCCGAGGAGGATCCGGCGGAAGGGGTGTAGAACACGGGTATGACGTCCAAGCCGTTCTTCTCGAGGCGCTCTATCAGGAAGTCCACGTGCTGCATGTTCCCGTACAGCCAGAGGTTCGAAGGGAACATGATACCCACGACGGCGCGGTCTCCCTTCAGCGAATCGAGATAATCCTCCTCGGTGACGTCTATCGGGAACCCGCTGTGGTATATGCCGTCTGACCTGTTGACGATAGGCTCGGGAACGTCCGCTCCTGTCCCTCCCAGCATCCTGTAAGCGTAGAGGAGCAGGCCCTTGTCGTTGTCCCTCCCCTTCATGTCCGCGTATAGACACAGCTGGAGGAAGTCCTCGTCCTCTCCCACGAACAGGTCCTTGTACAGGAGACGGACCTCGGGGTTCTTGGAATGGAACAGCACCCTGCCGGTGCATTCCCTCAGGACCTTCTCGTAGTCCTCGAACCTGCGGAACTTGTACGGGTCCGCCATGCATCTGATGAGGATGAAGTCCGCCTTCAGGCTCTCCTCCACAAGCTCGCGGTAAACCAGAGGGTCGGATTCCACCACGTCGTGGTTGTATCCGAAGACCGTGAGGTCTATGCCCTGCTCTAAGCGGATCTCTTCCGCCAGCTCAGGAAAAACGGTCGCATCCATGGATTGGATAGAAAGGCAAACGAACCTCAACGGCAGCACTCCCCTCTCGCAGTCAGACGTCCCATGTTATCGAGGGTCCATGCGTTTGGTTTATATTAATACGGACATTACATCCACCTCGTAATCGGAGGAATAACGTGAGTCGCGTTTCCACTGTGTTCCCATTCGTCGATATCGTAGGTCAGGAAGAGATGAAGAGGGCCTTGATTCTCAATGTCATAGACCCGGGAATCGGGGGCGTCCTGCTCAAAGGAGAGAAAGGAACCGCCAAATCCACCTCTGTGAGGTCCCTGGGCGGAGTCCTTCCCATGAGGAAGTCCGTGAAGGGCTGCAGGTTCCATTGCGATCCTCGCGACCCGGATTCCATGTGCGAATCCTGCAAGAGCCTACTGAACGGACCCGGATTCGAGACCGAGGAGGTCCCCATGGAGGTCGTCGAGCTTCCTCTGGGAGCCACCGAGGACAGGGTCGCCGGCACGATCGACATCGAGCACGCCCTGAAGACCGGAGAGAAGAGGTTCGAGCCAGGAGTCCTCGCCAACGCCAACGGGAACCTGCTCTACATAGACGAGGTGAACCTCCTCGACGACCACATCGTGGACATGCTTCTCGATTCCGCCGCGATGGGAGTCAACTACGTCGAGAGGGAAGGCATCTCGTTCTCACACCCCTCCAGATTCGTTCTCGTAGGAACCATGAACCCCGAGGAAGGGGACCTCAGGCCCCAGCTTCTGGACAGGTTCGGACTGTCGGTGGACATCAAAGGCGAACACGACCCCAAGACAAGGGCCGAGATCGTCAGGAGGAGGCTGGCTTACGACGACGCGCCTGAGAAGTATGTTGAATCCCGCTCCGAAGAGACGGAGAAGCTCCGCTCCCGCATCGTGGATGCCAAGTCCCGCGTGCGCTCGATCGCCATCGGCCCGGAGGTCCTGGACGCGGTGGTCACGATAACATCGCATTTCGGCATAGACGGGCACAGGGCGGACATCGTCATGATAAAAGCGGCCAGAGCCAACGCCGCCTTCGAAGGAAGGGACCGCATCATCTCGGACGACATAGTGGCCGTAGCAGGGCTCGTCCTCTCCCACCGCATGAGAAGGCGCCCGTTCGAGGACTCTTCCATCGACCGCGAGGAGCTCGAGAAATGCCTGAAGGACATCTAAGCTACCCTTTCTCCGCCGTCTACGGCATGGAGGCGGCCAAGAACGCGATAAGATGCGCCATCTGCAGCCCCGGGATCCGCACCGTTCTCATAAGAGGGCCCTCCGGTTCGGCCAAGACGGTGCTCTGCAGGTCGCTCGACGGCCTCTCCGGGAAGAGATCGGTCAACATACCCTCCGGAGCCGACATCGACAGACTGTTCGGTTCCGTGGACATGGAGAGCCTCCTTGACACAGGCGAAGCCCGCCTGGAAAAAGGCCTCATCGCCGAAGCGGACGGAGGATACACTTTCGTAGACGACATCAACCTGATGGACGAACGTCTGTCCGTCTCTTTGCTCGACGCCGTCACCTCAGGAACCGTCCGCACCGAGCGCGACGGCATATCGAACGTATCGGCTGTCAATGTTGTCCTCGTGGCCACCATGAACCCCGAGGAGCGCGAGATGAGCGACCATCTGCTGGACCGCTTCGACATCTGCGTGAGCGTCGCTCCGGACGACGAGACGGAAGCCAGGAAGGAGATCGTCGCCCGCCGCATAGCATACGAGGACTCCCCCAAGAATTTCAACCAATCCTACGAAGAGGAGCAGGAGAAGGAGCGCAAGGCCATCGACGACGCCAGGAAGATCATACCGCTGGTGAGCATCTCGGACGAACTCCGCCTCATCATCGCCGAACTCTGCGACAAGGTAGGCGCAGAAGGCATACGCGGGGATATAGCTGTCACCAACACCGCGATAGCGTTGGCGGCCCTCGACAGGCGCGATTCCGTCACCAGGAGCGACGTGGAACGCGCCGCGGCCATGTGCTTGGTACATAGACGCCGCTACGACCCCGAGCCCCCTCAGGAGCCTCCTGAGCCCGAGGAGGAGGATCCTCCGGAAGACCAGGAGCAGGAGCAGAGCGAGGACCAGGATCAGGACCAGAAGCCACCTGAGAACAACGATGACGATCAGAAGGATGAGGAGCCTCCCGAAGAGGACGACAAGGACCAGGACAAAGGCATAGACCTGCCTCGCATAGACGACATGATGTTCGAGGTCGGACGCCAGTTCAGGGTGATAGACTATCTCGGAAAGGGGAAGACCTCCGTCAAGCCGAACAGCAGCCGCAAGGGACGCCGTTCGGAGTTCGAATGCACAGGGACTTCCGGGAGGCAGGTCTCCGCCAGGATCCCTGAAGGCAAGACCCGCGACATCGCCTTCGCAGCCACAATGAGGGCCGCCGCCCTGTCTCAGAGAGGAAGGGAGCCCGGCTCCATGCGCATTATCGTCGAGGACAGCGACATCAGGGAGAAGATCAGGAGGGCCCGCACAGGATGCACCGTGATGTTCCTGGTGGACGCCAGCGGCTCCATAGGAGCCAGGAGGAGGATGTCCGCAGTCAAGGGGGCCGTCCTCTCGATGCTCAAGGACAGCTACGTCAAGCGCGACAAGGTCGGCCTGATGGTGTTCAGAAGGAGGACGGCGGAAGTCATCCTGCCGCCCACCCGTTCCGTCGAGTACGGATACAAGCTCCTAGAGGACATCCCCACAGGAGGAAGGACGCCTCTCGCCGCCGCGATGATAACCGCCAGCGACTACATGACCTCCTATTCCAGATCCCACCCGGGCGAGAGGTGCTACATCGTCCTGATGACCGACGGCAGGTCCAACGTCCCTTACATCGAAGGGAAGGACCCCAACCAGGAGGTGAAGGACCTGGCGGAGACCCTTGACGTCCCCGGGATCCAGTGGATCGTGGTGAACACAGGGAACGGATTCAGATTCTTCGACAGCGCCTCCGAGCTGGCATCCCACCTGGGTGCGCTATACTTCAACCTCGAAGAGCTGGATGCCGATGCTCTCGCCACGAACGTGCGCGCAGCCGCCAACCTGGGATGAGGATGAGGCCCCGGATTCCCTCCGGGACGGAATAAAGAAAAAAGGGCCGTGCTGGCCCAGGAGTTTCATTCCGCCGTGTAGACAGCGGTCACTATGACGGTGTCGTCTTCCTTGGAGTAGTGCCACTCGCCGGTGAATCCGGGCTTCTCAGGGACCTTGGGCACGACGGAAGGGTCGTCCTCGACGGTCATGACAGCCTCGGCGTACTTCTCTCCGTCCACGTAGAAGATCATGTTGTACTCGATCGGCTCGTAGACAGCCACTACATCCGCGGTGTCGTCTCCGGTCTCGGTATACTCCCACCTTCCGACATAGTCGTCCTTGATGGGGACAGGAGGCAGGGAATCGAGGTCCGCATCGGAGGCCAGGTCCTTCTCCATGTACTTCTTTCCGTCGACGTAGAAGGTCACATGGTACCTCTCCCCGTCGGACTCTCCGAGGGGGGTGTACACCGCGTCCACCCTTGCGGAGTTGCCGTCGATGACGGTGTAGGCCCACTGTCCGGAGAAGCCTTCCTTCTCGGGAACCGCAGGGAGAGCGGGCTCGCCCAGCGCGGGGCACATCTTCATCTCGTTGTACTTGACGTCGTCCACGAAGAACACGATATCGTATTCGGTAGGGGTGTAGACCGCCTCCACCTTCACGACGCCGTCCTTGCAGGGCTCGTACTGCCACTCGCCGTCGTAGTCCTCCTTGTATGGGACCTCTGGGGCCTGGAATCCGGATTCTGCGTCTGCCTCGGCCTCGCAGACCTTGGCCCCGTCGGCGAAGAACTGGAGCTTGTACTTGATGGGAGTGTACACGGCATCGATCCTGGCCGCGTTGCCTCCCATGACGGTGTAGGCCCACTCTCCGATGTAGTCCTCCTTCTCGGGAACCGCAGGAAGGTCGATGTCCTCGTCGGTGGCGACCTTCATCTGCGCATACTTCTGGTCGTCCACGAAGAACAGGAGGTCGTAAGCGGTGGGAACATAGACAGCATCGAGGCGGACGGTGCCGTCGTCGAGCTTCTCGTAGTACCACTCTCCCTTGAAGTCCTCCCTCTCTGGGACCTCGGGGATGGCGAAATCGGCTCCTTCGCACGCGGTGGTCTCGGCGTACTCCTCTCCATCCACGTAGAACTTCAGATTGTACACCTTGGGGGTGTAGAACGCGTCGATCCTCGCGGAGTTCCCGTCGATGACGGTGTAGACCCACTCGCCGTCGTAGTCCTCCTTCTCTGGAACCGGAGGGATGCCGGAGACGTCGTCAGCAGAAGCCTTCACCTCGGCGTACTTGACGTCATCCACGAAGAACACCAGATCGTAGACGATGGGGGTGTAGACCGCCTCCACCCTCACGACGCCGTCCTTGCAGGGCTCGTACTGCCACTCGCCGTCATAGTCCTCCTTGTAGGGGACCTCAGGGGCCTGGAATCCGGATTCGGCGTCAGCATCGGCCTCGAATACCTTGGCCCCGTCGGCGAAGAACTGGAGCTTATATTTCACGGGCTTGTACAGGGCGTCGATCCTCGCAGAGTTGCCGTCGATGAGGGTGACGACCCACTCGCCTTCGTAGTCCTCCCTCTCGGGTACAGGGATGGCGGAGATCTCATCCTTGGGAGCCTTCACCTCGGCGTACTTCACATCGTCGACGAAGTACATGAGGTCGTACTCTTTAGGAGTATAGACAGCAGTGACGATGATGTCGTTGTCTCCGACATCCTCGTACTGCCACTCGGCATCGAAACCTTCCTTGTCAGGTATCGCAGGAATCTTGTCGGCATCGGCCTCGGAAGCCATGACGGCTTTGGATATGACCTCTCCGTCGGCTACGAAGGCGACGTTGTAGGTCGTCGACTCCTTGACGGCGACCATGGCATCGTCCAGCTTCTTCTTGGCCTCAGCGATCTTGTCATCGACTGCCAGATTAGCTGCATTGAAGGAAGCAAGACCAGCTTCGATTCCTCCGGAGGTGACCTCGTTGTTCTTGACCATCTCCTCGAACTTCTTCAGAGTCTTCTCCGCCTCCTGGAACTTCGCCTCCTTCTCGGCTGCGAGGTCCTGGAAGGATTTCAGAGCCTCCTTGGACTTGGCTATCTCCTCGTCCTTGAGCTTCAGGGTGTCTCCTAGCTTTGCCACCTCCGCCTCCTTGGCGGCAAGATCGGCCTTCACAGACGCCAAGGAGCTCTCCAGGGACTGGAGCTTGGAGGTGAAATCGGCTTTCTCTTTCTGAGCCGCGTCTGCTGTCGCCTTGAGCAGCTTGTTGTTCTCTGCAAGGCTCTTGAGCTCGGCCTCCTTGGATTCCAGGGAAGACAGGAGCTCGGACTTCGTGGCAAACGCTTGCTTCTGGAAATCCTTCAGATCTTCTTGGGAGTCAACGAGGAGGTCCTTGGATGCTTTCAGCTCCGCCTCCGTGTCGGAGAGCTTCTTCTTGAGCCCTTCAATCAGCTTCTTCTTACCGAACATACTATCACAGGAAAAGAGGTATAGGGTTTTTTAAGCAGGTTTCAGACTCCGTCCGACAGTTGGTTGACCGTAGATCAGACGATTTGACAGCATCAAACGGGCCGCGTTTTTCTCGGTAATGAGCATGCGCCGCACAGAAAAAGGTGCGACATTCGAATTGCAGGGCTGAACGTCTGAAGGAACCAGAAGAGCCGTCAAGAAAACGGCCAATTCAATCATGGACGACAGCCACTTTAACACGTGTCCGTAATTCGCTGTAATAAGTATATAGTTTCGGTTATGAACGGAACGACGAATCGTGTGATAATTAAACGTAAATTCATCTGTTAATTACAATTAACAGATGAAACATATCAATTTTTGATTTAATAATTTTTATTTTGATGTGTAATACATCGAAAATAAAATAAAATTGCCCTGTTGGAGCATATGTTCATTCCAATCGTCACATAAACCTGCGACAAGCGACAACCAGCGATTCTTCATCATAAAACAAAACACAACGTGAATTTTCATATTCGAAAGGATAATTTTAAATAAAAGCACTAAAAGCGGCTATACCTGAATACTCTGGCCCGAATCGATACCGATAAATAGTGTGCCGTGCTAACATATAGCACGGTAATTGAAATGTTCGGCAAGAAGATCAGGATTGAGCGCATAATCGACAGAAACAGCGGAAATGCAGTGGTCGTGCCCCTGGATCACGGAATCAGCATTGGTCCCGTTCCTGGAATAGTCGACCTTCGCAAGACCGTCAACGATGTCGCGGAGGGAGGCGCAACAGCTGTCCTGATGCACAAAGGTATGGTCCCCCAAGGACACAGGACATCCGGTAACGACGTCGGGCTCATCCTTCATATGTCTGCTTCAACGGACATCGGCGTGAACTCCACCAACAAGGTGCTGGTAGCCACCGTCGAGGACGGCCTCAAGCTGGGAGCCGACGCGGTCTCCATCCATGTGAACGTGGGAGCTGAGAGCGAACCCCACATGCTCGAGGACTTCGGAAGGGTATCGAGCGAATGCATGGAATGGGGGATGCCCCTCGTAGCGATGGTTTACCCCCGCGGGCCTTCGATACCCAACTCCTACGATCCCAAGGCCATCGCGCACTCCGTCAGGGTTGCCGCAGAGCTCGGAGCCGACGTGATCAAATGCAGCTACACCGGGGACATCGACTCGTTCAGCAAGGTCGTCGAGGGCTCCATGGTGCCCGTCCTCATCGCCGGCGGACCCAAGATGGACTCCGACATGGACATCCTGAACATGGTCCACGACTCCCTCGAAGCCGGAGGACACGGAGTCTCCATCGGCAGGAACGTCTTCCAGCACCAGAACGTCAGGGGAATGATGTCCGCGATCTCCGACATCGTCCTCCACGGAGCGACCGTGAAAGAGGCCGCCGAGCATCTGAACTGATGAAACCTTTCCCTCTCCCTCGCCGGAGAGGGGTTCTCTTCTCATTCGCAGCCTGGATCCAGGCATCTGCTGCAGCTCGTGGACACCATCTCCGGGACGTCCCCGAACATAGCGACCTTCCCGGCGCACACCGCGACGCATCCTTTCACGCCCTCTATCGAGCCCACGGACTCCACCGCCTCGGCCAGGCAATCGGGGCCCTTCACCTTGTTCCCCAGAAGGGTGGCACAGCAGTCTGCGAGGATGACGTCGTCGGAAAAGACAGTGCACAGGTCGCTGGCTCCGAGGGACACGGACGGACCTATCTTGGCTGAGGAGGAGCAGATGCCGGTGACGATGTCCGATCTTATCAGGAATCCCACGTCCTTGAACACGCTGTCGTCTGCGTAGATCCCGATGGGGACCGACCTCCAGGAATAGAACGCGATGTCGCCCCCGTTCTCCACGATGGCTTCCGGAGCGCCTGCCGCGACCATCCTCTCGACCACATGGACGGCCACAGCGCCTGCCACGCCGGCCATAGGGCCCACTCCGGAACGCACGGATGCCCTGCACATCCTGCGGACTATGTCGTCGTCCTTCGGATCCTCCGGATAGGGCTCGTATGTGATCCCGAAGAAGGGGTCCTCGGCGATCTTCCTCTCGATGGAGGACCTGGCTTCGAAGACGGCCGCCTTCGCTGGCGGCAGATACTCATCGTCGCATACGATGGTTAGGATGGTCTCCGAGACCTGGAACCTGTGCCTCATATGTTCAGCTTGAGGGCCTTGACCGGACAGCTGTTGATGCACGACCCGCATGCGATGCAGGTGTCGATGTCCAGATGGACCTCCCAGGTGACCGGGTCGTAGGTGAACGACTTGGTGGGGCAGATGGAGATGCATGCTCCGCAGCTCCAGCAGCTGGCCTTGTCGCGGGTGATGTGCTTCTCCAGGTCCCTGACGCCGAATCCCATCGACTTCAGCCTCTTCATGGCATTGTCAAGGACGTCCGGCTCGCCGTCGACGATGAATATCATCAGACCGCTGCTGTCGTCGTTGATCTGGGCCTTTACGATGTTGGGCTTGAGCGCGAACTCGGTCGCGAGTATGTATGTGACAGACTCCTGGACGTTTATCTCGTCGAAATCTACCCTTATCTTTCTGCGCATCGTCTCGCCTCCCTAACATTCAGGGGTTTGACAGCACCCTCTCTGGGCAGCATGAGGCTGGGGGCGTTGAGGAGGAACTCCCCGCTCTCGATCCAGTCCTTCAGCTGCGCGGCGACCTTCTTGGCTCCCGCGTAGGAGGACATGGAGGACGTCCTGATCGTCTTGCCGTCGTACTCGATCTTTCCGGACCTCAGCTGGGCGTAGCTGTACCGGGCCATAGGGACGCGTCCGGACGGCAGGCTGTAATCGACCATCTCGGCGAACAGCTCGTCGTCGGATAAGGAGGCCCTCTTGACGACGCCCTTGTTCAAGACGGGCAGCGGGATTCCGATCCCCAGCGCCAGCGAGATGCCGTAGCCGTGGATGTCCAGTCCGCGTACGAAGTAGGGGTCCATCTGCTTCATGTCTCCGATGACGGCGAGGGTCCTGGCCCCTGCGACGGGGACGCCGTTGACCTCCTCGACGTTGGTCTTGAACTGGGTTCCCTGCCAGGAGACGTATCCCTCTCCTCCACCCAGAAAGATCCTGGTCCCGATGCCTATGACGTCGCAGTGAGGGTCGTTGAGAAGGGGCGAGAGCTGTCCCGCGGAGCTGTAGGACGCGTTCTTCATCCTGGGCAGGAGCTTTCCCATATAGGTGTGGATCGTCTTGTCGGAGGTGTTCGTGGCGACGCCGTAGTTCTGGTAGGAGTTGCGGGGATTGTACAGGTACGCCTCGTTCATGTCTTCGAGGGAGATGTAAGTGTCTATGTCCTTCCTGACATAGCAGTCGGTTCCAGGACCCCAGGCATGGAGGTGGATGTCTTTGCCTTTGATGAGGTCCTCAATGACATGCGCGCCGCCGTATCCCTTCTCGGGGTCCTCGGTCATCTGGGTGGCGCCGATGTAGGTGTCCACGGCTGCCAGGCCCCCGTAGGCCTGGACGTCGTTGAGGAGGATGTTGGTCATCCTGATGGGAGGGGTCGAGTGTCCGAAGTTGAGGAAAGCGCCCGAGGAGCACATCGCGCCGAAGGTCCCAGTGGTGATGACGTCCACCTCTTCGGCGACCTTGTCCACACCCTTCTTCCTGACGAGGTCCACGACCTCTTCGGCGGTGCAGACGACCGCTTTTCTCGCTTTTATCTTCTCGTTGATCTCCTCATAGGTTTTAGACACTGAATTCCCCCCGCGCCAGAACGCCAAGATACCTGGTGATATTGCTACACCCATTTATAGCCATTTTCAGTGAAAAACCATTGAACGGTGATTGGATGAAATATCCTCGCCCTTCTGGAAGATACGGATGCGAACCGAGAAACGGCCTTCGCGACAGGACTGGGTTAAATATCGGCCTTACGTTCAACTGGAAGGAACGAGACCGAGTGATGATTGACCGTGGCTGATCCGTGATGAGCCCTATGAGTTCTGACGGTCGTTCCTCATACGGCTGAGTAGTCGGACATGCTCAGGTAGAGGAACATGTCGGACAGCTTCATGCCCTCCTCCCAGCGCATTATGTAGTTCCCTTCGGAGGTGGTGCCGATCTTGGGCATCCTCCTGTACAACGTGGCATGGCGGCCCTTGTACTCGTGGTCGGTGGGTATCGTGAAGACCCTCCAGGGATCTCCGTGGACGCCTTTGAGCCTGAACGCGTATATAGGCACCAGATGGGACCTCTTGCAGTCGTCCAGCATCTTGTCCGCCTGGTCGGTGAGCCTCTGGCTCTTGCTGAAATGCAGAGTGGAATCGGAAGAGCTCTTGACCTCGATGGGGAAGGAGAAGTCCCAGCGGAGGGCGACGAGGTCCACTCCCAGGGATCCAGCGGCTCTGATCACGAGGAAAGGCTCCAGAGAAATACGCATGTAGCCGGCGGTCTCCATGGCGTTGCAGGTCTTGACCATCTTGGTCACAGCCTTCTTGTCACCCGTAAGAAGAGCCTTGAGCTCCCTCTCGTAAATATCGCCTGGCGCAGCCATCCTATCGTTTGCATAAAAATCAGGTGATATATAAGGGTGGAAGGGGGGATGGCCGAAAGTGTTTGAGGGGGAATCCCCCCTCTTTGAAATCAAGGCGAAAGCCTGCTGGGGTCCCTGGGGAAGAGGATCGCTTCCCTGATGTTGGGAAGGTCCAGCATCTTGACCAGAAGCCTCTCGATGCCGATTCCCCATCCGCCGTGGGGAGGCATCCCGTACTTGAACGCGTCGAGGTAGAAGGAGAAGTCATCGGGGTTGAGTCCCTTCTTCTCCATCCTGGCGACGAGCCTGTCGTACCTGTGCTCCCTCTGGCCTCCGGAGGAGATCTCCTGGCCGCGGTAGTCGAGGTCGAACGAGAACGAGTATGGAGTTCCGTCCTTCTCCATGATGTAGAAGGGCTTGGCCTCCTCTGGGTACTCGGCGATGAAGTAGAGGTCCACTCCCTTCCCGGCCATGACGTCTCCGACGATCTTCTCTCCCTCGGTTCCGAGGTCGTCGCCCTCCTTGAGAGGCAATCCGCCGTCGTTGACGATCTTCAGGCACTCGGAGTAGGTGAGGATGGGGTAGGGGCGGGCGGGGACGTTGATCTCCTTTCCGAGGATCTCCAGCTGCTTCTTTCCCCTCTCCTTGAGGCCGACGAGCACGTGGTCGATGATCTCCTCGATCATTGCCATGACCTGCTCCTCGTTCTCGATCCAGGACATCTCTCCGTCGAAGGAGATGAACTCGGTGACGTGACGGTTGGTGTTGGAGCGCTCGGCACGGAAGGCGGGAGCTATCTCGTAGATGCGGTCCAGACCGGTGCTCATGAGGATCTGCTTGTAGAGCTGGGGGGACTGTGCGAGGTAGGCGGGCCTGTCGAAGTACTGGACCTGGAACAGCTCGGCTCCTCCCTCCGCACCTGCGGCGGAGATCTTGGGGGTGTACACCTGGACGAATCCGTTGCCGCGGACGGCCTCCTCGATGAGCTCGACCATGAGGGCCTTGAGCTCGAAGATGGCCCTGACCTCGGGCTTCCTGAGGTCCATGAACCTGTTGTTAAGACGAGTGTCCATCTCGACGTTGACCTTGTCGATGACTCCCATAGGGAGGGGGACGGCCGCCTCGCTGAGGACCTCCGCGGATGCGGGGATGATCTCGAGCCCCAGAGCGGTCTGGTTGCTCGCTTTGACCTCTCCGGTGACGGAGACGACGGTCTCCCTGGAGAGCTTGGTGAGAAGCCCGAAGAGTTCGGGGTCGATCTTCTTCTTGGGCATGGTGATCTGGATGGTCCCGTACCTGTCGCGCAGGGTGAGGAACGAGATGCCTCCCATGTTCCTGATGTCTTGGACCCATCCGCTCACGGTAGCGGTTCCGTCCTCGACCTTGATGTTGCTCGAGTCTCTGATGACTGCCATAATGGGTTCGCAATAGCTATTCAATATAAGACCGTTGACACTGAAAAGGGCAAAGAAACAAAAATACTATAGTGATACCTATAGTGATAAGAAAGATGGAAACAGTTTAAGACTATAGTCTAACTATTCAGTCCTCGTCCATTGGAACAGCGTCCCTGAGTATCACATGCGGACGTCCTTGGTCCTCGATGACCTTGCACTCCACCTGGTAGACCACCTTCAGGTTCTCCTCATTGATGACCTCGTCCGGAGTCCCGACAGCGTAGATGGAGCCGCCGTGGAGCATGATGATCTCGTCGGAATACTTCGCGGCTATGTTGATGTCATGGCTTATCATGATTACGAGGATGTCCTTCTCCTCCGTCAATCTCTTCAGCATCTTGGTGACATCGAGCTGGTGCCTGACATCGAGGTTCGAGGTGGGCTCGTCCAAAAGCAGAATCTCGGGCTCCTGGACCAAGCCCCTGGCGAGCATCACCTTCTGATGCTGTCCAGCCGAGAGCTCGTTGAACGAACGCATGGCGAGATGGGAGATGCCCAGCATCTTCAGGGTATCGTGGACTATGTCCAGATCCTGATCAAGAGTTCCCCATTTGCTATACGGATGCCTCCCCATCAGCACGGTGTCCACAACGCTCAGCGGGAAGGTATCGTTAGCGGAATACGGCACATAGCCCACCATCTTGGCCATCTCCTTGATGCTTATGTCGGAGACATTCCTGTCGTCGAGCATGATGGTCCCTGTCGTCGGAGACAATATCTTGTTGATGCAATGGATGAGAGTAGACTTCCCCACGCCGTTAGGCCCCAGTATAGATACGAACCTTGGTCCTGTGAGGTCTGCTGTAATATCGTGCAGAACCGGAACGCTGCCGTAAGCGAAGTCTATGTCGTTTATCTTTATACGCATCTTATCACCGTATGCCTGCTGATGTGTGGAACCCCGCCAGGAAGGGCGGGTAAACGGTTTCGAAATAGGTTTCAGGAAGGTCTCAGTTCAACGCGGATGCCAGAGCGGACATCATGGCGTCGATCTCTTCGGAGGTTGCGGCGGCGTTCCTATGGAGCTGGTACGAGCTGTATCCGTCCACGAACACATCGCTTTCATAGACCGTGAAGAACAGCATGGTGAATGCGGAAGGTCCCATCGCCATGGTCACTGCCTTTCCGTAGAATCCGTCGAAGGAAGCTGTGGTAGTCACTTCGGTGGCAGGCATCCCCATATCCGCGATCATGGAATCCATCGTGGTCTTTGCCTCTTCGAAACGGACGGAAGCATCTGTACATCCGTAGAACGCAACGGCAGTGGTCGGAGCCACTCTGGAACCGGTCTCGAATAGCGCTATCGCGAGCATGTCGTTGCTGCCCTCAGCTATCGACATCGTTCCGAAGGTGGAAACAGAGGAGTAGCTGGAGACGAACTTAGCAGCTACATCGTCCACATCTGCAGAGACCACGGTCTGGTGATCCATCGCGGACTTCAGAGCATTGAAGAATCCGTCAAACAGAGCGTCGGAGGATGCCCCGCGATAGGACTGGATCTTCAGGGTTCCGTCGACAGCCATGTTGCCCTCGGTCACCGCGAAGTACATCCAGGTCATGGTGCCGCCCATGCTGACAGTGTAGGTGCATGCGTTGGAGTTGTCGAATCCATACTTGGAGAGGTCTAGAGCGACCTTGGCTCCGTTAGCGTACGGATCTGGCTTGGCATCGACGGATGCGGACAGGGTCTCGAACAGGTCATCGGCATCATAGCTACCGAGGATGCGGAAATAGTGGCTGCCGTCGCTGACCATAGCAGAAGAACCGTCGGAATCGGACTCGACGAAGTAGGTTCCGAACATTCCTGACCCATAGCTGGACACGAACGCCGCGGCGACCTTGTCAGCTCCGGCGTTCAAGATGGTCTCGGGAAGCACATTGACGGTGCATTCGGCCTTGACATCTCCGACGGCGGCTGTGATGACAGCGGTTCCGTAGGCGACTCCGGTGATGCTGCCATCTGCTATAATGGCGATCGACTCGTCGCTGGATGACCAGGTGACCGAAGAACCATCGCTGACGGTGGCCTCTATTCCGACGCTGTCACCGGCCACCAGACTGATGGTCGTCTCGGAGAGGTCAATGGAAGCAGGAGCAGAGGGCTTGTTCGAGCCTCCGGACGTTCCAACAGCCTTGGCAAGCGCGTCGAGCAGCTCTTTGATCTCCTCATCGGTCGCGAGATTTCCAGCATGGTACTGCCAGACCGTATATCCGTCGATGTAGACGTTTCCGTAATAGGCTGCGAACTTGAGAGCAGTGAACTTGGCCATGGCGGAAGCCTCGTGCTTGTACGCATAGCATCCGTCGAATCCTCCGCTGTAAACGAATTCGGTAGCAGTCTCCCCGGGCATTCCAAGAAGAGCCTCGATCTCTCCGGAGGAGACAGCGTTGTTGTATAGGGTCTCCGCAGCAGAGTTGACCCTGAAGACTATCGAAGGAGCCCTGGTTCCGATGGTGGCGACAGCAGTTGCGCTGGAATCGCTGGATCCAGCATCGACAGAATAGGTTCCGAAGGAGCCTGCTCCGTATGCGGAAACGAAAGCGGCGGCGATCTCGTCCGCTCCCATGACAGGGGTGACGGCTCCGGATTCGCTGGGATCGGAGACGGAGGAGGCGACCGCATCGACGAACTCCTTGAGCTCGTCATCGGTTGCCAGAGCCGAGGGGCGATACTGCCAAGTATCGTATCCGTTGACGAAAACGTTGCCATCGTATGCGGCGAACTTGAGCGCGGTGAATGTCGCCATGGCAGTAGCCTCGTGCTTGTATCCGCAGAATCCGTCGAAGGTTCCGGTGTAAGAGTACTCGCTGATGGTCTCGCCAGGCATTCCGAGGGGAGCCTCGATGGCTCCGCTGTTCACAGCGTCCTCATACATGGAGGCAGCCTCGATGTTCCCATCGAAGACTATAGTGAACGTCCTGGAGCCGCTGACCGCGGAAACGCTGGCGTGCTTGGAGGTCGCGCCGGGATCAAGGGTGTAGGTTCCGAAGACACCATTGTACTTGGAGACGAAAGAGGAAGCGATCTTGTCCGCATCCGCATCGCAGACGGTCTTGGTGTAGTCCTTCACGCTGTCGTCGATTACTGTGACGGTGCACTGGGTGCTGAGGCTTCCGATGGTGAGGGTGATGGTGGCGGTTCCTGCCGCGACACCGGTCACGGTTCCAGCGTCTACGGTGGCGACGGATGTGTCGCTGGACTTCCAGACAGTGGTTCCGGTGGCCTTGGAGCCGGCTGGAGCGGTGACATAGGACAGGAGCTTGGACTCGCCGATCTTGATCTCGGCGGTGTCAACATACATTGATATGGAAGTCGCTACTCCGCTCTCCCCAGACTCTCCACCGAAGTCCTTCTTTCCGATGCAGAATCCGTGCTCGGAGACCTCGTAGTCGCTTCCGAGGTTCTGGATATAGCATATCTCGACCCATTTCTGGTTGATGTCGTCGCCGTATCCGGAGCTGACGTAGCTTCCGTACATGCATTCGACCGCGTATGCAACCTTGCAGATGAAGGGCATGCCGTACATGAAGAGGAACGTCCTGTCGGGACAGGCGTCCATCAAGGAAAGGGTGCTGGTGCTTCCGGTGGTGCTCTCCCAGACGGACTTCCAGTCTTCCTTGTCGTCGAGATAGCTGACAGATGTCCTCACGGGAGCGAGGATGAAGTCCCCATTGTACTTGTCGTCGAGGATTCCGACAGTTCCGGAGGTGATATCCATGCTTCCGTCGGGGATCTCGATGAGGTCTCCGCCAGCGGCAGGGATAAAAGCCGAGACGGATGCGGCCGAAGAGGCATAGAATCCGGTTCCCATGCTTCCGGTCACCCAGCAGCATAGGACCGTGGGCTTTTCGCCAGCATCCTTGACGGCCTTGTCGACGGTCTCGTAGACGCTGTCCATCAGCCCTACGACCTTCTTCGCCTTGTCATCAGCTCCGCAGAGGAATCCGAGGGTGAGGTAGTAGTTCTCCTCCCCCTTGACATCGAACTTCATGGTGATGGTCTGAGTTCCGAGCTTAGACAGCTCCGCTTCGGTGTCAGAGTCGATGGGAGCCCCCATGCCTCCGTTGTTCTGGATGATGGCGTCGATTCCTCCGGAGACCTTGTCCGCCACGTTGGAGAACAGGGAGATGTCAAAATCGACCATGGTGGAACTCACTGCAGGCTTGGACCAGATGTCCTTGTAGATTACATCGTTGGTTTGGGAGGTTCCGCTGCGTCCGTAGACGATGTCGGAGAGCCCAAGGGACTGTGCGGCGGTGAAGGTGGCGGTTCCGAGGACGCAGATGCTCTTGACCGGGTACTCGACGCTTTTGACATCGCTGTTCCCGTCAAGGTAGTAGACGGTGGTCCCCTCCTTGCGGTCAGCGAGGTTCTGTGCGACCGTCGCATCGGCGGAATCTACCTTGCCGTCGTTGTTCGCGTCGGCGTAAGGGTAGAGCTTCTTCCAGTCGATGTCGTTAGACGAGTCGCTATCGCTGTTCTTGCTGACGATATTCTTGATCAGCGTGATATCGTCGGCGTTCAGATAGTCATCGTTGTTCGCGTTGCCGTAGACCTGGAGACGACCGTCGGAGTTCCCTACGATCTTCTCGGTATCATTGTTCTGCAAGAGAAGGAACGCTCCTATCCCTGCGACGATGATTATCGCAGCTGCGACAACAGCCAGTATTTTCATGTTCATTCGATTTCACCTGTTTTTTCTAAAAAGTTTAGGAATACCGAAATTATTTTTTGTTCAGAGCGCAGGCTATCGTCCAAGAGATTCTACCCCGTTCAGACGAAATGCTCGCGCTTGTACTGCTTGACCAGTATGAACAGGAACAGTGGCCCTCCGACCACGGACATTATCACTCCGACCGGGAGAGCCAGCACCTTTGCCAGAGCATCGGACGCCACGAGCAGGACAGCCCCTACAGCGAACGAGCCCAGCAGCATGTACCGGGTGTTGGTCCCCATGGTCAGACGCACCACATGAGGTGCGACGATGCCGACGAACCCGATGGTGCCGGTGAAGGCGACCACGACTGCCACCATCATCGACGTCAGCAGGAGACAGATGAAACGGACCCGGTTGGGATCCTCTCCCATCGTGAACGCTCCCCTATCCCCGGCGTTCATCACGTTGAGCTTGTCGGACATCAGCAGAATCGCAGCGCTTCCAATGACGGTCGCGCCGACGATTATGGGCATTTTCTCCCATCCCACGCTCTCGAGGTGTCCCAGACCCCATCTGAACGCTCCGGACAGATCCGAGGGATTGGCCCAGAGCATGAAGACGGTCGAAGCGGCCCCGAAGAAGTACATGATGCCTATTCCGACCAGGATCAGCTCCGCAGGGGAGGTCTTCCTGAACATCATCACCGCTATCATGGCGGCGGTCGGCACCAGGGACAGGATGAAGGCGTTCACGACGACGGCCCAATCCCCGGTGAGTCCAGGGACGAGCGATATTCCCATGGCTATGGCGATGGTTGCTCCGAATCCTGCTCCGGAGGATATGCCTGTCGTGTAAGGGTCTGCCAAAGGGTTGCGGAACACAATCTGCATCACGCATCCGCCTATGGCCAGAGCGCCTCCGACGAAAGCGGCGTTTATCGCTCTTGGCAGGAGCCTGTCCCAGAAGATCATATCGGTGAACCTTCCGGAAGGAGCCTCGAACCCGAACAGATGGTGCCCCAGGACGGCGTAGGAGGTCCAGTAGGACTGGCTCGTGTTGTTGCTGAACCCGTAGAGCGCTATCACGCAGACTGCCGCCAGGATCAGGAACCCTATGCAGACCAGCTTCTGCTTCCTCAAGAAGGAGTGATAATAGGTCCTGACCTCGTTTGTAGCTTCGACATCCTTCGACATCGGTACATCATCCTCCTTCCGCGTCTTCCGAGCAGTATGTAAAGGAATATCGGCGAGCCGACGAACATCATGACGATCCCCACAGGCAGGTCCACCTCGGCCAGGAACCTGGATATGGTATCCGCGAACAGCAGGATCACCGGACCCAGAAGCATGGACGCCGGGATCACGTACCTGTTGTCCGCTCCCAGGATGGTCCTGACCATATGAGGGGCCAGTAGTCCGATGAATCCGATGATGCCTGTGAACGACAGGATGACCGCGACCATCAGGGATGAGACGATCAGGATCGTGTACCGGACCTTGTTGACATCCACCCCCAGGCTGGTGGCGGATTTGTCTCCCAAGGCCAGCGCGTTGAGGTACTTGGTCGTCAGCATCAGGATGGCCGTGCATACCACGGTCCCGATGAGGATTATCCAGATGTTGTTCCAGTCGATGTCCGTAAGGCTCCCTATCTGCCAGCGGAACGACGATGTGAGGGTGTCGTCGTCCGTCCTGACCATCATCAGAGTGGTCAGTCCGCTGAAGAAATACGATATCGCTGTTCCGGCGAGGATCATCGTCACTGGAGAGATCCCTTTCATCACACCCACCAGCACTATGATCATCGCGCATGGGACGAGGGCGAAGATGAAGGCGTTGCCGATTATCCCATAGGTCCCTATGTTTCCGAAGGTGAATCCGAGGATGATGGCCAGACAAGCTCCGAACACTGCTCCCGAGGACACTCCGAGGGTGTAAGGCTCTGCCAGGGGGTTGTTCAGAACGACCTGCATGGCCGCTCCGCACACCGCCAGACCGGCACCGCATACGATGGCCCCAAGGACGCGGGGCATGGTGCTGTTCCAGACGATGTAATCGTTCCAGAACTTCACCGGCTCCTCTATCCTGTCGTAGGAGACACCCATGATATGGTCAACGATGGCCATTATGCCGTCCCAGAACGTCATGTCCCTCCCGCTGACGGTGACCGAGTATCCCAGAAGGATGAACATTGCAACAGCCAGGAGTATAATGAACAGCACCTTGCGCCAGATGTAGTTCTTGTACTCCGCGCGGAAGCCTTCGTCGGTGTCCGCCTCGGGTGTGGGATGACGCTTCAGGAAGCTCAATCGGTCACCCTCCGTCTGTCTGTCTGCGACCCCATCATGATCCCTCAGAAGCGATTGATCACTCTCTCGAGAATGTACAGGGTGCCGACAGCTCCGAAAAGAGGCTGTGGGAGGAACTCCACGTTCATCATCGAGGGGAACCTAAGATCCACCCCGCGAAGGCAGTGATTGGACCTGGCATACATGTCGGCGGTGTTCCCGTCCGTGCACAGGATCTCCGTATACTCGGGAACGTCAGCATCCAAGGCATCAACCCATCCAATTCTCTCCAGGAACTCTCCCATGAGTTCCTCCGAAGGCTCGTACGAGATGCCGTTGTACCTCAGGCACTTGGGAACCATCTGAAGGTTGTCGTAGAAGAACTTGGCAAGCGGGTAGCAGATCGACGGCTCCGCGTCTATAGAGAAAGAGAACGCGTCGGTGTCGAACCTTGCCGCCATCATGCGACGGTAGGCCTTCTTGCGTATCCTATCGACATACTCCAGAGCCTTGGATGGGTCGTTACCGGTCCTCTCTGCGACCAGCTTGATCCACCTGTCGGTGTACTCGAACCCCACAGGGGAGCACTCCGGGATAATGGTGGACATGCCGTACCTCTCGTGGTAGTAGTCGGCTGTCCTCAGGGCGTACTCCGGGCACACGGCGATGGCGTACTCCGCATCCACCGAGTCGCGGATCTCCTGAACGGAGGAACCTGCTCCGAGGCAGCATATGACCTCTATCCCCATGAGCTCCAGGATGTGCGACATCTCCTCGTTCACGGATTCCCAATCCTTCTGCAGGACATGGTTCCCCAGGAGAACGGCCGTGTTCTTCCTGACGCCCTTAGCAGGCTGATTAAGCTTCTCCAGTACCCTCATGAGGGTGAGGTCTATCCCCACGTTGATGGGCTTGGAGCTCAGGTCTGCGTCCAGAACTATAGCCCTGTCGCTAAGGCCGGTCTCCTCAATCGCCTTATTGCAGTCATCTCCGATGAGCGACGCTCCTGGAGAGCAGACGACCGCCACGAATCTGGTATCGCGCTCTTTTATGTACTGGAGAGCATCGAACACGCGGTCGTATGCGCCGTAGATGTAGTCGCTGGACTCCAGGTCGGTGCAGGGTATCCTGGCGCTTCCCCTGTAGTAGGGCGTCATCCTGCTGACCGACTTGTCCTTGCGAGGGTACACCTTGTTCGTAAGGGCCCAAAGGTTCTTCCTACATCCTTCGGGTCCATGCATGAGAACTGTGGAGTCCTTGATGCCTTCGATGGCCATCGTGACTCCGAAGAATCCGTCCGGTTTCACTATCATGTCAGTGGCCTCCTGTCATGGATTTGATCATCTGGAGCATGTCTGGAGGGACCCCCTCAGGCATCTTGCCCTCCTTCATCTGGTTGAGGGCAGCCTCCATCTTAAGAGGCATGTGGCCTCCCATCATCGCCTTGATGGCTTCGATCTGCTGCTGGGTGATCTTCACAGGCTCGGCCTTGCCCGTCTCCGGCTTCGATTCTTCCTCGCCCTCCCAGCTCCTCCATCCCATCGTAGGGGCGCTGGTCATCATCGTATGCATGTAGTCCAGATACTCGATCGAAGCGTAATGGGTGAAGCACTGGTAGTCGCGGCTGAACTCCTTGAACTGCTGCCCGTGCCATCCTATCATTACCCCGCCTATGACCATGTCTGGGTTGCTCTCCTGGACAGCCATCTTTATCTCCAAGGGGTTGGACATCTCGCGCACGTTGAGCCTGTCCTTGTAGCGAGACTCGAAATCTGGGCTGGGTCCGCTCCCTCCTCCGATCCTCATCCTGAAGACGTAATAATTCCTGATCTGGACGCCCGCATCGATAAGTACCTCGATCATCCAGTCGTCGTCTCCCAGGATCCCCGAGATTATATCCGCGGTCTTCCCCTCGAAGAACGGCCTGTGCCTCTCGAGGGCCTCCGCATACTGCTGCTTGATCTTTTCAGAAACGGCCTGAGAACGTTCCTCGATGCCGTACTCCTTTCCGACCTTCTCCACCCATGCCAGGGTGTCCGAGTACCCCTTCGGGAGGGGTTCGGAGAAGATCTTCATGCCCTTCTTCTCGGCCATGGCGTCGGCCATTCCGTTCACGGTAGGGTCGTCAAAGGTTCTGACGTTCAGAATGTTCTTCTTGCAGCCGACGACCTCGTCCAGGAACACGTTGTCTATGATCTTGTGAACCTTGGAGAAACCGAGGTCCTTGAGCAGCCTGTTGGTCCATTCGCTGTTCCTTCCTGAAGAATACACGATGAAATTGTCGTCGATCAGGTTGCATTCCATGTCGACAGGCTCGCGAGCCTCGTCGATGAAGTCGATTATAGCCTGCATGGCCATAAGACGGCCCTCTTCGGATCCCCCGGTGAGGTTCCCATCGGCCTTCACGACCACGAGATTGAGCCCGGGGTACTCCTCCTCGGCCTTCTTCTTGATGAGGTCCAGGTTGTCCCCTATCATTCCAGGGACGCAGGTGGTGATTACCATGATGGTCCTCTTTCCCTTGTTGGCTTCAGCGCGGATTATGCGCATGAGGTCCTCATGCCCTCCGAAGATGGATGAGTCGTTGCTCATGCGTGTGGACTGGATGTTGTTCCTCAGGATACCGACGGTGCTGGGATTCGTTCCCATCTCGGTGAGGAAATGGACGTCCTGCGTGTGGGACATGACATAGCCACAGCTCGCAGGCCCGTGGATGATGATCGGGAGGTCGTTGACCCTTCCTGCAGCGAATACCGCTCCACGGCTCGCGCAGGAACCCGTTCCCCTACGGACCTTGTTGCAGTGGCAGGCTTCTCGCTTGAAGTTGCCCAGAACGGTTATGGCCTTGCCAGCGGCCAGATCGTTGAGCTGGGCGTCGCTGAGAGGATGAGGGTCGTAAAGCTTCCTTACGCCGGTGCTGATCGCTATGACGTCGTTAGCCAGCTGCCCATAGATGGAGGCGGGAACAGAATCGGGGAAAGCTTCGGAAACGGTCTTCCCGAGCCGCTCAGCCTCGATGAACTCATCGGAACGGGGGATGTCGACCACTATAGGGAGACCCACCCCGTCAGAGAACCTCTCCACGATCTCGCGTTCATTCTCAACATTCCTCCTGTTCAGAATGATCCCGGCTACCCTAGGACGGGCGGAGCCGAAATTGAGCAGCCCGCGGAGTATGTTATTGGCCGCATAGATGGCCATGAACTCCCCTGACGTGACGATGTAGACGGCATCGGCGTATTCGTTCCTCATAGGGACCGCGAAACCGCCGCACACGACGTCTCCGAGAACGTCGTAAAGTGTGATGTCCTTATCGATCTCGTTGATTCCCATCTTCTCGATGGTGTCGAAGGTCGTGAGAATCCCTCTTCCAGCACATCCTATGCCGGGTTCAGGGCCTCCAGCCTCGATACACATGACACCGCCGGAACCTTCGAGCATGATGTCTTCGAGCTTCCTCTGTGACGGAGGAGTGCTTCTGATGTAATCCAGAACCGTCGTCTGCTCCTTGCCGTTGATAAGATACTTGGTGGAATCGTGCTTGGGATCGCATCCCACCTGAAGCACCTTCACCCCTTTTTTCGCCAGGGTGAACGAGAGGTTCGAAGACGTCGTGGATTTGCCGATACCGCCTTTACCGTATACTGCGACTTGCAACATCTATCCGAGTGAGTCAAAGTCAATATTTAAATTTTGGTTAGACTAAATATTTTTAGAATATCCTAATAGTTTTTAGTTTATCGACAAACCAAATATCGGATTACCATGAAGAAGATTCACTAGTTTATAACTAAATATATCAATTATGTAATAAAAATTTAAATAATGATTATAAATGCCATTATTTACAATTAATTCAAAAATAATTATTATAAAAAGTTTTAGATAGGTCCATTATGCATCCATCCAACGGCTTCTTGCAAGCCAGCGCTTCACCGAATCTCCGCACGACTTCACGTCCGTGCCGCGGATGGGCAGGCCTTCAGCGATGTTAGCACCAGGTGCGCAGGTCGCTATCATCTCGACGCTGGTTCCCATGCCACTCCCTTCATTGGTACATAGGGGATGTATGGTCTTCCCTTCCCAGCTGTTCCTCTCTAGGAACGTCGCCACTGGCATCGGGATGGTCCCGCACCAGTTTGGATAGCACAGATAGACGTCATCGTATCCCGAGATATCCGGACAAGACCTGAGCGCCGGGCGATGAGACTCGACCCATTCCTTCTTAGCACGCTCCACCTGGCCCCGGTATTTCCTGGAGTACAGGTCCTTGGGGACTATCTCCATAGACAGACAGTCGAGCTCCATTGACAAAATGGTGGCAGCAACCTTGGTATTCCCCGGATCGCGCTCCTCGTACTTTCCGTTCACATATGTTTCTCCGGGCACGGAGAAGAAAACCACGCAGCGCGATCCTTTTCCAGAGGTTACATCCATCATATTTAGGAGGAACTAAATTATATTTATTTATATTTAGTCAATCCTTAATATCCAACGTCGGTCAGGCTTGGGACGAAATAGAATGCGACTCTGCTAGCAGAGGTTCCGAGGGCCTCCTCTGACGAATCGTGCTACGGCATCAAGATCCCATTTTCCCTGAAAAGGGTCCCTCTCGTAAAAACGAGCAAGCCTCTCTGCCGATCCTCAGTTTCGAATCGCATCCCCCTCATGTCTCCGCGGAGATAGCAGCTCTGAAGGAGGAGGACAGCCCCTCCCCTTAACTGTGTTGGACATGGAGGCTCGTACAAATCTGGGAGGGAACGGATACAGGACGCTCATGGCCAGATCGCCAAGGAACGACGGCGCGCCCGTTGCAAACATAGGGACGACAGAAACCAGACAAGCTGGATAAGGCGTTTTGGATGCCAGAAGACTGTGTGTAACAACCTCCATTGAAGTATCGACCCGGAAACAACCGCTAGACAAATGTCCATCAGATCCCCGAGGTCATGTGCTTCAGAATCAGTCCCCTGTGAATAGCATAAAGAGCGTACCT
>SUSZ01000016.1 GCA_015063165.1 Thermoplasmata archaeon
TGTCACACAGGCTTCATACAACCTGTTACCAGGTTGCATGCTGTGTTAGGGTCAGACAGAACAGATTGTCTGGTTACTCATCTTCTAGATTTTCGCAATCCTCCATATCACTTTCACGTCACACGTATTCTTCCTGATTATTAGCCAGAGGAACAGAGGCCCGCCCATGAAAGCGGTGACGACTCCGACCTGGAGCTCGGCAGGAGCGATGATCACACGGCCCACCAGGTCCGCGAATATCAACAGAAGAGCTCCGAAAGCTGCTGAAGCAGGAAGGAGGAACCTGTTGTCAGGACCTACGAATATCCTCACGATATGCGGGGCGACAAGCCCGACGAATCCAATGAGCCCAGTGAAGCTGACGACTGCCGCTGCTATGAGGGCCACCACGAGCAGGATGATCCTGCGCATCCTGTCTGCGTCCACCCCGAGAGACTTCGCCGTGTCGTCCCCGGTGGACAGAATGTTGAGCTTGCTGGTTAGGAACTGCAGTATTACGATGCCCGGAATGACAAAAACTGCCATGACCAGCACATCGCTGGAACCTGCAAAGGTCAGAGAACCGACGGTCCAACGATACAGCTGTTCCAATTTGGTCGGCTCGGCCATCAACGAAATCAATGTCGTGAAAGCATTGAAGATGTACATTATCGCGATTCCTGCCATGATCATGGTAGTCGGCGAGCCATTCCTGGCCTTAGACAGCAATATGATCATCGCCATAGGGATCAGCGAGAAGACGAACGCATTGATGACCGTGGTGTACTGAGCGGAAACGCCGAAAAGGGATATCTCCAGAACGATCCCGATGGTAGCCCCGAAGCTTGCTCCTGACGATACCCCGGTGGTGTATGGGTCGGCCAACGGATTCATCAGGGTGCTCTGCATAGCGACTCCTGCTGCAGCGAGTCCGGCACCAGCGAGTATCCCGACGTATATCCTGGGCAGCCTGATATCGAAGATTATGCTGTTCTCCAGAGTCTCTGAAGCGTTGGCAGGCTGATGACCTGTTATGAACTGCCAGATGATCTCGTAGCATCTCTCTACGCTTAGAGGGTATTCCCCGATTGTCAGAGCAAACAGAATCATCACCATCATGGCTACGATACATACGAAAATGAAGACCCATTTCCGCATTACGTACTTCTTGTACTTGTCTATAATGGAATTCGTGGTGTCATCCCTGTCCGCCTCAGCAGGGGCGTTCCATATCTCCAACGAATTTCTTACAACGTCCTTTATAAGAGGATCGTCGGCAACATTCTCCACCATTTGAATCCTCCGAGAGGGAAGGTGATGGGCGGTTTAACCGCCCATCGTTTAGAATCAGTCCATCTTGTAGGGCTGAGCGTTACCCATGTTCTTGACGTCTGGGTTGCTGTACATGGAGAAGTTCTCGTAGCAGTACTGCATTGCCTGCCATCCCTCTTCCTCGCTGAAGATGTCTGGCCAGATGTATGATGCCATCAGCAGGAGCTGAGGGATTCCATAGTAGTTGGCTATGTTGTAGTAATTGACACCATAGATCTGTTTATTCGCATAAGCACCGGTCATCTTGAAGACTTCCGCTTTGTTGTCGAAATCCTCCTTCACATCTGCAACCGTCTTGGTCCCATTCTGGAACTGTATGATGAATATCACATCCGGGTTGACGGAGTAAACCCATTCAAGGCTCACATCGGGGCATCCAGAGTCCACCACCAGGTTAACACTTCTCATAGGAAGCTTGCTGAGAGTGTAGACATCCCCAGGAGCGGATCCGTTGGTGTAAGGAGAGTCGAGGGAGATCGTAGCTCCAGAATCGCTCAGAGAGAGGAAAGGAGAAATGAATGTGTACTTCTTATCCAGCTGAGCCACTCCGTCAGCTACCTTCTTCTCGATTCCGTCTGCCCAGTCCAAGTACTTGTGCGCCTTGTCCATGTCGTCCAAGATGAAACCGAGGATCAACAGGGACCCATACTGGTCGACATAGTCTGCGGAGACCTTGGTGATTGGCAGCATGATTATCTGCATGTCGAGCCCGTTCTTGATCAGCGTCTCGAGTTTGGAATAATCGTTGTACCAGGGTGCGATGAAGAGGTTGGCACCGGATGCTGCGAGAGTCTCGGGGGAACCTTTGTTGGGCTCTCCGACGTTGGCAATCTTGCTGCCGACGCCTGGATACCTGTCCTCCGCTGTAATGGAGTTGCTGAAGGATTGCTGGGTGGTACCGATGATCTTGTCATATTCTCCCAGGATGATGAGCGCATCGATGGGGTAAATGTGATGGGTCGCAATCTTCAGATTGGCCTTGTCGATCGGCCACTGGATGCTCGCGATTTTAGGCTCGACGTCCCAGTAGTAGAGGGTGGTCTTCTCCTTGTTCAGGATCTTCTGCAGAGAGTCGATATCCTTGGAGTCTATCATTCCATCAGCGTTGACGTCGGCATATGCGTTCTTTTTCTTGTCGAAAAGGACCTCTCCGTTTAGAATCTGCTTCAAAGCAGTCATGTCCTTCTGGTCAATGTCGTCATCTCCGTTGACGTTTCCGAAGACTGCGAGCCTGATGCTGTCAGTGTACTCGAAATCGTACTTGTATCCTGTAGGCGTCGAATCTTTGACCGTGACGTTGCAGGTCGCAGTCTTCTTCCCGTCATCCGTAGTGACGGTGATAACCGCAGAACCTGGGGCAATGCCTGTGATGGTCCCTTCGGAGACCGCTGCTACCGAGGGATTGCTAGTCGACCATTTGACGCCCTTGTTGGTGGCGTTGGATGGCAGAACATTGGCCGTGATCTTGCTGATAGCACCCTTTTCAATTGTGATGCTATCCTTGTCTAAGGAAACGCTGGATACCTGGACATCCTTGCTGTCGTTCCCGTTTCCAGATGTGAGGACCACCGCAGCCGCAATCGCCGCAATCACGACAATAACAGCAGCGATGATCGCAATCATCTTACTGTTTTCCATTAACATACCTCACTAGAAGTGATTGGAGACATAATCCAGAATCATTATTTAACATTAATGGGTGTTAAATATCAACTCATTGACAATATTATCCAGATATGATATAAAGGCAACATAATATGAAATCCATTTCTTGTTTTTGCATCCAACTATAGCTGGTCGCTATTCATCGAACGAAAGATCCCCATCCAAACTTGAATATTATATCGCCTGAAGACAAAAAAAAGACGCTTCAGACTCGGCATCTAAAAAATCCAATGCTCGACCGCATGTTTTCACACAAAGAGCTCCCGTTATAGGAAGCGGAAGATACGGCACGCCCCGTTATTGGCTCAGGCGACTATTTCATGCCGCTCCTGATGATGATCGATCGGAACCCTATATTCGATCAGAAGTCGAACAGGTTGGACTGCTGCGGCGAAGTATTCGTCTTGCTCGTCTTGCCCTTTTTCTTGGGAGCGGGCTTCGGCTTCTCCTCTGGAACCGGCTCCGGCTCCGTCTGAGCGGCTGCTTCCCCGTACTCGGCGGCCATGGCGTCCAGCATGGCCTCTTCCTCCTCGTCGGTCATCTCCCTCGGAGGCTCTCTGCTGCTGGTGGTGCCGAAACGTGCCTTCATGCTCTTGGCCAGGGCGTTACCTATCCTCGGGATCGCGGCAAGGGCGGCCTCGTCTATCGTCATGACGTCCAGCTCGGAGACCACGCCGTTGTCGTAGAGGCTTCTGGCCCTGGTGCGTCCCACGCCTCTGAACCCTACGAGCTCCATGAGCTCCTCCTTCACCCCGTATTTGATGCGGGTGATGAGAGGCCTTATCTTGACGATGGCGTCGGGGTTGAATATCAGGGCGATCTCGTTCATCGCGTAGAGGATCCAGTCCATCATGTCTATCCTGGACCTGATGTCTCCCGGCCCGATGCCCATGGAATCGGTTATGATGTCCTCCGGGACCTCCTCGATCCACCTCTCCACGAGGAGAGCGGTCTTCAGGTCGCTGAACAGGAACTCGTAGTCGTAGTCCTCGAGTTCGTCCGGGTCCACCAGATACCTGCCGTCCATCGTGTTGGCTGCCGCGGAGATGGATTCCTCGTCGCACTTCTTGGGGTACATCCCCATGACGTCAGGGGTCATGGCGGCCGCCACCAGTATCGGGAACGGCTCGGTGTCGTCCGTTATCTTCATGACGGCGTCCCTGAGCATCGATGCAGACACAGGGTCGATGCACATGTCGGAGACCCTCTTTCCGAACGGCAATGCCTCTATCCTGTCGCCTGTGCGGGCGATGAAGCACTCCTCCTCGAGGAACTCCACGGTCCTCTGGACGACGGATTCGATGCCGAACATCTGCGATGTGGTGCCGAAGAAGGTATCCCTCAGGAAATCCAGGATGGAATCCTCGGACCAGGCGTCGCCGGTCGCGATCAGACCGAGCATATGGCTCCTCAGGACCTTCTCGCTGAACAGCTTGGATGTGAGCCTCTCGGTGTCGTGGTTCACATAGTCGTCCATCAGGTGGTCCAGATCCATCTGGTTCTTCGCTACCAGCACGGCTTCTCCGTAAGGATCGAACCTGGGCCTTCCAGCACGGCCGCACATCTGCTTTATCTCCATCACCGGCAGAGGCACGTTCCCCGCGTTGGTGTCGAAGCGGGTGGTGTCGCGGATGACCACCCTTCTGGCCGGGAGGTTTATCCCTGCGGCGAGGGTGGGCGTCGCTATTATGCATTTGATCCTGCCCTGGCGGAAGCCGTCCTCTATGAACCGCCTCTGCCTGTAGGTGAGGCCGGCGTTATGGAATGCGGCTCCGCACTTCACGCACTCGGCCAGCTTCCTTCCCGACGCGGTGGACTCGGCATCGCCTTCCAGGATGTACTCCTCGGCGGGAGTCAGGCTCTTGCCGACCATGCTCGCCAAAGGCTTGCTGAACTTTACAGCCAGAGCCTCGGTGGAACGGCGGCTGTTGACGAACACGATGCTCTGGCCGCCTTCCTTTATCGTCTGCTCCACAAGGCCCCAGACCTCGTCCTTGCTCTGAGAGTCGACTGTCTTCCTGCTGCCGTCGCCGAAGGTTATCTCGCCTCCGAAATAGGCGCCTTCCTTGAGCGGGATGGGACGCCAGTCGCTTCTGACGAGATCGGCATGGAGCCATGCGGCCAGGTCGTCGGCGTTGGATATCGTCGCGGACAGCGCGATGACCTGGAGGTCGCTGTTCCTGCGCATGAGCTTGGTGAGGGCCACCTCCAGGGTGGGGCCTCTCCCAGCATCGTGTATCATGTGGATCTCGTCCGCTATCACAAGCCCGATGTCGCGTATCCAGTCGCTTCCATGGCGTATCATGGAATCCGCCTTCTCGGAGGTGGCCACGACCACGTTGGCATCGGCAAGGCCCCTGTCCTCGGCATCGAGGTCTCCGGAGCTCAGATGGACCTTCACCCCTAGGTCCGCGAACCTGTCCAAGTCGTCCTTCTTCTCCGACGCCAGAGCTTTCAGCGGAACGATGTACAGGACCTTGCGCCTGTTGGTGACTATCGTCTTGAGAGCAGGGACATAGCCGATGAGGGACTTCCCGCTTGCCGTAGGGATCGCGGCGACCAGGTTCTTCCCTTCCAGAGCTAGTGGGATAGCCTCCGCTTGGGGAGGATGGAGCTCCACGAAGCCCTCGGCGTTGAGAGCCCTTACGATGCTCTCTGGAATGTCCAATTCGTCTACTCTCATTCTAATCCGGCCATATCCTTGCGTAATAGATAATATGATGCAGTGCTCCAGTAAGTACCTTTAAAAATAATCCCCTATATCGGCTACTCATGATTTCCAGGACCGGCATGCTGTTGACGCTTGTGGCGGTTGCGCTACTCCTGGTGCCAACGTCCTATTCGTATGCGGACGGATCCAGCTCCGAATACGTCTCCCAGCTGGACGAGAACGGCAAAGCGGTGTACGATTCCCTTTCCGTGTTCGAGACCAGCGTGGACGCCGTGCTGTCGATAAGCGCCGAGTTCCCGCGCATCGTGCTCTACGACTCGGAAGAGAGCGCGAAGAATGCCGCGATTCTGACCACGAATAACGCCCTCGCGGCGAAATACCTCGGCGACCCGTACGGGATCTGGCTGTGGAACCTTCCGACCAAGAGCGTTGCGATCACCCCCGAGGTGTCGCCCGTCACGCTCGGAGACAAGAGCTACTTCACCGTGGTCTCCGTGTCCTTCGACCTGTCAGTTCCCGAGAAGTACCGGGACGACGTCCCCGGAATCCTGAAAGGGGTCAAGGAGGCGGCGAAGACCTTCACCGGCTCCGATTCCGACAAGGCCAAGGCGATCGCCAAGCACCTTTCCGGAATCTCCAAGGAGGACGAGGAGGGCACCGTCAGCGACCTTTACGACGCTCTCGTCAAGAAGTCGGCATCCTCGTACGGCATCGCGGCAGCATACACCTATCTCGCAGAGCTGAACGGTCTCGAAGCCATCACCGTGAAGGGGACCTACTACGGCAGCACCGACGAGGGGAGCTCCCACTGCTGGAACGCGGTCCGCGTCGACAACGTGTGGTACGCGGTGGACGCATCCAAGAACTGCATCATGGCCGGAACCGGCACCGCGATAGGCACCGCTACCTTCGCTTCCGCATACTCGGCCAATCTGGACATGAAGGACGCCAACGACCTCGTGTCCCCTGACATCAACAGGACTGCATACCCTTATCCAGACGATACGCCATTCCTGGAGAAATATGGGGCATACATCCTGGTCGCGCTGATGGTCGCCATAGTCGTCGCATCCCTCTACTATGGAGTGCGCAGAGGTTACGCCTGAAGAATACCAAACATTTTATACAAGTACAAACAGTTCCAAAGGGGTCATCGAATTATGAAAAAGAAAGACGAGAAAAGGTCGGAGCTCTCCGTCGAAGAGTGGGCGGACAAGCAGACCTTCGAGTCCACTGCGGACATAGAGATCCCCGCCGGCATGGCCGACCGTGTCATAGGTCAGGACGAAGCGGTGGAGGTCATGCGCAAGGCAGCTTCCCAGAAAAGGCATGTCATGCTCATAGGCGAGCCCGGTACGGGTAAGTCGATGCTGGCGAACTCCATGGTCGAGGAGCTCTCTCCCGAGGATCTGCAGGATATCGTGTCATACCACAATCCTGAAGACTTCAACGAGCCCAGGATCAGGACGTTCCCCGCGGGAAGAGGCAAGGCCGTAGTAGCGGAGCAGAAAGCGGCCGCAGCCGCCAGGAAGAACCAGTCCAACACGTTCTGGGTCTATGCCTGCATGGGCCTCATCATCCTGGGACTCCTAGGAGCTTTCATGTTCAACAACTTCACGATCGCGCTGGTAGCCATGCTCGGCGCCTTCATCATAATCATGCTCTTCAAGACCCCGATGCAGCAGAGGAACGACACCGCGATCGTTCCCAAGCTGCTGGTAGGCCACGACCCCGGAGAGACCCCTCCGTTCGTGGATGCCACGGGTACCCATGCTGGAGCGCTGCTCGGAGACGTCAGGCACGATCCGTTCCAGTCAGGCGGGTTGGAGACCCCCTCCCATGACAGGATCGAGGCGGGAGCCATCCACAAGGCCAACAAGGGAGTCCTGTACATCGACGAGATCAACGTCCTCAGGATGGAGTCCCAGCAGGCCCTCCTCACCGCGATGCAGGAGAAGCAGATGTCCATCACCGGCCAGTCCGAGAGGTCCTCCGGAGCGCTCGTAAAGTCCGAGCCCGTCCCTTGCGACTTCATCCTCGTCTGCGCCGGAAACCTCGACGCCATCCAGGGAATGCACCCCGCCCTGAGGTCGAGGATAAGAGGATACGGATACGAAGTGTACATGCGCAACACGATGCATGACACCGACGAGAACCGTTCCAACATCGCCCGTTTCGTGGCCCAGGAGGTCAAGAAGGACGGCAAGATCCCCGCGTTCGACAAGTACGCCGTCGGAGAGATCGTAAGGGAGGCCCAGCGCCGTTCCGGAAAGAAGGGCGAGCTCACCCTCAGGATGAGGGAGCTGGGAGGTCTCATACGCGTCTCCGGAGACATAGCGTACCAGAGGGGATCCGACCTGGTCACCGTCGACGACGTCGTCGCGGCCAGGAGGACCGCCCGCAGCATCGAGCAGCAGATCGCGGACAGGTATATCGAGTCCAGCGCCGCCTACTCCATGTTCAGGACCGAAGGAAGCGAGATCGGAATGATCAACGGCCTTGCGGCGCTCAACGCGAGCTCCAACATGGCCGAGTACTCCGGAATCGTCCTTCCCATAGTGGCCGAGGTTTCGCCCTCGCAGGTCCGCAAGGGAGGCCGCATTATAGCCACCGGTCAGCTCGGAACCATAGCCAAGGAGGCCGTGGACAACATCTCCGCTGTCATCAAGAAGTACACGATGACCAACCTCTCAGACAGCGACATCCACCTCCAGTACATCGGAACCTACGACGGAGTCGAGGGAGACAGCGCGTCCATCACCATGGCGACCGTCATCATCTCCGCTCTCGAGCGCATCCCCATCCGCCAGGACCTCGCGATGACCGGCTCCCTGAGCGTCAGGGGAAAGGTCCTTCCCGTCGGAGGAGTGACCGCGAAGCTGGAGGCCGCGGCGGCTTCCGGAATCAAGATCGCACTCATCCCCAAGGACAACGGACAGGACGTCATGATCGAGAACAGGTACTACAAGACCATGGAGGTCTACACCGTGGAGACCCTCAGGGACGTCTTCGAGTACGCGTTCGTGGACTGCCCCATGAAGCAGCAGTACATGGACAAGCTCCTTCCGCTCAACGAGGGCGGAGTGTCCACCGTGAAGAAGATCGACCCTCCTAAGGAGTGGGAGGGCAAGGTCGAGCACAGGACCGAGCATAAGAAGAAAGTCCATGAGGATGCCCCTGTGGAGGACCCTGTGGTCTCCGACGACGCTTCCCCGGACATAATCCCTCCTAACCTCGGAAGAGGCCCTACGGACCCTCTGAAGCCTTTCAGAGGATGAGGTCCTGAAACGGTTTCATATCATTTCTTCCCGGTCGGAGCCGGGGGACGTCCTCTGACGACCGCGGCTCCCTCCGGGACCCAATACATATCCTCGAGCTTGTCGCCTTCCACGTACACCCTCCTGAGGCTCTCGCACCCTTGGAATGCGTCGTCGCTCACGTAATACACATCGGGAGGGATGTTTATGTCCTCGAGGCCGGTGCAGCGGCTGAACGCCTTCTCCCATATCGCTGTCACCGACTGGGGAAGCCTTATGCTCCTGATCCTGGGGTTGTCCATGAGGGCGGAGTTGTTCACATCGCGGATGCCTTCTGGGATGGTCACCCTCTCGAGGCTCTCGCATCCTGCTATCGCAGCATAGTCGAGCTGATCGAACCCGGGCGGGATGTCGAACTCCTTTATCCTGTTGCAGAAGCAGAACGATTCCGAGCCGAGATAATCCAGCTTCTTCGGCAGGACGACGTCGCCCAGCGAATAGCAGCAGAAGAAAGCGTACGAGGGGATGCCTTCCACGCCGTCAGGAACGGATATGGACTCCAGGCTCTCGCACCATTCGAACGCTCCGGAGCCTATCTTCCTGAGCCCTTCCGGCAGGGATATGCTATTCAACTTCCTGGCGTAGGCGAAAGCATCGGGGGATATCGTCTCCACGGCGTCTGGAACGGCGTAGGAATCGGCTTCCTTGTTCTGAGGATACTGGATCAGGGTCTTCATGTCCTTCGTGAACAGGACGCCGTCCACAGAGCAGTAACGGGGATTCTCGGGGTGGACGTCGAAGCTCTCGAGGATGCCGTCGGACCCTACGAAGAACGAATCGTCCTTGATATCGACAAGGGTGGACGGCAGGCTTATGCTGGGGATCATCGGGCTGTCCTGGAAGATGAAGCCTTCTACGGACTCGAGGCCTTCAGAGAAGACGACCTTCCTGAGCTGATGGCATTCGCAGAAGGCTCTGTCCCCTATCGTCCTGACGTTCTTTCCGATCTCTAGGGCCCTTATCTTCCTGTATCCGAACTCTTGGCTCCTGACGTCCCTGTCTATCCTCATAAGGGGGACATCCGAATGGCGTTATTTCAAAATCGAGCCAGCATCGGACGGAATGGAACATCGTCAAAGAAACTAGGATTTTATACACCATCGCAGTACGCACCATCATGACCCATAAAGACTACAGCGCGTACTCGATGATTGTGGGAAGGTTCCAGCCGTTCCACAACGGGCACATGGACGTCGTCCGCAAGTGCGCGTCTGAGTCAGAACACCTGATCATCGGAATCGGAAGCGCCCAATACTCTCACCACCCGGAGAATCCGTTCACCGCCGGGGAGAGGTACATGATGATTGATAACTCCATGGCGGATGCCGGGATCGACAACTACAGCATCGTTCCGATGGAGGACCTCAACCGCTATTCCGTGTGGGTCGCCCACGTCGTATCCATGTCGCCTCCTTTCAGGCGCGTGTACACCAACAACCCCCTCACCCGCCGTCTCTTCGAGGAGTCCGGGTTCGAGGTCCGCGCATCGCCGATGTACAACCGCAGCGTCTATTCCGGAACCGAGATCCGCCGCAGGATCGTCGCCGGAGAGGAATGGAGGTCCCTGGTACCCAAGGCCACTGCCGAGGTTCTGGACGACATCGACGGCGTCGGAAGGCTGAAGGACATCACCGGTGGTAACGACAATGCCCCTCTGCGAAGCCGAGAAGCTGGTGGAGCTGCTTAAGAAGACGGGCAAGACCCTCTCCACAGCGGAATCCTGCACCGGCGGACTCATCGGGGGAGCCATAACATCCGTCCCCGGATCCTCGGAGATATTCCTCGGGGGAGCCATATCGTACTCCAACGAGGTGAAGGAGAGGCTCCTGGGAGTCAAGGAGGACACCCTCGTAGCCCATGGAGCCGTCTCGGAGGAGACCGCCAGGGAGATGGTGATGGGCGCACGGGACCTTTTCCGCACGAGCACGGCCATAGCCGTCACCGGGATAGCTGGACCCGGAGGAGCCACCCCTACGAAGCCTGTAGGGCTTGTCTACATCGCTGTAGCCGACGGACCTAGGGTGGTCGTCTGCCGCAACATTTTCAAAGGCGACCGCGAACAGGTGAGAAGCCAGACGGTCGCCACCGCATGCGATCTTATGAGAGAACTAATAGAGGGGAAGCTATGATCGGAGGAAGATTCGAACGCCAGCTGCCGATTTTCGGCGAGGAAGGACAGCAAAAGCTAATGAGCGTCACCGTCGGAGTCGCCGGATGCGGAGGACTCGGGGTCACGCTAATCACCGAGCTCGCGGAAGCGGGGGTCAGCCATTTCGTACTCGCGGATCCCGACTACCCCGAGATATCCAACCTCAACAGGCAGTTCATCTACGCCATGTCCGATCCCAGGCCCAAAGCCCAGATCTCCGCTCAGTGGATTACCGCCATCAACCCCCTTGCGGAGATCGAGGTCCATGCCGAGTCCTTCAGGGAGGGGACCGAGAGCATGTTCGACTGCTGCGACATCATAGCCGACTGCCTCGACAGCATCAAGGACAGGCTGAGGCTCGCCGACTACGCCTACAGCAGCGGCAAGACCCTGGTCCACGGAGGGGTCTGCGGTCTGGAGGGGCAGATAGCCGTCTCCGTCCCCGGTAAGACCCCCAGCCTCAGGGAGATGATCGGCACCAGCAAGGGCGACAGCGAGGTCCCCTCCTTGGGTGCGGCGGTCTCCGCGATAGCTTCCCTGCAGGCCACCGAGATTCTCAAGATAGCGTCCGGACTGGGCACCGAGAACGAGGGCAAACTCGTCACCGTCGACCTCAAGTCCATGACGATGGAGAAGATAGCCTTCTGAGCCCCCAGCTCCATGCCGGACGTTGCAAGTCCTTATCTAAGACCTGCCTAATCACCGTCCCATGGAGCACATAATGACCGGCAAGGTCAAAGAGGTCTACAAGGTGGACGACGACACCCTCGAGTTCGCCTACACCGACAACATCTCCGTATTCGACAAGATCATTCCTTCCAAGATCCCCCACAAGGGCGAGACCCTCTGCAGGACCGCGAAGTACTGGTTCGGGATCCTCTCCAAGAACGGAATCCGCAACCACTTCATCAGCGAACCCTCCAAGGACAGGATGAGGGTCGAGAGGGTCGACATCATCCGCGACTACAGCAAGATCGACGGCAGCACCAAGAACTACCTCATCCCGCTGGAGGTCATCTGCAGGTACTACGCCGCAGGATCCCTGCTGGACAGGCTCAAGTCCGGAAAGGTGAAGGCCGAAGACCTCGGATTCCCCGCAGGATACCAGGTCAAGAAGGGCGACAAGCTGCCCGTGCCTTTCATCGAGTGCACCACCAAGCTGGAGGCCCACGACGAGAACCTAACCGACGCCGAGGCCAAGAAGATGGCAGGGCTCTCCGATGCGGAGTACGAGGAGATCAAGGCGACCGTCCTCAAGATCGATTCCCTCATCGCCGAGGAGGCCGGAAAGCGCAACCTCATCCACTGCGACGGAAAGAAGGAGTTCGCATACGACAAGAACAGGAAGCTCATGGTCGTCGACACCTTCGGAACCCTGGACGAGGACCGCTGGTGGGACGCCGAGGAGTACGCCAAGGGCAACATCGTCGAGCTCTCCAAGGAGTTCGTCCGCCAGTACTACCGCGAGATCGGATACCACGAGGCTCTCTACTCCGCCCGCGAGGCCGGAAAGCCCGAGCCCGACATACCCGCGCTCCCTCAGGAGATCGTAGACCGCGTGAGCAAGCTCTACGTCGACATGTACGAGAGGATCACGGGAGAGAAGTTCTGAAAACGGTTTAGGAGGGTGGCCTCAGAAGAGGTCTACCCTCACCATCTTGTCCCCTTTGGGACATTTCATGTCGCCCAACACGGACTTGACGGAATACTTCGTTCCCTCGGTCTTTCCGGGCGCGTGGCAGAGCCAGTAGTTGTCGCAGCTGAGGTCCTGGCACTTGGACTCCTGGTATGTTATCATGCTGCCGTCTATGGCCTGCTTCTTTGGTATCGCGGCGGGCGTGGCTATCTTCTCCACCACGGCGGCGGTGACCTCGTCGTCCATGAACTCGTGGCAGGAATGGGTCTGGTCCCTTACCTCGATCACCCTGTATCTGGAGCCTGGCTCAAGGTTGAAGCAGACCCCTTTCAGCTTGCAGTCCCTGCAGTCGTTGAGCGGGCCGAGGAAATAGAACTCTTTGCCCACCTCGGCCTGGGATTTACCGAGAAGCGTTATCAATGTCATTCGAAAACCTCAGATGACGCCTGTATTCTTCGCGACGGTCTCCGCGACCTCTTTGCTTATTCCCGTCGCGCCTAGGATCGTGAACCTGTCCGATCTGATCTCGTGGGCGTGGATCATGGCGTCTATGATCTCCTCGTCCGTAACATTCAGCTGTTTGGCGGTGATGGGGGCGCCTATCTTGCGCAGCGCGTCCCTGATGCTCTTCCAGTCGCCTCCGTGGAGGTACATGGTGAGTATGGACGCCACACCGCATTGCTCCCCGTGCAGCGCACGGCCGGGATACTTGAGGTCGAGCATGTGAGAGATCATGTGCTCCGCGCCGCTGGTGGGCCTGGAGCTCCCTGCGATGCTCATGGATATCCCAGAGACTATAATCGGCTTGATGGCGAGCCAGACGCTCGTCTCCAATCCTGGTTTGATCATGTCCGCGGAATTCATCACTGACTCCGCGGCGTACTTTGAGAGCGTGTATGCTGTGCCGCTGAACTCGTCGTTCTTAAGCCTCCTTGCGAAGTCCCAGTCGCGGAGAGCGGTCATGTTGGAGATGACATCCGCGCATCCCGCCGCAAGGAGCCTGTAAGGGGCCTTGACGATGACCGCGGTGTCGGCGATGATCCCCATAGGGGAGCCGGATTCTATGGATTTGGAACCGGTGGACACCTTCAACGATGCCCTGTTGGATGCTATCCCATCGTGCGAGGCGGACGTGGGGATGCTTATGAACGGGAGGTCCAGGTCTTTCGAGACGACCTTGGCGGTGTCTATCTTGCTCCCTCCTCCTACAGCGAGGATCATGTTGGAGCCGAACTCCTTGATCTGGTCCTCGGCGAGCTTCGCGTTCTCCAGGGTGGCGTCTCCGATGAGGCAGACATCTATGTCGTAGCCGTCGAGGTAGCTCATGACCTCCTTTCCGGCCGCCTTCATGGTCTTGTCGCCGGATATGATCGTGAGGGTCTTCCCGGCCTTCAGCTCGTCGCACATCCCCTTGACGGAGCTGAGCACGTCGTGGCCGGCTATGACATTGCGCGGGAATTCCGCTACCTTCCATTTCATGAACTCTTCTGCCGGCAAGTGAATACCATCCTTTCCTCCGTATAGGTGCCCGGATTTATAGAATATACGCTACAATCAAACCAGAGGCTTGTTGTATAAAATACAAATACAGGCCCTCGGATGGAGCGCCATGGACCTGAACTCGCTTTCTAGGATGATTTCCGTGATATGGCTGGGCATCCTCGTCTTCCGCCTCATGATGATGACCATTCCGTTCTCCGCGACCCCTGAAGGCCAGACGTTCATGACAGCTGTGAACATAATCCTGATCGGAGGGCTGGTCCTCGTAGGATACTTCCTGCTGAAGAGGTTCCTCGGATACACGGCGGCGAAGACGATGAAGTCCACCCACTGCCAGCAATGCTATGCGAAGCTGGAGGAAGGGGCCGAGTTCTGTCCCAATTGTGGTAAGAAGGTCTGATGCGGGTTCCCCGTACCCGCCCTCGCCTCTCCGGCCGGTGCAGCGGTAGTTACCGTACGCCGTATGCGTAGGATGTGACCATCGGGGCTATATACGTGAACGCCCAGCCCAGAGGCCCATAATGTCGCTTAACCCCGCGACGAGGGTTGCACCCGCTCCGGATCGGTTACCGTCCCGCATCAGATGAGATCGGTAGTCCAGTTGAGCTCCTGGATGGTGTTGTCCGTGGCCCTTGCGACGGCGGCCATATGGTCCGCCTGCTTCCTCAGCTCCCTCACATCGACCGTGCTGATGATCTTGATGTCTGTAGCCGTGCGGCGCTCGGTCTTGCGGCTGGCTTCGTTCAGGAAGTTTCTGAGAATTTCCGCCTTCCTCATTGATACGTCTCTGCGAGCCAGAAGGGCCGCCAGACTCTCGCCGTCCTTGCTCATGGTACGACTGTTGGTGAGGTTTATCCTCGTTATGAGGTCCTCCAGCTGCGCTGTTATGGTATCGAGCTCAGCCAGAAGGACCTTCGGGTCTTCGCTGGGCTTGTCTCCTTCCTGCACTTTGGAATTGAGGTTCAGCCTCTCCTGCAACTGTCTCAGCCTGATGTCCAGATCGGACCTCATCTTCAACGCTTCTGCGAGCTTCATGAAAGCATGAATGCGTTCTGATGTTATAAACTCTGACAACATACAACGGCTCATGCGTGTTCTAATCATCTGTGGTAGCGCGAATCCGAACGGAACCACCGCTTCCATGTGCCGTTCGGCAGCGGAATCCGTATGGAACGCCGGATCCGTACCCGAACTGATCCTCGCATCGGAGATGACCATCGGCCATTGCACAGGCTGCGGATGCTGCAAGGACGGGGAATGCGCCGAGAAGGACGACATGGCTAGGATATTGGACGCCGTGGAAAGGTCGGACATCTTGATTCTGGCTTCTCCGATACACTTCAGCGGGCCTTCCTCCCTCACTAAGACGGTCATGGACCGCTTCCAGCCGTACTGGTACAGGAAGGAGCGCCATGGAGGCAGGATGGCGGCGATGCTCTGCGGAGGCAGTCCGGAGCCGCGTTTCCATTGCGCCGTGTACATAATGCGCGCGTTCTCCATCACCGTAGGGATGGAATGGTGCGGCCATCTCGAAATACCAGGAACCGACAGGGACGACTTCGAGGTTCCGAAGGACGATATCGATAGGTTCGTCCGGGATCTGGTCAGAAGCTGACAGGGACGATGCTGTCCTCGAACTCCACGCCCGGGATCTCGATGATCCCCCTCACCGGGAAAGGCATGGCGGAGGGGTACTCGTCCGCGATGTACCTCCACTTCTCCTCGGATACGGACATGTCGGTGTCGACCACGCAGGTCTTGTAGAATCCCATGTCGCGAAGGTCTCCGAGGATGTCCTCTATCTCGGCCCTCCTCCCCTTCCTGCGGACGCCCATGCCGGAGACGGCGTATACAGCGGGTATGAAGCTGTCAGAGATGTCAAGGATGTCCAGGAGGTCCGCGTCCGAGAGCGAGGCGTGATAGGGCGAGATCATCCTCTCGGCATTCCCGTTGAAGGCGTCGAAGAGGTCGTCCGCCGTCTCGATGTAGGTCATCATCCAGAGGTACGCTCCCCTGACCCTGAGGTGCTTCATTATCTTCTCGCAGAAGTACCTCTGGGCGAGGCTGTTCAGATCCACGACCACCAGCGGCATGCGGGACTCGTGGTTGAGCTTCCCAGCGATGTCCGAGAGGGGGTGCGTGGGACCGTCCGCTATGGGAATCGTCCTCCTGAAATGCACCTCGGATAGCGTGATCGCCGAATCGCGATGCCTTGCGAACACTGCTGGTATGTACATGCCGAACCCATCCGTTAAATGATATTTGGATGTGTTGCAAGTCACTCCTCAAGGCAGGTGCAGATAAGCGGACTTAACTTCCTGGCGTTCCGTGGTAGGTTATTTATCCCATCCTAGCCACTGTATGCCTCGAGGTTCGGAAATGAGCAAAATTTTCGTCTGTTCAAAATGCGGCACCGCTGTAGAGCTCCTCTACAAAGGCGGATGCAACCCCAGCTGCTGCGGCGCCCCCATGACGCCCATGGAGCCCAAGACCGAAGATTTCGTCAAAGAGAAGCACGTCCCCTACATCGAGAAGAAGGACGGCGGATTCCTCGTCAAAGTCGGAAAGGAGACCGCCCACCCCATGGCCGACGATCACTACATCGTCTACATCCAGATCTGCGTCGACGGCGTCATGATGAGGAAATACCTCAAGCCCGGAGACGCTCCCGAGGCGTTCTTCAAGACCTCCGGAGAGAAGGTCACCGCTTGGGAGTTCTGCAACAAGCACGGACTCTGGAAATCCAACCAGTGAATTCAATGGGGGCCGGTCCCCCGCCTTTCTTTTTCATCCGTTCACCGGCGAGTACGCGAGTATCTCCGGCGGCATCCTCTCCTCCATCTCCCACACGATGCTAATCGGCTTGCTCCCGCTGTGCGACTTGTGGTGTCCCTTTCCGAGATACATGAAAGGCATGGACTGCCCGTTCACGCTCTTGTTCTCCCTGACGAACAGCAGGGCGCGATGCTCGGGCTTTCCGGAGGTGTACCTCTTTCCTGTAGGGGACTCGATCGATGTGGTGCTCTGGCTCTGCCAGTGGAAGTTCCTCTCGTCTATCGCGTAGTCCTCGTACATCGTGGTGGGGGAGAAGTCGTCCTCCGACTTGTTCAGATTGATCATGAGGATGTCTGTGTCGTCATCGATGTTCAGGACGCCTTCGCGGAAAGGATACTTGTAGTCGAATGTAGTCTTACCTATGGCGGCCAGCACCTGGTTCCTGTGGTACCTGCAATGAAGCCTTAGGGCGCTCTCGAATCCCAATGGGATCTGCTTGCCGGCGTTCTTCACGTTCTTCATCCGAAGGGACACTATAGTCTTCATCTCTCCCATGTAAGGGATCTTGGACAGAAGGAAATCGAAGAAATCAGTTATCTTTTTGAACTTCTCCTTCGGCCCAGCGTTGTCGTAGAAGGTATAGTACAGCATGGTGGCGAACCTCTCCTCCAGCTTGTTCATGGCGCCCAATCCGTAGGCTATGGTCTTCTGGATCCACGCCATCCACTCCTTGCTGTCGGCTGCTGCGAGCCTGGAGAACCCTCTTGAGAAAAGCTTCTCGTCATTCTCGTCCGTGCTCTTTCCTTCAGCGATGGCGCAGAGGCCGGTGTAGGTCACCTTGTTCTTGTAGATGTCGTAGAGCTCTATGCCGTTCTCCTCGAGGAAGTCCTCGAGCCCGGAGGCCTTCCCGTCTGACCTCATCCTATCCCTGACCCTGTCCAGAAGACGCTTCTTACCTGATGGGAAGCTCCCCTTGATGCTGTTCACGATGCGGTCCCTCGCGACCTCCTCCAGCTTGATGCTGCATCCGTTGGGAAGCCCGCAGAACCCGTTCTCCAGCTGCGCCATAACGGATACGCTGTTCAACGACGTGAGATACCTGAGCTTGCGCTCGTACATCGTATAGCGCTTGTCGAACTGGCCGACGAAATCCAGTACGGTCAGCTCGCTCTTCCCCTCGCATCTCCTCAGACCGCGACCCAGCTGCTGGACGAACACGGTCATGCTGTCGGTAGGACGGAGGAAGAGGATCGTGTTCACCTCGGGGATGTCCACGCCTTCGTTGTAGATGTTCACGGAGAAGATGAACCTGATCTCGCCCTTGCCGAGCTTTCTTGGAGCGTCGCCTCTGCTGTCGCAGTCCGAAAGAGAAGACAGGGCGATGGACGGAATGCCTGCCTCGTTGAACTTCCTGGCCATGTACTCCGCGTGGCCGATGTTGACGCAGAATCCCAGGCCCTTTATCGCATCGATGTCCGGCTGGTATCTGGACAGCGCATCTAGGATGGCGTTCACCCTCGTGTCGCCGTTTTCGGTGTAAAGTGATTCGAGGTCGTCCTCCCTGAACTTCCCTCTCTCGAACCTGACTCCGACAAGGCTCGCTGGATCAGTCACCGCGAAGTACTGGAACGGCACGAGCAGCTCCCTGTTTATGGCCTCTGGAAGCCTTATCTCGCTAGCGATCCTGTCGTTGAAGTACTTCAGGATGTCCTCGCCGTCCATCCTCTCAGGAGTGGCCGTGAGTCCGAGCATTATCTTCGGCTTCATGCCTAGAAGGTCCTGGTAGCTCTTGGCCGCGCTGTGATGCGTCTCGTCGACGACTATGTAATCGTAGAAATCCGGCCCGACGGCCTTGCTGATGTCCCTGGTTCCGAACGAGGAGATCGTCATGAACACGTGTCCCAGGTCTGCAGGCTCGTGGTTCCCGTCGCAGAGGCTCCCGAAGTTGCTGTCGTTCAGGATGGTGCGATAGGTCGCCAGGCTCTTCTTGAGAATGTCCGTCCTGTGGGCAACATATAGAAGCCTGTCCCTCTCGGCATAGGCTCTGAACCTCTTGTAGTCGAAAGCCGAGACCACCGTCTTTCCTGTTCCGGTAGCCGCGACAACCAAGTTGCGGTACGAACCGTAGACGTCGCGCTCGATCTCGAGATCGTCAAGGATCTGCTGCTGGAACAGATAGGGGCGGATGTCGAACCTGGCAAGATTCACATCCACTCCCTTTCCTGATTCCTTGTCCAGAGCGACCAGGAGCTTCGCCTTGTCCTCCTCAGGAGTGTACAGCTCGAAATCTGGAGATGCCCAATAGGTGTCGAAGGCAGATTTCATCACCGAGACGACCTGCGGAGCGTCCTGCTCGGTGAGCTTCACGTTCCATTCCATTCCGTCGCTTATGGCGGCGTTGGAGAGGTTGGAAGAGCCGATGAAGGCTGTGTCGAACCCATTGCTCCTTTTGAATATGTATGATTTAGCATGAAGACGGGTGCTCTTGGAATCGTAAGAGACCTTGACCTCGGTGTTCTTCATCGCGGAAAGACGCTCTATGGCCATCGCATCCGTGGCGGCCATGTAAGTGGTCGTCAGGACCCTGACCCTTCCTCCCCTCTCGGTCAGCCTCTCCAGGGAGTCCTGTATAAGCCTCAGGCCGGAGTTCTTGATGAAAGACACGAGGAGATCCGCCTCTTCCGACGTCTCGATCTCCCTGCAGAGCTCCTCGTACACGGGAAGGTCCCTCCTTCCGCCTGTGAAGAGCGTGCTTACCGAAATAGGGGTATTGGGACGGCGCAGCCTGGCGTCCATCTTGTTCCATATCGACAGGAGCCTCTCGCCGCTCTCCCCGATCCTCCAGTCCAGTATGTCCTCGTCTTCGGACATCTCGGAGATGCGCTCCAGGATGTCGTTGCAGGCGTCTATCTCAGCCCTCAAGGCCGCGGATTCGCGGTTCTCGGTAGCTTTTGAGACCGCCTTGTCGCGGATGACAGCCAGCCCTTTCTTCAGGATCTTCTGGACATAGCGTGACAGCACGTCGCTGCTCGCATCGTACGGGATGGGCTCGCGGTCTATCTCGACACCTTTGTCCATGCTCTTCAGAGACAGCTCCATGGCATCGCTGATCACGCTCTCGTAGATTCCCGGGACGAGGTCCATGCCCGGTGATCAAAAATTGCAGCTAAAGCGATTTCGATCTGAAGTAAGATAAAAACAATACAAAATCAGGTGAAAAGGTTTGGAAGGGCCGGGGATCCCCGACCCTCCGCTTTCAACAGGCGAAGTACCCGTGCGTCCTGAGCATGCGCTTCTTGACCAGGTGCGATCCGAAGAAGTAGAACACCGCGATGAACGGCATCCACAGCAGGGACCACAGCGGGATCTCGAGGACGTTCTCCATTCCTACGGACTCGGCAATGGCGAGCCAGAGGTCTCCGGTGAACGGCAGGAGGGTTCCAGCCAGGAGAGCCAGGATCGTGGTCACGACGAGTATGTTGGAAGGCCAGCTCTTGAAGAAGGGCAGCTTGTTTGTACGTACGATGTGGATGGCCCATACCTGCATCCAGTACTGCTCGATGCACCAGAGGGTCTCGAACAGCAGCTCGACGTTGGTTCCGCCGAGGTCCTCTCTGGCGAGGATGGCGGCTCCGGCGCTCTCGAATCCCTCGTACGGGATGGTGGCGAACACGACGAAGATCATGAACGCCCAAGTCATCAGGTCGGTGAGAGGACACATCAGACCGTACCTGAACATGACGTTCTTCAGGTTGATATGATCCCATTTCCTGGGTTCGCGGACGAACTCGTCCTCGACCTTGTCCCAGGGGATGACCAGGCATGCGAAGTCGTTGATCAGGTTGAAGATCAGGATCATGATCGCGCCCATGGGCTCGAAGTTGAACAGAAGGGTGGCCAGGATCAGCGAGAACATGTACCCGAAGTTGATCGAGCCGATCATCTTGACGTACTTGATGCTGTTGACGTAGACCTTCCTTCCCTCGATCGCTCCGTTCTTGAGGATTCCGAGGTCCTTCTCGAGAAGGATCATGCTGGCGGTCTCCTTCGCGATGTCGCTTCCGGTGTCGACCGAGATGCTCACGTCGGCGTTCCTCATGGCGACGACGTCGTTGATGCCGTCTCCCATCAGACCGACCGTGTGGCCGTTGTCGCGCAGGGAGGTGACGATACGGGACTTGTTCTCGGGGGTAAGCCTGGCGAACACGTTGTGGGTCTCCACGGCCTCCTTGAGCTCCGCATCGGACATGGCGTCGATCTGGTCTCCCACGAGGAGCCCGCTGCTGTCTATCCCGATCTCGTCGCAGACGTATCCGGATACGTACTCGTTGTCTCCGGTGAGGACCTTGACGGAGATCCCGTAATCCGCCATGTCCTTGATGGCGGACTTGGCGGAGGGCTTGACAGGGTCGGTGAACACGACGAAACCGTCGAAAATCAGGTCGCACTCGTCTGCGGCGGTGACCCCGGTCCCATCGGGCATGAACTTGTGGGCGACGGCGAGGACACGCATTCCCTTGGTGCTGTACCACTCCACGAGCCCCATGATGTCGTTGACGGTGATCTCGTCGAGGACCTGGATGTCCCTGTTCTCGTCGATGTATCCGGTGGATATGCTGAGTATCTCCGCAACCGCTCCTTTCGTGATCATCATGTCCACATCGTCGTTCTTCTCGACGACGACGGACGCCCTCCTCCTGATGAAGTCGAAGGGCACGTCCGCGACGAACTTGTACGCTTCCAGCTCTTCCTCGAGCCCTTCCTCCTCGGCGTACTCGTCTATCGCCCAGTCGATCTGGTTCGTGGACGAGGTGAGGTTCCTGCTGTTGAGGCAGGAGTAGAGCTCGATCGTGTGGCTCGGATTCCCGTACACGTCGTTGCATGACTGCAGGGAGATCCTGTTCTGCGTCAGGGTTCCGGTCTTGTCGGAACATAGGACGTCCATGGCTCCGAAGTTCTGGATCGCGGTGACGTCCTTGACGATGACCTTGTTCTTGGACATGTCTATGGCGCCCTTCGCGAGGTTGGTGGACACGATGGTCGCCAGCATCTCCGGCATAAGGCCTATCGCCAATGTGAGCGAGAATATGACCGCCTCCATGACCCCGTCGAAAGTGAATCCGCCTTCGTTGAAGTAGCTCTTGAGGAGCATGATGATGAAGACGGGAGGGACCATGTAGAGCATGATCTTGATGAGGACGCCTGCGATGGCGTTGCTTCCCTTGTCGTAGGTGGTGGCCGACTTCTTCCTGGAGAGCTTCTCTGCCATGGAGCCGAAGATGGTGTCGTCTCCGACTGCGACCACGATCGCCTCGGCGGAACCGCCGGTGACGTTGGTTCCCATGAAGGCCATGTTGTTGCATCCGAGGATGTTCCCGGTTGATCCGGAGGGGTCTGCGACCTTGGTGACCGGTCCGGACTCTCCGGTGAGAGAGGACTGGTCGACCTGCAGATGGTTGGACTTGAGGATTCTGACATCCGCGGGGATGACGTCCCCGGTATCGAGAATGATGATGTCTCCGACGACGAGCTCTTTCGAGTCCATCTCGACCTCTACGCCCTCACGGCGGACCGTGATGATGGTCGTGACCATGCTCACGAGCTTCGAAGCCGCTTTGCTGCTCCGAGTCTCCTGGATGAAGGTCATCGTACCGCTGACCAGGATAAGGGTGGTCAGGATGATGAAATAGATAATGTCCGGATCGAGAACCATCCAGAGGATGTCGATCACGGCCAGCGCGATTATGAAGATGTTGACGAATGCGTGATAAAGCCTCTTCAGGACCTGATGCTTGTTATGATTGGTGACTTCGTTCCTTCCATACTGGATACGGGAAGTCGTCACTTCTTCGTTATACAGGCCGTCAGGGTTGCTTCCTAGGAGCTTCACCACTGTCTCCGAGTCCAAGGACGCGGCAGACTTCATCCTTTGTTCAGGTGATATCGAACCATTTACCACGACCTCTGTTATAAGGCTCTCGGATTTAAAGTGATGCCTATATATAGATTAGGATGGGCATATATAGGGGCAGAATCGCGCATCCGATTCCTGAATACAAGACCGATCGAGCAATGTGATTTACTCGCTCCATTCCAGCCAGAACGAGACTGCCGTGTCGCCGCATCCGAGAATCTCAGCTATTTCGTCCGCATCCTTGTACCTGATTCTTGCTAGCCTGACGTTTCCCTTGACGCCTTCGCCATAGCAGATGGAGACCTCGTTCTCTCCGCGAAGGAATATATCCCCCGGGTCCGCATCGAATTCCGTTCCTTTAAAAGGCAGATTCCATGGAAGAAAGCCGGACTTCTCCGCTCCGTCCCTGTCCTCCAAGGTCAGATCCAAAGCCTTCGGACGCAGCCTGCGGAAGAGCTCCTCCGCTGAAGGGTTGTCCTCCAGATCGGGATACAGAATGAAGCCGTTGGCCTCCATCACCAGCTGGGCGGTCGGTCTGATCGATTCGAGTTCCTCCATGCAGTCACCGTCCTCGATATAACATGCGAACTCTAAACTGTTTTTGGGACGCGATTCCATCCCGGCAAGAAACTATATTCGCATGTACTGGATTCGAGCGGACATGCTTTCCCTGGAGATACGCGCGGAATACCCGAACGAGCGCACGGCCAGAGCCGTCATGGATGCTCTGGCTCCCGAGAACGAAGGCTACGTGTCGTCATCCCTCGAGGGATCCGCCATCGTCTTCAGGATGGAATCCGCCTCCGCAGGGACCTTGAGGAACACGGCCGACGACCTGATGGCCTGCATCAAAGCCGCAGAGGATTCCATAGGCGCTTCTGGCAATTCAATTATAGGATGACCTTTTAACATTCGCCATGTTCGAGATCGTCAAGCGCGATGGCATGGCGCGCATGGGCAAATTCGAGGTCCACGGCAAGATAGTCGAGACCCCCGCCCTTCTTCCTGTTGTCAACCCCAAGATCAACACGATACCTCCCCGCGAGCTGTACGAGAAGTTCGGATTCAAGGCCCTGATCACGAACTCCTACATCATACGCAACACCCCCGAGCTCAGGGACAAGGCCTTGGAAGTGGGGCTGCACGAGATGCTGGACTATCCCGGCGTGATCATGACCGACTCCGGAACCTTCCAGTCCCACATGTACGGGGAGGTCGACCTCAAGAACGAGGAGATCGTCCAGTTCCAGCACGACATAGGGACCGACATCGGAACAGTCCTGGACATCTTCACCGAGCCTTTCTGGACCAAGGAGCAAACCGCGGAATCCATCGAGGTCACCCTGGGGAGGACCAAGGTCGCCTGCGACATGAAAGGCGACATGCTCATCAACGGAGTCGTCCAGGGTTCGATCTACCAGGACCTGAGGGAGGACTGCGCCAGGAAGATGGCATCCATGGACATCGACGTCCACCCCATAGGAGGGGTCGTACCCCTGATGGAGCAGTACCGCTACTCCGAGCTCGTCGATGTCGTCATGTCCTCGAAGAGGGGGATAAACCACAGCCGCCCGGTCCACCTGTTCGGAGCCGGACACCCTATGATCCTGGCTCTGGCCACACTCATGGGATGCGACCTTTTCGACTCCGCAGGATACGCCAAGTTCGCCAGGGACGAGAGGATGATGTTCATCGACGGGACATTCAGGCTTTCCGACATGCAGTCCCTCGACTGCGACTGCCCCGCATGCCGCGGACACACCCTCCAGGAGCTCCGCAGGATGGAGAAGAAGGCCAAGACCCGGCTCATCGCGGAGCACAACCTGTACCAGATCACACACGAGCTCGCCCTCGTCAGGAGATACCTCCAGGAAGGCCGCCTGTGGGAGCTCGCCGAGCTTCGCTGCAGAGCCCACCCGGCGCTTCTGGACGCCCTCCGCAGGCTCAAGGAGCACCAGGCGCAGATGGAGCTCAGCGACCCCATCAGCAGGGACGGAGCGATTTTCTACACCGGACCCGAGTCCAGAGGAAGGCCGACCTACCTGCGCTATCTCCAGAGGATCAGAGACAGGTACGTGCCTCCCACAGACAAGGCCGTCATATTCCCCGAGTGCCAGGGCAAGCCCTACAGCAGGCCGTACGCCGAGGATTTCGACAAGGCCCGCAGGGCAGGGTTCACCCCGATCGTGGTGTCCCCATTCGGACCTGTTCCCGCCGAACTGGACGAGATGTACCCCCTGGCGCAGTCGCTGTTCCCCTCGATCCCCGACATGGAGACGGACACCGAATCCGAGAGGCTCACGTTCCAGTTCCTCAGCGCCGCAGGGTTCAAAGGAGCCATCACCCCCGAGCAGATACCCGAGGACGGGACCATGGAGTACGACGCCGATCTCCTCAGAGCGAAGGCCGTTGCGAGATACCAGTTCGGCATCCCCGCGGCGGACGCCCTGTTCAGAGGCGAGATACAGCTCGTCAGGAGCAAGAAGACCGGCAAGATCAGGAACGTCATCTCCGATGGGGAGCACGTCCTGTCCATGCGCGCCGGGGACGGCCTCTACACCCTCAGGATGGAGGGAGCCAAGAGGATCGTCGAAGCGGTTCCGGCGCCTCACATGCGCGTAGTCGTGATGGACGATGCGGTGCCCTTCGTATCTGACGGACGCAACGTGTTCGCCCAGTTCGTCCTGTCCTGCGACCAGAACCTCCGCCCCATGGAGGAGGTCATCGTCACCGACGGCAAGGACAACCCGGTAGCTACCGGACGCATGTTCCTGACCCCGTTCGAGATACCCTTCATGAAGAAAGGGATGGCGGTGAAGGTCCGTTCGGGATCGGATGATTGAGAAGGGAAGCCGGCGGGGATCCCCGTCGGCCATCCCGTTCAATTCATCAGAGGGATGTCGTTCTTGTTGGAATCGGCATAAGCCTTCGCGATAGCGTTCTTCATTATGGTGTCGGGAACGTCCTCGACGAACTCCTTCTTCCAGTCGAGGATCGGACGTCCGAAGGTGACCATTCCGGAGCTGGAATCCTCGTCGGCCTCGAGGTATTTGATCTGAAGCCCTTCTATGATCTCGGGGATGGTCTTTCCGTTGATGAGCACGGTGTTGGGCCCCTCTTCCACGATGGTCTCGATGAACTTGGACGAGATGTCTTCCATCTGCATCTCGCAGACGAGGTCGTTGATGTAGGAAGCCATGGCGGCCGTGGTCCTTCTCCTGATGGAAGGGTCGCCCAGAGGGGCGGTCGTGTGCATGTACTCTATGTCGATCTTCGCCATGGTGGGCTCAATGCACCGCCCACGATAAAACGATGGCGGTCGCTTTATTTTCAGCTATCCAGGAGTGCTTGCAAGATTTAATATCCATGCTGGGATGAATTCGTGTTTTTGCGTGAACCTAATCGCTTTTTTTAAATCAAGGTACCAACTTGTGTTATTATATGTCAAGAGGAGCGGCACTCATCGTCCTCATCGTCGCCATGATAGCGATAGTGGGCGCAGTCGTTCTTTTCGCTCCGAGCGAAAAAAGCGATGACGACAACAATATCGTCAAAGAAGAAGTATACAGCATAAGTTACGTGCTGAACGGGGGCACCTTGAGCAGCGATGCTCCCGCCAAATACACCACCGGCGGATACATGGATCTCCCTGTTCCCGAGAACGGAGACAAGTTCTTCGAGGGATGGTACACCGACGAGGAGTGCACCATACCTATCGGAGCTATCCGCAAATCCACCACTGGAGACCAGGTCCTGTACGCTTCCTGGGCCGACAACCTCGTCGGAACCGGATTCGTGATGGACATCGAAGGGAAGGCCGACTCGTTCCTTTTCAAGAAGAATTACTCCGGGACGATGTCCTGGCAGTATGAGGCATACGCCGACGGCGCATACTACGTCCAGCACGACACCAACCTCAGGATCGGCGGATTCGGACCGTTCGGTGGGAACTACATCAACGAGACCGACTACTACTGGACCGACGAAGAGGACGACGATGTGGTCTACGTCTACACCGGAAACAAGACCATATCCGGCAACTTCTTCGGAGAGAAGGGTTCCTACCTCTGCGAGGTCTGGGAGTCCGAAGAGGATACCCAGTACGTCTATCGCAGCAACTATGCCCTCAAGATCGAGTCTTCCAGCAATGGGATCGACCTCACCTATACATTCAAGGAACCTCTGACCTTCGAGCCTGTTACCGAGTTCGAGCCCACGGTCTACGCCTACGTCGGCTTATCCGTCGATGCGCCCAAGACGGCGAAGATCGGCCAGAGCTACACTGTGACCGCCAGCGGATCGGACTTCTACGGATGGTACGTCGACGGCCAGCTGGCCACCACTTCCAAGACGTTCACCGACACCCGCGCGTCACCCGACAAGGTCTACGTGGCCCGCACGAGCGAGGAGTACCTCGTATACGAAGACAGAACCCTGCTGTTCTCGGACTACGGATTGGTGAGCCCTGTGACCATTGTCTACGATGACGGAACGACGGACGAGTTCAAGACCGGAATCGAGTTCAAAAACAACGCAAACGGATACTTCACCCTGATAGACAGCAGCGAACCCGTGCAGCACATATTGAGGCTGTACAAGGAGAAGACGACGATATTCTCCGTCACCTGGGAATACGGAACGTCGTACTGGTCCATCTTCAGCAAGAAATACACCATATCGTTCGATATGAAGTACAGCGACGTGTACGACTACACCAGCAACGGAAAGGACAGGGACGAGTTCCGGTCCTACTCCGATGTGTCACCCTACTTCACGGTGAACGACAAGTACGTGCAGCTGATGTGCAGCGAGCTACTGAAGTACAAGGCGCAGGAGTCCATGACCGACCGCGAATTCGCGGAATTCGTTATGATCTGCGTCCAGACGATCCCGTACCAGTACGACGAGATCTCCCGCCATGCGGAGGAATACTGGAAGTACCCTGCGGAGACGTTCTGGGACGGCGGAGGGGACTGCGAGGACTCTTCCATACTGTACTGCACGCTCATGAAGGCGATGGGATACGAGACCGCCCTGATCGTGTTCTACGACCACGCGATGGCCTCCATACACTTCGCCAACGACAGCGACAACTACGGAGACGAGGTCGTCACCATAAGCGGAAAGAAGTATGTCCTGGTCGAGACCACGAGCACCGGATACGAACTCGGAGAGGTCTTCGACTACAACTACGGCGTGAACAAGATCAGGAAGACCTTCGTCGTGGGGGCAGAACCGACATGAGATTGGAGATCTCTGTTCAACTGATAAGGACTGTGAGGGCCAAGCGCCCTCTCGTCCACCACATAACCAACTACGTGACCGTCAACGACTGCGCGAACGCCTGCATCTGCTGCGGGGGCTCGCCGGTCATGGCGGACGCGAAGGAGGAGATGGAGGAAATGGCCTCCATAGCCTCCGCTCTCGTCCTGAACATAGGGACGCTGAACTCCAGAACCTTGGAATCCATGGAGATCGCCGGGAGAGCGGCTAACAAGGCCGGGACCCCGGTCCTCCTTGACCCCGTAGGCGTCGGGGCCACGAAGCTCCGCACCGAGTCCGTCCAGAGGATTCTCGACAGGGTCGAGGTTTCCGTTCTCAAAGGCAACCAGGGCGAGATAGGCGTCCTCTCAGGAACAGGAGGGGACGTCAAAGGCGTCGATTCCGGAGGGGCTTCGGATCCCGCATCCGCCGTCGAGAAGCTTTCCGAAGAATTGGGATGCGTGGTGGCAGCCACCGGGGAGAATGATTACGTATCCTCGAACGGAAGAACCTTGGAGCTCTCCAACGGCCATCCGCTACTCGGATGCGTCTCGGGCACCGGGTGCATGCTGTCGTCCATCACTGGCACTTATATAGGCGCCAACGGGCCTTCCATCGATTCCGTGGCGGCAGCCATATCGGTGTTCAACCTGTCCGCAGAATACGCCGCAGAGCTCTCCAGAGGCCCTGGGACGTTCAAGCCTGCTCTAATGGACGCCCTCCACAATTTCCACGAGGAGAGCGTCTCCCGCGCCAGAATACAGGAGATCTGATCAGAGCATCTTCAGAGAGCCTGTGACACGGTCGATATCCCCTGCGACGGCGGGCCCGATGCCCACGCAGGTGACCGTCCCAGGCTCTATCTGGGTCCTTCCGGCATCCGTGATCGTGGATGTGTGGAGGCCTACGCTTCTTGCCTCAGCCATGTAGCGGGTGAGCTCCTCGAAGGAATCCACCTTGAGGACGACCTTGGCCTGGCCGGAGCTGTACCATCCGTCGAAGCTCTTCTTGTCCTTCTTCTCGGCGTACAGGGCGCAATCGACGGCCGCATGGGCCACCTGGGCGGCAGTCTTGCCCTTGCCCATCTTGAGGTCGTTCCTCACCAACACCACGAGCTTGTACTCGTCCGATCTCAAGAAAGATGCTACCATGAAACGTCGCATGTCCGTCCCCTTTAAGGGTCTTTCGCATGTCAGAAGGGCTGATCGGAATAAGTTGAATTGACGGAACCATTCGTCCCCTGCGCTCCTTTCCCAGAAGCCATCCGACCTATGGTCTATCCGGCATCCGTGAATGTCAGGACCCCGTCCGCAGAATAGACCCCTAGGGAATCGCCGTACATGGAACGTACCTTCCGGCACACCATCCCCTTGATTACCGACCTGACGGGATCGTCGTCGTCCCCGGAGATCCTGATCATCAAGGGATTCCTTCCGATGACCTCGGTCGTGATGCCCAGGCGTTCCGCGAACAGGTCTGTGATGTCCTTGTCGTAAGCTTCCTTGCTGACCTGCCCTATGGATTCCATCATGACCGAGGCGTCGAAACCCATGTTCTCGACCTAGGATGCAACGAATCTGAGATAGCCGTCCATGAAGCCGTACCTCTCGGTGATGGCCTCTATCCCGGAGTACCTCTTGGAAGAAGTTGAGGTCATCAAGAAAATATGATAGTTGGAGTGATAGCGGCCGACTCCGTTCTCGTCCACACGGAACTCCAGCAGCCCGTCCTCCATCATCTTCCCGATGTTGTATGAAAGGGTGGATCTTGGAGTATCGAAGCAGCTTATGATCTCCTGCATGCTGACAGGGCACTCCGAAATGAACTTCAGGACGTCGATCTGGATGTCGTTCGTCAGGACTTTGGTCCACCTATCCTTCTCCAGTATGGCGAAGCGCTGCATCTCCTCGTTCCTCTTGATGGTGCGGCAGGAGCTGAGATCCTCGGAAGACTCGAAGACGGTCTTGAACCTGGTCACTCCGTCTACCTGATGCTCCTCTTTCGGCTCTGCGCACAGGTTCGTTCCTGAAAGCCTGCGGATGATCGCGGAGAACGTGTACAGCATCATATTGAGGAACCCCTTCAGGGATTCGTCCCCATCGATTATCACCGTCAAAGGGCTCACCGAGTAGACGTTCACTTTGAATCCGGTGGCCTCATTCAGGATGCGCTTGGCGATGACGATGGCCTCTTCGAACTTGCATGAGCTAATGAAGCGGACCTTCGATTCGGCCACGGCTTCGGAATACCACTTCTCCATGACCAAGGCGTCTATCCCTATGGATTTCAGATACACCTTCATCAGATAACCCATAGAGCAGCTGGTCTAGATGTCGGGGACGTCCTCGAACGGGTTGTACCCTATGAAAACCGTATCGGAGCATGTGGAATAGATCACGGTCTTCTTTCCAGGCGTCTGGCGGCACCTGACTATGATATCCTTCTTCACCATCTTTTCTAGAATGAAATGTAGCGAGGACGAGGGCATCCCAAGCTCTGATGCGAGTATGCTGGGCCTCTTCTAAGCTCCCTCCAGCATGTCGTAGATCTGCATCTGATGAGGGTCGGTGACCACAACGGCTCCTTTGTCGGTCATCTAGATTGCGAATCTGACCTTTTCCCAATCATGTGGGCACATCGTCCGAATAATATAGCAAATGGATATAACCCTTGTTAAGTAATACAAATGTATTATCTATTTTAGTTGTATTATATTTAAACATTTTTTAATTTCTACTATTTTTTTATTTTTATAAAGAAATAATGGTTAACGAATGATTCAAAAACCGTTATTTCTTATTCCAAATATAAAAATCACACATTGTTAGCATATAATCAGGATAACTTTCAAAATATTATTTAGGAATGATTAAATTTTAAAATTTTTTATCCAACAAAATCGTATAATTTATAAAACAAAAAGATGAATTAAAAATCGTTGATATTGCCAAGTACACTAAAAACTGTTAGAGAGCCGACGGCGTTTCTCCGCAAGCCCTCGGAATTCGAGCCTTCACGAAGTACTTGAACTCAGTGGAACAGACAGACTGCTGCTCCTCATGAAAATGCCGATCACCAGGCCTATGACGAGCCCCAGCGCGAAGAAGCTCAGAACCCTCCTGATTTCTCCGGATCCTGTTCCGAACAAGACTATCGGAACGAGTATGAACAGCGTCCACCCCAGGTAATACGATATCGAGAAGCCTAGCGCCGCGCCCGCAGCTGCTGCCCCAGCACGGATGGCCCACGTCTTGCCGGTCGCCTCCGGTTCCGCATGAAACGGAGCCTCCGGACGTTCCGGAACCGTCGAGGGATCGAGCCTAGCACCACATACCGGGCAGAATCCGTACTCGCCCGACACTTCTGAACCGCAGGACTGGCAAAGCATGCTGCTTCGATACGCCTGCTCGTATAATTAGGCTCGCAACAGATATGAACCCCTCGCACTTACACACGCCTATGAAATGTCCGAAGTGCGGATTCGACAATCCCGAAGACGTCCTCTTCTGCAAGGAGTGCGACTGGAGGGTCGACATCCCCTACGTCCCTGAGAAGAAGCCCAACGCGATGCTGTACTGCGCTGCAGCCCTCGCTATCGGCGTCGTGGCGATAGCCCTCGTGTTCACCGTAGGGGGATACGGAGCTGTCGCAGCAGGAGCCATAGGCCTCGTCGCCGGAGGATACGCGGTAAACGTCCCCAGGCTGCTCAAAAGCTCCAACAGGACTGTTCTCACCATAATCGCCGGAATCGGCCTCATGCTCAGCATGATCGCGTTCATGTACGGCCTTTACCAGGCGGTGATGTGAGGTGGCCGTCTACCGCGGGAAGTACATTCTCGAGGGCCTCGGCACCATAACGCCCGAGATGGAGCACAACCTCGACGTGGCCTACGAGATATGCATGTCGTACCGCCCGGAATTCCCCTGCGAGATGTGCGGGAAGTGCTGCCACCAGCCCAACATCGTGGTCAGACCCGACGAGTTCGAGAGGATCGCCTACGCCGCGGACCTCTCCATATCCGAGTTCATCGACGAATACCTCGCTCGTACCCCTGACGGTAGATTCCTCCTCGCCAAGACCGCGCCCTGCGCCTTCCTCGGGAAGGACAACAGGTGCACGATCTGGAAGGACCGCCCCCAGATATGCGACGACTTCCCTTACGCTGTCTCGATGTTCATGAGCAGGGTGTACCTCGCGCTCACCAATCCCGACGCGGACATCCTCGAGCTGATCGCCTACATGGACGAGACCTGGCCCTGCACCAAGGTCATCAGGTCCACCATCAAGGACAAGATCGAGGAGCGCAGGAAGGACATCGTTGGCCTATCGAAAGCGTGATGCGGATGGTCCCTCCGGAGGAGACGGGGAACTCTCCCGAAGCTCCGGAGCGGACCTCCGTCCCGCTTCCAATCTCCTTGTTCTCTTCTCCGAATTCCATCTTGGCGCTGTAGGGATGCCCCCTGCAATGCTTGTCCAGAATCTCTTCCAGGTAGCTAATGGGTCTCTCATCACCTGTATGGACAGAATAAGCCAGCACATCGGTCAGATACACTACGGCATCGTCGTCCATATCGGTGAGGTCGCTGAGCCTCACCTTGGATGACGATATTACGTCCAGGGCCTCCGACGCGTTTGGACCGGTCTCCTCCTCGAACCCGTAGGTGTCCGAGAGCGCCGACAATGCCAGCATGAGGATCACCATGAACGCCATCGCATCGATGTAGGCGGTCATCCCATGCTCGTCCCTCAGCATGCTATCACCCTGAAAACGGCAGGTAGGACGCGTTCCCCGTCGCCGGAGACCGTAGCCGTCCTGAACAGAGTGGTATATCCTGAACCGGGATCCTTGCCGGCGCTCGTCGTGATCTTGGCGCAGAAGCCTGGCACCTCCGCCTCCACCGAGACGTAGACCCTGCCGGTGACGTCCAGATACTCCTGCAGGTAGTCCTCGTAGGAAGGCTCGAACTCGTCTCCGACGACCTCTCCGCCCAGCTTGTCAAGGTCGAAACGCAGGTCCGTGTCGGCATCGGCGGATATCAGCAGAGCGGCGGCTCCGATGAATGCCGTCAAGGCCAGAACAACCGCCATCATCGCAAGCATGGCTTCGAGGAACCCCATGTCCCCCTCCGCATTCCTAATCATGCTTAATATTCGGACGAACAGGGATTTAACCAGGGCGTGTGCATGCACGCGAAACCGATGTCAGACGCCGCGCTGGTAGAGTCCTCTGGTGGTGGCTCCGCCTACCATCTCGACGAGCCTCTCCCTTCCGCTCTTGGAAGGCTCGAAGCACATCTCCCCTACGGCCTTGGCGAGCGCCGGAGGCCTCTTCCTGAGGTCTATTCCGGCGGACGTTATGCCCATCTTCTTGAGGTCGAGAAGGCTGTCCACCAGGTACAGATCTACCGAGTTCAGGATGTGGGAGTATCCGCGCTTGTCCTTGTATACAGGGAACTTCGCCTCGGTCTCGTCCTTCAGGGTGCAGCTCTCCATACCGGGATCGCGGGTGACCATCAGCTCGGTCCTTCCGAACACCATTACCTCGGCGTTCCCCGGATAATGGGCCATGAGGTCGGCTATCTCGGGCTTGGAGAGCTCGGTGGAAAGGGTGATCTGATTGAGGTTCAGCGGGAAGTAGGAGTTGAACGCGTTCAGGTTGCTGCTTCCGTAGATCCTCTTCGCTCCCTTGCAGGCGCGGTACTGGCTGACAGTATTGACCATGACCGGGTACTCGTTCTCCCTGAACTCGTCCAGAGGGTCGAACCTCGGAAGGAGGGTGACGAACTCCCTGCTGGCCTGGGTGCATATCTCCCTCGCTTCGTCCATCTTGTCGAAGTTGTCGAAGTAGATGCGGTCCGCGTACGGGAGCGCGGCCTCCATGGTCTTGATGGTCGAGACATAGAACGAGAGGAGGGTCCTGTTCTCCCTGTGGGAGGCGTTGGGCAGCTTCGTCCTTACAGCCTTCCTCTGGGTCTCCCCCTTAAGCTTGGGCGCCCCGCCGATGAGGTTCTTGATCTCGTCTATGCGGGGGTCGTAGGTGCGGTAGATGCTGTATCTGCCGTCCTTTATCTTGAACGGGACGTGGATCGGGTCGAGGTCCATTATCTTGAACCCGCCGATCTTCTCGTCGCCGCTGAATATGGAAATTCCGTCCTTCAGGCCCACAGGCTCTTCGATCTGGGACGGGTCGATCGCGCCGTTGACGATCCTGACGTCGGCGATGAAAAATCCCCTGTTGTCAGGGTAAAGGGACTGCACCGGGGAGACGACGCCTCCGAGGTATCCGTCGCAGGTACCGCGGTTGAACACGGTCCTGAGGAGCTCCATGGTCTCGTCGAACTCCTTCCCGGTCTCGCCCTTGTCGGCCATGGCGTACGCCTTGGTGGCCAGGTACGAGTATGCGGGAGACCTCATCCTGCCCTCGATCTTGAGAGAGGTGACCCCCAGATCGCGGAGGTCGTCCATGTAGTCCATGCCGAACAGGTCGGCGCAGCTCAGAAGGTATCCGACACTGGCGTCTGTGGTGTACTTCTTCCTGCAGGGCTGGGCGCAGGAACCGCGGTTGCCGCTCCTTCCGCCTATGTGACTGGACATCAGGCATCCGCCGGAGATGCAGTAGCACAGCGCGCCCTGGATGAACACCTCGGTCTCTATCGGCGAATCCGGAACGATGGCCTTGAGCTCGTCCAGAGTGAGCTCCCTTGCGAGGACAGCCCTGTCCAGGCCGTTCTCCGCGCACCATTTGAGGCCTTCCAGCGAATGGATCTGCATCTGGGTGGAGGCGTGCTTGGCGATGTCCACGCTGCTGAGATTCTTCAGAAGGCCCAGGTCCTGCACGATGATTGCATCGGCGTCGATATCCCTGAGGAATCTGACAAAGGCGACCGCCTCGTCCATCTCCCTGTTCTTGACCAGGGTGTTGACGGTCACGTGGACCTTGACCCCGTGGTCGTGAGCGTATCCCACTGCCCCCTCGAGCTCGCTGTCGCTGAAGTTTCCAGCGAAGGCGCGAGCCCCGAAGCTCTTGCCTGCAAGATAGACCGCATCGGCACCGGCTTTTATGGCCGCCGGGAGGCTCTCTGGTGACCCAACGGGCGATAGTATCTCCACGTGCTAGCTTATGACGAGTGGTTTATAAGTATTTCCCGCCAGCGGACATGGTTTATCAATGGAACCCTTTTTCAGGCCATGGAGTTCGCCGTCAAGAGGTTCGAGGAGCTAACCTTGGAGGAGCTGTACGAGATCCTAAGGCTGAGAGTCGACGTGTTCGTTGTGGAGCAGGACTGCCCTTATCCGGAGATAGACGGCATCGACTACGACAGCATCCACGTTTTCTCGATGGAGAACGGTCGTGTCACGGCATACCTGCGCTATTTCGAATCCGACGGATGCATGAGGATCGGCCGCGTCATCGCCGCGGAGCGCGGGAAAGGCCACGGAAAGGAGCTGATGACCAAGGGCATCGACCTCATCAGGACGACGACAAATGCCGACAGGATAGTCCTGGGCGCGCAGGTCGTCGCGATGGGATTCTACGAATCTTTAGGATTCAAAGCCTGCTCCGAGCCCTACGACGAGGACGGGATAATGCATATCGCCATGTCCTTACAGTTGAATAAAGAAAAGTGACAATCTACGATAAAATGGTTTGACGGGCCCGACTTAATTCACGCCGAGCCCCATCCTGTACGCTTCCTCCATGGCAGGGGTGTCCTTGACCTCTCCCTTCACATGGACGCCTGTGCCGTAGACGATGCCCTTCTCGACGGCGCCTTCGACGCAGTCCGCATATCCGCGGAAGCATTCTATAGTGCGCTCCTGGGACTTGCGGCTCTCGTCGGCGCAGGTGACAATGTAGTAGAACTCCTTGTTCTTCACTTCCAGCCACCTTGCGACGGTCCTGTCTATGACGGCCTTCAGCTGAGCGTCGATCGAATAGAAGTACACCGGGCTCGAGAGCACGATGACATCAGCATCGATGATCTTCTGAAGGATCGCCTCCATGTCGTCCTTTATCGCGCACTTGCCGCCCGATTTCTCGCAGTAGTAGCACGCCCTGCAGTACCCGATGTTCTTCTCGGAAACGCGGATCTTCTCCACTTCGTTGCCGGATTCGACGGCTCCGCGCATGAATTCGTCGCATAAGGTGTCGGAATTGCCGTTCTTGCGAGGGCTTCCCGACAGTATCAGCACTTTCTTCGACATCTCTTCACCTCAACTCCTGGACAGTCATGATCACAGCTTGATTCCTTTCTTGCTAGCGAATTTCCTCAGCGCGCTCTCTGCGTATTTCGCCCTTTCCGAGAGCGACATGCCTGCGGTCTCAGAATCGGCCTTGTCGATAATCGAACTCATGTCGTCGACCGAGAGAATATTCACTGCCGCACAATATAAAACCTGGTTCTGGCCGTCGTCGTAGCTCTCGAGCAGCCTGTTCAGGAGTCCAACCTTCTGGCGCTGCTCGGCGAGGTACGCCTCGATTCCAAACTCCTTGGCCTTCTGCATGTCCTTGCGCTGGTTGCGATGGAGAACGAGGGTGTCGTAGCTGTCGAAGCCGTCGTAGTGCTTGCAGGGGTACTCGGGGCATTCGAAGCAGTACTGCAGATTGCCATGCCTTACGCTGCAGGGGGCCATCGGGCATCTGGCCGCGCAGAAGCTGTCCTTAAAGCATCCGTTGCAGTTGCCTTGGAGGCGGAATCCGCACAGCCCGCAGTTGAGCCCGCACAGAGAGAAGAGGCTGTCCGTCCTATCGAAATGCTCCAAGTCGGTTTTCGGCACCTGTTCCCTTTGGCTCATGCTATCGCCCCTGGTCAGTATCCGTTGTTTGCGTATACAAGTTTCTGAAAAACGCAACAGGATGAGCTATTTTCTACCATGAACGCTCTTCGACATCGGCGTTTCGACTTGCGACCTTGACCGTTTTTCAAAATTACAGAGCTTCCGCGGCGAGAGACGATGTCGCGTGCGCGCACACGCACCCGTCATAAACCCTCTAGTCGAAAACACCCCTTATGGACCTAACGAAGATTCTACCCGGAAAATCTCCCGGCAAGAGGGCCAGGAGCGATTCGGACAGGAAGCCCGAGCCCCCTCCTGCGGCGCTCTCAGGAGGCGCCCTGATAATAAACTGCTCCCGGTGCATGTACGCGCCCGATCCCGGGACCGCCGAATGCATCAGGTGCATGGTGGCCACGATGTGCTCGGTCGGAAGCACCGACAGGATAGTGCTCCGCACAGGGAAGGACATGGAGATCTCCGGACGCTCCGGGAAGATCGTCAAGGACACCGCTTCGGTGATGAGATGGTCGTTCCCTCAGGAAGAAGAAAAGGGCAGATGCAGGATGTGCGAGCTCTCCAGGAAAAAGGTTATGGACGACGTTTGGGACTCCTTCCCCAAAGACACCATAGTCTCCGCCGAAGCCAGGCTACAGGGCAAGCACCCGCAGGGGAAGGACTGCGACATGTGCATCCTCCGCACCCGCCGCGCCCTGGAGCAGATAGACCTCGGACTGAAGGACATCTCGGAGCGCATGTCCGAGGCAGCAGGGAGGCCTCTGCGATGAAAGAGCGCCTTCCACCCTGGAAACGGCTTATGATAAAGCCGGCCGACAGCATGGACCCTCTGCAGTGGGACTACGACCCGATAGACGCCGTGGGACGCTCCTTCGACAGGGGCGAGCAGCCGATGCCGCATGATCCGTTCGCGTCCAAGAACGACTTCACATCCAGATTCTCCGCCCTGGTGGCCAAGGACGTCCGTACGAAGCCGTCGTACACCGACTGCTGGCTGACCAGCCCTTCCAACGAAATCAAGGTGATATCCCGCTACAACACCCAGTTCGCATCGGTAGTAGTAGAGCTGGCGGACGACGGGCAGACGGAGTATTCGGTCACCCCCGTGGAATACTCGTTCCCGGACATGGCCAACGCGATCATATCCGACGTGATCAGGACCATACGCTCCAGATACCGCGTCCAGGGAGGGAGGCTGGACAGGGATTCCGTCATGGGCGCCGCCCGTTCCGCATTGACGGACCGCTACGACGATATCAAGGCCGCCTGCGAGGACTCCTCCGACCTGGAGAGGCTCGTCGACGACATGTGCTCGGCATCCTACAGGCACTCCGTCGGTGCCGGGATCTTCGAGGTCCTCCTGTCGGACCCGCACATCGAGGACGTGTATCTTGACGCCCCCTGCGACAAGAACAGGATCCACGTGACGATGAACGGGGTGGACGGCGTGAACGCGCATATGCGTTGCAGGACGAACCTGATGGTCGACCACAGGGAGATGGACAACATGGTCAACATCCTGAAGAGGGAGAGCGGCCTGAGGTTCTGCGAGTCCAACCCGGTGCTGGAGACCGATTTCAGGGAGTTCGACGCGAGAGCGACGGTCATAGGCTACCCGATGAGCCCCAACGGCTACGCCTTGGCCATCAGGAAGCACTCCGTGAGGCCTTGGACCCTCACCAGGCTCGTGGCCAACAACACCATCGATGCACGCTCTGCGGGCCTCCTGTCGTTCCTGGTGAACAACCGTTCCACGTTCCTGATCTGCGGACCGAGGGGAGCAGGGAAGAGCTCGCTACTATCGGCGCTGATGCTGGAGCTCCCTCTCTCGCAGAGGATACTGACCATAGAGGACACGTAAGAAGTGTCCAGAAGGGCCCTGAGGGCGTGCGCGGCGGGGCTGCGGCGGCCTGCCGGAGCGGGGCGTCTCCTTCCCCGGGAGACGTTCTCATGGAACGGAAATCAACAGAGACAAGGGAAAGAGGAAGAGAGCAAGCAACCGTCCGCCGGAAATTGGAGGGGGCTCCAATTTTGGACACGGGACGGACACCGCGCGATAATCCAATTTTGGATTGCCTGGACATGTCCGAAAACTGTAATTCCAACGTACCCCCCGACGTACCGCTTTTGCACGCCCCAGTGGTACGCGGAGGCCCGGCCCCGGACCGCCTGGCCATGCCGAAGAACCCCCGTTCCGGCGCGCCCCGTCCGGCTCCAATTTTGGACGCCTGCTGCGTACCCCGTGGGAGCCCGATTTTGGACCGCCTGGCCGCGTCCGAAAACTGTGACCGCGGCGTACCCCCCGACGTACCGTCTTCGCGCCCCGCCTCCAAAATTGGAGCTTACCATCCCCCGGAGGCGTCCGCATGACTGGCCGCGCAGACGCGGAGAAGCGGAACAGGAGGATCAGGGAGCTGGTCCTCGAGCACGTGCCGATCAGGAGGATAGCCAGCATATTCGGGATGCACCCCAACTCGGTCCGCGCCGTCATCGAGAAGTTCGTGAGGGCCGGCGAGCTCGTCAGGGTCCACGACACCAACCCGGCGATATACCTCGACCCCCGCGCACGCGTTCCCTCTACTATGGCAGCAGAGGGCGAGAATGTCGGTGACGGGGGGTACGCCGGATCCGACGGCCCGATAATGGACTGCCTGCCCGAGTCGGGGAGGCTCCCCCGGGGATGGGTCAACCACCATCTCTCCGGGTTCGTGGCCTTCAAGGTCAGGGCCGCCGGCACCTTCGACCCCGTGCCCGACCCGAGGATCGGTTTCTGCGGGTACTGGGAGGAGCCGACCTCCGGCGGGAACGGCCAGACGCTGCGCGTGTGCCGCCTGAGGCGGTTCGGCCAGGAGCTCACGGTCGCGTTCTTCCTCTCCACGCACGGGAGGATGCAGTTCAGGGTGCACCCCGGTCGCGTCTACGTGGACGCGGAGAAGGTGGGCGTCCAGAGGAGCAAGGACATCCTGGTCGAGAGGGCGGAGCACATCGCCAGGCTGCTGGGCGCGACCGGATGGCAGGTCTCCGACCCGGAGATCCGCGGGGTGCTCCACACGGCGAGGGAGAACGACCCCCTGACGAGGCTGATCCCGGCGGACAGGAACGACGAGTCGGACGACATCGTGGTGGACTCGTCGCCCGGGGTCCCGGAGACCGAGATGGAGGGGTGCGAGGACGACGAGGCGATCCGGATATACGCCAACATACCCAGCGCCGTCAAGGAGGTCCGCGAGGGGGTGTCCGCCTGCGGGGAGGACATCGAGAGGCTGAACGGAAGGGTCAGGGGCCTGATGGAGGCCCTACGCCTGCAGTCCGATGCGCTGGCCGTCATGGCCGGGAACGCCGAGACCTTGGCGGAGGTCCAGGCCAGGATGGGGTCGATGGCGATGGCCGACATGCAGGCCAGGTTCACCCAGTTCGACGGGAGGGGGTACCAGTGACCTCCTGCTACTACGGCCCGTCCCGCAAGAGGGTGGTCGAGTACGTTTGCCCCTGGTGCGGCAGAAGGTTCTGGGCCATACCGTTCTCGCCGTGCGCCACCCCGGTCTGCCCCAAGTGCATGGAGGCGTCGGAATGAGCCGCTCATACATAGTCGTACTGACCAACGGATGGCAGGTGCTCTCCGACGACCCGACGTTCCTGGACGACTTCTGCAACGGGGAGCCCACCCTCACCGTGAGGACCAACAACAGGACCTACCACGTGAACCGCGACCGCGTCGTCTGCATACAGGAGGTGAGGCAGTGACCGGGGAGTACGAGGGCCAGACGGCCGTGCTATACGCCAGGGTGTCCACCGACGACAAGGACCAGAGGCCGGAGTCCCAGATGGAGGTCATCGAGGGCTGGTGCCGGAGGGAGGGCGTGTCCGTGGTTGGGCGCTACATGGAGGAGCAGTCCGCGAAGGACATGTCCAGGCCGCAGTTCCAGGCAGCGATCGGGCGGATAGTGACCGGGGCGATATCCTCCGCGCCGGCGAACGGGGAGGTCGACCCCAGCACCTGCAAGGTGAACCTGCTGGTCGCCTGGCACCAGACCCGCATATCCAGGGACCAGGCCGACTTCCTGAACATCAAGCGCCTGGTCGAGGGGTACGGCTGCGTCATACGCTTCGTCTCGAACCTCATCAGGACGGAGACCTCGGCGGGGCAGCTCATTACCTCGATAGACGCATGGCACGGGCAGGTCGAGAGGGAGAAGCTCTCCGACAACACCAGGATGGGGATGCGCCAGAGGAAGGCCGCCGGCCAGTACCTGTCCAGGCCCCGGGCGGTGGTGTTCGAGGAGGACCTCCCCGGATACAAGCTGAGGGGCGAGGTACGCACCGACGACGGCGTGAGGCACAAGACGGTGATCACCACCGAGCGGGACGTCTACCGCTGGGCGGCCGAGGGCCTCTCGGTGGAGCGCATCGCGAAGGAGAAGCTGTTCGTCTCGTACGGGGCGCTCTACCAGCTGCTCAAGGACACGGGGCGCCTCGGGAGGTTCCGGGAAATCGGTCTGTCGTCAAGGGGTGCCCCCCTTCCGAACGCCGAACCTCTGTCGGAAAGGGGTGCTGTCGGAAAGGGCGGGGAAACCCCGGCTTTTCCTGTCGTCAAGGGGTGCATCCCCGGGCTGTCATCAAGGGAACCCTTGCCGACAGGCGACGACCCCTGCCCGACGGACGAGGGGGAGGCGAGCCGATGGACGAGCCGACCGACAGGAGGACCGTCGTCGTGGACACCGGGGTGATAATGGCCGTGGTGGCCTACCGCTCCAAGTCCCTCGTCCCCGTGTTCGACAAGGCGAGGCGGGAGGACGACCTCGTCATCTCGAACATCATCCTGATGCAGTGCGCGAGGCAGGCCGGGAAGAAGAAGTGCTCCCTGGACCGCGACGAGATCATCGCGAGGGTGAGGGAGCTCTGCCCGAACGTCGTGGAGATCGCCATCGTCCCCCTCGAGGAGCTGAGGAAGCGGTACCGCATGAGGGACGACTCCGATCTGGAGGTCCTCTACTCCGCCGACGTCCTGGACGCCGACATCCTGATAACCAGCGACGGGGACTTCTTCGACGAGAAGAGGCCTCCGAGGGGCATACGCGCCAGGATAATGAGGCCGCTCGAATACCTCATGGGGAGGCGGCGAGATGGCTATATATACATCCGAGCCGCATGGGACATCCGGCCGCGATGACTCCCGCTCTTCGGACGGGAGGTCGACCCTACAGGCGGAGGAGCTCGGTCGCGCCGCCCTTCGCGGCACGCCTCCCGGCGTCTCTGGAGCCGGGGCGGCTGCTTTTTTCCCCGATAACGAGCGGAAGGTCGTCGAGCGCATACGCTCCGAGGGGGGACATGCCGTCATTCGCTCCGCCGACCTCGGCATGGGCAGGGGCGATCTGCGCCTGGCGCTCTACCGCCTGGTGAAATCCGGAGCCATCGTCCGCGTCGGGCCGTGCACATGGGAGGAGGCGCCCGAATGACTTCGCACGAAGCGGAAAATGGCCTTTCCGGGCGGCCTGACGCGATCCTTGAGAACGAGACGGACGCAAGGGCCGTCGTCTTCATCCGCGACCGCCTGGCGGATGCCGGCGGCCTTTGGACGAGCAGGGAAGGGTGCCCGGCCTCCCACGGCTACAAGACGGAGCTCGACGCCATCAGGTCCAGGATCGACTCCCGCCTCAGAGGCTGCGTCGGCCAGTGCAGGTGCGGCGGCTCGCCGGAGATAGGGTTCGACGGGCGCAGATGGGAAGCCATCTGCAGGTGCGGCAGGGCCTCCTGCTGCGACAGCCTGCGCGGGCTCGCCTATTCCTGGGGGGACGAGCGATGGAGGACGCCAAAACGCTGTCCCTGATCCACGACGTCAGGTACGCCATGGACTCGGCCCGCATACTCGCGGGTTATCTGGACCGCCTCGGCCACGAGGACCTGATCCCGGCCTCCGGCCTGCTTCAGGATGCCGCGGACTCCATGGGCGCCTTCATCGGGGAGGCGGGGGAATGACCCGCTGCGGCACATGCTTCTGCGCCGGCTCCGTCATGGACCACGCGACCCTGACCAGGACACCGGAGGGCATGGTGGTCACGGTGGTCCAGGGCGGGAGGCCGGCGTCTTTCGTGCTGGACATGGGCGAGTCGCTGGAGATGTCGAGGTCTCTGGCCAGGGCGGTCGAGGGGTGGCGCGAATGACCAGAGTTCTCGACGTACGCGTCCCTGGGGAGCTGCACGTGAGCCTATCACGCGGATGCGTCGAGCTGGGGCTGGCGGTAGCGGGCCGCATGGTAGCCTGGGAGCCGCTTTCTACCGGGAAGGCGATGGCGGTCGCCGACGCCCTGGAAGGCGGCGGCCCCGACGTGGACGAGCTCGGGTTCACCGCCGGGAGGTGCGGGGGCGGTGCGCTCCTGTCCTTCCTCGGGACGTCGGTGATACTCGGGGCCGGCGACGCCAGCAAGCTAGTCTCGCACCTTCGCAAGGCTGCGGGGGGCGCGGACCCATGACGCCCAGCATGGACGCCGGCCCCATACTCCACGCCCTGTCCGATGAGTGGCGGACCGTGGAGTCGATAAGATCCGAGCTATTCGGGCCGGAGGGGGACGGCGACAGGAGGAGGCTCCAGTGCGCGATGGTCCGCAGGAGGCTGGAGCGTCTGGAGTCGCTGGGGATGGCGGAGAGGGACTTCGCCCGCAGCGTCAGGAAGACTATAGTCTGGAGGAGGATTAGACAAAGGTCAACGTTATGAACATTAAAACCGCAGGGCTAGCCAGGTGCCCGCTTGACTTGGTGCCATTGATGGCCATGGTCAATGCGGACATCACGGCATGCTCTGTCAGGCCTTTCCACTCATGTTGCTGGATGCGGCGTACTGCCCTGGGATGACAGCCCAAGCCTCTTAGATGTTTCATAACATCGACCTGACCGTGAAGGAGTTTGAGAGATGCCCATATAGATGGTGGTCAAAGGACTCGAGATCCTTTGAGCGAAAGGGCCTGCAATCCACACTGTTTCCAACTGAAATAGATGGTTTAATCCTTGAAACCAGGCTAGACAATGTGGTAGACATGATCGGCCGTCATAACTATAGTGACTCCATCAGATCATGGCCGTCTTGAAGAATCTGTCAAGTTCCGTATCCACATCAATCAGGACCTGATCGTCCGACTTAATACGGATATACAATTCGTCCTGCGGATCCACGTTTGAAGTCTTGA
>SUSZ01000017.1 GCA_015063165.1 Thermoplasmata archaeon
CGTGGAAGGAGGGCGAGGACAGGAAGGAAGGGCAGCGAGGTCGTTGCAGGATCATACATGAAACGTTGGTGGACAACGGATTATGGGCCGTTTTCCGGACGTCTGGCTAAGGTAAAAATGGTGGACAAGGCGAGATTCGAACTCGCGACTTCTGCCTTGCGAAGGCAGCGATCTACCGGGCTGATCTACTTGCCCATAATACAAATCCGGTGAGTGAGCGCATGACAAATCACTATAAAAGGATTATGTCTTCAAAAAATAGAAGATCAAACGGCCAGCATCTGCTTCCGCCGTTCTTACGAAGCAAGGGCGAAATCCTCGACCGGATTCCGGCTCTGCGCTTTTCACGTCTCTGACCGTTCTGAGATTCCGTATGAAAATATATATCGCGTCCGTGAAGTTCGAACCTTATGGCAAATCTTTCTCCTGAAATCATAGCCGAGATGAAGAAGCAGGGCGTCTTCGCCCTCGCTACCGCCACCAAGGACGGAATCCCCAACGTCGTCCCCGTGGGCATGCTGTTCGTCGGAGACGACGGGAAGGTCTGGCTCGTAGACAACTTCCTCAAGAAGACCCTGAAGAACATCCAAGAGAACCCCAGGGTGTCGTTCTACGTCTGGAACCCCGAAGCCAAGGAGTCGTTCCAGGTCAAGGGAACCGCCACCGTCTGCAATTCCGGAGCCGACTACGAGAAGGCCGTCGCCTTCGCTCACTCCAAGAAGGAGACCCTCCCCGCGAAGAACCTGATAAAGATAGACGTCACCGAGGTGTACTACACCACTCCCGGCTCTCACGCCGGCGACCTCGTGAGCTGACAAAGAGCACAGGGGGCCAGACCCCCTGCTAAACTGTTTTCGGTGTCTCACGATGGAGATTCATTCAGTCATCCATGGGGATCGAATCGTTCAGGATCACGTGTGGACGCCCGTTGACATCTATGATGTCCGCATCCACCCCGTAGACGTCGCGGATCGATTCCTTTGTCAGCACCTCTTTGGGCGTTCCGTACGCGTATATGCCTCCGTTGGCTATCATCAGGATCTTGTCCGCATACTTCGCCGTGATGTTGATGTCATGGCTTATCATGATGACGATGCTGTTCTTCTCCTTGGGCATCTCCGACAGGATCTTGGTGACCTCGATCTGATGGCGGATGTCCAGATTGGAAGTCGGCTCGTCCAGAAGTACCACGGGCGGCGACCTCACGAGACCGCGCGCCAGCATGACCTTCTGGTGCTGTCCGGCCGAGAGTTCGTTGAAATCGCGCATCGCCAGATGGTCGATCCTCAGGAGCTTGAGGATGTCGTACACCTTGTCGAGGTCGTCCTTCCTCACTCCGAACTTGTAGTCGTTCTGCATCCCCACCATGACGGTGTCCACCACGGTCAGAGGGAACGAATCCTCGGATGAGGCAGGAACGTACCCGATCTCGTTCGCGACCTCCTTGAGCTTCATCTCCTTGGTGTCGCGCCCGTTGATGAGGACGGCTCCGCGCGTGGGCTTGAGGATCTTGTTGATGCAATGGATCAGGGTGGACTTCCCGACCCCGTTGGGGCCCATGATGCATATGAACTCCGGCGTGTCGAAGATGTGGCTGATGTTCTTCAAAACGGGATTATTTGGGTTGTAGCCGAAGTCGAGGTCCTTGATCTCGATGGTGGCCCTTCCCTTCCCGTTGTTCTCTGTTGTGTCGTCCATGTTATCACCACATGCTCTTCCTTGCCCTGATCAGGAGCCACATGAACAGCGGGCATCCGATGAAGGCGGTTATCACTCCGACCGGGAGGAACGTGGGCGCGATTATCACTCTGGATATGAGGTCGGAGACCATCAGCAGGACTGCTCCGAACGCTGCGGATGCAGGGATCAGGTACCTGTTGTCGGATCCCAGGAATATCCTCACTATGTGCGGAGCGACCAGCCCGATGAAACCTATGATCCCGGTGAAGCACACCACGGAGGCGGCCATCAGAGAGATGACGATTAGCAGGATTATCCTCAGCTTGTGGGCGTCCAGACCGAGCGCCGTGGCGTTCTTGTCCCCGGTGATGAGGATGTTAAGCTTCTTCGACATGGCCATCAGGACGGCACCGCCGATCACGCAGAATATGGCGATGACCTCGAAGGACTCCCATGTGGACCCGCTCAGGTCTCCGATGGACCACTGGAAGACAGCGGACAGCGACTGCTCCGACAATGTGAGCTTGATTATCGTCGTGCATGCGTTGAAGAGGTACATCACCGCGATACCCGCCAGGATCATCGTCGCGGCGGAGGTGTGCCTCAGAGAGGAGACGAGGATGATGACCGCTGCGGGTATCAGCGAGAAGACGAACGCCATCGCGATGAGCCCGAAGGATCCGGACAGGCCGAAGGTTATTCCGAGCCCCAGAGCCAGGGTGGCTCCGAAGGACGCACCGGACGATATCCCTGTGGTGTAAGGGTCGGCCAAGGGGTTCTTCATCATGCTCTGCATGGCCGCGCCGGCCACTCCGAGCGAGGCTCCGGCGACCATTCCGGTGAGTATGCGGGGCAGACGCACGGTGAACACGACCCAGTCGTCGGTAGGGTCGATGTTACCAGGATTGAAAAGGTGATTGTAGATGGTCTCGTAGACCTGGATCGCCGTCATATCGGCCGAGCCTATCGTGGCCGCATAGCCGATGACGAACACCACTCCCACGATGCAGATGATGATGAAGAGGATCTTCTTCGCGACGTACTTGTGATAGCTCGCCGCCATCTGATCGGAATCTAATTCTGTCATGTCTTTGAATCCTCCTTAGTGAAGAAAATCTCGAAAGAGCCTACCAAGGACTCCTCATTCACGGATATGAAGCGGCGAAGCTTCATGCGTATCTCGGAGCACGGGAGCGAAGCCAGGATTTCCGCGTCCCATTGGGGGCGCCTGTGGCTGCTGGCAGGCAGGTCCAGAGCCAGGACGTCCATCTCTCTGAAGTCGACCTGGTCGTCGTTGAACTTGTAATGCGAGCCCACCTGCCTGCCGGCATGCTCCGAAGGAGGCGACGGCTTGCGACGGTAGGTCTCGTCGTGAAGATGAAGGTAATAGTTTCCGTCGCGGACGTACGCCTTGGCCCCAGGCTTCATCACCCGGAGCATCTCGCGATACGCCGCTTCCGGATCCGGAAGACTCCAAAAAACATCCCTGGACACGACAGCGTCGAACATCCCGTCGGGGTAGTCGAGCTTCTGGGCGTCCATATGGCGGACATCGGCGGCGAATCCTGATAGGCGGATATTGTCGCGCGCCCGCGAGACCATTTCCCTGGAATAGTCTATGGCATGGAACTCTGCGCCGGTATCTCCAAGGAGCATCTCGAAATAGCCTGGTCCGCAGCCGACATCCAGGACCTTGGTGCCCGGTCCGATTCCGAGCGTCTCCATGATGTTCTTGCGATACGGATTGGTCCCGTTCTGGATTTCGTCGTTGACGGCCTGTGAAAACCCGGAGCTGCGCCTGTCCCAATAGTCTGCAACCTGGTCCTTTAACTCCATGTGTATACCTTCGCATAGAAAACCGGGGCCGGAGCCCCGTAAGATGATCAGGAGGACGCGATCAGGTCCGCGAGGTTGTAGTACTGGGCGTTGATGCCGTTGACGACGAAATCATCGACCTTGTACTCGGGGTGGTAGCTCTTCAGATAGTCGGCGAACAAGGCGTCGACGTCGAATTTCAAGGTGATGGAGCTGTTGTCCTCGTAGATCTTGTTGAACATGTACGCGATCGTGATGTAGGACGCGGGCCCCATGTAGGTCCCCTGGTTGAATCCGAAGACGTCGCCGTCCTTGTATGCCTGGGACTGGTTGATGGCCTGGATGTACTTCAGGTCGGTGTTCTTGAGCTGGTCGACCATCTTGGCGTAGGAGTCCGCCTTGTTGGCGACATCCCAGGTCTCGAGGAATCCGTAGTACTGGTCGAGGCCAATGTAATCAGGGTTCATCTTGAGGTTGACCTCTTCGATGCTGATGCTTCCGTTGCTGTATCCGACATCGTAGGGGGTCTTCCCGCCTGCGGCGTAGACCGCCTCGTGGATTCCGTTGTGCATGGTGGAGATGCTGGTTCCGTTGTAGGACTGGAAGACGAGAGGCCTGTCCTCGAGATCTATGTCGGCGACCGCGTCCTCGATCTTGTCGAGCACATCGGTGACCTTCGCGCCGTATTTGAGAGCAGACTCCTGGCAGCAGATGAGGAACCCGAGGGTGACGACGGAGGACTCGCAGGTGTTGTCCTCCCAGAAGGGCAGACGGACGACGCTGACGCCGAGAGGCGCGAGGGTGGTCTCCATGTTCTCATCGAACCAGGCGCGGGTTCCGGAGAGGAACATCTGAGGAGCGCCGCTGTTGATGAAGACCTCGTAGTCAGGGGTGAACCTGGATCCGATGGGCTTGGCGTCGGCATAGTAGGGGTGGTACCACTTGTAGTAGCTGCTGGAGGAGTCGCTGACCTGGTTGCACGCGTAGGTGCACCTGGAGTTCGCATCGCAGATGAGGATGGACTCGTAGTTGGACTTGTATCCGATGGCCATGTCTCCGGTCAGGGGGTACTGGAAGGATGCGAGGACGGAGTCGACGTCGTAGAAATAGATGTTGACCCTCTCGATTCCGAGGGAGATGAGCTGGTTGGAGGAGATGACTTTGGTGTTGTCCCCCTTGTTGTAGTTGTGGACGGCTCCCTGGATGGTGATGATCTTATTGACAAGAGCGGAATCGAGGGCGTCGATCTTCCCGTCGCAATTGGCGTCGGCGAGATAGTAAGTGGTCTTGTTCCCCTTGTAGGTCCAGGATGCGTCGAGGACAGCGGGGAGGCAGGCGTCGAGAGCGGCCTGGGCAGCTGTGACCTTGGCTGCGGCGGTCGCCTTAGCGGACTCGTCGGTCCCCTTGTCGGCAGTGCTCTTCTCGGCCTTCGCGGCAGTGAGGTTGGAATAGAGAGGGATGGCTTTCTGGATGAGCGCGACATCGTCCTTGTTGATGACGGAGTCGCCGTTGGCGTTTCCGAAGACGGTCAGAAGGCCGACATCGGTGCTGGCAGGCTCCCAGGATCCGTAGTCCTTGGGCTGCCAGGTGTCGTCATTGTTGTCGCCAGAATTGTCGCCGCTGTTGTTTCCGTTGTTGCCGTTGTTGTTGGTGAGAACGAACGCGGCCGCGGCAGCGACAGCGATGACAACAATCGCAGCGATTATGGCGATTAATGTTGATTTTTCCATTTGAACACCTTTGGAACTATGTTCCATACCGACTTTAAATTATTAGAGTCGACTTGGATGCTTATTCCGACACAAAAACTTGAAATACGGTTTATAAACTTTTCCCATTTTGAGGATAACTCATGAAAAAATATTCATATGTCCAATTGGATGATTATGCATGGGTTCCGATGCCGAGTACAGGGTCTGCAAAGAGGACTCCGATTCCAGCGACGGTCTGAAGAAAAGGACGATGAACTACTGGAACGACCGTGCCAGAGGGTACAAGGAGCTCACGCGCCTATGCCTCAAGGAAGAGGACTACGATGTGGTTCGCATCATCGGCCGTTTCATCAATCTGAACCGCCAGCTGAAGGTCGCGGACATGGGCACCGGCGCTGGCTTCTTCGCCATACTCCTGGCCAAGCAGGGCCACGACGTGACTGCCATGGACAACTGCGAACGCATGCTGGACGCCGCCAGGGAGATCGCGGAGGAGGAGGGAGTGGAGGTCAATTTCGTCCTAGGGGACATAGAGAGCCCCCAGCTGAAGAAGGGCACGTTCGACCTGGTGGTCTCCAGGAGCACGGTATGGGGGCTCCCCAATCCCAAAAAGGCGTACAAGGCCTGGAAAGAGCTGCTCAAGCCGGACGGAGAAATGGCGATAATCGACGGAAACTATTACCTCGACCTTTACGACGATGACTACCGCAGGCGCATGAACTACCTGAGAAGGGTGAATCTGGACAGGGACAGCGGCCTGCATGCGAAGACCAACGTGGACAACGTGGACTTCAGCATAATACAGGACATAGCCTACGACCTTCCCTTGAGCAGGGAGCGCAGGCCGGCATGGGACGTGGCAGCGCTCATGAGCGTCGGGATGACCAACATCCATGTCAAGTCGCTCGACAAGGAGCAGTACCAGATACTCACAGAGACCGGGATCACCGAGCTCCCGTCGATGTTCGTCGTATGCGCGAAGATGCCTCTGGACTCGACCCCCTACATGGACGCGGTCAACTATCCTCTGATCGACAACGAGAGCCTCGTCCGCATAGCCGAAACCGCTAGCGGACGGTACGAGGAGCTGTCCTCGCTGTTCAAATCCCTGGGCGACAGCAACAGGATGAAGATCATAGCCGCCCTGTTCTCCGGACGCATGAACGTCCAGCAGATTTCCTACATAACAGACAGCTCCCAGTCGCTCACGTCCCATAACCTCATGGCCCTTCGCAAGGCTGGCCTGGTCGGTACGGAGAAGAACGGAAGGGAGGTCCTGTACCATCTGCTCGACCCTTACAGGACGCAGATAATACTGGAGATGAGCGAGATAATCCAGGAGAGGAACAGGGTCCAGAAATCCGACTGATTTTATAACGCACAAACGGATTTCGACGCCATGGGCAGCTTCCTTGACAGCGTGGACTCGTTCTTCCGCATAAGCGAGAGGGGATCCTCTTTCGGGACCGAGATCAAGGGAGGGCTGATCACGTTCCTCTCGATGTCCTACATACTGGTGGTGAACCCGTTCATACTCGAAGGCGCCGCCGAGGGGTACACATTCCTCCAGCTCTTCACCGCTACTGCTCTGGCAGCCGCCTTGTCATGCCTGCTGATGGGGTTCTACGCCCGCTTCCCTGTGTCATTGGCTCCAGGGATGGGCATCAACGCGTTCATGGCGTTCACCATCTGCTACAGCATGGGGTTCACGTTCGAACAGGCCCTGGCGGTGGTGCTCGTCTCAGGTATAGCGTTCTTCCTGATCTCCGTGACAGGCCTCAGGAAAAGGATAATCGAGGACATCCCCAACTCGATGAAGCTGGCCATAACCGCCGGAATAGGTTTCTTCATAGTCGTGATCGGCCTGTACAACTCGGGGCTGATAGACTCCGGAGAGACGTCCGCCATGACGCTCGGGAATCTTTCGGACTCGGGGGTGCTGCTTTCGCTCCTCTGCATTGCCACCACCCTGGCCATGTGGCTCAGGAACAGATGGTACGCTGTCATCGGCAGCATACTGATGACCTGGGCGATAGGGCTCGTCCTGGCCTTCATGGGGGTCTATTCCGAGACAGGGCTCATACCCGAGCTGGAAGGAGTGAAGCTGGTCTCGATGCCGGATGCGACGCTGTTCGGAAAGGTGTTCGAAGGCTTCACCCTGGAAGGGGCGATGATCGTGCCTTTCATCGCCGCGGCGATTTCCCTTCTGGTGGTGAACATATTCGACACCACCGGCACCCTCATCGGGGTGAGCAAGGCGGCCGGCCTTATGGACGACGAAGGTCATGCGGAAGGCATAGACAAGGCTATGAAGAGCGACGCCGCGGGATCCATCATCGGAGCCGTCTGCGGAACATCCACTACGACATCTTTCATAGAGTCCGCCACGGGGATCGAATCGGGAGCCCGCACCGGGCTGATGACCGTAGTCGTAGGGCTGCTCTTCTTTGTCTCCCTGATCCTAGGCGGGGCGATGGCGACCTTCACCAGCGCGTGCACCGTCGGCGCGCTCGTGCTTGTGGGAATCATGATGATAAGGAACGTCAGGGAGATCGACTGGCACGACCCTCTCACCTGCGCCATGGCCTTCATGACCATATTCATGATGGGCCTCTCCGGATCCATCACGAACGGGATAGCTGCAGGCGTGTTCGTCTATGTCGGAGGCCTTCTGGTTCTCGGCAGGAGGAGGGAAGTACCCGCCACCCTGTGGATGCTGACGATTCTGTTCCTGGTGTACTTCGTGATAAACTACGCCGCCATCCCGCTCGAATGGATTTGAAGTCGAGCGCGGGGCCCGCGAATGAAGGCCGTGCTCCTCGGTTCGTCCCGTTTATTCACGATTTGCACCATTGGTGTTGAGGAGAACTATCACGATCGGAGCCGTTCCAGTGGCCTCTAGAATGCATTACGCATACGGTTATATCCTGTAATCTTGATTAAGGAAAGGGTAACATGGCCAACGAAGACATTTTTGACATCAATGTGGACCTTGTGATGTGCATCGACGGCACAGGAAGCATGGGACACGTCATCGGCATGGTTAAAGACAACGTCATGACGTTCCACGAGCGTCTCAAGGAATCCCTGAAATCCTTCAACAGGGAAGTCGACGAGCTCCGTATAAAAGTCATAGTGTTCAGAGACCTCTCCTGCGACGGCGACAACGCCCTTATCGAATCTCCGTTCTTCCAGCTCCCCCAGAATGTCGACGATTTCAAGAATTTCGTCATGAAGATCGAGGCCACCGGAGGAGGGGACGCCCCCGAGACCGCTCTCGACGCCATCGCTCTCGCTATGAAATCGGACTGGGTCAAGACCGGAGCCAAGAGGCGCCACGCCATCATGGTATGGACCGACGCTCCCACCAAGGACATCTACGGAGGAGGAGCCAACTTCGACCTCCCCAAGTCCAACGCCGAGCTGTTCTCCCTCTGGGACGATCCTCAGATCGGAATGAACCCCAACGCCAAGAGGCTCATCGTGTTCGCTCCCGACGACCCCTCCTGGGCCTTCGTCGACGAGCTGGAGAACACCTACTGGGCGAAGAGCAACCTGAACGGAGGGCTCGAGGAGTTCGACCTCGAAGCCGTCCTCAGGACGCTTTCTGCCAGCCTCTGAACATATCACGAAGGGGGCGTCTCCCCCTTCACCCCATTTTCCAAGGTGTTCTATTGGAGACCATGCGCGGCTATGAGCTGCTCGAAGAATGGACGACGACGGCGAACGGGAGCTACACGTTCGGGCGGAAAGGCTCCAGCGAGTTCTTCATAAAGAAGCTCCCCCAGCCGAAGTATCCCAACCCCAAGATGCTGACCGGCGAGACCTTCAAGCGCAAGAAGGCGGCCTGCGAGGAGTGGGAGGCCAAGCGCAGAAGGCTCATCGCCGCGCTCCAGAGAGCATCCTCCACGTGCGCCTTCGTCATAGCCCCGACGGAGTACTTCCTCGAGGGGAACTCCTACTACATAGTGTCCCCCAGGGTCAAGGAGAAGAAGCTCACTCCGGAACAGGTCTCCGAGCTGGACGCGAGCACCAGGCTGGACGTCATCAAGAAGTACGCCTACGCCCTGAAGGCGCTTGCCGAGAACAACGTCGTCCACGGCGACATAAAGCACAGCAACGTCTTCGTCGTCAAGGCAAGCAGAGGGTACGAGCCCAGGTTCATCGACTTCGACGACAGCTACTTCTCGGGAGAGCCCCCCGAACCGGAATCCACTATCGGATCGCCCGAATTCTACTCCCCCGAGCTGGGGAAATACATAATGTCCGACGACCCGGACCTGAAGGGGACCGTCCAGTGCAAATCAGACGTCTTCGCCTCCGCCATAATGTTCCATGATTACTACACGGGGAAGAGGATGCTCCAGAGGCACGGGAAGTACCCGTTCCAGATCGACTCATCCAAGGACATGATCATGGCCATCCCGTCTGGACAGCTCAAGGAGCTGATCAAATCGATGATGGAGGTCGAAGCCAGCAGAAGAGCTGACGCGAGCACCGTCCTCGAAACCATGAAGGCCATCTGCGGCGAGGCCCCGGCACCTCCCAGGCCTGCTCCCACCATCGCCAAGACCGAGCCCAGGAAGGAGGCCGAGCCCATCACCGGCGAGAGGATGATTCCCGGAAAGCCGAAATGGACCTACGTGATGGCCGACGGGACCCAGAGGATGCTCCCGCCCGCGGTCGCCAGAGGCATGGCCGAGGACAAGGGCATACCCATCGTCGGCGAGGAGGAGCCCAGGAAGGAGGCCGAGCCCAAGAAGGAGGAGGTCGTCAAAAAGGACGACAAGTACGTCTGGGTGAAGAAGACCGACGGAACCGTGAGCAAGCTCGCGAAGAAGATCTACGATGCGATAGTGGGTGATAAGCCATGAAGAGCGACCTTCTGTTCGATGTGCCTTTCCCCGGCCATGCGGAGGATGCCCCTCCGGTAGCCGACGAAAGGATGGCCATAGTGTGCGACGGCCTCGGAGGCGCCGGCGGAGTGGAGTTCGAGGTGGACGGAGAGGTCCACACCTGTGCCTACTACGCGTCCCGCGCCGTGATCGCCGTCGTGAAGAAGTTCCTGGAGGACAACTACGACTTCGCGTTCTCCGACGGGATGCGCCACCTGGACCAGATCGCAGTCGACATGAAAACAGCCATCAGGAGAGACCTCCAGGCGTACTCCGACGAGACAGGGATCAATTTCAAGGGGAGGAAGTCGGGAGGATCGATGGTGAAGCTGCTCCCGACCACGCTGGCATCCTGCATCTACCAGGACAAGGGGGACCACGTGGAAGTCGTCTGCTTCTGGGCGGGCGATTCCAGGTGCTACGCCCTGGGAAAGGACGGGCTGCACCAGCTCATGGATGACGACGCCAGAGGCTACATAGACGCCATGGAGTGCATAATCCAGGACGCCGTGATGAACAACGTGATCTGCCTGGACCACGACTTCCACATCAGCTGGAAGGCGTACAGCATACCCAAGCCCTGCATAGTGTTCGCCGCCTCCGACGGGTGCTTCGCCTATCTGGAGTCCCCGATGAGCTTCGAATCCATATTCCTGCCCAGGACGGGAGCCGAGTTCGACCTCGAGAAGTCCATCCAGGAATCCCTCGAAGCGCATGAGAACGACGACCGCACCCTCGCCGGGCACATATTCGGCATTTCGTCCCCGGAGGAGTACATCGAAATGTTCAGCCCCAGAGGGAACGCCATCGAGTCCGAATTCATGTCGAAGATGGTCCTCACCCCGAAGATAGACGAGCTCAGGGCCAAGCGCAACGAGATGGGATCCAGGGATCTGACCGAGGAGGAGAAGGTCGAGTACGGAGAGGTCAAAGCCGAGCTCAAGAACCTGAGGAAGCAGAACGAGGACCTGATGAGGTCCCTCTGGAACGTCTACAGCAAAGGATATCTGCTAGAACCTCTGGCCCTCGAACAGGAGCCGGTGGTTATCGTAGAGGAGCCTGAGCCGGTGGAGCCAGAACCGGTGGAACCCGTGGAGGAGCCCAAGACCCCTGCGGAGAAGGATGCGCCGAAGACTAGAACGCCCATGGAGGCCGAGATCCCCAAGACCGAGAAGCCTGCGGAGAAGGACGCTCCTGGCAAGGAGACGCCTGTGGAGGCCGAGACCAAGCCCCTTAAGGCCAAAAAGATCCCCGTGAAGGACGCCCTCCCGGATGCGGACGACGAGCTCTCTCCGACTTACGATTACGTCAAGCCTTCGTTCAAGGACATAGGCGCAGACGTCCCCGAGAAGGATTCGGGAGTCCGCCCGCTCGTCATGGGACCTGATTGGACCGTTCCGAACAGGACTGTCAACGAGACGGACATCTCCCTGATCATGCCCTACGCGATGAACAAGACCTTCATGATGGAGACCCGCCGTGCAAGGGTGGTCCAGGGCCTCCTGGTGGAGGACGACTGGGTCAGGTGCGGCGACACTCTCACCACCCTCTGCAACAAGAACAAGAGCCCCCGCAACGCCAGAAGGATATTCGTGAAGAAGCGCGACAACTACGACATAGAGCGCAACTCCACGATCCTGGACAGGATATCCTCGTTCAACGAGGGTCGCTTCATACTTCCCGCCGAGAAGTATATGCTATCGGACATCTACGTCCAGACATTCACGTGCAGCCAGTCCGGGATGGAGGATTTCAGCATCCTACGCAAGTACGGAAAGCTGGACAAGCAATACCTCGAGCTGGAGCTGTGCAAATCCGTGAAGGACCTTCACGACATGGGCATCGTCCATGGTGCCATCTCGCCCGAATCGCTGATCGTCCTCAAGACCAAAGGCGGACACCTCAGGCCCATACTGCTCAACTTCTGCGACGCCTTCCTGATGAAGGACGCGGACGACATGGAGAGGATGGACCCGGTCGAAAGAGGCCCGTGGTACGACGTCTACTGCCTCGGGATGCTGTTCTACAAGATCTCCGTCAGGAACGTCGACGACAGGATCGTCGTGGAGCAATGCAACCTCTACAAGAAGGGCGGAGACCGCGACTGGAAGATGGATCTCATAAGCTCGATGCTGTCGAAGGACCCGTCCAAGAGGCCAGACCTGTCCAGCGTCATCGACACGCTGAACCGCAACATGTTCTGAAAACACCTCGGGCCCGACAGCGATGCCGGACCCTGGCTTTCTTCTTCAAAGACTTCAGTCCTCGTCGTCCTCTACGGGCTTCAGAAGCTGGGGCGCCATTCCCATGATGGCGGCCACGGGGATCAGGAGGAGACAGAAGTAGTTATTAGTCATGATGGTGAAAGGAATGCCGATGATGGCGCCCGCGATGGCTCCGAAGAAGAGCCCCTGCTTCGCCTTGGCGTCCATCTCACTCTACCTTCCTTCCCAGGACCTTCTCGGCCTCTGCGACCATGTTGTCGACGATCTCCCTGGCTCCGCCGACGTAGTTGGCAGCGTCCATGGTCTCGACGATCTCGTCGCGAGTGAGGACTCCCTTGAGATCCTCCCTCTCCATCAGGACGTCCCTGAGGTGCCTTCCGGTGTCCTCGGCGACCATCGACGACTCGCGGATGATCTCGTGCGCGTCCTGCCTTCCGATTCCCTTCTGAGTGAGCTTCATCATGAGGGGCTCTGCCATGACAAGTCCCTTGGAGGACTCTATGTTGTAGAGCATCTTGTCCCTGTGGACGTCGAGGCCCTCGAAGATCCAGTTCATCTTCTTGAGGATCTCGTCCATGAGGATGAATACGTGGGGAAGGGTGAACCTCTCGGTAGAGGAGTTGGAAAGATCCCTCTCGTGCCACAGAACCTGGCTCTCGAAGGTGGGGGTGACGAAGCTCCTGACGATCCTCGCGAGCCCGCAGACGTTCTCCGAGTTCATGGGGTTCCTCTTCTGGGCCATGGTGGAGCTTCCTACCTGCTTCTTCACGTCGAAGAACTCGGAAGCCTCGCCGATCTCGGACCTCTGGAGGTTCCTGATCTCGGTCCCGTACCTCTCCAGAGAGGTAGCGATGTTCGCCATGAGGCAGATGGCCTCGGTGTACCTGTCGCGTCCGACGACCTGCGTGGCTGCAGGCTCGTACGTGAGTCCGAGGTCCTCCATCACGAGCGACTGTATCTTGAAGAAGTTCTTTCCCAGCGCGGCACCGGTTCCTACGGCTCCCGCCATCTTCCCGGCGCAGACCCTGGGCATGGCCTGGATTATGCGCTCCCTGTGCCTGAGCATCTCGGCGACGTATCCGGCGATCTTGAATCCGAAAGTGATAGGGATGGCGAACTGAGCATGGGTCCTGCCTATCTCGAGGGTGTCCCTCTCCTTCTTGGCCAGGGATGCGAGCGTATAGATGAAGACGTCCACATCGTCGAGGATCATCGTCATGGCCGCCTTGAGCTGGAGAGCGGTGGCGGTATCGACGATATCGTTGGATGTCGCGCCGAGGTGTACGTACTTTCCGGCGTCCCCGGAGCACTTCTCGGTCATGGCCTTGACCATCGCCATGAGGTCGTGCCTCGTTTCCTTCTCGATCTCCTTTATCCTATCGACGCTAACGACGTCGAGGCTGGCCACGCGCGAGATCTCGTCTGCATCCGCCTTGGATATGGTGCCGAGAGACGCGTGCGCCCTCGCCAAAGCCGCTTCCACATTCATCTGGTACTGAATGCGGCTCTCTTCGCTGAAAACCGCTTTCATTCCCTCGCGGCCGTATCTGTAGTCAAGGGGACAGACATTGCTCATTTGAATCGAATCGGCCATCGGCCAAGTAGTTATAATATGTTGCCCTTTGCCAGAGCCGGAAACCTGGGAGATCCGGATCGGGAAACAGTTAACACCCATTAATTGCTATAGAAACAGACGGACATCCCCGCAATTCTTCGTACACGTCGGGTTTAATCCAGGATGCATCCGTAGAAATCCTTATATTATAGGCATTAATAGGGCAGGATAGAAGTGGGTCATGCTTCTGCTCATGGCCAAGTCGAATATTGAGTGATGATTTATGGAAGATTTTGTGGAGGAAGTTCAGCAGCAGGATTCTCAGGTAGAGGAGCAGGTTTCTATGGCGACCGAGGAAAAGACGGAAAACGCCCCCTGCGAGACCGAGGAGTCAGCAGAAGAGAAGACGACCGTCGCATCCGAGGACGAACTCGTAGAGCTCGAGGAAAAGCGCGGCATCGTCAACGAAGATGCAGAGAAGCACAGGAAGCTCAGGGACGAGCTCAACAACCAGACCAAGGAGTGGAAAGCCAAGAGGGATGCGCTCAACGGTCAGGTCAGGGAGCTTGTCGACGAGGCTGGAAAGTGCAGGGAAGAGCGTGACTCCCTCAACCAGAAGGTTAGGGAGACCAAGGAGCTCAGGGACGAGTGGAACCAGAAGGTGACCGCTCTCAAGGAGCAGCTTGCTCCTTTCAGGAACACCGAGAGAAATGACGAGAAGAACGAGGTTCCCGTCAAGCAGCTGAAGAAACAGCTCCAGGATCTTGAATACACCCAGCAGACCAAGGCCCTCGGAAAGGACAAGGAGAACGAGATCATCAAGCAGATCTCCGTCCTTGCCAAGGAGATCGCCGACAGGGAGAAGACCTACGAGCAGAACGACGAAGTCAAGGGACTCGTCGGACAGCTCAGAGAGGCAAAAGCTCAGGCAGAGATCTACCACCGCCAGGTTTCCGAGTACGCTGAGAAGGCCCAGGCATCCCACGACAAGATGATCGGCTTCTACGAGCAGGCTGACAAGCTCAGGAAGGAGGCCGACGCTGCACAGGCGAAGTTCATCGAGTGCAAGCAGGCTGCCGACGAGGAGCACAAGAAGCACATCGAGCAGATCAAGTCCGTCCACCAGATGGACCGCGACGCCTCTGGGTACAGGAACAAGGACAAGAACGGCAACCGTGCCAAGAAGAGAGAGTCCGACAACAAGAAGGAGGCAAAGGAGATCTTCGAGCGCTTCAAGGCTGGAGACAAGCTCTCCACCGAAGACCTCATGGCTCTTCAGAAATCGGGATACCTCTGATTATCCAACGGGAGCGGCCTACCGGCCCTCCCCAAACCTTTTCCCGCTTTTTCATCATTTGTCTCGTCGTTTCGTTCAATATAGACGTTATTATCCGAAATTCATCTAATTTATGAGTAAAAATGGATGATGCTTTTGTCCCCATCCATCCATCTGTTCGCCCGTAAGGAGAGAACAGGTATATCCTATAACGAAGGCAGATTATAGAATAAAACTTAAAATAATATTTGTCGATATAATATGTACCAATCTATTTAATCTCAACATATGATTAAGTAATACAAGTAAAAAATAATAGACGTATTATCAGAAAAGTACATATACGAAGGAAAAATATAAGAGGCTAAGGGAACCGGACGGGTAGAGTGCATCCCATCCCTTCTTATTGCTCGCCCGGTACCCCGCCTCGGTTTCAGGCGCAGATTATTTTATACGAATCACGCATGGGGTATTGATCGCATGGCCTTGGATGGATTGGGAAAATCGCTTAGGAACATTCTCGGACGCATAGGTAGCGCGTCCTCGGTGGACGAGAGTCTGATCAAAGACATCTGCAAGGACCTCCAGCGTGCGCTGCTGGAAGCGGACGTCAACGTCAGACTGGTTCTCGATCTCACGAACAAGGTGAAGGATCGCGCGATCAACGAGCCCCCTGCGGCCGGAAGGAGCATGAAGGACCACCTCACCAACATCATCTACCAGGAGCTCGTGAACCTGGTGGACAACGGCGAAGGAATACCCCTCAAGCCCCAGAAGATCATGATGGTCGGCCTGTACGGACAGGGAAAGACCACCACCACCGGAAAGCTCGCCTTGTACTTCTCCAAGAAGGGATTCTCGGTCGGACTCATCGGAGCAGACGTCTACAGGCCTGCGGCTCTGGACCAGCTGAAGCAGCTCGGAGAGAAGGTCGGGGTCGAAGTCTACGGCGAGCCCGGCGAATCTGACGCCCCCGGCATCGTCAAGAGGGGCCTCGAGAAGTTCAAGGACAAGAAGATCGTCATCATCGATACCTCCGGACGCCACGCTTTGGAGGACGACCTCATCGAGGAGGTCAAGAACATCGCGGAGGTGGCCAAGCCCGAGGAGAGGATACTGGTCCTCGACTCCCAGGTCGGACAGCAGGCAGGACCTCAGGCAGAGGCCTTCCACAACGCCGTCGGGGTCACGGGCGTCATCCTCACCAAGATGGACGGTACCGCAAAGGGAGGAGGGGCGATCTCCGCCATAGCGAAGACCAACGCCAGGATCGTGTTCCTCGGAACCGGAGAGCACATACGCGACCTGGAGGCGTTCGACGCCAACAAGTTCATCTCCAGGCTTCTGGGAATGGGAGACTTGTCCTCCCTGATACAGCTCGCCAGCGAGGAGATCGACGACACGGAGGCCATGCAGAAGGTCACCGAGTCCATGATGACCGGGAAGTTCACCCTGAACGACATGTACTACCAGATGGCGGCCGTCGGAAAGATGGGACCTCTCCAGAAGGTCATGAGCATGCTCCCCGGATTCAGCGGCATGGAGGACAAGATAGACTACGAGGCCTCCCAGAAGAAGCTCCAGGTCTTCCGCGTGATCATGGACTCCATGACCAACGACGAGAAGGAGGACCCGTCGATCATCAAATCCAAGCGCATAGAGAGGATAGCGTCCGGAGCCGGGGTCACCCCCCACGACGTGAGGGAGCTCCTCAAGCAGTACAACCAGACCAAGAAGACCATGGCCGCTGTCGGAAAGAACCGCAAGATGCGCAAGCAGATGATGAAGCAGCTCGGCGGAGTGGATCTGGAAGCCCTCAAGAACATGCAGTCGTGATCCGATGAGGTACTTCGTGATCATCGGCCACAAGGCGGCCACCACCGGCAGCTTCAAGCTGGACGACATTGCCGGAGGAGCGGGAAGGCTGGACATACTCGTGAGATGCGTGAACTCAGCGTTCTTCCTCAGCCACAACCTCCGCAAGGATGTCGAAGCCTACCTCGTGTGCCAGGGCGGAGAGGATGCCCCCAAGACCGTGGTCTTCAAGGGAGAGGAGCTCAGATATCTCAATCCCGACGAGAGGAGCACCTCCTCCCTCATCCGCAACGCGCTCCTGAAGCCCGTGGAGAAAGGACAGGAGGTGAAGTCCTCCCCTGGGGTCTACGTGACCCGCATGTCCTTCCAGGACGTCCTGGAGAAGCTCTCGGAGAAAGGGAAGCTGGTGTACCTCAAGGAGGACGGGACTGACTGCAGGGACTACGAGTTCCCGGAGAACCCCGTGTTCGTGCTCGGCGACAACCACGACCCCACTCCCGAAGAGGAGGAGGCCCTTCTGTCGTACAAGCCTGACAAGATCTGCTTAGGACCGCTCAGCCTCCACGCAGACCACTGCATGATCGTGGTCCATAACGAGATGGACCGCAGGCAGGCCTGACCATGACCACCGCGGCCGTCGCAGGCACCTTCAACATCCTGCACGAAGGCCATAAAGCTCTGATAAGACGCGCCTTCGAGATCGCGGACCATGTCGTCATCGGGATAACGTCCGACCGCATGGCTTCAGGAGGCCGCGACAAGCATGTGCCCATGGTCATACGCAGGAGGGAGCTGGAATCGTTCGTGTCCATTCTGGGCAGCGCCAGGATATTCGAGATCGACGACATGTACGGTCCCGACGAGATCATGGACGGAGTGGACTTCCTGGTCGTCTCGGAGGAGACCCTGGACAACGGCAGGAAGGTCAACGACAGGAGGAGGTCCAGAGGGCTCAAGCCCATGGAGCTGTCCGTGGTCCCGCTGGTGATGTCAGATCGCGGCGAGAAGATATCCGCATCTTCCATCCTGGACGGCAGATACGGCCGCCAAGGAAAGAGCACCGTCATGGACATAGCAGTCGGATCCACCAACATGGTGAAGGTATCCGCCGTCCGCGCCGTCATGGAGAGGGTGTACGGAGACGTCAGGATAACCGCGAGAGACGTCGACAGCGGGGTCCCCCCACAGCCTTTCGGCGAGCAGACCCATCAGGGCTCCCTGAACAGGGCCAGAGCCGCCATAGAGGGCCACGAGATGGCTGTAGGGATAGAGGCAGGCGTCTTCGAGATGCTCGACGGCCTGTACGACATCCAGCATTGCACCATCATAGACAAGGAAGGCAGGGAGACCTACGGACAGGGCTCCGGCTTCCGCTACCCCGATGCCGTCGCCGAGCTCGTGCGTTCAGGGATGACCGTAGGGGACTCCATGCGCGAGATCTACGGCGACACAGACATCGGGAAGAAGCAGGGCGCGGTCGGCCTGCTCAGCAAAGGACTGATCGACCGCGAGAAGCTGACGGAACAGGCGGTCATCGCCGCCATGATTCCGCGCCTATGGGATGATTGATCATGTTTCAGAGACAGAGGATCGGACACAACACCGGATACCTGACAGACGAATCGAAGATGACCGGCCGCGCGGACAACGTCCTGCTGCCGTACAGCGAGCAGGAGCTCCGCGAGATACTGAGGGTGTACAACTCCAAAGGTACCCCGGTCACCATCGCGGCCATGCGCACAGGAGTGTCGGGCGGAAGCGTGCCGAACGGAGGGGACGTCCTCTCGCTGGAGCACATGAAGGGCGCCGTGGGCGTCGGAAAGGACAAAAGGGGATACTTCCTCCGCGTCCTCCCGTGCACCACCCTGGACGAGATCGACGACATCCTGACGAGGAAGAGCTTCTCCTCCCTCGAAGACATCACAGAGGGCGCATGCGATGCCCTGGCCAAAGAGCCTGTGACCTACTTCTATCCCATAGACCCAACCGAGATGAGCGGCTCCATCGGCGGCAACATCGCAGCAAACGCGTCCGGACCCAGGACCTACAAGTACGGCCCTACGAGAGACTGGGTGAGGAGGATCAGGGTGGTCATGGCGGACGGGACCTTCACCGACGTCGTCCGCGGAGAGCATCTGGCGGACGGAAGGCGCATGAGCTTCCCCGCAGGGAAGAACTACTACTCCTTCGAGCTTCCCAGATACGATTTCAATTCGTCCGTAAAGAACGCCACAGGGCCCAAGATAGGCGAGAACATGGACCTGCTGGACCTGTTCATAGGCTCCGAGGGCATATTCGGGGTTATAGCCGAAGCCGACATCTACCTGGCCCCCAGGCACCCTCTCGTCTCGAACATACTCTTCTTCCCGGACGACGAGTCGGCTCTGGAAGCCGTCAAGGACATCCGTTCCGACGACCGCATCGACTCCGAATTCCTCGAGTTCATGGACGTGAGATCGATAGAGCTGGTCAGGTCCAGGAAGAAGGCCGATCCGCTGTCCGTGCGCATACCCGCCATACCGGAAGACGCCGGCTCCGCCCTGTTCTTCGACCTCCCGGACGACGGATCCCTGAACGGGCGCTACGCCATCCTCAAGGAGATTGCGGAGAGGCACGGGACCTCGCTGGACAAGTCCTGGTGCGGCCACGAGGCCTCCGACCGCGAGAGGATGAGGGAGCTCAGGCATTCCATCCCCAAGACGATATTCGAGTACGTGGCGTCCCTGAAAGGCGAGATGCCCAGGATACACAAGCTCGGGAGCGACATGTCCGTCCCCGACGGATCCGCCGACGAGATGATGGCGTTCTACAAGAAGAGGCTAAACGAAGAGGGACTGGAGTACTGCATGTTCGGCCACATAGGCGACAACCACCCTCACGTGGAGATCATCCTGAAGTCGATGGACGAGTTCAACCGCGCCAAGGCCGTGTACGAGGAGTTCGCCGCCAAGGCGGTGGAGCTCGGAGGCTCCCCCAGCGCGGAGCATGGCATCGGCAAGATCAAGACGAAGTACATGGAGCTCCTCTACGGCAAGCAGGGCGTAGAAGAGCTTCGCAAGGTCAAGAAGGTGCTGGACCCCAACGGGATACTGTGTCCCGGCAACATGATAGGGTGATCCCATGAAGTTCATAGTAGCGATCAAGCAGGTGCCCGACACCTCCGAGGTGTCCGTGGACGAGAACGGCTCCCTCGTGAGGGCGGGAGTCCCGTCCATACTGGACCCGTACTGCGAGCACGCCCTGAGAAAAGTCCTGTCCGTCAAACAGGACGGCGACGAGGTCGTGGTCTTCACCATGGGCCCTCCGCAAGCCTCTGAAGCCCTCAGACGCTGCCTGTGCCTCGGAGCCGACAGAGGATACCTCCTCACCGATCGCGCCTTCGCAGGGGCGGACACATGGGCCACAGCGAGGACCATAGCCGCCTTCGTCGAAAGGCACGCATGCGACGCGGACCTGCTGGTGTTCGGCCAAAAGGCCGCGGACGGAGAGACCGGGCAGGTCCCGTTCGAAGTCGCCCAGCTGCTCTCGGTCCAGCAGTTCGCCTACGTCAAGGACCTCAGAAGATCGGAAGACTCCCTGGAGGTCACCCAGGACTACGGAGACGTTCTGAGGGACTGCAAGGCCCCTCTGGGAAGCGTCGTGTCCTTCTCGGACGTCGACCCTTGCGGAACCATGATGACAATCTCGGACCGTCTGAGGGGCGCAGAAAAGTCTATCGAGAACATCGACAGGGTAGGGCTCGGCCTAGGGCTGTACAGCGTGGGCCTCAAAGGCTCCAAGACCAAGATAGTCAAGACCGGCACGAACGACGTCAGAAGGAAGAACAGGAAGGCGGTCGTTGGAAGCCCCGGCAGGGTAGCCGAGCTTCTCAGGGACGAGATGGGGGCGAGAGAATGAGCGGATGTTCCGACGGCTCCTGCTCCTCCGGGTCCTGCTCGACAGGATCATGCTCCAGCGACCCCAACAGGCTTCCTCCTGGGATGCTGAAGAAGTACAATCTCAACGAATCCACGGCTGACGGCATCCTTGTATGGGCGGAGACAGAGAACGGCCAGCTCGCCAGATCCAGCGCGGAGATAATAGCAGCGTCATCCAAGCTAACCGACGGAAGGGTGTTCGTGGCTCTCTTCGGTGGCCCGGACATGAAGGCTCTGTACCCGGAGATCTTCGGATACGGCACCGACACCATCTACCACGTCCGCGGCAAGGCCACGGAGCAGTACACCCCCGAGGCATACGCGGAAGCCCTCGCTCAGGTCGCAGAAAGGGTGAACCCCGCTACGGTCCTCATCGGAGCCAGCACCCGCGGGAGGGAGACCGCCCCCAGGCTCGCGGCGATGCTCGGATCCGGATTGACAGCCGATTGCACAGGCATCGTGGCGGACGGAAGAAGGATCGTAGTAACCCGGCCCGCTTTCGGCGGCGTCCTGACCGCCGACATCGAATGCATCGGGTTCCCCCAGATGGCCACCATACGCCAAGGGGTGTTCCCTGCTCCCAGGAAAGTCGAAGGGCAGGGCACCGCGATATACTGGCAGTACACGGGCGAGCAGAAGAAGGAGATCCTGTCTGAGCGCCAGCCTTCCAAGGACGGGAAGGACATATGCGACGCCAGGGTCCTCATCGCCCTCGGCGCCGGGATCAGAGACAGAAAAATCGTAGAACTGGCCGAGGAGATCGCTTCGTCCATAGACGGCGCCATGGTCTGCTGCTCCAGAGCCCTGGTGGAAAGGGGATGGATGCCCCAGTCCCGCCAGGTGGGGATGTCAGGAAGGATCGTGAGGCCCGACGTGTACGTCGCGCTGGGGATATCCGGAGCCGTCCAGCACATCGCAGGGATGTCCAGCGCCAAGAGGATAATCGCGGTGAACACGGACGAGGACGCCCCCATACACAGCTACGCGGACCTCAGCATAATATCCGATGCGGAGCCCGCCCTGAGAGAGCTTTCGATCCTCATCAAAGAGCGCTGAAGCACCGCCGAAAGATGTCATAAAATCCCATAGAGGGCAGACTATAGTTCTACTAGTGGCCAGTTGGCCTACGCCTCAATTGGTAGAAGGGCCAGGGATAAAACGCAACAAGCCGTTCGGCTCCGTGATTCCACATGAGCTTTCTTGAGTGGATAATAAAGATGGAGAACAAACAGAGGTCGTCTGCTCCTGTGGCGACAGAAAGGAAGCCCAAGGAGTCCAAGGCCCTAGCCGAAGAGAAGAATCCGAAGGTCTGCGAGGGATTCCTCGGATTATACTCCGAATAGCCCATGCACGAGTTTTCTCCGTGCCTGCGGACATCCAGGAGTCCATCAGATGGTACAAGAAGGCCGCCGACCTGGGGGACAGGCTGTCGCAATGCCGCGTGGAAGACATGTACTGCGAACAGGGAAAACAGAATGACAACTACAAGGCCGCCGTGGGGATGTACATGCGCGGCGCAGAAATGGCTACGGCGCCTCGGAATACCGCATGGGATAGATGCATCAGCACGGGAAAGGTGTCCAGAGGTCGATCCTCTCGGCGACGGAATGGTACAGGAAGGCCTTGAAGAACGGCGTCGAGGCTGCGGAAGACCGCCTGAAGGAGCTGGGAGCGCTCTGAAGACTGCTGTTAAAGATTGAGGGGAAAAGAATCCCCTCGTTTTCACTGTTTGAAAAGGGACATGGCCTTGTCGAAGACCTTGGCCGCATGTCCTGCCGCCTTCACGTTGTGCCAGGCTGCTTCCACGATGCCGTCCTTTCCGACGATGAACGTGGAGCGAACGATACCCATATACTCCTTGCCGTAGTTCTTCTTGAGGGCCCAGACCCCGGTCTTGTCCATGAGCTCGTGCTCGGGATCGCTGAGGAGCTTGACCTTGAGGGCCTTGCTGTCGATGAACTTCCTATGGGACGCAGGGGAGTCCTTGCTGACCCCGATGACGGGGATGTTCCTCATCATGAACTTGGGGAACAGCTCGGTGAACTCCTGAGCCTCCTTGGTGCATCCTGCGGTGTTGTCCTTAGGATAGAAGTAGATGACGTAGCGCACGCCCTCGAGGGAGGCGCTGTCGAACTCCTCTCCGTTCTCATCCTCTAGCTTGAATTCCGGGAACTTTTCTCCGACTTCCATATCTTCACCTCAGAAAAGGGTGCCCTTCCCCTCGCCCAGGATAGGCTCGAGGTCAAGCTCCATGAACATTATCGGGTGGGTGATCTCGTATCCGATGACCACGTCGGGGGCCATCTCTCCGAAGAATCCGATGACCTTCCCGTCCTTGACTATGTTGGCTCCCCTGCCGTCGATGAACGTCTTGTAGTCGCAGGGGGTGATCTCATGCTCGCACCTGATCTCCCTGAGGATTCCCTCGGCGACCGCCTTGATCTCCGCGAAGGGGGTCTTGGAGGCGGTTGCCATCACGCAGAGATGGGGGATGGTCCTGTTCTCCCTTACCACGTATCCGATCTCGAAGATCTTCTGGGGCAGGTCGCGGTGCTTGTTGTGCTTGAGGATCCTGATGAGGCTGGGCATCAGATAGGACCTGAGGCAGGTGTGGTCCTCGGTGATGGGGTTGAGGACGCGCACGTTGTCCATCCTGGGGAGCTTGGAGAGCACGAACTCCTCCTTGTCGCTGCTCAGGGTGAGGGTGCAGACCTCGGTGTATCCCATTCCGATGGCGACGTCCCTTACGCCGTCCGAGAACGTGGTGATGGGCTCGGCGCCTCCGGCGGTCTGGTCCAGCATGTACGGGCCGCCGAACTTCTCGAAGCCGTATCCGGTGGCGACGTCCTCGAAGATGTCCACCTTGTGCATGATGTCGAGCCTGACAGGGGAGTACTTCACGTGGACGGTGTCTCCCTCCGCCATCGCGTCCATCCCCATCCTGCGGAGGCACTCGCATTCGCCTTCGGCTCCGAGGGAGAGCCCGAGGAACCTGTCGCACTCCGATGCGGAGATGTCGATGGTCTGGGACTCCAGGTTGGGCGAGAGGAACGACTCGTCGCCGTCGTGCATGGTGACGGCCATGATCTTCCCTCCGCGCTCGGCGAGGGCGGTGCATACGATGTCCAGAGCGCCTTTCACGGCTTTCAGGTCGTTTCCGGTGACGTCGACGAACAGATTGTGCTTCCCGACGGTGACGGTGGTGAGGGCTCCGTTGATGATAGGAGGGAACGAGAGGACCCTGCCCTGCCTGTCCTGGATGACGGGGTACCTGTCCATCCCGTCGAGGAGGTGGGCGTATCCGACTCCCTTCTCATGCTTGGTGAGGATCTCCTCCATGTCCATCTCCTCTGTCTTCGCGAGAGGGACGAACCTTACAGAATGGGGGTCCGCCAGCCTGTACGTGAAGGGCGGCTCCACCTTGTCCAGGTCGTGGATTCCGATGGCAAGCTTGCTCCTCTTCCTTCCGATAGTGACGTGGAGCTTCTCCTGGAGCTCCATCATGGACCTGAGGAACTCGTCGTCTATGTCGACGTCCAGAACGGCTCCGCAGAGGAAGTACGGCCTCACGAATTTGACGCTTGGGTCGATGGTGACCTCTATATCGGACCTGCCTACTTCGTACGTCTTGAGGCCGGGCTGTATGTCCAGGAAAGCCCTCATGCCCCTGGCGAGGCCTTCGACGCTGTATAAATCGGGGCGGTCGGGGAAGAATTCGACGGACATGTCCTCTTCGCCGGACTCGGTGTCGTGCATATCCGCCCCGATCATGGGGATTCTTTCGACCAACACGTCTTGAGGGACGTCCTTGCCGATGAGCGAGCAAAGGTCGCTGTACTTGAAGTTGATGACAGGCATGCTGTCGCAATCCGCAGTATAGTATATGATTTTTACATGGATTGCTTGTCTTTGGAGGCTCTGGCTTTGCGGTACAGCGGCTCGAGCTCCTTCTTGAGCTCGGGGTTCTTCTTTTCGGCTTCCTCGAACATCTTCAGAGCCTTGGACGGGTCTTTCTTGACGCCTTTTCCGTAGAGGTAAGCCTTCCCTACGAGTATCATGGTCCTGTCGTGCTTATTGTTCACGAGAGGACGTGCCGCCTTCACCATCTCCCTGCACGAATCCTCGCTGCCCTCCTCCCACAGAAGCCTGACCTTGTATGCTCTGGCCCCTATCACGCGCGCCTCTATGGCCTTGTCCAGTAAGCTCAAAGCCTCCTCGAAACCATTCTCGAAGTCCTTACGCCTGATCACGACCCTGGCGTACCATATGCCTTCCTTGAGGTTTCCGCGCGAGACCTGCTCCTGCGATACGGCCATGAGCTCGTCGAGCATCTCGTCCGTTCCGGCTTTCCAGAGAAGCTTAGTGAAAATGGCCTCCGACCCAGAGACCAGCGACCTGTATGCCACCCTGGCATATCCGATGGCCTTCTCCTCGTTGAGCTCCACCAAGACCCCTTTGCTTAACGCGTCCGCCATGCACAGCATGGACATCGGGTGCCCCTCGCCAACGGACTGGTCGATCGCATCCATCACGTCGGACATCCTTTCGGTCCGGCCTTCCTCGGAGAGGATCCAGTACAGGAAGCAGGCTGCGTCCTTGGAGCCTTCCCTCATGGCCTCGAGCATGCATGCCGTTCCGGTTCCGACATCCATGTCCAATCCTTTTCCGAGATACTAGGCGAGACCGTAGCGGGCCTTGGACTCCGGGGAGCCACTCATGGTCAGACGGTAGATGGAATCGATCATGTCGCCGTAGAGCTCGGGATCGTCCAGCTCCAGAAGAAGATCGAAGTAGGTGTCGCGGATGTCCTCCCCCCTGAAAGCTTCCGCCACTGGCTTCATCAGTCTAGCGGCCTCTCCGAGGTCCTTTTCTATGCCTATGCCGTAGCGATACGCTTTGGACAGACGTTTCAAGGCCCACTTGTACCCTTTATCCGACCCTTCCTTGACCACCTCTATCATCTTGGGATAGAATTCGGGATCCTTCTCCTCCCAATAGATGTCGAAGAGGTCCTTGTATGCGCCCCTCATCCCGCCGTTTATGACCTTCTGAATCATGGATTCAGCCCTGAGGAAGTCCTTCTCCACGAACATCCCCTCCGCATACAACTTGGCCATCTCGACCTCCGCCTGCGGGAGTTTCTGGGACATCATCCTCTCGAGTATGCCAAGTGCTTCGTCGCGGTCACCGTCGCGCTTGAACTCCAGGAACCTCTCGATACCGTTCCTGATGCTGAGGATCTCACCTGCCCTTATCTGGGAGAACAAAACAGAATATTCGAAATACAGGTCCTCCAGACGACGCTCTACACCTTCTCCTCCGAAGACTATAGTCTCTATGCAACGCTCCAGATAGGCGTAGTGCTCCTCGATGTAGTGAAGAGTGTAAAGTCCCCACCGGTGGTACACGTCCGCCATCTGGAACATGGGGCACTTGATGTAATAACATCCGGTGGCACGGATGAAATCGAGATTGAACCTCATCAGAAAAGCGTTGTTGATCGCCATCATGTCACTCGAGGACTCTTGAATCGTGCCGTCGAAATCAAGGAAGAATCCCGCGTCCAGAGAACAGTTGAGGATGATCCTGTCCCCGTACCTGTCCTTGACGAATCCGACCAGTCTGTCGAAGCATTCCTTGTACTCCGCTTCGGAATAGCCTGTCCCGATATCCTCCAACGTGTGATTGATACCCATCTCCCACAGTATCTCGCTGATCCCATACCTGTGGGCAGTCTTGTTAGAAACGTAGTCGAAGGAACCGTCCGCATAGGTGAGCTTCGATACCCCGTATATGTCCGCTCTGCCGTCGATGAGAAGCCATTCAGACCCAGAACGGCTGAGGTCCTTCGTCAGGGTCTTATTGTAGTCTGCCAGAGCAGATTTGCGGGCGATTCCCGTAGAGAACGACGACGCCTCCGACCTGACCTTCTGCAGATCCTCCAAGGTTAGTTCCGGACCGTTGCGCTTGGTGAACTGGGACACGAACGAGCAGGCCTTGTAATACTTGTTCACTTTGATGCGGCCTTCCGAGCCGCGGAACTCGTCCTGCACCCTGAAGATGTCGCGATTGACGCAGATTCCCCAGATGTCAATCTTTACCTGATCATCTGTTAAATCGTCAGCCTTATTATCAGACATCCTCGTTCACCGTCATTGGATATATAATCGATGTAATAAAATGTGCCTTACCTTCCTAATTTGGCGTGGGCGCTGCCGAGCTGTCCCGCCGCCTGCGCCGCCAGGGTGGAGAGCTCTCCTGCCAGGATGGTGACGGCTACTATCTCTGCCAGCTTCTTCGCCTTCCCTTCTCCGAGGCATCCTATCATCTGAAGAGCCTCTTTCTGGAACGGGAGACGCGTCCCGCCTCCTACGGTTCCGACCTCGACGGTGGGAACCCTGACGCACATGTACAGGTCTCCGCCGATGTCCTCGCAGGTGGTGAGCGTGGTGCTGCATCCGACGACCTGCGCGGGGTCCTGGCCGGTCGCGATGTATAATGCTGCCGCCATGTTCGCCGCATGGGCGTTGGCTCCGAGCATCCCCGACATGCTGCCTCCGATGAGGTTCTTGCGGGTGTTCGTCTCAGCTATCGTGGCGGAAGTGGCATGAAGGCTGCTCTCGACCAGGTCCTTGGGTATCCTGACCTCGGCCACCACGGTCTTCCCGCGGCCTTCGATCATGTTGATCGCGGCAGGCTTCTTGTCGGAGCACATGTTTCCTGAAACAGACACCAGAACCGCGCCGGTCATCTTCTCTATGAGCCTGCAGACGGCCTCGGAGGCTATCGTCGCCATATTCATGCCCATGGCATCGCCGGTTGAGAACGAGAATCTGAGGAAAAGGTTCCTACCGTCTGGGAACTTCTCTATGCGGACTAGCTTCCCATGTGACGTGGTGGTGCTGACAGCGACCTGGATTGCTTTCTCGTTGTTGTCTATCCAGTCCATGACCTGGATGCAGTGATCCAGATCGCGGACCCTCAGGACAGGGGCGCGGGTCATGGCGTCTCCGAACACATGGACGGCGGCGCCTCCGGACTTCGTTATCACGGACATCCCGCGGGAGATGGAAGCGACCAGGGCGCCCTCGGTGGTTGCCAGAGGCACCAAGAAATCCCCGACGGCGTACTCCCCGCGGATCTTCACCGGGCCAGCATACCCCAAAGGTATCTGGGTCACGCCGATCATGTTCTCGATGTTCTTGGATGCTCCCTCGTAGTCCATGCCGCATCTCTTGATATACTCGAATTCGACGCCGGTGAACTCCTCCACCGCCGTTCTGCGGTCCTCTGCGTCCTCTTCGGTATACCCGCGGTTCTTCAGACCTTTCCGCTCTCCCATGATACTAGATTAACCCGCTGTTATAAATCCATAATGCGATGAAAATGCTCTTCCAGTTACCATTAAATCCTATTCAACGCTCTTACGACCGTGCCGAGGGATACCGTTCTGAAGAAGGTCGATATCGAATCCATCAACGACAGGCTAGATCTGGCCGCCTCGCGCCTCGGCAGCGGAGCGAAGGTGAATCCTCGTTCCGAGGAAAGGGACAGAAAGATCGTCAAAGCCTTCCCCTGGTTCCTCGCGGCCTGCATAGCCCTCTCAGTGATAGCGACCGTCCTGAGGAACGATTACAACCTGTGGAGCATCCTGGACACGATCTGCATAGCGTTCGTGACGCAATTCGCTCTGCTGGGAATCTGGACGGTCAACAAGCTCGACTCCGGCCCGTTCCCGTTCTGGCTTCTCGGCGCGTTCATGATGTTCTCGGCGATGGTGATGTGGTTCTACGTCACGGGCGCCGGGGCGATGATTCTCTTGAAAGGAGCCTCCTCCCTGAATCCGTTCCTTCCCGGCGATGTGGACGACGCGACGCTGTTCATCGACCTCCTAATGACGACATTCGTCTTCCTCTTCTCGACGATAGGCGTTCTGGCCACCACCTCCGCCATGATCAGGAAATACCTTCCAAGAGCCATCCTGTCGATTGAGGAGGAGGCCCTCGACGGGAGAAGAGGGGCCGCCGCCAACTTCTTCATGGTTCCGGACGTCTTGGATGTAGAGCGCGTCGAGATGGACCCGAAGCCGGATGGCCACGTGTTCGATCTCGATTCGATGGTCCAGCTGTCGATCTACGTGTTCTTGCTCGGCATAATGATCTGCTCGACCCTGTTCCTTAACCCGATAGTTCTGGACCTCGTTCCCAAATACAACGTGGTACGCATCATGATGCTCCTGTCCGTATTCCTTCCAGCGCTGGTCATACCGTGGCAGGCTATGAAGAGCACCGGTGCCAGGGTGATATCGTCCGCTCCCAGGGCGTACTACCTCTGGACGGGAGCCAAGAAGCGTCTGTTCACCGGATATGCGATGCTGGGGGTCTTCTTCCTGACCTTCGTGATATCGGTGTACTACGGGAACACCATCGAGACCATCCTCGGCTACTACATGCAGTTCATGATGCCTCTGGCGACCGTCTCCGTCGTCTCCGGGCTTCTCTATGCCAACAGCTTCGCGAGGAACCTGCGCGACAGCATCTGCCACAGATTCTACGTCAAGCGCGAGAAGATGCTGGAAGGAAGATGAACCGCGATTCGACCACATTATATACTGCTGAACGTGTCGCAATGGCCGATGACATCAGACCCGGCGTACGAGGCTATAAGCAAAGCCAGAAGACAGGTGAACGGAAACAACGTCAACGGGGCCATAAACACCCTGGAAACCTATCTGGCGACCGATCCCCACAACACGAAGCCTCGCATGGAGCTGGCCAAGATCGCCATATACGACCTCAAGGACCTCAAATACGGCATCATGCAGCTCGAGATCGTCCTGGACCTGGAGCCGGACAACATCGATGCCATGAAGGCCGCCGTCACCGTGATGGGCAAGGACAAGAAGTACAACAAGAGGACCATGGAGCTGTTCGAGAAGCTCCTGAGCATGGAAAGCTCGGCCGAGCTGTACAACCTCTACGCCAAGTTCCTGAGACGGCAGACAGGCGACTTCAAGCAGGCCGGGGAGTACTACGAGAAAGCGCTGGCTCTGAGCCCCAACGACTACGACATCCATCAGAACTACGCCGTACTGCTCTTGAACGACCTCAGGGACTACGAGAAGGCCAAGAAGGAGTTGGAATACCTGATGTCCATCAAGCCGAACGATGCCAACCTGAAGAAGAACTACGACCGTCTGATGAAACAGAAGTTCGACAAGAACGGCAATCTGAAAAAGCCCATCTTCGGGTTCCGCCGTTAAGGAACGGCTAAAAAAAGGCGATTTCAACAACGAATTTATACGGCCGACGGCATGGTAGTGGCGAGGGAACCAAATGGAACTCAAAGGATCAAAGACAGAGAAGAACCTCGAAGCCGCCTTCGCCGGAGAGAGCATGGCCAGGAACAAGTACACCTACTATGCGTCCCAGGCGCAGAAGGAGGGGTACGAGCAGATCGCTGACATCTTCCTCGAGACCGCTGGAAACGAGAAAGAGCACGCTAAAATCTGGTTCAAACAGCTCCATGGAGGATCCGTCCCCAAGACCGTGGAGAACCTCAAGGACGCCGCGAGCGGAGAGAACTACGAGTTCAACGTCATGTACGCCGAATTCGCCAAAGAGGCCAGGGAAGAGGGATTCAACGAGATCGCCGACCTGTTCGAGGCCGTCGGAAAAATCGAGAAAGAGCACGAGGAGAGATACCTTGCGCTCCTGAAGAACATCGAGGAGGGCGTCGTCTTCAAGAAAGACAAAGTCGTCATGTGGAAGTGCCGCAACTGCGGATACATCCACATCGGCACCGAGGCCCCCAAGTTCTGCCCCGTGTGCAAGCACCCCCAGTCCTTCTTCGAAGTCAGAGCGATGAACTGGTGATTCAAGAACCGCCTTCCCCATGCGGGAGGGCGGAAACCTTCCCCGTCCGACATCCGGACGGTTTTATCCATAATTCAAGAAAGAAGCCTGGACCCGGGATTCCGGGCCCAGAGATGTTTTCAAGGCTCACTTGAGACGTATGGTCTCGAGGTTCTGAGGAGCCTTGGTCTCGATTCCGAACTTCTTATAGATTGAAGAAGCCAGATCTGTACACTTCCTGTCCTCTCCGTGGCCTATGATGATCTTGTCGGGCTTGGGCTCCAGGGAGCTGATGTAGCGCATGAGCTGCTTCCTGTCGGAGTGACCGGAGAATCCGTCCACGGTGGCCCTCTGCATCCTTATGGTGAGCTCGATGGACTTGCCCTTGGAGTTGAGCGTGATCTCGTTCCTTCCCCTCTGGATGGTCCTTCCCATGCTTCCCTCGGACTGGTATCCGACGAACAGGAGCCAGTTCTTCTCGTCGTCCGCCCACTCCCTGAAGTACTCGACGATAGGTCCTCCGGACATCATACCGCTGGTAGCCAGCACGATGCACGGATCGGGCGAGTGGCAGATCTCCTCCCTCATGGCAGCGGTCTCTACCCTCTTGAATATGGGGGAGAGGAACGGGTTCTCGTTCTGCTGGAAGATCTGTGTCCTGAGCTGATTGTTCAGGTACTCCGGGTAGGCGGTATGGATGGCCGTAGCCTCCCAGATCATTCCGTCCAGGTACACGGGGCAGGTGGGTATGCGCCCGCCGCGCATGAGCTCCTCGATGACCAGCATGACCTCCTGGGACCTTCCCACCGCGAAGACGGGGATGAGAACCTTTCCGCCGTGCTCGGTGGCGGACTGCAGGAGCTTTCCCATCTCCTCGGAAGCGTCCACCCTCGAGGGCTGGATGTCCTTCTGGCCTCCGTATGTCGACTCTATGACGAGGGTCTCCAGACGGGGGAACCTGTTGGTAGCGGGGTTGAACAACCAGGTCTTCTCGTACTTGGTGTCCCCTGAGAAAGCGACGTTGTGAAGTCCGTCCCCGATGTGGAAATGGGCTATGGCGGATCCCAGGATGTGCCCGGCGTTGTGGAACGTAAGCCTGACATCCGGCGCAATATCGGTGGTCTCGTTGTATTTGAGGGCGATCGTGTGCATGATCTCGGTCCTGACGTCCTTGGCCTCATAGTAGTTCTTCTTGTTCTCGCCGAATCCCAGCTTGATGTTGTCCAGCTGGAGAAGGGCCATGAGGTCCCTGGTTGGAGGCGTGCAATAGACGGGGCCTTTGTACCCGTATTTGAAAAGCGCAGGAAGGGTTCCGCAGTGGTCCAGGTGGGCGTGGGTCACGACGACGGCGTCCAGCTTGGAGATGTCGAACTCGGGAATGGCGAAATAGGGCGTCGCATCCGATCCAGGATCCAGGCCACAGTCGATGAGAATCCTGCTCTCCTTGGTTGTAAGGAGAGTGGCCGACCTTCCGACCTGCCTGAATCCGCCCATGGTGGTCATCCTGACCCACTGCTCGCCGGGAAGGGTCTCCCTCGAGATGTTCCTGGCTACGCTTTTGAGCATCCCTATGCGCTCGTCGTGGTTGGCCCTGAGGTATCCCCTCACGTCCGAGACTGTCTTAGAGGGGATAGGCGGAGCTCTGATGACCTTGACGTTCCATCCGGTCTGGGTCCTGAGGTCTCCGAGACGCTGGCCCTCCTTTCCCAGAACCTCGCTGGGGTTGATTGCCTCGATGATCGCCTCTCCCGTCTCCTCCATGAAGTTGATGTCGAATATCTCGGCGGACTCGGGAATCTTCTCGCGGATCATCTTCTCGACTTCGGCTGAATCCGCCAGAGTCGACCTGTCCGGCCTGATGTCCACCCTGCGGTGGATGTTCTGGGCGAGCATACGAGCCAGCGAATCGTTGGATGAGAACTTCTCGTACTCGCTGGTATAGACGACGACAAGCGGTCCCTCGAACTCTATTGAGGTGATCTTCATGTCGGGTGGGACCAGCCGCCGAACCTCTTTGGTCAGGTTTTCGAACAGTTTATCTACATTCATCTTGAAGCCAGCTTTAATTTTTGCATAAATGGCAGAAAAATCGTTTGGGAAGAGGTTTGAGCGATTGGAATCAGTTAGGGAACTGGAATCCGAGGTCGGAGCAGCGGGACATGATCTCCTCTCTGGGGATGTCCTCGTATCCGTTGGGACCGATGTAGGCTATCAGCATTCCGTCGCCGGTGCAATTGTCCCTCCTCCTGGCGGAGTTCAACGCGGTTATGGCAACATCGATTCCCTCGTCCTTGATCATGCCAGGCTTGAACTTGGCCTCGAGAGCGCCCAGCGCGAATACAGAACCGGATCCTACAGACATATAGTTGTCCTCGATGTATCCTCCGGCTCCATCAATGCTGAACACATGTCCGCCGGTCTTGTCGTATCCTCCGACTATGAGACCCAGGTAGAATCCCTGGCGGATGACGCTTGCGACGAGCGTCGCTGCGGTGCTGACTGACATGGGAGCGCCTTTCTTCATCTCGTAGATCGAGATCTCGCTCTGCATGTAACGGACCATGAGCTGGGCGTCTCCAACGACTCCCGCGATGGTCATTCCCAGGTTCTCGGAAAGGGGATAGAGCTTCTGGACATGACTGTGGGCAATGAGGTTGTTCATGGTCGCCCTCTGGTCAGTTGCAAGAATGACACCGTCCTTGAGCTTTATTCCGATTGTCGTAGTACCGGTTTTAAGAGTGTCCTCATCTGTCGTCATATTAAACCCCTTTAATGTGAGAAAAAGCACCGTCCTCGACCGTGCTCTGTGAGTTGATACTCCATAGTAAAAGGTGCTATTAAAAAACATCTATGGTTTCCGCAACGGGTGAAATAGACTGGAGACCCAGACTTCGGCGATTCTGTCCATCACCCATAACCGATAGGGACGAACACGATCCTGATGATCTCCGAGGCTTCGAAGATGGTCGTTGAATGGACATAAAATTACATTTCTTAAGATTTCTTGCTAATAGTCCTAGCATGGGAAAAAATCAGAAATTATCTAGGAAATTATCCTTCGAAAATCCAATTATTGCATTTATAACGGCAAAAATAGAGGTTATGGACGGTTAGATGTACCAAGAAAACTATAATCCAACAACTAAACACGTCTCCACGGTCCTACGATAAATAATAGGATGTATATGCCAAAGCAGAAGCAGCCTGCTTCGCTTCGTAGGCCGAATAGGAGTTAAGTATCCTTAGCACTTACGGCAAGAAGGCCGGAAGTCTAGCAGGCGGCATGCCGCGTCTTGCGGTTCGAGGGGAAATCGAGATGGAATTGAAAGAATGGCTGGGAGAAGACAATCAGCTCGGGATAGACATTTGGGAGAGGAAGTACCGTCACGCAGGCGAGAACTTCGAACACTGGCTAGACCGTGTGAGCGCAGGCGACGAGAAAATTAAGGAGCTGATCCGCGAGAAGAAGTTCCTGTTCGGAGGAAGGATCCTCGCCAACAGGGGGCTCCAGAACAGCGGGCTCAAGGTCACGCTGTCTAACTGCTACGTGCTGTCGTCTCCGGAAGACTCCATCGAATCCATCTTCGAGACCGCTGGAAAGCTCGCCCGCACGTTCAGCTACGGAGGAGGAGCGGGAATAGACATCTCCAAGCTCGCTCCCCGCGGCGCGAGGATCAACAACACGGCGTCCCAGACGTCCGGTGCGGTGTCATTCACCGACCTTTACTCCATGGTCACCGGACTCATCGGCCAGCACGGACGCAGGGGAGCGCTCATGCTCACCATATCCTGCGAGCACCCCGACCTCGAGGAGTTCATGATGGTCAAGACCGACCTCGAGAGAGTCACCAAGGCCAACATGTCCATACGCATGACGGACGAGTTCATGAAAGCCGTCCGCGACAGGGAGACGTTCACCCAGAAGTTCTACCGCCCCGAGAGCGGCGAGCACATCACCAAGGAGATCAACGCAGCCGAGTTCTTCGAGAAGATGTGCGAGGCCAACTGGGACTACGGAGAGCCCGGATGCCTGTATTGGGACAGGATCTCCTCTTGGAACCTTCTCAGCGAATTCCCCGATTATTCCTACGAATCCACCAACCCATGCGCGGAGGAGCCTCTCCCCGCCGGAGGAAGCTGCCTCCTCGGAAGCATAAACCTGTCCGCGTTCGTCGAGAACGGCGTGTTCAACATGGAGGACTTCAAGAGCGCCGTGAGGACCTGCGTGCGCGGCCTGAACGACGTTCTGGACGAGGGCCTTCCTCTGCATCCGCTCCAGGAGCAGAAGGACTCCGTCACCAACTGGAGACAGATCGGACTCGGGATCATGGGGCTGGCGGACATGATGATCCGCCTCGGATACAGATACGGATCCCCCGAAGCCGTGGACTTCTGCAACAAGCTCGGAAAGATCATGGCGGACACCGCGATGAACGAATCCGCCATCATGGCCAAGGAGTTCGGCATGTTCCCCAAGTGCGTCCCGCAGCAGATCGTCGACTCCCCCTACTTCCAGGAGAACGCATCCGACGAGACCAAGGAGCTCGTCCTGCAGTATGGACTCAGGAACTCCCAGCTCCTAACCATCGCGCCCACCGGAACTCTCTCCACCATGATCGGAATCTCCGGAGGAATCGAGCCCATATTCGCTCTCTCCTACGAGAGGAGGACCACCTCCCTGTCAGACCACGACGAGTACTACAAGGTATACACGCCCGTCGTCCAGGAGTACCTAAGCAAGCACCCCGAGATCCAGAAGGACGAGGACCTCCCCGAGATGTTCGTCACCGCCCAGAACCTGGACTACAAGGAGAGGATCGAAATGCAGGCCACCTGGCAGAAGCACATCGACGCCTCCATCAGCTCCACCGTGAACCTTCCCGAAGATTTCCCCAAGGAGAACGTCTACGAGATCTACATGAGCGCCTGGGAGTCCGGATGCAAGGGAGTCACCGTCTTCCGCGACGGATGCAAGAGGCTCGGAATCCTCTCCACCAAGAGCTCCGAGAAGCAGGAGGATCCCGACAAGACCGTCGAGGAGCCCAAGAAGAAGGTAGTCGTCAGAGCAGCGGCGGACAACCTCATCGGAAAGAAGCGCAAGCTGATGACCGGATGCGGAAGCCTGCACTGCACAGCGTTCTTCGACCCAGAGGACGGAGAGCTCGTGGAAGCGTACCTCAACAAGGGATCGACAGGAGGATGCAACAACTTCATGGTCGGACTGTCCAGAATGATCTCCCTGGCCGCCAGGTCCGGATGCGGCGTCGATGCGATCATCGACCAGCTGAAGTCCTGCGGATCCTGCCCCTCGTACGTGGTGCGCACACACACCAAGAGGGACACCAGCATAGGTTCTTGCTGTCCCATGGCCGTCGGATGGGCCCTCAGGGACATGTACGACGAGATGCAGAGCCAGCTGAAGGGGATCCCCGAGGCCAAGGAGCCCGAGGCGCCCTCGAGGACCATCAAGAACCCCTGCCCCAAATGCGGAGCGGAGCTCGAATTCCAGGGCGGATGCAACACCTGCAAGTCCTGCGGCTGGTCCAAGTGCGACTGACCGGTGCCCCAGGACCCAAACCTCTTCCCTTCACCCTTTTCTCGTCGATTCTATGAGCGCATCGATATCTACCGTCCTGCAGATGGCTTCCACATGGCCGACGTTCTCCTCGTCCGTCGCCGATAGGGCTCCCCTGAGCATGTACGGGGACAGGTCTGCGTCGTAGGCAGCGAAATACGTGGACAGGACGCATAGATGCGCCACCAGTCCGATGAGAACGATGCATTCGGCTCCGGCCTCGCGTATCCTGTCCAGCAGATCGGTCCCATGGAACGAGTTCATGAACTCCTTGTGCACCCTGACATCCGAATCGTCCACCCTGAGCCCTTCCACGAAAGCTTCCGGGTCCTCCATGGCGTCGGAGGTGCATGAGTTCATCGCATCGTAGCATATCAGGATGACAGGCGAACCCGTCTCGTGGAAAAGGTCCAGAGCACGGTTCATCGTATCCAGATGAGAATCGACGGACCTGTGGAGGCCGTCTGTGACCGTGTAGAACTTGTTCTGGATATCCACTGCGACCAGAACCGCTTTCTTTCCGTCCACCGAGACGTTCATAGTAGGGACATCGCTCCCGGTGTTAAAAGAGTTCACCGGGAACGATGCGTTCTTGACGAATCAGGCTTTGGTCTCTTCGACGGTCTCGTCCTCGAACTCGTCTCCGAAGCTCTGCAAGGTCCTAGAGCCGCGCTCCTTTCCGAACAGCTTGGGCTTGGTGAAGTCCTCCTGAATGGAATCGTACACCAGCAGCCTGGTCCACTGCCCGTCCATGCCGTAAAGGGTAAAGGCATCGCTCCCGAGGCTGGTCTCGATGACACCCATGGACATTAGACTCGACCCTGATCCGCTCATGTCGTAAATCACTAGGCAAGACTTGCCGTCCGCGCCCCTGACGAATTCCAGTTTCTTGTCGCCGTGGATGTTGCTGAAGAGCCTGGTGGTAACCTTGCCCCCTCTTTCGGAGCGAAGAAGGGCCTGCATCTCTTCAGCGCGTTTCCTGAGGATGTATCCATCCTCCATGTTGGCTAGACTGGCACCCTGCATCTTGAGATTATGCCTTGACATGGTGGACTCGCCGGAATAGCCCATGGACTTGTCCAAGGAAAGCAGAAGTATCGATGCCTCAAGCGCGAGGGTGAGGATAATGACGACGACTATGGTGATGTCCCCGTTGCCGATACCCATGCGAGAATAGGACCAGAACCCGAGGATCTGTATGGCCAGCAGCAACATGAAGACGTAGCGTATTCCCGAAATCCCGAAATCGTATCCGCACCAGACGCTGAAGCCGAGGATCGTCGCCAGAAGTCCGACGATCGTCCCCACGGCGGATACTGTAAGGTCCTCCAGGTAGCTGTAGCTGAAGTACGATATGACCATCATGAACAGCCCTGTGAAGAAGCAGGCGGAGGCCAGTACGTCTTTCAGAGAACTCCTCATCTGATAGACGCATACCGCTATTCCGATGAACATGATCGCAGCCGAGATCAGCATAGAATGCGCGAGGGCGTTATCAAGTCCCTTGTACATCAAAGAGAAGATGCCGCAGACCTCCATCATGAGGATGACCGCCGCGACCTTGGCGAAACGGGAGACTTTCATGTCATGACCCCCTCGACCGCATCCTCGTTCCTGATGATGGGTCCGTCGTCCTCGCTGACAGCCCTTATCCTGAAGACCTTCATCTGATGGTCGTTACAATCGATCAAGAGATATCCATCCGAGATGCGCATGCCTTCGACCCTGAGGGGCCTGACATCGAAGGCCGATCCGCCTTTGAACATAGACAAGGACAGATACACTTCGCCCTCGGGACCGTTCCACCTCTGCAGATTGCCATAGACGTCCACAGGACCGTCCCTGCAAGGGAACTTGTACTCCGCATAGACAGGTCCGGTATCGCCTTCCTTGACGAACTCGGAGCTGTCTCCGAAGAACCTGACGATGTCGTCGCAGACATCCTTCTTCAAGGATGCGTTGGATATCGTCCCCTGAGCCACTCCATATCCGCTGAAGACACGGTTGAACTGAGCTATGCTGGTCCCGTTGCGCACATTCTCCGTGCATACCAGGGCGATGTACAGGAGACAGAGCGCTATGATTGCTATCTGGCTCGCGCCTTCCTTGAAGATCTTGTACGGATCGGTGACTCCGAAAGTGTACATGTAGAGCCTGATGAAGGACATGATCATCAGGACCACCGTTCCTATGATGATCAGGGCGATGGTCCTGGTGTTCCCGCCGAGATACCTGACTCCCGAGTAGACCATGTTCGCTCCCACGATGGTGATCAACAGGCTAATCAGGAACAGGTAATTGTTCTCCTCCAGGAACGTGACGAACACATTGGCGATGACCCTCGACAATCCTAGGCCGATAGCGTACATCCCGGTAGCGAAGTAGATGCTGCGATGAGCATCCATGACGACGAGGAATCCGCAAATTATCATCGGAATGTACGAAGCCAGAATATAGAACGGCTCGCCGTTGTCTATGTTCCTGATCTCGCCGAATACCCCGTATATCAGCATGAAGATCCCTAGGATCAACGTGAGCTTGTTGAAGATCAGGTCCGTTCCTTTACGCACTGCGTTACGTAACGCGTGGTATTCCATGCCTACAGGTTAAAACTCGACATTATTTTAGATTAGCTAAGAATATAAACGACATTCATGGCGAAAGCGTCGTGGACGATAACCGTTTAATCGTGCTGCTCATACAGAGTCACGGTCAACATGAACGAGATATGGACGGAGAAATACAGACCGAGGACCTTGGACGAAGTGGTCGGACAGAAGCACGTTTCTGAGAGGCTAAAGGCGTACGTCGCGTCCAGGAACATGCCGCATCTGATGTTCACCGGGCCTGCAGGAACAGGGAAGACCACCTGCTCGCTCGCTCTGGCCAGAGAGATGTTCGGGGAAGAATGGAAAGGCAACTTCATCGAGCTCAACGCTTCCGACGAGAGAGGAATCGACGTGGTCCGCGGGAAGATCAAAGAATTCGCCAGGACCTCACCTCTGGGAGGAGCGGAGTTCAAGATCATCTTCATGGACGAGGCCGATGCCCTCACTTCCGATGCTCAGGCGGCCCTCAGAAGGACCATGGAGAAGTACTCCGGGATCTGCCGTTTCATACTCTCGTGCAACTATTCGTCGAAGATAATCGACCCCATCCAGTCCAGATGCGCCGTGTTCAGGTTCAAGCCCCTCACGTCCGAGGATGTCAGTGGGTTCCTGATGTCCATCGTGGAGAAGGAGAAGATCGACATAGACGACGACGCCGTGAAAGGCCTCGTGATGGTCGCCAGAGGCGATATGAGGCGCGCCGTGAACTCCCTGCAGGTCGCGGCATCACTCGGCAGGAAGATCGACCTGGACCTCATCTACCAGACAACCGGGATGGCGAATCCCGAAGAGGTGAAGAAGATCCTGGAGACCGCCCTCGCAGGAGACTTCATCAGAGCCCGCGACATGCTCGAGAAGACCATGATCGAGTTCGGCCTGTCCGGACAGGACATAATTAAGCAGATCCACTCTGCCTACTTCGACCTGAGCCTAACCGACATGGAGAAGGTCAGGCTCATCGACAAGACCGGAGAGATCGAGTTCCGCATCGTCGAAGGCAGCAACGAGAAGATCCAGCTGGAAGCCCTGCTGGCTTACCTCGTGATGATCGGCGGGAACAAGAGATGATTCACTCCATCGCCGAGAGGACCGTCGGGAGTATCTTCTCCGTCGCTTCCGACAGGACCTCCGGCGAGGAGCACAATATCAGGATTTTCTTCTCCTCCTGGAGCTTCCTATCGTAGACAGCGCCGGCTCTCTCCGCTATGTAAAGTCCTGGAAGGAAGTCCCAGATCTTATTCGTGAAGCGGACATGCACGTCTGTACGGCCACAGGCCAGGAAGGCGAAGTCCGTGCAGGCGGCCCCGAACACCTTGAACCTGCCTATGACGTCGTAGCACTGCGAGAACACCGCCGCCTGGGCCCTTCTGAAGGCCTCCGACTTGCGGCTGAAGTCTCCCGTCGACATCAGGCACTGCTTAAGCGGACGAGGCTGAGAAGTCCGCATGGGCTTCCCGTTGAGGAACGCCCCTTCGTCCGTCGCCGTGAACATCTCGTCGTACGCTGGAAGGTATATCGCGGCGGCCTTCGGGACGCCGTTCACCAGGAACGCAGCCTGTATCCCGAACAGAGGGAGGCCGCGGCTGTAGTTCATGGTCCCGTCGATCGGGTCGATGACCCAGGAGCGGCTGGACATGGACGCGTCGGGGCTGGTCTCCTCCGATATTATAGAGTCATCAGGGAAATGGGAGCGGATAGCGTCGATGATAAGCTTCTCCGATGCGATGTCAGCGCCCGTGACGATGTCGTAGACGCCCTCGGGGTTCTGCTTCGTCCTAGCGGTACGGTCGCTACGCATGACCGTCTCCGACGCGTTCCTGATGGCTTCCACGATGACATCCAGCTCTTGCATGAAGGTGCGGATGGATAACGTCGTCAAAGGCTTTTTCATGGGGAAAAGGCCCGGCGGTGCGGCCCGTCGGGTCATATGAGTCTCGGTCCTTGTAAAGAAGCTATCAAAATCGCTCCATCACGTAGGTGAAGGTTCCTTCGAAACCCCAGGGCAGATACTTGTCAAGATGAACGATGACGGACGCGAGCTCATCGTCCGTCACAATGGTCTCATCGATAAGATTGGCCAGTTTGTACAAGTCGTAGATGCCCCCTATGCCGTGCCTGTGCTCTCCGTAGCAGAAGCATACGTGCTTGCTCTTTACAGCATCGAGGTCTGACCATCCTTCGCGGGCGAGGTATTGGGCCATGCATGCGGCGAGGGCTTCGTCATCTTCGTCCACGCAATATCCCAACAGCTGCTTCCCATCGTAGCAGGGAACGCCATAGAGCAAGATCCAGTCCGCATCACATTCCACCATCTTCTCTAGGCTGAATTCGTGGTCGTCTCCTCCGCCGTAATCATTCTGGATGTTGTATCCGAGGAAGTCGATCTCAGGGAATCCTGAAGCTGTGACGTTCCCGTATTCGGACGGGCTGGAGGGGACTTCGACGTAGAAGCGGATGATGTCGGCTTTGGCTGCCAACCTGTTCTTGACGACCAGATGAGCGAAGTCGTAGAAGAAAACGATCTCGTCCCCACGAACGTCCTTCTGGAGCAGCTTGCACAGCTGTCCTATGTTGTCCCCGGATACACTGTTGCTGAGACCGAGGGCATAGAACATCATGTGGAAATACGGAACCCCTGCCTGGTCCAGCGCGGAATAGAATCCATCGAGGGAATCCGGGAAGCGGTCCGTGACAGCCTTGGGCAGGATGACGAGGTCCGGCTTGGCGTCGGCGATCGCCTTTGCTACAGAGTTCGGATTAGAAGCGAACGCAGTTTCGAGATCGGGGATGGTCGGAAGGCTGGACAGCTTGGGCCAGGTCTTGCTGATGTGGCTCCCGAGGGAAGGGTCCTTGGACGAGTAGTCTTCAGGCATGGCGCAGATCATGTCCTCCCATCCTTCGCCGTAAGCGGTGGCGAAGACCTCGAGCGTAGAAAGGTCGGTTACGGCAACGCGCTTGATCGTATCGTTGATCGAGACCTTGTGTCCGGCGAGATCCAGAGCCGTGATGGGCCAGACGGGTACATCCTCCGGAGGGACATCGCCCCCTTCATCGCTGTTGTTGTTGGAATAGTTGGACAGCAACGTGAATGCCGCGACAGATATGACTGCCACCACAAGCATCGCCACCAATAGCAACCTCATGTCTTTATTCATCGACTACCAGCCCCATCGGACTCAATCCGTTGCTACCAGATAGTTTCTGGTCGGTATTAAGGCTATTCAAGATATCCACGAAAATCCCAATGCGACTTAGTTATACGCATTGATCGAAAAAAAAAGAACCCCGGACGGCATCGCCTTCTGAAAAAGCTGTTTCTCGCCCTATCTATCTTATCGAATCGACCATCGGGTAGCCTTTGGAATCGGTGTAGACCTCAGCTTCGACCCTGCAGACCTCCCCAACCATCTCCGGGGTTATTGCCCCAGTCGGAATGGACCTTCCCTTGATGCATGACAGTCAGATGATCCGCGAATCTGTATGCGAAGTTCATGTCGTGGAGGACCGTGACGGTGACCATCTCCTTGCTGACATGCTCCCACTTATCATCTCGAAGATGTCGAGCTGCAGAGCGGGGATAAATCCTGAAGCCTCTGGAAACACGCCGTCGGATCCTCCGGAATCTGTCGGCACCATCGATAATTCAAAAGAGGAGGGGGCCGAAGCCCCGGTTTATCGCGATTCTGTGTCGTGGCACTTCAATGCTTGGATTGCTTCTTGGAAGCTCCGGTCTCGGGCGCAGTGCTGTTGCCACTGGAGGTCTTCAACTTGGAAGCTTCTCTGCGCTCCTTGTTGTGTTTCCCCATGATTACAGTGTATGGTTGTCCTTCTATAAAAATTTAACTATAATGGGAGACTGTGTGTAACAACCCTCATTAAAGCATCGACACGGAAGCAACCGTTAGACAATCGTCCATCAGACCCCCGAGGTCATGTGCTTCAGAATCAGTCTCCTGTGAATGGCATAAAGGGCGTACCTCA
>SUSZ01000018.1 GCA_015063165.1 Thermoplasmata archaeon
TAGGGACGGATGCCCCTGCCCTGAATGTCGTTTGGTTCACAACTGCGCATTGAGGCGGGGCGCTTTTAACCTCGCTGCTAACAGAAGATCAGATACCCCTTCGGGCATCATGTGGCGAGGTCAGGATCTACAAGAAATTCGTGGGTATGGAAGGGATTACCCGTGAGAAGATCCGTGAGAATATCGAGTTCCGTATCAGAGATTTTGGTTTCTGTACCGAGAAACGTGTTGTTCGTGCCAAGGACTATGTGACTTTCGGCGTGTCCGAGATATTGAGCTCCGCGTTAGAGAGGGGCGATATTGATGCAGCTGTCATTGCCGCCGATGGATGCGGTACAGCCATTATAACAGAACCTGCTTTACTTCAGGGTATGTGCGGGAGGATTTCAGGTTTGGTGGAAACTTCCCCGTTGCAAGTCATTCTCGATGCCGTGGACAGGGACGATGTCCTGGATCCCGAGACGGTTCCTTTGGATATGGTCAAAGGCGCGGAGCTCGCTGTTTCCAAAGGTTTCCACCTATTCTCGGTCACTGTGGACAGACCCGATGATGCAGTCACACTGAGGAAGATCTATGGCGACGGTGTTCAGGTTCAGGCCGAGGCGATGCGCCCTCATGCGAGGGCAGTCGCCGGCTTGGCTGGAAGACGGCTCGGTTATACATGTATGGGCCGTTACAAGCCCCATGGGTAGGCTGACCGCATTCTACTACCATGGCGGGTCCTGGTTCCATAACAGGGCCGTCATGCACATTTCTCTGGACGGGACGGATGGCTTCTACCTGAAGGACGGCGAAGGCCGCCGCGCCCTGGTGTTCAGCTCGGACGGCTGAGAAAAGAGGATGGATTTGGACCTCTGCGGGGACGACTCGTTCTACGTCACTTGGGATTTCGAGTTCGGAGGGATCACCGTGGTCGACGAGGCGGTGAAGCGGCCGACCTACCGGCCTGCCTTCAGGCTGTTCCGGGCCCTGGCGACAACGCTGGCAGCCTATGGGTTGATTGTGAGCCTCATGAGGCGCGTGGGCATACTGTCCACGGGCCATTGCATGCTCATTGCCTCGGGAGTTCTCGCCGTGGTGGCCGCGGGTCCCGGTGCTGCTCAGGTACCTCGAGGCTAGGAGACTCAGGCTGGAGAAGGCCGGCAAGAAGGAGGACGCCCTCTTCCCTCCGCTGAAGAAGAAGGGTGGCTATCTTTCGTACGGGAGGATCCGCACGCTGAAGAGCTTCGTGGAGGAGGACCTCGGGATAAAGTTCGAGCTCAGGAAGTGCCGCTGCACCTTCGGGCAGAGGGCGCTCAATGAGGGCCAGGAAATACATGACGTCTCGCTGGTCATGGGGCACTCCTCGGTGGCGATCACCCAGGGCGAGTACTGCGACAAGGACCTGCACGAGGCGTCCCGTGACATGCAGAGGTTCTGGAACGACAAGGAGGACTCCGAGTGACCTCCGCGCGTCCGTATCCATACCAGGATACGGGCGCGATTGGACTCGGAACGAGGCGCCGAGGGTATGGAAAATCCTGAACAATAGAATTTTTTCAGAAAATCTGGCTAAGAAGGTGGCGGGCCTGAAGGGATTCGGTCCCGCTTCTATCCAGAGGCCTCTTTACAAACCCTATCACAAAGCTTTTCCCTCCGATAGAATCGGAGCGGCACCGGTAGAAATTCTATCGATTTCCGCCGCGGCGTCCGAAACGCCGGGGCTTTGGATTGAGCGTTTTTGACAGGACAAATCTCCCCACTTTGCAGCAGGACGTTCTGTCCGGGAAGGTGGACGCCGACACCCTCCTCCCCGACCTGGTGGACTGGGTGAGCTGCGACTACTACAACCTTTTCTACAACACGGAGACGGGCGAGCACAGGGCCTCCCCGGCATCCAGGAGAGGCAACGCGGCATACGCCTTGCGCCAGTCGTTCAAGAAGTCGGATCTGACCAAGCTCCTGAAGAAGTCCACAATATCTTACGAAACCACTTCCGGAATCTACTCTCATCTGCTCTTCTTTACGCTGACCGTCGACCACAAGGAGATGTCCCGCGACGAGGCCAATTATTTCGTCACCGCCAAGGGGAAGGGTATATCCCGCTTCTTCGCCAGGTTCGAGAAGTGCATCAAAGGTGGGTACTCCAAGGTGATCGCGAAGGAGTCCACCACCTCCGGTTATCCGGCGGTCCATGTGATCCTCTATCTGGAGACGCCCCTTAAGGTCAGGTGGCATCATAAGAGCGGCACTTACCGTCCCGACCCGACCGATCCGTACACGAGGTCCGTCCTCGGGAAGCTCAAGAACCTCAACGACTGGAACTCCAGGAGCCCCCTCTGGCGCGTGGGATTCGTGGACGTCTATGCGTTCACCAGGGACTGCATGGGGATGAAAGGGTACACCAACCCCATCAACTATATCGCGAAGTACATATCCAAATCCCTGGACCTCGAGGGCATACCGGACATTGACAAATGCAAGCGGGTCTCGGACCTCCCAATGAAGTTCCGCACCCGGGTATGGACGATACTCAACAGCCTGATCTGGAATTCTCAAACATGGATCCTTTCTAAATCATTCAAAGAAGACCTCAAGAAGATCAAGGAGCAGAGGCCCCCCTCACCATGGGTATGGGTGGACACAGTCCATATCTCGAATCCTTTTCTTTACGAATGGATGGGTTGGGACATTCATTCTCTTCTTCGGGGAACCGTTTTTCCAGCCTCTGCAGGGGCATCCCCGTAACCACTCCTATCGCAATCGGGACGCCCGCGACGACGCCGTAGCCGCCAGGCTGGCGGCGTCGGGGCGGACCGACAGCAGCGCACGCCGAGCGGAGCGTGCCCGAGGCGTAGCCGAGGGCCGGCATGCGCGCGAGAGCCCCGTAGGGGCGATATCCGGCCGCGAGCTTGCGAGCGGACGGGGGGATGGCGACACCGAGCGAGCGCAGCGAGCGAGCGGGGAGCGCATAGACTTGATGAGGATAACCAAAGTTGAAACTCATCAATCATCCCTTTTTTTGGCATCCTTTATCGCTTTCTCGATCGATTTCAGTGAATTGACAACCTCGTCTCCTGGGAGCCTGCTCCATGAGTACCTGTCAAAATGTACTGTCTGTTCCGTTTTATGATTTCCAGGCCCGTACTCAATCTTGAATGTAATGCAGCTGGGGTTTATCTGTTCCAACCTATCGGACCTGCATACTGTCATATCCCAGAAGACTCCGGGCCCCAATTCAAAACTACTCTCAGATAACCGTGTCAAGTTCTTTTGTGGGGTCAAGCCGTCAAAATCCGCTTCGATCTTCTAATCTGCTGTTATTTTGACGTCTTTCGCCAACCGATTTCCGATGTTGTGCACCCTTAGCACCATCAATCCTCTGTCGTAGGCCAGATATGCGATGACGTTCGCACGGTTCGATTCTTCATATTGTTCTTTGGAGCTCAACCTTTCCTACTTGTTCTGCCATATTATCACGATCGTCAGTGCAGCGTATACTGCTGTGCAGAACGCAGTGATATATTCAGGTTCCAGGCACATCGGCACTCCCTTGCAAGGTCGTTATACAACTCGAATAACCACGCTATCCTTTCGCCATCATCTTTGAACCCCGAGGATTTGTATATCCTGTCCACCGCTCTATCCAGGTTATGATGCGCTTCTATGAGATCTTCGGGCATCAACAAGGGATCATAAAGTTTGGCAAGAGATAATTCCGGGTGGTTGGAACGGGCTTCTAATATCTTTTTTGACAATTCTGCAATCTGTTCCTCTTGTTTCGGGTTGGGCTCAGGCCACGGATAGTTGTTGTATACGATGCGTATGGAGTAGTCGTAATCGCTTTTCAATCTTCCACAAACATAATTCACCCACACCATGTGCATTCTTGAGGTCATTATTCCGAAGTGGTACAACGTGACTCCTGTGGCCAGGCGTAACTTATTGCTGCAAAGGACCTCGGGTGTCATGAAGCCGATCGGTATGTAGTCCCTATTTTCCGAGGATACCTCTGGTACGACTAGGTAGTCCCCCTCAGGGAAATTTTCCACATGGAAGCGCAACGGCGTGTCTGCTATCTTCTGTGTTCCGGGCGATTTGCTACTGCGACGGTATTCGCTCACAGCCTTGACCCTCTGCATACATTTCGGCATTGTCCTGAGTTTCTCTTTTGGGCATCTGGCCAACCATAGGCAATATCTCTTTTTGTCGTGCAGGTATTCTTCAGCCCCATACCATCTTTTGAAGTAGGGTGCCGATTCAGGCTCCTCATGAACGAATTGTTCCTTTTCCTCTTCTGTGAAAAGGTAGTGGCCATTGTCGATTGGCTTGTTTCCTATTTTGAAAACTGGCGCATCACATAGTGGAAGGCTTCTGTCCTCCAGAAATATGTCAGGCCCCTCAGCCAAATACGCGTTTATGTGGCAAACGGAACGGGGTATTGGGGTCCCTGTAAGACCTTCTGAATGTTTGAATATCGTATATTTCGACGTGTTGTAGCTGAACGACACTATGACCACATGAACTGCAGCTACACCTTTGGCCTCGTTATTCCATTTGAACGGGAGGTACGCGAAATTGATGATTATCCCCTTTTTGAACAGAGGGCCCCACAAAGGTTCTACTTGCTCGCCCTGTGTTATGGAGCTTGTAGACACAAATGCGGCCTTGACGTCTTTATTGCTCTGCATGTAGTCCGCGGCTTTCACATACCAGGCGGAAACGTAGTCCATGCTTCCTGCTTTCTTGTCAAACAGGGGAAGCATTTCCATTTTTTGCTCCTTGCTCTGAAGTTTGGAGCCGACGAAAGGGGGATTTCCAACGATGTAAGACAGTATGCTCGGATCGACCAACTCTTTCCAGTCGTACCGAAGTGAATTTGCACAAATTATGTTGGCTTTTTCTCTTAGCGGCAGGATATCCCTGCTTTGACCGAATCTGTTCCTCATCTCCGTGTTCATCAGATGGTCCATGAGTATTATCGACAGGTTTGCGACCATGGAGGGGAATTCCCCTATCTCGATGCCATAATAGTGGTCGATATGCAGGTGGGATTCGTCGAATATCCTGAGTTTTTCATATAACTGGTCGAATATTTCCATCTCCAGTCTTCTCATCTCCCGATAGGAGATGATGAGGAAGTTTCCGCATCCGCATGCGGGGTCTAGAATGCGTATCTCGGATATCTTGTCCCACAATGCCCTTAGAGCTTTTTTGTTTCCTCTGGCGATTTCCAGCTCTTCTCTCAATTCATCCATGAACAGGGGATTGATTAGCTTCAGGATGTTCTCCTCCGAGGTGTAGTGGGCCCCGAGCTCCCTTCTCATCGATGGGTCCATAATGTATTGGAAAAGTGAGCCGAATATCGCAGGGGAGATATACTTCCAATCCAGTTTCGATGCTCCCAGGAGTATGTCCCTCATCTCCCTGTTGAACGCAGGAGCCGGTATCTGTTTGGCGAAAAGCCCCCCATTGACGTAAGGGAAGTTTCTGAGCTCATCGGACATAGCCTTCTGACGGGATTCCAATGGCGTGTTCAACACTGAAAAAATTTCTGTGAGAGCTCCGGCCATTCCAGATCCGTCGTCGTTAGTATGGAATGCCAGGTATGCTGAGAAGATGTTCTTGTCGAAGACGTCGGCATCCTCTGCGAACAGGCAGAACACCAGTCTCACCATCAGTATGTCGAGGCTGTCCTGGGGATAGTTGGACTCTTTCAGCTCATCGTACAGCCTCCCCATGACCTCCGCCGCCTTGACGTTGACCGGGTGTTGCCCCTCGATCCTCTTTTTGTTGTATCCTGCCAGGAATCCGAACAGCTCCACGTTGTCCGCGAGCTCCTCGAGCTTGATGGTGTCGTCGCGGTGGTCCACGAGGTCTATGAGCCTGATGCGTTTGAAATCCGAGACGATGATGTAGCGGGGGAGCTCCTTCTTCTCGATGCCGAGCATGTAGTCCAACGCCTGGTCGAGGGCCTTCTCGAGGTTTTTCCCGGCGGACTTGTGTTCGATGATCACCTTCCCGGGCCAGAAGTAGTCTATTTCCCCGGCGTCGTTCCCGATTTTCCTCACGAACTGCTCGAACATCCCGACTTGGATGGAGTCGATTCCGAACATCGCCAGGAACTCGCTCCAAAAGATCTGCTTGTATGACTCTTCTTTCTCCGCATTCTTGAAGCGGATGGAGAACTTCGCAGCCGATGTCTTTATGTCCTTCCAGTCCAGCGGGGCAGAATCCGATGACATTTGGCTCCCTCTTATCTTCTCTATATCATATCAAAAAAGCATGGCGGCATTGGAGGATTTGATGGAATTATTTCCATCAATGTTTGGAAGCTTTCCTCCCTTCACGTTCGGCCTTGTCTTTGAGGTATTCTTGCCTCGCTTTTTCCAGGGCTACCTCGGGATCCTCGTCTGCGATGTGATCGAGCCTTTCATCTTCCAGCTGCTTGACCTTCTCGCGGATCTCATCGCCTTCGAAGTCGTATCCGTTGTATTTCTTGGTGTCCTTGCGGATTATTATGTTCCCATTCTCAGCATGGAACTCGACATAGTCCCCGAGCTCTAGGTTCAGAATGTCCGGTAGCCCCTCCACGAGGCTGATCCTGTTGTTCTGACCGAATTTGGTGCGGCCTATCATTACCATGAATATCACTGATGACATCGATGGAAAACTTATAAATAGAATTCTTAGCATTGATGCTATTGATAACATGGATACCTCAAATGTTATTGATAGCAACGGACGGCAAGGATCCTCGCTCGAAGCGGGTCCCTGGACCGTCGAGGATATCGGACGCCTGGTTTCAGCGAGCATTCTCGCCACTTTCATGCGCGAGTTCCCGCTGACGTACCTGGACAAGGACGAGAGGAGGGTCTTCGTGGCCTTCCAGAGCTTCGCGGTCCGCATGGAGGCGAAGGAGTTCGAGAAGGCGGGGATAAGCAGATGACGCGCTACCCGTTCACCGACTGCATAAAGGAGTACCTCCCGACGGAGAGGGGGCACCTGGCCGCCTCGACCTATGAGACGTTGGGCAGGAAGCTCCGCCAGCTCGGCCGCATCTTCAAGGAATTGAAGGATGAGGGCAGCGTGTCCACCGACAATCCCCGCAAGCTGACCGCGCAGGACGTGGACGTCTTCATAGGGTATCGCAAATCCGAGGGGATTGACGACTCGACCCTCCGCAAGGATCTGGCCGCCCTCAAGAAGATCACTTCGTTCTTCGATAACGACGTCGTTGCCGCTTTTAAGACCAAGTTCGCGGCGCACGCCCCTAAGAAGTATGTCAAGCGTAAGGCCTCAATCGACGACGAAGTGACGGAGAAGATAGTGGCGAGGGCCTTGGAGATCTCTCCGCTTGACTGGAAGCTCACCGAGGGATACGCCCTTGTGACTCTCGCCCTATGCGGTGGCCTCCGTCCCCAGGAGCTCCGTCAGATGTACGTCTACAACGTCCGCATAACCGGCGATGTCGGCGAGGTTTACGCGGAGCACGTCAAGGGCGAGGGTTCCTACGGATCGCCGAGATGGATACCCCTCGTCCCCCTCGGGGTTCCGGTCATAGAGAACTATCTAGAGGCCAGGGAGATGAAGCTCAGGATGTGCGGCAAGGAGTCCGACGCCCTGTTTCCGCCGCTGAGGGGCAAGGAGGAGTTCATCGGATACGGGCAGATCGAGAAGCTCAAGTGCGCCGTCGAGAAAGACGTGGGGGAGAAGTTCGACCTCCGCGGATGCCGTCGCACTTTCGGGCAGATGGCCATAGACGACGGCCAGGACATACACGACGTCTCCCTTGTGATGGGCCACAGCTCGGTCGTCACCACGCAGCGCCACTACTGCGACAAGGACGAGCGCAGGGCCTCCCGCGACATGCTGGAGCAGTGGCGCGAGAAGAGGAATGCCAATGGAGGTCACATCCAGCGAGGCGTTACCTTCCGAGGTAACACCTGCTGACCTCCGAGAACACCGATTTGCCGCCGCGAGCGGAGATCGACACGAAATCGACCAGGGCCAGCGAAATGATAGAAATTTTTTCGAGGCATCTGGACAAGAAGGTGGCGGGCCTGAAGGGATTCGAACCCTTGGCCGTTCGATTAAGAGTCGAACGCTCTACCTAGCTGAGCTACAGGCCCGTACAGAATCCGAGTATAATCTCGTTATATAAATACGTTTCCAATGGCCAAGTCTTCTTCGAGCAGAAGTCCTACGTCTCTGGCAGCTTCGACCCCAATCAATATATTCGCTCTCCATGATACCCGACCCGATGTCTAAATTGAAGGCAAGAGACCTGATGACCACTCAGGTGGTAACGCTTCAGCCCACGGACACTATCAAGAAAGCGGCAATCAAGTTCGCTATCGACAACATATCCGGGGCGCCCGTGGTAGACAACAGGAACCATCTCCTCGGGATTGTCAGCGAGAACGACATCCTGCGCATCATCTACACCTATCAGCTGAAACTCGACAAGGAGAACCGCGGATCGGTAATGCTCAGCTACGCCATGGACAACAAGGACGAGGGCGACGACGAGCTCAAGAAGATCTCCGAGGAGATATCCAACATGGAGATCGGGGACATAATGATCCGCACCGTGCTCACCACATCCCCTGACGCGCTCATCATGGAGGTTCTGAAGTCCATGATCGAGATGGACGTCAACCGTGTCCCCGTGGTCGAGAAAGGCGTTGTCATCGGAATAATCTCCAGGGCCGACATAGTGTTCGCCCTCTACAAGAGAAAGGTCTGAGACAGATGATGGAGGTGCACGTTCTCGCCAGCGGCAGCGATGGTAACTGCACCGTCATCGAATGCGACGGCGAGGCCATTGTGGTAGATGCCGGCCTCAGCTGTCGCACCCTCATGTCTTACATGGACCAGGAAGGCGTCGATCCGAAGATGATCAAGTCCATCCTGGTCACGCACGAGCATTCCGACCACGTGTCTGGCGTCGGACCCATGGCCCGCAAGCTCAACGTCCCCGTCATGTGCACCATGGGGACCTACAAGGCGTCCAGGATGGGGGCCGTCGATTTCATCCCGTACGGCCTGAAGGACTCCTTCTCGATAGGCCCTATGAGGGTCACCCCTCTCCCGACGTACCATGACGCCGCCGAGCCCAACGCTTTCTTCGTGGAGTCCGACCAAGGGAAGGTCGCCATCGTGACCGATACCGGAAAGTTCGATTTCCGCATAGAGCATGCCCTCAAGGTCTGCGACGCGGCCGTCGTTGAGGCCAACTACGACCTGGAGATGCTCCACAACGGGCCCTATCCGCCCTCTCTCCAGAGGCGTATAGAAGGCGAGCACGGGCACATGTGGAACAAGGACACCGGAATGGCCTTGAAACGCAATTCTTCCGAGAAGAGGAAGATATTCCTGGCTCATCTGAGTCGCAAGAACAACCTCCCGGACCTCGCCAGGGAGACCGTGGCGGAGATCACCGGGATCAAGAGGATGAAGATCGACTGCCTGGAGTTCCAGGGAGACACCAGGTCCTTCAAGGTGAAGGGCTGAGCACGGTCGCTTTTCCCGTGTTCACGAGAACGTCCGCCATCGCCTTGGGCAGCGTGACGATGTCCTCTTTCGAGAGGCTGTAGTCCCTGGAAGGCCCTGCGAACTCCGGCAGGTCCTCCAGCACCCTTATCAGGACGGGCCTAAGGGAATCGTCCTCCTGCTCGTGGGGGATGTCCTTCTGCGAGACGGGAGCGTTCGGCTCCTCCCACTGCTCCGGGGGCACGTCCGGTCCGAACGAATCCATAGGGTCGGGAATGTCGTCGTCGAATTCGTCCATCGGGAAGTCGTCCGGAGGGACGTCGTCCATCGGCTTGGATTCTGTAGGCTTCTCGGCAGGGGTTTCCTTGGCCGGTTCTGGCTGTTCGGGAGCCTTCTCTACGGGTTCGGGCTGCACCGTCACAGGCTCGGGCTGCTTGACCGGCTCCTCCGGAGGCATGACCCCTTCCGGGGGCAGGAACTCCTCTGGCGGGACGAGGTCCTCGGGGAAGTCTTCCTCGGGCGGCACGAACTGCTGCTCGTCCCGAGGGGCTTCGACCTTCGGGGGCTCCTGCTTGGGCAGGTCGCGGGCGGGTATCTCGTCGATATGGGTGGCGACGGTAACCCTCTTCCCTCTCAGGCGGTCCACCTCCGACAGGTGCGCCTTGGAGGCCTCCAGGACCTTGTAATAATACGCCTTCTCCTCTTCCGTGAGCATCTCCACGGTGTTCTTGGAGCCGAGAGCCCCTAGGAAAGCCATGTTGCATATCTTGGTCGACCTTATGCGGACGATCTCCTTGCAGAGGCGTTCGGCGCTCTTCCTGCGATGCTCCGCGCCCTCGCACATGACGGAATCGGGGTCGATGGCCAGCTGCTTCTCGTACTCACCGCGGAGCCTGGTGAGAAGATCGGCCATCGCTCTGAATAGATCCCGGCGGACCTGCGAGATCGAACTGCCGTTCATCTCGACTCTATAGAGTTCCGACAGGTCGTCGAAGGACATATGCTCCAATACCGGGCTCATCGTTCCTCATATGGGGATTCATAATTAAAACATCGGACGAGCATCTAATTATTATCAGAAACCGATTATCACGCATGAGAATCGCCGACGTCTCCCGGAAGAAGGACGGCCGTCTAGAGGTGGACGTCCTCGTCTCTCCGCGTTCCAACAGGTCGGGCCCGGAGGGTTTCGACCAATGGAGGAAGAGGCTGGTCCTGCGCGTAAGGGCGCCGCCGCTGGACGGCAGGGCCAACAAGGAGGTCGAGGAGACGTTCGCGGAGATAACAGGAATGCGCGCGGAGGTCACCGCAGGCCACACGAGCAGGCAGAAGACCGTGACCGTCTACGGGGATCCCGCCAAGGCGGAGGAGGCTTTGGATGCGTCCGCAGCCAGCCGACGACCAGGAGCGCCTCAACCTCATATTCGAGACGCTTGAGAGGATAAACGAGCTCAGCGCCACCCATACAGTGCTGGTCGAGGGGGTAAAGGACATCGCGGCTCTGAAGAACTCAGGCGTGGAGGCCCAGTTCTTCTGCGTCCAGTCAGGAGGAGGGCCTGTGAGGGCGGCGGAGGCTCTGTGGAAGTCGGGGAGGTCGGCGATAATACTCACCGACTGGGACCGTCGCGGCAACACCCTGGCCGAGGACCTCAAGATGAACCTGGTCACCCTAGGCGTGAAGTTCGACAGGGACATCCGCGCGGACCTCTCGTTCCTGTGCAAGCCGTACGCCAAGGACGTGGAGTCCCTGGATTCGGTCATACTCCATCTGCAGAAGCGGATACTGGAGTCCCAACGAGGTTGCAACATGAAAGGCAAGGTAGTGGTCGTCGAAGGAATAGACGGGTCCGGGAAGAGCACGTTGTGCTCCAGGCTGGCCGAGAGGCTCGAAGGGAAAGGATACAGGGTCAAGATGACGGCGGAGCCCACCCATGACCGCATAGGCGCGATCATCCGCAGCGGTTCCATACCCGGGATATCCCAGTCCACCGAGGCCCTCCTCTTCATCGCGGACCGCAACGACCACACGGAGGCCATGGAGAGGTGGGCGGAGGATGGGGCCATAGTAATCTGCGACAGATACTTCGCCTCGACCATCGCCTACCAGTCCTCGGGCCTGGACGGCACCGATGTCGACAGGGGATGGCTGCTCTCGATGAGCGAGCGCTTCGTCGACAAGCCCGACCTGACGATTCTCCTGGACATCGATCCCGGCATCAGCATGGCTCGCGTGTCGTCCAGGGGAGAGGAGATAAGCAAGTTCGAGAAGCTGGAGTTCCTCCGCAGGGTGAGGGAGGAGTATCTCCGTCTTGCCGAGGAGTTTGGTTTCGAAGTGATAGACGCGTCCGAAGACCCGGAATCCGTGGTCGAGGAAGCGATGAGAAGGATAGGAGAGGTGCTCTGATGCATCCGTCGGAAGAGATATATTGCGAGAAGAGCGGGAAGCTGAAAGGAAAGAAGATCGTGATGGGGATAACCGGCAGCATAGCCGCAGTGGAGTGCTTCTCGGTCATCCGCGAGCTCATCCGCCACGGCGCGGAGGTGTTCCCCGTGCTCACCGACGCCGCTTCCAAGCTGGTCGCAGCGGATGCCCTGGAGTTCGCCAGCGGCCACAGGCCGGTCGTGGAGCTCACCGGCAGGACCGAGCACATCATGATGATGTCCGAAGCGGACCTCCTTCTGATATTCCCTGCCACAGCGAACACGGTATCCAAGATCGCCATGGGGATAGACGACACCACCGTGACGTCCATGGCGACCGTCGCGATCGGGTCAGGCGTGCCTGTCGCCATAGCCCCTGCGATGCACGAGTCGATGTACAGGAACCCGGCGGTGAGCTCCAACGTGGAGAAGCTGAAGGTCTGGGGCATCGAGTTCATCGGCCCCCGCACCGACGGCGTGAGAGCCAAGGTCGCTTCCAAGGAGGAGGTAGTGGAGACCGCGATCAGGATGCTGTCCGGAGGAAGCCTGGAAGGCATGAGGGTGCTGGTCATAGGCGGTCGCAGCAGCGAGGAGATCGATTCCATGAGGCTCGTCACCAACCGCTCCTCCGGCAGGATGGCAGTGTCCCTGGCGACATGCGCCTACGAGATGGGCGCCGACGTGGAGCTCTGGATGGGCGGATGCGACGTCCCCCTGCCCGGATACATCGACACCATGCGCTTCTCGTCAGTCTCCGAGCTCAGGGGGATGGTCATGGACATACGCCACGACATTGTCCTGGTCCCTGCCGCGCTGGCCGATTTCACCCCGGCGTCCAAGGCCAAGGGCAAGATATCGAGCGATTCCGGTCTGGACCTGAAGCTTGTGCCTGTTCCGAAGCTCCTCCCTGAGATCAGCAAGAGATGCTCCTTCGTGGTCGGGTTCAAAGCCGAATCCGGCCTGGGCGCGGACGAGCTGATAGCCAAGGCCCGCTCCCGCCTGGAATCCTACGGTCTGAAAGCCGTGGTGGCCAACGACATATCCGCCGCAGGCAAGGACGGTTCGTCCGTCATCTTCGTGACGAGGGACTCCGCGGACAGGATAGAAGGCAGCAAGGACGAGGTCGCGGAAGCCGTTCTCGCACGCATAGCCGGCATGATATGACCAGAGCGTTCTGTCCGGGGCACGTCTCGTGCATATTCCAGCCGTCCAGATCCTCCGAGATAGCTTCCACGGGGTCGCGCGGCGTAGGTATAAGATTGAGCCTCGGCGCCCATGCCAGCGTCGTTCCGAAGGACGGGGACACGGTCGTGACGATAGACGGGACGGCATCGGAAGCCCCTGTGACGCGCCATGTAGCCGAGATCCTGGCTCCCGGAAAAGGGTTCGACATCGTCATAAAGGACGACCTCCCGGTCAGCCAGGGGTTCGGTATGAGCGCCGCCGGCGCCGTCGCAGCCGCTTTGTGCATAGCCGATCTGGTCGGAAAGAGCAGGGATGAAGCCATCATGGCGGCCCACGAGGCCGACATAAGGGGAGGCGGCGGGATGGGAGATGTCGCGGCTATAGCCAGAGACGTCCCTATCCCGGTGAGGAAGGCGCCCGGGATGCCCCCTTACGGGATCGTCGAGGACGCAGGGATAGCGCTGGGAAGGACGTCCTTCGTCGTCCTCGGGCCAAAGATGACCACAGGGTCCGTCCTGTCCGATCCGAAGAGGTTCGCATCCATATGCGAGGCGGCAGAATCCACGATGGGAAGCTTCCTGGAGGATCCATCGGTCGATTCCCTCTACCGTTTCTCCAACGAGTTCTCGGAGGCAGCCGGTGTGGAAGGCCCCGAGGTGTCGCACGCGCTGGACGCTCTCCGTTCCGGGGGATTCAGGGCGGGCATGTGCATGCTCGGGAACAGCGTGTTCACCGACGCCCCTCTCCTGGACGCCCGCAGGATCCTCGGGCCCGGGGTGAAAGGCTTCTCCTGCCTCCCCTGCGGACGGCCTGCCCGCATCATTCGTACAGAGTGAACAGCACGTCGTCGCCTTCCACGTCGAAGAGCCCGATCCTCGCGCCGCAGTCCAGCCAGGCGTGGGCGTAGTTCACCGCGGCGAAGGCTGTGACTATGTCTCCGCTCTCCTTGAAGTGCTTCGCATCGGAGTAGTAGCAGTTCGCCATCTCCAGAAAGCTGTCCGCGAGCCTCCTGTTGAACGACTTCTCCGGAGCGGCCACCTTGAGCTTGGCCAGCGCCCTGCCGGTTATGTCGAGGTACTTCTCGATCTTCTCGTCCGTGACGGTGTTCGTCTTCTCTGCCATGTCCGCTCCATCGCCATGCGTTTTAAAACCATGACGGTCGCGCAACCCACGTGCCGCAAGGTTCGTTCATCGAGAAATCGAGGTAGCATCGGAATATCGGGCGTCCTTTCATCCTCCACTTTCCCTTTTCTATAAGAACTAGTATTGTTTACGGCGGTCTATGATTGTCATCGGCGGTTCGTCTTCCGTAGAATTGGCCAGGGATGTTGCCAAGATCCTCGGATGCGAATTCATACAAGCATCGACCACCAGATTCCCGGATGGCGAATGCTATACCAGGCTTGACAGGGAATCGATCGACAGCGACGCCGTGATCATTCAGAACACATACCCCGACGGGAACCTGATCGAGATGCTTCTGATCAGGGACGCGGCCATCACCCTCGGCGCCAAGAGGATAACCATGGTCATCCCCTACTTCGGATACGCCAGGCAGGACAGGCTGTTCAAGCCCGGAGAGCCCATGTCCGCCAGGGTCATGTGCGACATACTGGACCGGATATGCGACAAGGTCATCACCATCGACCTCCACAAGGAGTCCACCCTGGACAACTTCACCCATGCTCACAAGGACCTGAAGGCCGCCGGACCCATCGCCGAGTACTTCAGGGGCAAAGGGATCGACATGGTCCTGTCCCCTGACATCGGTGCTTCCGCACGCGCTAAGGACGTCGGAGACCGTCTCGGAGTGCCCTACGACCACCTGGAGAAGACCAGGCTGTCCGGCACCGAGGTCCGCATCGCTCCCGCCAAGGCCGACTGCGCCGGAAAGAGGATCCTCATCGTGGACGACATGATCTCCACCGGCGGGACCATCATCGCCGCGGCCGCCGCCCTCAAGCAGGCCGGAGCAGTGAGCGTATCGGTCGCATGCACCCATGGGGTGTTCGTCAACAACGCCATCGAGAACCTTCGCGGCAGCCAGCTGGAGAAGGTCCTGTGCTGCAACACCATCGACACCATGTTCTCCGAGATATCCGTCGCCGGTATCATCGCAGACGAGCTGAGGAAGGGATGAGATGTCTCAGAAAGAGGACGATTTCGCAGACTGGTACCTCGACATCGTCGAGAAGGCCGGACTTTCAGACAAGCGCTATCCGATCAAGGGGATGAACGTATGGACCCCCTACGGATGGAAGATCATGAGGCAGATCGACGGGTATATACGCGAGGAGTTCGACGCCACCGAGCACGAAGAGGTGTGCTTCCCCCTGATGATCCCGGAGACCGAGTTCGCCAAGGAGAAGGACCACATCAAAGGGTTCGACGAGGAGGTCTACTGGGTCACCCACGCCGGAGCCAACGAGCTCGACGTGAGGCTCGTGGTCAGGCCCACGTCCGAGACCGCGATGTACCCCATGTTCTCCCTGTGGGTCAGATCCCACCAGGACCTTCCGCTCAAGACGTACCAGATCGTCAACACGTTCCGCTACGAGACCAAGCAGACCCGTCCGTTCATCAGGGTTCGCGAGATCCACTTCTTCGAGTCCCACACCTGCCACGTGTCCGAGGAGGACGCCCAGGACCAGATCGAGGAGGACATCCAGATCCTCGCCAGGATCGCAAAGAAGATCTGTCTCCCCTACTCGCTGCTCATCCGTACCGAGTGGGACAAGTTCCCCGGAGCGCACTACACAGTGGGGATCGACACCTCCATGCCCAATGGCAGGACCCTCCAGATGGGTTCGATCCACCATTACCGCACCAACTTCTCGATCCCATACAACATCACCTACGAGGACGAGAACGGGGAGCACAAATACGTTCACCAGACCACCTTCGGGATGAGCGAGCGTCTGGTCGGAGCCCTCATCGGAGTCCACGGGGACGACAAAGGCCTCGTGATGCCTCCCGGAATCGCCCCCATACAGGCGGTCATCATACCCATCCTGTCCAAGAAGAACGCCGAGGACGTCACCGCCGCATGCAGGTCCATCCTCAAGGTCCTCTCCGCCGCCGGAATCCGCGCCAAGCTGGACGACCGCGACGCCCGTCCCGGAAGCAAGTACTACGACTGGGAGATCAAGGGTGTCCCCGTCCGTCTGGAGGTCGGAGCCCGCGACCTGGAGAACGGAGTCGTATCGTTCTACAGGAGGGACACCGAGGAGAAGGGGACGATCTCCGCAGAGGACGTCGTTCCCGGCGTGAAGATGCTTCTCGAGGTCATCTCGGACAACATGCTCGCAAGAGCGGAGGAGGTCCAGAAGTCCCGTATCCAGGACATCGACTCCGTCGAGAACATCCCCGAGGACAAGATCCTCAGGTTCGGATGGTGCGGCTGCGCCGAGTGCGGGCACAAGTTCGAGGACACTTACGGGTTCAAGATCCTCGGAACCCCTTATCACCCCGAGAAGTTCGAGGGCAAGTGTATAATCTGCGGCAAGCCCGTGGACAAGCCCGCCTACGCCGCTCACACGATGTGAACGAAACAGCCGGAGTCTCCGGACGTCCCGGGGCCTCCGGCATTCTCTTTTTCATTATTATTTGTCATATCCGCTCCGTCCTCCGGGCGCAAGTAAAAAGAACGTCCCGACGCTACGTGGCCTCATGGCATTCCAGGAGAACGAGACTGTATTCATCGAGGACGAGAGCGGCAAGAGGTACTGGCTCAAGGTGAGGTACGGCATGGTCAAGGTGCAGTCCCTCGGAGCGATAGACGGGAACCGCCTCAAGGATCTAGATGACGGGGATTCGTTCACCGTGGTCGGCAGGGAGTACGTCGTGTTCCGCCCCGGGATCATGGAGCTGATGACCTCCCTGGACCGCGGAGCCCAGGTCATCACCGCCAAGGACGCGGCGACCATCCTGATGCACTGCGACGTCAAATGCGGGGACAACGTCCTGGAGGTCGGAGCGGGCTCCGGAGGCCTCACGACCGCCCTCCTGCACGCCGTGGCGCCCGACGGGCACGTCCACACCCTGGAGCTGAAGGAGGAGAACGCGATCCGCGCCGGGAAGAACGCCGCAAGGACGGGGCTCGACACGTACTGGTCCTATTCCATCGGCGACGCCCGCACCATGGAGCCCCCGGAAGGGCCGTTCGACGTCCTCACCATGGACATGCCCGATCCCTGGCTGGCGATAGACAACCTGTCCCCCGTCCTCCGCAGCGGCGGGAGGGTGTGCGCATATGTGCCCAACGCGAACCAGGTGGAGTCCATATTCAACGCTCTCAAGGAGAGGGGATACTGCGACGTCCATGCTCTGGAGAATCTCCAGCGCGGAATCGAGGTCCATCCCGGCGGGGTCAGGCCCGCCTTCGACATGCTGGGCCATTCCGGCTATATGGTCTTCGCCAGGAAGAGAAATATCGGCAAGGATTGAGCCGATTCGGGGGCATCCTGCCCTCAGAACCATGTTATTCCAATCAGCTTGTCACAATAGGATAGAAAAGTATTTTATACAGTGATGGGTTGCGTGACTTTACAGGGCCTGTAGCTCAGCTAGGTAGAGCATCTGACTTTTAATCAGGTGGTCAAGGGTTCGAATCCCTTCAGGCCCGCCAATCAACTTCATGAGCGATCGACGGCGGATCAAGTATGAGGCAGGAATGACAGTCACATTTTTTAATGAAAACAAATTCCCGGCTAATCGGGCTGTTAAGGGGTGAAATTAGTGGCAACGGACTATACATTCAATGTTCTAAAGCATGATTTGGTACCCGAGCACAGGCTTCTTAGTTTGGACGAGGAGAAACGTGTGCTCGAGGAGAAAGGAATAACCAAAGACAAGCTTCCTAAGATAAGGAAGAACGATCCCGGCATCAAGGCCTTGGAGAACACCGCAGAGGCCAGGGCCATCCTCGGCCCCTAGGACTCCATAGAGGAGGGCTGTGTGATCGAGGTAGTAAGGAAGAGCGAGACCGCCCACAGGTTCGTCGGGTACAGGCTCGTCACGAGGGGGTGAACCGTTGAGGGATCTCGTAAAGCTCTACTTCTCCGAGCACGACATCGTGTCTCACCACACCTCTTCATTCAACGACTTCTTAGCCACTCCAGACAACCCCAACAGCAGAATGCAGAGAATCGTCGACGACATCAGAGTCCCCACCGACGACGCCGAGCGCGGAGTCATCAGGCTGGACCCCGAGCGCACCGCCTCGGATGTCGTCATCCGTCTCGGAAGGAAGAGGGACGCCAACGGCAACATCGACCCCCAGGCCAAGCCCACCATCCGCATAGACGAGCCTTGCGTCTCCGAGGCCAACGGTTACAGCCACGAGCTGACCCCCATGGAGGCCAGGCTCAGGAACCTCAACTACATGTCGCCGGTCTACGTCCGCTTCGAGATAGAGAAGGACGGAGTAGAGGTGGAGATCCCCGAGGAGGCCAAATGGGTCCACGTTGGAGACCTCCCCATGATGGTCAAGTCCGCCGGATGCAACCTCAACAAAGCGGTCATCGAGAAGCGCAAGCAGCACAGCATCACCGAGGCCGAGTACAAGCAGGAGCTTGTGAAGAACATGGAGGACCCGGAGGAGCCCGGAGGATACTTCATAATCGCAGGATCCGAGAGGGTCCTGATCACTCTGGAGGACCTCGCCCCCAACAGAGTCATGGTAGAGTACAACGAGAGGTACGGGACCGCCGTGGAGATGGCCAAGGTCTTCTCCCAGAAGGACGGATACCGCGCCCTCACCCTTGTCGAGAAGAAGAAGGACGGCACCCTCATGGTCTCCGTCCCCGTCACCTCGAGCTCCATTCCCCTCGTCGCCCTGATGAAGGCCCTCGGAATGGAGTCCGACCAGGAGATCTTCGAGGCCATCGTCTCCGATCCCCAGATGGAGAACATCATCTACGCCAACATCGAGTCCTCGTTCGACAAGAAGAACTACGCCCCCAACGGATATCACACCAGGGACGACGCCATCCTGTTCCTCGAGAGGAACTTCGCCGCAGGACAGGCCAAGGAGTACAGGACCAAGAAGGTCGAGAACATCCTGGACCGCTCCCTCCTGCCCCATCTCGGAGACAGCATCGAGGACCGCAAGAAGAAAGCCATCTTCCTCGGACGTGTCGCGCGCTCCGTCCTCGAGCTCTCCCTCGGAAAGAGGAAGGAGGACGACAAGGACCATTACGCCAACAAGAGGCTCAAGCTCTCCGGGGACCTCATGGAGGATCTGTTCAGGACCAGCTTCAGCAGCCTCATGAAGGACCTGAAGTACCAGCTCGAGAGGAACTGGAACAGGAAGAAGAACGAGACCCCCACCATCGCCTCGTCCATCCGTCCCGACCTCCTCACCCACAAGCTCATCCACGCCCTCTCCACCGGAAACTGGGTCGGAGGGCGTGCTGGAGTCTCCCAGCTGCTCGACAGGACCTCCAACCTGTCCGCCATGTCCCACCTCAGGAGGATCACCTCCTCACTGACCAGGAGCCAGCCTCACTTCGAGGCACGTGACCTTCACCCCACCCAGTGGGGAAGGCTTTGCCCCTCCGAGACCCCTGAAGGACAGAACTGCGGTCTGGTGAAGAACGCGGCGCTCATCATCAACGTCTCCGAGGGCCTCCCCGAGAGCGACATCAACTGGATGCTCAGGGACTTCGAGGTCGAGGACGTCAAGTCCGGAGAGGGAACCCGTGTGTTCGTGAACGGGGACCTATGCGGAATGCACTCCAACGCTAGGAAGCTGGTCGACGACATCAGGGACCGCAGGAGATGCGGACTGATCTCCGGCCAGGTCAACATCCGCTACGACGAGGACATGAACGAGGTCATCATCAACTGCGACGAGGGACGTCTCAGAAGGCCTCTGCTCATCGTCAAGAACGGAAAGCTCAGCCTGACCAGGAAGCACATAGAGAGGATACGCGAGAGCCTCGGAAGCGCCGGCAGCGACAGCAGCAAGATCAGGTGGGACGACCTGTTCCGCGAGGGTATCGTCGAGTGGATAGACGCAGAGGAGGAAGAGGACACCCTCATCCTCGTGAGCCCCTACGACGTTCCCCGCAGGTGCCCCAGCTGCGGACACGCCCTGTCCCCCGAGGACGCCGACTGGATGAACCCCGGGAAGGGATCCGACGCCATCCTCAAGTGCAAATGGTGCGGCGGAGAGTTCGAGGTCCCCAGCAAGTTCGACGTCAAGTACACCCACATGGAGCTCGACCCCATGATCATCCTCGGAGTGGCATCCGGAATCGTTCCGTACCCCGAGCACAACTCCGCACCTCGTGTCACCATGGGAGCAGGAATGGGTAAGCAGGCTCTGGGAATACCCACCGCCAACTACAGGATCAGGCCCGACACCAGGGGCCACCTGATGCAGTACCCCCAGGTGCCCATGGTCCAGACCCAGTCCATGAAGATCATGAAGTACGAGCACAGGCCGGCAGGACAGAACTTCTGCATCGCCGTCCTTTCCTACCACGGATACAACATCGAGGATGCGCTCGTCATGAACAAGAGCTCCGTCCAGAGAGGGCTCGGAAGGTCCACCTTCATGAGGTCCTACAGGACCGAGGAGCGCCGCTACCCCGGCGGACAGGAGGACCACTTCGAGATCCCCGACGCCGAGATCATGGGCGCGCGCATGGATTCCGCTTACGCCTCTCTCGGAGAGGACGGTCTCATCTCGCCCGAGAGCGAGGTCACCGGATCCGACGTCCTCATCGGAAAGACCTCCCCGCCCAGGTTCCTCGAGGAGAACAACGACAACTACCTCTCCACCCTCAAGAGGAGGGAGACCTCCATCACCGTCAGGCCCGGAGAGAGGGGATACGTCGACTCCGTCATGATCACCGAGTCCGAGAACGGCTCCAGGCTCGTTCGCGTGAAGGTGAGGGACGCCAGGATCCCCGAGCTCGGCGACAAGTTCTGTTCCAGGTTCGGACAGAAGGGAGTCGTCGGAAGGCTGGTCGACCAGTGCGACATGCCCTTCACCGCCGACGGGGTCACCCCCGACCTCGTCGTCAACCCCCACGGTATCCCTTCCCGTATGACCATCGGGCACGTGCTCGAGATGATCGCAGGAAAGGTCGGAGCCATGGAGGGCCGCATCATCGACGGTACCGCCTTCTCCGGAGAGAACGAGGTCTCCATCCGCGACGGACTCAGGAGGAACGGATTCAAGGACTCCGGAAAAGAGGTCATGTACGACGGAAGGACCGGACGCATGATCGAGGCGGACGTCTACACCGGCGTCATCTTCTACGAGAAGCTGCACCACATGGTCAGCGGAAAGATGCACGTCAGGTCCAGAGGACCCGTCCAGATCCTCACCAGGCAGCCTACGGAAGGACGTTCCAGGCAGGGAGGGCTCAGGTTCGGAGAGATGGAGCGTGACTGTCTGATCGGTCACGGAGCCGCCATGGTCATCAAGGACCGTCTGCTCGATGAGTCCGACGGAACCAAGCAGTGGATCTGCGGAAACCCCAAGTGCGGACACATCGCGATCATGGACAAGAACGGGGCGCTGTACTGTCCTGTCTGCAAGAAGACCAACGTCTATCTCGTGCAGACCTCCTACGCTTTCAAACTGCTTATGGACGAGCTGCTGTCCCTCGGTGTAGCCATGAGGCTTCAGCTGGAGGATCTGAGATGACCAACGAAATCACGAAGAAGATCGGCTCGATCAAGTTCTCCTGCGTCTCCCCCGACGAGATCAGGAAGATGTCCAAGATCGAGATCATCACGGCGGACACCTACGACGACGAGGGATACCCCATCTCCAGGGGTCTCATGGACCCCCACATGGGAGTCATCGAGCCCGGGCTCCGCTGCAAGACCTGCGGATGCAAGGTCGACGAATGCCCCGGACACTTCGGACACATCGAGCTCGCGATGCCCGTCATCCATGTCGGATTCATCAAGGACATCAAGATGATGCTCGAGTCCACCTGCAGCAGCTGCGGCAGGCTCATGCTCAGCGCGGACCAGGTCAAGGTCCGCAGGGAGAGCATGGAGAAGATGGAGGAGCTCGGAGGAGGAACCATCGACCTGAAGAACTTCTCCAAAGAGACCGCCAAAGACGCCTCCAAAGGGGTCGAGTGCCCTTACTGCGGAGCGAAACAGGTGAAGATCAAGCTCGACAAGCCTACCACCTTCAGGCTGGACAACGGCGACAAGACCGTCAACAAGGCCGCCGCCGGAGTCAACAAGGGATCCGCGAGCAGCAAGCTCACCCCCAAGGAAGTCCGCGAGAGGCTCGAGAAGATCTCCGACGAGGACCTCAGGACCCTGGGGATGGACCCCGAGACATGCAGGCCCGAGTGGATGGTGCTCACCGCCCTGGCGGTGCCCCCTGTGACCGTAAGGCCCTCCATCACCCTCGACTCCGGAGACAGATCCGAGGACGACCTGACCCACAAGCTCGTCGATGTCCTCAGGATCAACCAGAGGCTCGGAGAGAACCGCGACGCGGGAGCCCCCCAGCTGATCGTCGAGGACCTCTGGGAGCTGCTCCAGTACCACGTCACCACCTACTTCGACAACCAGACCTCCGGAATCCCTCCGGCAAGGCACAGGTCCGGCCGCCCCCTGAAGACCCTCGCCCAGAGGCTCAAGGGAAAGGAGGGGCGTTTCAGGTCCAACCTGTCCGGTAAGCGTGTGAACTTCTCCGCGCGTACCGTCATCTCGCCCGACCCCCTCCTGTCGATCAACGACGTCGGGGTGCCCATATTCGCGGCCAGGGAGCTCACCGTTCCCCTGCACGTCAACGCCAACAACATCGAAGACGTAAGGAAGATCGTCAGGCGCGGACCTATGGCGGACAAGCTCACCTTCCCCTACAGGCCCGGAGCGAACTACGTCATCCGTGCGGACGGAAGGAGGATCAGGGTCACCGAGAGGAACGCATTCGAGGTCGCCGAGAACATCGACATCGACTACGTCGTCGAGAGGCAGCTGATGGAGGGCGACGTCGTCCTGTTCAACAGGCAGCCTTCGCTGCACAGGATGTCCATGATGGCCCACCGCATCAAGATCATGGAAGGGAAGACCTTCAGGTTCAACCTCTGCGACTGTCCTCCTTACAACGCGGACTTCGACGGGGACGAGATGAACCTCCACGTCCTCCAGTCCGACGAGGCTCGTGCGGAGGCCCGTATCCTCATGCAGGTCCAGGAGAACATCCTGTCCCCCAGGTACGGAGGGCCCATCATCGGAGCGATCCACGACCACATCACCGGAGCGTACTACCTCACCCACGGCGACACCCACTTCGACAGGTTCCAGACCGCGAACATCCTGTTCAAGCTTCCTGTCAGGACCGCCGAGCAGAGGGAGAACGCCATCCCCGACGACAAGCAGCACTGCTACAAGGCCGATTCCAGGGACTGGGCCATCGACATGCCCGAGCCTTCAGGCAAGGACGACAAGGGAGAGCCCTACTGGACCGGAAAGCAGCTGTTTTCCATCATCCTCCCCGAGGACTTCAACGCCACTTTCAAGGCCAACATCTGCCACAACTGCCGCGACGGATGCCTGAAGGAGAACTGCAAGTACGACGCCTACGTCAAGATCCGCAACGGAAACCTCGAGTGCGGAACCATCGACGTCAGGGGAATCGGAAACAGCAAAGGAAAGATCCTCGACCGCATCGCCCGCGACTACGGCGCGTCCCGTGCGGCCAAGTTCATCAACCAGGTCACCAGGCTGGTCCTCGGAGCCCTCATGAACCACGGATTCAGCACCGGAATCGGCGACGAGGACATCCCCGAGGAGGCGGCCAACCAGATCGCCACCTACAGCCAGGAATGTATCGACAAGGTGGCCAGGAACGTCGAGTCCTACCGCGACGGAACCCTCGAGGCCATGCCCGGACGCTCGCTCAGGGAGACCCTGGAGGTCAACGTCATGGGTATCCTCGGAGAGGCCCGTGACCATGCGGGAGAGATCGCCGAGAAGCACCTCGGAATGGAGAATCCCGCGGTCATCATGGCGAAAGCCGGAGCCCGTGGATCGATGCTCAATCTGTCTCAGATGGCGGGCTGCGTCGGTCAGCAGGCCGTTCGTGGAGAGAGGCTGTCCAGAGGATACCACGGAAGGACCCTTCCCCACTTCGAGAGGGACGACCTCGGCGCGTACGCCAGGGGATTCTGCTCCAACTCCTACAAGTCCGGGCTGTCCCCGACCGAGTTCTTCTTCCACGCGATGGGAGGAAGAGAGGGACTGGTCGATACCGCGGTCAGGACTTCCAGGTCCGGATACATGCAGAGGAGGCTCGTGTCTGCTCTGGAGGACCTCAAGCTCACCGCCGACGGGACCGTGAGGAACACCGTCGGGACCGTCATCCAGTTCAAGTACGGAGAGGACGGAATCGACCCCTCCAGGACCGTCGGAGGAAAGGCCATCGACATCGACGACCTGTTCTACGAGGTGCTGCCCGAGGACGAGGCCGAGAAGCTCATCCACCCCGAGGTCAAGGACCGCGGAGACGACTACGGAACCCGCGAGAAGGACGAGATGGAGTACATCGACGAGGACGGAGACGGCGAGGGCGAAGAAGACGGCGGAGACGACTACGGCGACGACGGAGGCGAATGATCATGGCAAAGAAAGACACAGTGAAAGCGCTCGTGAAGAGGGGAGTCAGCGAAGAGGACGCGGCCCTTCTCGTTACCAAGTTCAACACCATGGGCGCCATAGGCGAGTCCAGCATCGATGTCATCGTCGAGCTCGGGATCCCCGAGGACCGCGCCGAGAGCATCATCAAGGCCATACACGCGAAGCCCTCCTCCTCTTCCTCGTCTTCTAGGGCCAAGAAGGTCGCCGTGCAGGAGCCAGAACCCGTCACGCTCTTCGAGACATACGCCAAGTTCAGCGAGTGCGACCCGGGCGAGAAGAAGCTCTAGGAGTTCGCTGAGGGTCTCGACCCCAGCCTCCCTGTGAAGATCATCCTCGACATCGCAAGCCGCGTCAGAAGGGTCTACAAGGACGAGGAGTACCTGGAGTACATCGAGAAGAGGGGGAAGGACTTCGTCAAGACCGCTCACAGGATGTACGTCTCGCACATGATGGACCAGAACGAGTCCGCAGGAGTCATGGCCGCGCACTCCCTCGGAGAGCCCGGTACCCAGATGAACATGCGTACCTTCCACTACGCGGGAGTCGCGAACGTCAACGTCACCCAGGGTCTGCCCAGGCTGATCGAGATCGTGGATGCCAGGCGCATCCCCGCTACCCCTTCGATGGTCATACCCCTGGTCAACGAGATCGACGGCGGACCTGTCGACGAGGGAGTGGCCCGCCACATCGCCTCCGAGATCGAGATCACCACCCTGCTCGACGTCGCCGAAATACAGACCGATGTCACCAGCATGGAGCTCATCATCGTCCCCGACGCGCGCAAGATCTCCGAGAAGGGGATCACCTCCGAGGACATCAAGGAGAGGCTGAACAAGATAAAGGCCGTCCGCGGCAATGTGGAGATCGACCCTGTCAAGAAGATCAACATCATCGCAAGGGCGGACGAGCCCTCGTTCAAGAAGCTCCAGCTGATGTACGACACCGTCAAGGGAACCAAGATCAAGGGAATAGACGGCATCACCAGGGCCGTTCTTTCCAAGAAGAACGATGGCGGATGGAGCATCATCACCGAGGGAAGCAACCTCAAGGAGGTCCTAAAGGTGAGGGGAGTCGACTCCGAGCACGTCATGACCAACAGCATCCTGGAGGTCGCGGACGTCCTGGGAATCGAGGCCGCCAGGAACGCCCTTATCCGCGAGGCGGAGGGAACCCTGGGAGAGGCAGGTCTGAACGTCGACATAAGGCACATCATGCTGGTCGCGGACCTGATGACCAACGACGGATACGTGAAAGCCATCGGAAGGCACGGTATCTCCGGAAAGAAGTCCTCCGTCCTCGCAAGGGCGGCGTTCGAGATCACCGCGGCCCACCTGCTGCATGCCGCGATGGTGGGAGAGGTCGATCACCTCGAAGGAGTCACCGAGAACATCATCGTCGGTCAGCCCGTCACCCTGGGAACCGGAGCGGTCAACCTCGAGTACAAGCCCAAGAAGAGGCGCACCGAGGAGGCCGAATGAAACTCATGGGGGAGGATCGTCCCTCTCCCTTCACCGGCATAGCCGGAAGAAATCCCGGGAGACCGGGTGTCCCGACGAGATCGGGGCTTCGAGGGGTCTAAACCCCAATCTCCTTCACGCTGCAATGGTGGGAGAGGCAGGCTCGCCTTGAGGGTCTGACGAGAACACCATAGCAGAACGCCCGGGCGCGGAAGCCCGAAACAACCCGAAAAAACAAAGGGGGATAAAAATGAGCGATGAAAAAATCGACATAGGCAGAGCATTGAAAACAGCAATAACGACCGGCAAGGTCGAATTCGGACTCACCCAGACCCAGAAGGCGGTCAAGGAGGGCAAGGCCCAGATGGTCGTCCTCGCCAGGAACTGCCCTTCCGAGGCACTCAAAGGAGACCTTGGAGTCAAAGTCCACGTCTTCGACGGAAACAACATGGAGCTCGGAGCTCTCTGTGGAAAGCCTTTCTCTGTTTCTGCCCTTGTGATAATCGACAAAGGTAGCTCTAACATCTTAACGCTGTGAGGGACATGTCCGCAGATATCGTACTTACCGAGGACACGCTCAGGTACATCTCTCTCTTCGAGCAGATCACCAAAGCCAACGCTATCGACTGCATGGACACCGAGGACAAGCTCGTGTTCGTCGTCGAGAAAGGCCAGGGGAACATCGCCGTCGGAAAGAAAGGAGAGCACGTCATCAAGCTGAAGGACAAGACCGGGAAGAACATCCAGGTCGTCGAGTACTCCGACGATCCCGAGCAGTTCGTGAAGAACGTCTTCCACATCTACAGCCCTCAGAAGGTCGTTATCGAGCAGCGCGGAAACATCACGCACGCCACCGTCACCGTGGACCCCAAGCTCAAGGGCCGTGCAATAGGCAAGGCCGGAAAGAATCTGCGCATCGCCAGGGACATCGTGAACAGACACCACGAGATCCAAAGCCTCAGCGTGGATTGATTCCGTCCCCCTTTCGGCTGCCTAGGCGCGGTTTGGGGAAACATCAAGAAAACGGTTTACAAGGAGGGGATAACCCCCTCCATCCTTCAGTTAAGAGGCGTCCTCTCGACTTCTAGGGCGTCTGCGGTCGGATACTGCTCCGACATGTAGCATTTGTATTCCAGCTCCTCGGCGATCTCCTCGAGGATCCAGGGCGCGACCTCGACCTTGTTGTCCATGACGCGCATCATATCATCCTCCACGCCCATCTTCCTAAGCTTCTCAGCCGCTTCGGCAGGGCTCTTGGCGTAGACGAATCCGCGGACTATGGTCCCGTCCTCGGTGATCGCCTGGTAGTCGGTGCAGAGGTGCTCTGCCTTGCGGATGAGCCTCCTCCTGAGCTGGATGCCGTCCTTGAAGGGCGAGGAGCAGAAGTGGATGTTGCCCTCGCATCTCTCCATCACGGCTCTGGCGGTTTCTTCGGAGCCTAGGACAGCGGAGGAGATCTCGTCCCTCACCTCGTACCCGTTCTCGTCCATCATGTCCCAGTTGCTCTCGGAGAACTCGAGCTCGTTGAGGTTGACGAAATCGACTCCGACGGATGTGGCGTAGTCTATCAGGGCGCAGAGCTCGTCATCGGAGCCGGGGAGGGCAGGGACCTCTATCCCCACGTCCATCCCGCATTCCTCGGCTATCTGGGCCAGGGAGGTGTCCGACATGCGGGTCCACATCCTCCTCTGGGGGTGGAAGCGTATCTCGTCGAGTCCTGCCTCCTCAAGGGCCTTCGCCTTGTCGAGGTCGATGGTTGCCGTATAGAGATGGATGTGGTGCTCCAGTCCGAACCTCTCCTTCAGCATGCGTATCATGTGGATGGTGCGTTCCATGCATGTCAGAGGGTCCCCTCCGGTGATGCCGGTCCCGGTGGCGTCCATGGATTCGGCCTCGGCGATGATCTCCTCGTCGGTGGTGACGCGCCCTTCGTTCGCATAGACGACGTCCTTCCCTTTCTTCTCGAGGGAAACAGGGCAGTAGTAGCAGCCCCAGGGACATTTCCCGGTGACTAGGAGGACCATCTTGGATCCGTTGATGCAATGCTCGCAGCCCTCGGCGATCCTGCCGGTGCATGCGGAGCCGCACTCCATCTCTTCGATCATGGACATCCATGGTCGCGATGGTTTAATATGTGTCGGGAGGCGTCATGCGAACCATGAGGAAGGACAGCAGGCTGGTTCTGGCCCTGGACGAGACCGATGGTGCTAAGGCGATGGCCGTGGCGAAGGAGGTCGGAGATATCGTGGACGCCATCAAGATAAACTGGCCGCTGGTCCTGTCCGAAGGCCCGCAGATGATAACCCGTCTCGCGGACATGTCCGAGGTGATCTGCGACTTCAAGGTCGCCGACATACCCAACACCGTCAGGCTGATCGTCGAGAACTCCGTGTCGAGAGGGGCTTCCGCCGTCATCGTCCACGCGTTCACCGGAGACGACTCCCTGAGGGCAGCCGTGGAAGCCGCCGGAGACGCCGAGATATACGCGGTCACCGAGATGAGCCATCCCGGTGCCAAGAAGTTCACCGCCCTCCATGCCGAAGAGATGGCCATTATGGCTTCGGAATGCGGAGCGACAGGTTTCATCGCCCCGGCCACCCGTCCCGACAGGATATCCGCCATACGCGCCGTCATCGGTCCTGATAAGAAGATCCTCTCTCCAGGAGTGGGCGCACAGGGCGGAAAGGCATCCGATGCGATACGCGCCGGAGCGGATTACGCCATCGTGGGAAGGGCGATCTACGGATCCGATGACCCTCGCAAGGCTGCGGAATCGTTCCTGGACGACATCAGAACCGTGAACCGAGCTGGATGACACGGCCTCCTAGGCGCGTCCGAGGGTCTTCCATATTATATTATAGAATATATTAGGGCTAAAACTTATTATACAGGACGGTTCATGAACCGCCATTCTAAAGACGGAGACTTATAGAATGCTCAAATTGGGAAAAGAGTCAGCCTCTGCCTCCGAAAAGGAGGTCAGCCGCGAAACAAGCGGCAATGGGTGGTTGAAAGACCACTGGTGCGCCCTTTCCGTTTGCGCGATCGTAGTCATAGCTCTGCTACTGAGGACGGTCTTCGCATACGGTATCTCCGCGGACAGCGATTTCGCTCTGTCCGGAGGTTCCGGCGCACAATACCACCTGCATGTGATTGAAAGCATATTGAACGGCACCTACGCCATCGGCGTCGATTCTGCTGTCAATTATCCTGTCGGAGGACTGAACGTCAATCCGCCCCTCCTCGATTTCATCGCTGCGGGCATTGCGTCGTTCACCACTCCCTCGGCGGCTCTGGGTGGACTCAACCCTGTGATCGGTGCCCTGACCTGCATACCCGTGTATCTTGTTGGTAAGGAGATGTTCAACAACAAGACCATCGGAGTGGTCTCGGCCCTGATCTTCGCGTTCCTGCCCCTCCCCATAGCCACGTCCGTGTTCTCCAACGGGAACGAGTACGCTCTCGCAGCGTTCTTCGTGGCGTTCATGTCCCTCTTCATGTTCAGGGCCGCAAAAGCCCTCGATGACGAGGACGGACGCAAGACCGTGATCCTCAACAGCGTCATCGCCGGTGTCTTCATGGGCCTCGCAGCCCTCACCTGGAACGGATTCGGCGTCCTTATCGCGGTAGCCGCAGCGGCTATGGTGGTCCACATCGCAGTCCGCCGCTTCGCAGAGAAGGACATGGTCCTGCCCTACATGGCGTACGCCATCATGATGGTCGTCGGTCTCGTCATGGCCGCCATCTACTACATCCCCGCTGGACTCTGGGACGCGGTTTTCTCCGGACCTTGCCTCCTCGTCGTATTAGCTTGCGCGTTCGGAGCGGCATTCCTTGCACTCAAGAAAGTCTCTTGGGTCTATTCCATTCCCGCTCTCGTCATCGCGCTCATAGTCGTTCTCGCCGTGCTGTACTTCGCTGCAGGCGACCTCTTCGACGATCTCATCGGAGGCAACTCTGTCTTCACCGCTCTCATGGATGCAGCGGTCACCACCCACGTGTCCATGTCCAACGTTTCCTCGTACTACGGATGGCTCACCATGTGGCTCCCCATCTGCCTCGCCATCTACGAGACTTACAAGTTCATCAGGAGGGACCGCTCCAGCGCCAGGCTCTTCGTTACCGTCTGGCTCTACATGATGTTCTTCGCGGTCTGGGCTTCCTACGGATCCGCCGCAGTCATCGGATGCGTCTTCGGAGTCGGTTCCGGAGCCGCCATCGTCAAGCTCATCCAGTACGCCAACCTCGGCGAGTGGTATTCCAACATGAAGTCCGCGGGATTCCCCAAGGTCTTCAGAAAGATGATCTCGCCCATACCTTTCGCTACCGTCATCATCGTCGCATTCCTCGTCATCGTGCCCAACTTCGTGTTCGCCCTCGACGCCGGTGTGCCTACCAACGATTCTGACAACGTCCTGTACAACGGAAACACCCAGTACACCATCAAGACCGGAGACAGCTACCCTGTCGAGGACGTCTGGTCCTCCTTCGCGGTGGACGAAAAGTCGGGTGCCCTCATCAGCCGCACCGACTACGCCTACGACGCCGCCAACTACGGCGGATTCAACTCTGTCGCCGACTCCATCGGATCCGGTTCGCCCGCCATAGCTCATACGTTGCTCGCAGACGGATCTTCGGGTGCCATCGCCTCCATGATCCTCCGCATCATGATGTCCCATGACATCAGCGACTTCGAGTCCGACTTCTCGAACTCCGCCGTGTTCGATACCATCTACAACTACTCCAAGGACAAGAGCGCCCTCTACGATGAGCTCAGGAACAACTCCGAGTACTACGGAAAGCTCAAGTCCGAGGTCACCGAGGAGAATGCTATGTACTTCGCCTGCACCAAGTGCATGACCGAGAACATGAGCACCGTCGAGCTCGCGTCCACTTACGACAAGGTCTGCGAGACTGCAGGTCAGAAGATATCCTATATCCTTCTCGACCCCTCGATGATCCCCACCCAGTACGGCAGCGGAGACCAGTTCTCCACCACCGCCTACTATGCGGACTATGCGATCGACAGCTACGGAGCAGCCACTCAGTTCTTCAGCTACAACACCTATTACGGATACACCATCTACACCGACAAGATGTACGACACCTTCCTCTGGAAGGCCTTCGTCGGACCTTCCGCATCCCAGGCCGGCGCTTCCAGCTCGTACACGTATCTGTACGAACTCTCCACCAGCGACGGAACCTACGTTTCCAGCCCTGTCGGAATGGCGGGATTCACCCTCGACAAGTGGATCGTGAGGTACACCTCCGACAAGACCCCTGACAACGACTCCAAGTGGGACTATATCGAATACAGCGACGCTCTCGCCAAGCAGAAGTCCGAGGGAGGAACCATCAACTACCTGGCATCCTACATGGTCTACGAGTACACCGGAATCGCCGGATCCACCTCCATCACGGGAAGGGTCGTCTCCGAGAACGGTTCCAGCCTCGACGGACTCACCGCTGAGCTCTACACCTACAACAGCAACGTCGGCAAGGACATCCTCGTCTCGTCCGATGTCGTCAAGGACGGAAAGTACAGCCTCGCTGTCCCCGCTGACACCGACTCGTACACCGTTCTCCTCAAGTCCGGCAATGTCGAGCTCGCCGCCTTCAAGGATTCCATCCCCGCAGTCTACACAATGCCTACCGTTGACGTCAGCGGACAGATCCTCGCCGGAGACAACGCGATCGCTGGAAACCCCCTGAGGCTCGTCCTCCAGAACAGCAACATCGACGCCGCCAAGTACATCGTCGACACCACCGACGGAAGCTTCACCGTCTCCGACATGATCGGAGGACAGTACACCGCGACCGTCTACGACAAGTCCGCTGCCGCTGTCGGAACCTCGACCTTCACCGTGGCCGGCGATGACGACAACAAGGTCACCGGACTGTCCGTCGCCGTCACCACCAAGACGATCACCGCCACCGTCAAGGATACCCGCGGTGTCGCCATCGACGGAGGACGCGTCGTCGCGACCAACACCTCCAACGGCATCCAGTACAGCGCCGCGATCGAGGACGGAACCGCAGTCGTCTACGTGCCTGCCGGAACCTACACCCTGCAGCTCACCGACGGATACGTCAGCGAGGTCAGCGCCACCTACACAATCTCCAGCAGCAACAGGACTGCGACCATCACCGCATACCCTGCGGACGAGGCCGCGATCGTCAGCGAAGTGCCGCTCACCTTCAGCGCAGGAAACTTCAGCACCGTCTCCTACGACGGAAAGGTCGCTCTGCCCAAGTCCGCCGGCACCGACAAGCTCCTGTACACCGTCTACGGAGTGAACGGCGGAAAGGTCGTCCTCGGAACCTACGACGGAACTCTGACCACTGGCGAGTATACCGCTTACAAGATCAGCGGAACTCTCAAGAACGATGGCACCGCGACCTCCGGAACCCTCTACTTCGTCAACAGCGAGAAGCAGACCGTCAAGGTCATCGCAGACAGCGAGGGCGCGTTCAGCGTCTACCTGCCCGGAGGAACCTACACCGTCTTCGCCAACGACGGTAACTCCATGATAGCGATCACTTCTGTAACCGTGTCCTCCGACACCGAGATGGGCGACATCAGCCTGGTCGACGGAAGGAGGGTCACAGCCTACATCAGGTACGCCAGTGGAACCAGCTCCGGAAACCTCGGACTGGGATACGTCACCGCCAAGGCCGAGTTCACCTATAAGGATGTCAAGTACGTCATGTACGGAATGACCAACACTTCCGGACAGTGGCAGGTCTACATCCCTGACGACGTCGACTGCACGATCACCTTCAACGAGGGAACCCTCCAGAACGACATGTTCGCCGGAACCAACACGACCACCTCTGTCGCCGCGGGAACCGCGAACACCACCGTGTACGTCACTTTCAGCCAGTACAAGGAGACCTCCACCCCTGTCAACTACGTCAAGCAGGTCGCGATCATTCCCGACTACTCGATGACCCTGACTCCCTACAGCAGCGGAGACGACGTCACCGTTACTGCAGGAGCCAGCTCCAACATCAACCCTGGACAGTACACCGTCAAGCTCACCGAGGCCGGAAAGTACACCGACTCCACCGTCTACGTCTATCCTGGACAGGCGGAGTTCGTCGGACTCGAGGTCATCGATGCCCAAGCAGTCACCATAACCAAGGGCGACTCCGACATCATCACCATCGAGACCGATGACGCGGACGCCTCTTACTTCAACAACGGCGACACCTACTACTTCAAGGACGGATACAAGTACTACGTATCCTCCGCAGCCGGAGCAGCGTCCACTTCCGATGTGAGGTACGCTCTCGTAGACCTTGTGTCCGGAACTGCACCCAGCACCCTTAACATGACCGCCAACGTCGCTCCCATGACCGTCACAGGATACATCGGAGTCCCCGCTAACGGACATGTGACCGTCACCAGCGGAGATGTCGGAATCTACGCCGACGTCACCTCCGGACAGTTCACCGTCAGGATGCCTTACACCATGACCTCCGCCACCTTCGCCGCAGAAGCCAAATACACCTCTGGAGACACCGAGTACAACTACTCCGCCAGCAGGAATGTCACCGGCCTCGTCGACGGATCTGTCGTCAACATCCCCGTCACCGGCGTGGGAACCGAGGTCGTGGACGAGGATGCGAAATTCACCGCATCCATCGATTCCGCTTCCTTCTCCAACGGAGAGGGAACCGTCGTCGTCACCATCGACAACAAGTCTTCCAAGACCGCGACCTATGTCCTGTCCGCTGGAACCGCCTGGTCTCTCACCAAGGCGGTCAGCACCACCATAGCCGCGGAATCCTCCAAGACCGTCACCGTCACCGGACTGTACGACGACCAGATCTACGCTGTCGGATCCAAGGGAATGGACGTCATCGTCACCAACATCTCCGACGCCAGCTCCAAGACCCTCAAGATTACTCAGAACTCCGCTGCCTCTACCGGTTCCAAGGGTGTCACCATCCTGACCTCCGGCGAGAGGTCCGGCGAGCACGAGGGAAGCCTTGACAAGGTCTCCGCTGTGGAGTACATGTACGCCGTGACCATGATCAACAACGACAACTACGCCAAGGAAGTCACGTTCACTCTGCCTTCCGCGAGCGGATGGTCCGTGCTCGTCACCGACAAGGACGGACACACTATCCGCGAGAGTGGAGAGTCCTTCACTCTGTACGGACTGGAGACCACTGTGTTCTATGTCAAGTACATGCCCAACGGCGACGCGACCGGAACCACCGTGCCTTCCAGCACCGTCACCGTCAACTGCGATGGAACCAGCAAGACCCTGAACATGACGCCTTCGACCGTCGATGTCACCCTCAAGTCCATGGACGCGAGCGGAGACAACATCGTCAACGAGAGGTCCGGAGTGCCCATCGGTATCTGGTTCATGCTGGCTGTCGGAATACTGCTCCTCATAGCTGTGTTCTGGCTCGGAAGCAAGAGGGGGGTGTTCTCACGCAGATAAACAAAGCAGCAATGATCCTTGCCGCCATCCTGGCGGCCGCCTTCGTCCTGGTCCCGGCAATCGGGGTCGACGGAGCGTATCACAGCATCGACGGCGAGAAGAACGTGGTCGCGGTGGAGAAAGAGGCTGAATTCACCATCATCTATACCGACTCCGAGCACTCGGAGATCGACATCAGCTTCGAGGCGAAGGTCGTCGACAGCAAAGGGAACACCATCTCCGGTGCGGTCGATCCCTCCACCGGAACCGTCGACAGCGGAGTGTTCAACACTCTGATCGTCACAGCTCCCAAGACCGCCGGCAGCTACACTCTCGAGGTCACCTACACCGGTACCTACACCGTGGACGGAACCAAGACCGATATCGAGAAGGTCACCGACAAGTTCGCCTTCAAGGCTGTCAACCCCATAACCCTGTCCACTTCGATCTCCCTGAAGGATCCCAACGTGGATCTTTCCGGATACGGAGTGTACTTCTGGGTCGACGGCGAGAAGATGGACGACAGCTACAAGACCTTCAACGTCAGCAGCGACGGAACTGGTTCCGTTTCCTACGACTGGGTTGCGGATGCCGCTAGCGGAAAGCACACCTACTGGCTGGAGTCCGCTAACGGCGGTGTCGTGGACATCGAGGGACTCGACGAGAAGCACGATTTCTACGTCGGGGACAACGATTACTCCGTGTACATCGCATTGGTCGTCCTTTTCGTCATACTGGCGATTATCCTCCTGGTCTGGGTCTACAGGAAGCCTGTCAAGAACTTCGGTAAGCCCAAGTCCAGGCGCTGAACCTGAAAATCTAGGGGGCTCGACCCCCTTTCCTTGAAACCGGGCGTTCGCGCCCTTTTTCCCCTTGTTTTTCTCGGTCTGATTGCAGGATCCGTTTTTCTTTTGCATCGGGGAAGCGATGTCGTTCCTGCAGATCGAGACGTCAGGAGGTATCGTATGCGCGAGAGCCTGACGAAGGGGAGTCGTAGGCCTGTTCAGCGAGGCTTCCGAGGCCCTTCAGTAATCAAAAAATTGATGCGTTTGTCAGTTACCTGGAGGAAATCATCCCTTTCTGGAGGACAGGACGGCGTTGAGCATGTCCGAGCGGGTCCTGTCCATGATCCCTCTGGCGATGTCCTGCTTCCTTCTCACGGGCGCGATTGGATCAGCGACGTCCAGCTGCATTATCTGCTCGTGGACGTCCTCCATAAGCGAGAACAGATGCTTGGCGCCTTCCAGGTCCCCGTCCATGAGCTTGGACATGACCATGCGCCTGAGCTCTCCCTCGCAGTCGCATGCGCCCAGGACCCATGATGAAGGGCTTACGCGGAGGGACATGTGGTCAGGAACGGGCGCTTCCGTGACGATGGACCTGAGGATGACCGCTTCGGAGTATTCGCACATGCAGTCTTGGACGGGTCCGCTCGATAGGATGAAGGGGTCCTCGGCCGCTTCGAGAAGAGCATCGATCTTTTTGCTCATGGCGTCGATGTCTTCGGAAGGGTCTCCACCTGTGTGCATGGCGTGTATCGCGTTCTTGGACAGGCGGATTATGGCCCTGGAGAGCTTGATGGTCTCCTCTCTTCCGCTCTCGATCGAAGCCAGCGCGTCCGCGGCCCTGTCCATCGGTCCGTTCAATATGCCCATGGTTCTGGATTGGGCGGAGCGTATTTGTTACTGATGCATCGGAGGGCCTTGTAGAACTCCAGACGAAGGCTTTCGTCCATCACATGCTCCTTCCTGCGGGCCTGTATGGCCTTGGGGTCGGCCTCTGTGAAGCTCAGCATGTCGTATTGGACATCCTGAAGCGTGAGCGCGTCAGGCCGCCCTACGCCGAACGAGATGTCCTTTCCGTTCAGAGCGGCCTGGACATCATCCAGGCTCCTCTTCCCCTTCCCAACGGCCTCTACGGCTGAGGAAATGCGCCTTATCATGTTCCACAGGTAGTACCTCGCGTTGAACTCGAGGACGACGCAGTCCCCGGACGGGATGCAGGAGATGCTGTCGATCCTGAGGGTGGTGGGCTTCCCGTCGTAGCGACAGAACCTGAAGAAGTCGTGCTCCCCCTCGAACAGGCGGCAGCATTCGCTAGCCTTGTCAATGTCGATTCCTTCGCCGTCCAGGACGTACCTGTAGATGCGTCTGGAGGCGTATCTTATGTTGAATTCGTCGTCTATCTCGCAGAACGACCTGTAGAACACTCCGTCCGAGACCGAGTTGAGAGCTTTAGCGAGAACGAGGAGGTCGTCCATGCTGGAATAGAACGCGATGGCGTTGCCGAGAGCGTTGACGCCTTTGTCCGTACGGCTGGAGAATGAAAGCCCGGGGTCGTCCGTCTTCAGGACTTTTCCGATGTCTTCTAGGACCTGGGATTCTACGGTGCGGAGCCCGGGCTGGGCCTGGGACCCTGAGAACCCGGACCCCAGGTAGGCGATCTTCATCGCGACGCGTTTCATGCGGAACGGAGGGCCTTCATGTGGTCGACCCTCTTCTGCACCAGAGCGCGGGTGCCGATGTCGTGGCGGATGGCTATGGCGTCGCACTTGACGTGCTTCAGAGCCTTCTCGCAGTTTGATTCGGCCTCTTCCAGGGTGTCGGCGATTCCGATGACTCCGATGGACCTGGAGGTCCCGGTGACGAGCTTCCCGTCCTTCATGTCCACGTTGGCGTAGTAGACGGTGGCTCCGCATCTTTTGATGGCCTCTTCGTCGACGGATATCTCGTGCCCGGACTCGGACTTCACCCCGTATCCTCTGGGGACGACGTACTTGCAGACGGTGGCCTTCTTCTCGAACTCCACGTCGCTGGTGAGAGTGCCGGTGGCCATCATCCTGCAGATGTCCGCGAATCCGGTCTTGAGAATGGGCAGCACGTTCATGGCTTCGGGATCTCCGAACCTGGCGTTGATCTCGATGATCTTGGGTCCGTTCACGGTGAGCATGAATTGTCCGTACATGGTTCCGCGGTAGGGGCATCCCTCCTCGGCCATGGCGTCGACGATGTTCTGGAGGATGGAGAGCGCGGCTTTCCTCTCGTCCTGGGTGATGAACGGCAGGAGGTGGTTCGCATCGGTGTAGGAGCCCATCCCTCCGGTGTTGGGTCCGACGTCCCCCTCGTACGCCCTCTTGTGGTCCTGGACCAGGGGCAGGGGGACTATGTGCTTCCCGTCGACGAAGACCATCTGGGTGAACTCTTCTCCGACGGCCCTCTCCTCGAGGATGACTCCGGCGCCGCCGATGTTGTTGTCGAAGATCTCGTTAATGTACTCCATGGTCTCCGCGAAGCTGTGGAGATGCTCACCCTGCACCTTGACGCCCTTTCCGCCGGTGAGCCCCACAGGCTTCACGACGATCTCGTGGTCTATCCCCTTGAGGTACTCCTCGGCGTCCTTGGCGTTGTCGAAGTGGGCGAACCCCAGGTTCCCTGCGATGTCATGCTTCTTGACGAGCTCCCTCATGAAGGTCTTGGAGGTCTCGATCCTGGCCGCGGCCTTGGTAGGGGCGGCGCATTTGATGCCCTCCTTCTCCAGAGCGTCCACGATCCCGACCTCGAGAGGAGCCTCGGGCCCTACGAACGCGTACTCGACGCCTTTCTCTTTCGCGAAGGCGCACACCTTCTCGATGTTCTTCTCGTCGCACAGGAGGTACTCCTTCGACTTCGATATGATCCCGGGGTTGGCGTTCTTCATCACGGAGTAGATCTCAGCGCCGGATCTGTACAGCGCTTCGACTGCCGCATGCTCTCTTCCTCCCCCTCCTACTGCCAGGAATTTCATACTATTCACCTCAGAATCCCAGCGCGGCGAGGATCTCGTCGATTCCTTCGTCCTTCCTCGCGCTGCAAGGGTACATGGTCTTCAGACCGCCGGTCAGCTTCTTGTAGTCTTCCATGATGACGTTGGGGTCCACTCCGACCGCATCGGCGATGTCCATCTTGTTGAGGATGGCTATGTCCGAGTGGAGGAAGATGTCGTGGTGCTTGCGGACCATGTCGTCCCCCTCGGTGGTGGAGACCACGACGACCCTGTAGTCGGTTCCCAGAGGGAAGTCCGCAGGGCACACAAGGTTCCCGACGTTCTCTATGAAGACCACATCGTACCTGCCGAGATCCACCTTGGCCAGGGATTTCTTTACCAGGTTGGCGTCCAGGTGGCATTCGTGGCCGGTGTTGCAGTTGACGGCCTCCAGCCCGGACTTCTCGAATCTGCCGTAGTCGTCGGCTCCGGTGACGTCCCCTGCGATGGCGCAGACGCGGACGCCTTTGGCCCTGAGCTTCTCGGCCAGCTTGATTATGAGCGCGGTCTTTCCTGCGCCGATGGAGCCCATGAAGTCCACCGACTTGATCTTGTGGCTTTTCAAGAGGCGATAGTTCTCGTTGGCTATTTTGTTGTTTTCCTTGAGAACGTCGATTTCCATTCCCGGCTGGACTATGTGCATGAGCGGTGTAAGGGCGTGATGTGCATATAACACATGCTTTCTCTGTCGATTGATAGACGAACACGCTGTTCAGAAGGTTTCTGGAGGATGGGCCCTCGAGCCCCTCCCGGACGGATCGCGGATTCTTTTCCTTCTTCAGGCATGCTGAACGGAAACAAATGCCGAATTTTGTGATTTGAATTAGATCGTCGTCGACATCCATTGTCCGAGAGGAAAACTCTGTTCGGAATAGTGATAAACAACAAGGGTTATGCTCTGGCGAACAGCATGAGCTACTCAGATGCACTTTCAGGAACCTTGGCCTCTCTCGGCGCTGTCGAAGGGTCCAAGCTGTCCGTCGTCAGGGACGGGCGGACGTTCGTAGGGACGCTGATGCCCCACCACGAGTTCAGCGATCCCGACGTTCTCATTCTAAAGATGAAAAGCGGGTACAACGTCGGCGTGAAGATCACCGGATCCACCGAGATAACAGTCCTCGAGGCGCCCGCTGAGAGGTCCAGGAAGGAGACCGAGGTGGAGTTCAAGAAAGGGCTCCCCAAGCTGGTCCTCATCGGAACCGGCGGAACGATCGCTTCGTACGTCGATTACAGGACTGGAGCCGTCCATCCCGCTCTGTCCACCTCGGACATGGTCAACGCCGTCCCTGAGATCAGGGATATAGCGAACATCGACGCCAGGGTGCTCTTTTCCATATTCTCGGAGAACATGAACGTGGAGCACTGGCAGAAGCTCGCCGAGGCCGTCGTCGAGGAGATAAACAACGGAGCCGACGGAGTCATCATCCCCCACGGAACCGACACCATGGGATACACCGCAGCAGCGCTTTCGTTCATGCTCGGGGACGTTCCCAAGCCTGTCGTGCTCGTCGGTGCGCAGAGGTCCTCGGACCGTCCTTCGTCCGATGCCTCCAGCAACCTCGTGGCATGCGCCAGGTTCTGCACACAGGGCAAGCGCGCAGGCGTCTTCGTCGTGATGCATGACACGCTCGGCGACGATTCGTTCGCGGTGCACGCCGGAACCCGCGTCAGGAAGATGCACACTTCCCGTCGCGACGCGTTCCACAGCATCAATGCCGCTCCCGTCGCCCACATCGACAAGGACGGCAAGATCAGGTTCAACACGGACGGATCCAAGATCTCGGGCGAGAAGGCGGTCGCCAAGACCGGCATGGAGAGGTCCTGCGTCCTGCTCCAGTACTATCCCGGAATGGATCCCGCTCTCTTCGAGGACGTGTTCATGAGGTCTAAAGGAGTGGTCATAGCAGGTTCCGGCCTCGGACACGTCAACGAGAACATGATCCCCCTCATCAGGAAGGCCAACGCCAACGGGACCATAGTCGTCCTGACGTCCCAGTGCCTCAACGGAAGGACCAACCTCAACGTGTACAACACCGGAAGGGATATGCTCGCGGCAGGGGTCATCACCGTCCTGGACATGCTTCCGGAGACCGCCTACGTCAAGCTGATGTGGGCTCTGGCCAACTCCTTCTCGGTCGAGGAGGCCAAAGAGATCATGAGGACTCCTCTAGCCGAGGAGATGTCCGACAGGAGGACCGTAGATGAGTGAAGACTACGAGATGATGTGCGGAATCGAGATCCACCAGCAGCTGGACACCAAGAAGCTGTTCTGCTCCTGCGACTCCAGGCTCTGCGAGGAGGGATTCGGCGCATACTACAGAAGGCTCAGGCCCACAACCTCCGAGATGGGGGAGATCGACCGTGCAGCCCTGGCCCAGTTCCAGAGGCATCTCGGGTACAGGTACCAGTGCTGCGAGGGCACCAGCTGTCTCGTGGAGCTCGACGAGGAGCCTCCCCACGACGTCAACGCCGACGCCATGAGGATCGCCCTCACGTTCTCCGAGATGCTCGGAGCCAACCTGATCGACGAGGTCCACTTCATGAGGAAGATCGTCGTCGACGGTTCCAACACCTCCGGTTTCCAGAGGACCGCGCTGATCTCCACCGACGGAGCCGTCAAGGTAGGGGACAGGAAGATCTCCATCCTCTCCGTCTGTCTCGAGGAGGACGCCTGCCGTCGCGTCGAGACCAAGAGCGACGAGGTCGTGTGGAGGACCGATCGTCTGGGGATCCCGCTCATCGAGGTCGCCACCGGCCCCGACATGAAGACCCCCGAGGAGGTCATGGAGGTCGCTTACAGGCTCGGAACCCTTCTCAGGGCCACCAAGAGGGTCAAGAGAGGGCTGGGAACGATCCGTCAGGACCTGAACATCTCGATCCCGGGAGGAGCCCGTATCGAGCTCAAGGGAGTCGGAGACCTCAGGCTCATCCCCGATTACGTGAGGAACGAGGTCGCCAGGCAGAAGATGCTGCTCAGGGTGAAATCCATCCTCGACGAGAGGGGGACGAAGCCCGTGGCCTTCGAGACCGTTGACGCCACCGAGATCTTCAAGGACTGCGAGTCCAAGGTCATCAAGGGCGCCCTCTCCGACAAGGGGAAGGTCATCGCCGTCCGTCTTCCCGGATTCGCCGGAGTCATGAACGGGGACAACAAGACCCTCAGGCTTGGAGCCGAGATGGCGCAGCGCGCCCGCACCAAGGGTGTGAAGGGGATCTTCCACTCCGATGAGCTCCCCAACTACGGGATCGAGCAGGAGTACGTCGACAGGCTGAGGGAGTTCCTCGGAATGACCGGCGAGAACGACGCGTTCGTCATCTGCGCCGCCAAGGAGAAGAAGGCTGCCGATGCTCTGGAGATGGCCGTCATAAGGGCCAACGAGGCTCTGGAAGGTGTCCCCGAAGAGACCAGGGACCCTCTTTCCGACGGCACCACCAAGTACTCCAGGCCTCTCCCCGGAGCCGCCAGGATGTACCCCGAGACGGACGTTCCTCCGACCCTGATCACCGACGCCATGATCCAGGACATCAGGGACAACATGCCCGAGTTCCCCGAGCAGATCGAGAAGCGTCTCGTCGGAGACTACGGCATCAACGCCCAGCAGGCCCACCAGATCGTCAGGCAGAGCCAGGACGAGCTCTTCGAGAGGCTCTCCGAGGATAAGTCTATGGCCCCCATCGCGGCTACCACCCTCCTGAACACCTTCAGCGAGATGGAGCGCGACGGCGTAGACGCCACGGCTATACCCGACGACTGTCTCGTGCACTCCTTCGAGCTTCTGAAGCAGGGCAGGTTCGCCAAGGAGGCCCTTCCCGCGATCCTCAAGGAGATGGCCGGCGGAACCAAGCCCGAGGACGCCATCAAGAAGCTCGGACTGGAGGCAGTCGACGAGGGCGAGGCTTTCGCCATCATCGAGGGCATCGTCAAGGAGCGCGAGGAGTTCGTACGCTCCAAGGGAATGGCCGCCGTCGGCCCTCTCATGGGACCTGTCATGGGCGCCCTCAAGGGAAAGCTCGACGGAAAGCAGGTCAACAAGCTTCTGACCGAAGCGATAAAGAAGCTCCTCGGCTGAACCGAGGCAATATGGGGGAGAACCCTCCCCCTGTTCGTGTGCCCAGCACACATGGTTGGAACCCTTCGGGTTCCTTCTCAAACCACCTTGAGAATCTTGGGGGTGGAAGTCCCCTACGGCCCCTTGGGGAGGGAACCGTTAGTCAGAGGCAAGGTTGCGCCCG
>SUSZ01000019.1 GCA_015063165.1 Thermoplasmata archaeon
TCGCGACCCCGGCCCCGTCCGAGGGCCGAATCGCCCCGCCGGTCGGCACGGTCCTGCGGATCCGGCCCAGAAGGCCGCAGGTAGGCTTCCGGACTTATACCATAAAATCCAGGAGTTAGAGTTGCAAATAACTTGAATACCTACCGTAAATCTATATATAGGTCAATTAACTGGAAAACTGGATACGAAATCCAGCATTTCGATAAGGCGTTCCGAGCACATCCGCCTCCTGCCGAAAGGAGGCGGGACGCCATCGAGGGATGTGAATGGAAGACATAATCATCATAGAAGGCCTGGTGAAGAAGTTCGGGGAGAAGACCGCCGTGAACGGCCTCGACCTGAGGATCCACCAGGGTGAGCTCTTCGGATTCCTGGGTCCGAACGGCGCTGGAAAGACCACCACCCTTCGGTGCGTCTCGACGCTGACAGGATTCGACGAGGGAACCATAATCGTCGACGGCAATGACATCAAGAAGAATCCGGAGGCGGCGAAGGGGTCCATGGGGGTCATTCAACAACAGGTGTCCCTGGACAAGGACCTGACCATCCGCGAGAACATGATCTCTCATGCGATGTATCACAACATCGGCAAGAAGGAGCGCAACGAGAGGATAGCCGAACTATCCGATTTCTTCGGCTTAGGGGAATACCTCGACAAGCCTGTCGACTCCCTGTCCGGGGGATGGAAGAAAAGAGCGGCCATCGTGTGCGCCATGCTGCATAACCCGAAAGTCCTCTTCCTTGACGAGCCCACCTCAGGATTGGACATCAACGCCCGCCGTCTTCTCTGGGACGTGATCAAATCCCTCCACAAGGAAGGGGCTACGATCATCCTGACCACCCATTACATCGAGGAGGCGGAATCCCTCTGCGACAGGGTCGGGATCATAGATAAAGGAAAGATAATCGCCCTGGACGAGCCGAAGAACCTGTGCGAGAAGGTCGGATCCATAGCGGTCGAGACCGTGGTCGACGGCAAGACCACATACAGATACTTCAAGGACAGGGATAAGGCCAAGGCTTACGCCGCGTCCGTGGAGGGAGACGTGACCATGAGGTCCACCAACCTGGAGGACGTGTTCGTCGAGCTCACAGGGAAGAGCGTGGGGGCGCAGACATGAGCAACGTCCTTCTCGACGCGTACCACGTCGCATGGGGCGACATGATGTTCATGAAGCACAACTTCTGGAACATCCTCGTGATGAGCATCATGAGCCCGCTCCTGTACCTGATAGCGTTCGGATACGGATTGAGGACCGGACAGACCGATATAGGGGTGTCCTACGTAGCTTTCGTCATCCCTGGAATAGCGGCTCTGTCCTCGCTCTCGTCATCGTTCGGCTCCACTTCCACGAGGATGAACGTCCAGAGGCTGTATTATAAGAGCTTCGACGAGATGATGATGTGTCCTCTGAGACTGTCGGGGATAGTCATCGGAAAGAGCATGCTGGGACTCGTCAGGGGGCTCATAAGCTGCTTCCTGATATACACGCTAGGGCTGTTCCTGGCCGAGGACCTCGTGCTGTCCCCTCTGGTCATCATCAGCATAGTCGTGTCCTGCATGACCTTCTCTCTGCTGGGAATGGCCGCCGCGCTCCTCGCCAAGTCGCATCAGAGCATGGCCACCCTCAACAGCCTGATCATCCTGCCCATGACCTTCCTCTGCGGAACGTTCTTCTCGGTCTCGTCCCTGAACCCGATCTTCCAGGCGATACTGTACTGCATGCCGCTGACTCATGCCAGCGAGATCATCAGGGCCGCCGCGCTTCCAGACTACCTGGAGTTCCCTTGGATCTCCCTTGCGGTCCTGATCGCGTTCGGAATCGCGTTCTTCGTTCTGGACTACTACCTTCTCAAGACCAGAAAGGTCTGAAAACGGCCTACGGGGAGGATAACTTCCCCGGAAGCCTTCTTTTTCCTCTCAGCTGCCTCTGACGCCGTGAATCAGCTCGTCGAGGATGTACATGGCCCCCTGGATTCCATAGATCGGACGGGGGATTATGTCGTCCATCCCGGTGCAGGAATAGCCTATGGGGATGCCTATGCACCCGGTGGCCTCAGCCATGGTCAGAGCGGCGATGCCTTCGCACAGGACGACATCGCTGTCCTCCGGAGGCTCCTTGCCGAAGGAGTCCAGAAGGTCCCTCTCCTCCAGGAACCTTTTCAGAAGCCCGACCTCATTCTCGTCGGCCCCGGGATCCACCGCCACTGCTATCGGGATCATGGAGAGATAGCTGTAGAGCCACTCCGTGATGGACCTGACCACCGATGCGGTACCTGCTATCGAGAAGGGCAGCCCCCTCGTGCGGAGGACGTTGTACTTCAAGCCCATGAACTTGTCGTAGACCTTCCTCTCGACCCTGCGGACCTTGTCCAGAGCCGGCTCGGGATCCTTCCCGGTGGCTTCGGCTATGGACTTGACCCATTCCTTGACGGCCGTGAACCCTATCGGGGCCCCGCAGGACGGCCTTATCGTCGGAACGCCCTTGGACTCGTAGTATTCCAGAAGCCCGGCGCACATCTCCGGACAGACGACGACGTTGAACTCGGCGCGGACGGACCTCTTGAGATCCTCGATGGACGCGCCCGCTCCGGGAGTGGACAGGACCTTCAGCCCCATGCTCTCCACGAGGCCGCAGAGGTCCTCCTTCCCGGCTTCCCAGTCCTTGTCGTACAGGGACAGCCCCAGAAGGTTCACCGTCCCTGGAAGGACCTCGCTCCTTTCGGGGGCCAGATGCTGCATGACAGCGCGCAGCATATGGCCGTAGCATTCGGTCATGGGCATCGAGACCAGGGACTCGTCCATGTATATCGCCCTGTTCTCCAGGCCGCTGTCCCTGATCGCCTTCTCGTGGTTGTCCCCGATCAGAGCCGCTCCGGGGGAGTTGATTATCACTATCAGGGAGGGCTCTTTGTCAGCCAGAATCGGCAAGGCCTCCGAGGTCTTATAGAACGCCCCGTTTATGAAATCGTACTCGTCGAGATAGGATGCCGGGACCCTAGGATAGCCGTAGTAGTAGATGTCGAAGTAATCCTCCTGGGACCCCGGGGCCAGCCTCGGATAGACGGCGGTCGAACGCACCATGTGCTGGACCCTGCATCCTCCCGGCCCGTGCAGGAAAACCGCGGCGTCCTCTATGCTCTCGACGGCCATGATCGCGCCGTTGAACCCGTCCGGGAGCGTCCTCATTGGACCGCCCCCTTCCATCCTTCGGTCGGCGGGATCCTCATGATGTTCTCCAGATACTCCGCGTACATCATGGGGCCCTTGTATCCTGCACCGATCCTCTTGATCCTAGCCAGCTTGCATCCTCCTCTGACAGGATAGGCCAGATCGGATATCAGGATGTCCGGGCGCAGGGCATCCATGTCCTTCTCCAGCTTCTCCAGGGAGTATTCCTCGTCGACCCTGTCCTGATGGACTGTCGTGACCTCTGAGAAATACTGGCGGACTCCCGGGAAGACCCCTATGCGGACGATATCCGCGCCCAGATCTAGCAGGAGATCGATGATCCAGTCATTCTTCCTGTTCAGCAGGATGACCTTCTTTCCGCGGAAACGGCGAGAATGCTCCTCCAGGAATCTCCTGTAATCGGCTTCAGCTGAAGCGATCTCGGCCTCGGCCGCCTCCTGCATGCCCAGCCTCTCGCCCATCATCCGCATCCATTTCGCATGCTCCCTTATCCCCACCGGCAGAGGCGCTGGAAACGGCTCCCTTCCGGTGCGGTCGGCTATTATCTTCGAATTCACATGGTTGGTAGCGTCGCCGGAGACCAGGATGTCGATGGGCGCCCTGCAGAACATGCGCATGTCTTCAGACGTGCATTCGTCCAGGAAGCGGCAGTTGACCTTCAGCCCGAAGACCGAAAGCATGCGGTTCAGCTCCTTCGAGCCCTTCTCCCACTGGAGATCGAAGAACGAATGCCCTATGAGATTGACGTATCCAGGCTCGGGAGCCACGGAGGTGTCTATCATCTTAGAAATCTCCACGGTGGCCATTGTCATGCCCTCGCTGTAGCTGCCGGTCATGTCGCCGTCCGCCGGGATGAACCTGATCTCCGCGTCCGGATAGTCCTCCAGAGCCCTCTTGACCACCCTCTCGGAGTCGTCTCCGATGATCCCGGGCATGCAGGTCGTCACCACGGCGATCTTCCTGCATCCTTCGTCCAAGGTCTTGTACAGGGTGTCCTCCAGATGCTTCACGCCGCCGAATATAGACACGGTGTCGTCCATCATGGTGCAACGGAGGTTGTGGGTGGGATCGGTGGCGTATATGCCCCTGCGATGCAGCCTCAGAGAGACCGTCCCATGGGACATGTCCATCAGATACATGCAGCTGCGAGGCCCATGGAGTATGACCGTGTAATCGGTGAGCCTCATGAACGCTGCCATGGCCCCGAACGCGGCGCAGGAGTTCATTATCTTGGTCTCACGTATTGATTTCCTGCGCTTGGAACAGGTCGCGCACGGGATTCGAGCGTCTGTCTCCCCGGACGGGGACCTTATCTCCCTTCCAGCTGCCAGGTCCGAGAGCTGAAGATCGTCCAGAGGATGCGGATAGTAGAGAGGAGCCTTTCCTTCGGCGGCATCCGCTATGGCGTCAGCGATCTCGTCCACCCTCTTGGATATCTCGGAATCGGGGCGGAGCTCGCGAACCGTTATCCCGGCCGCTTCAGCGTCCCTGAAGGCGTAGTCGCGGGGTATGTTGGCTATGACGGGCACTCCTGTCGCCTCTGCGAACCTTCTGACTGATGCCTCCTCGTCTTCCACTCCGCGCGAGTTCAGGATCATCCCGAGAAGACGGGGCTTGCCGGTATCGAAGTTGGCCAGCCCTTTCATTATGTTGTTGGCCGCGTACATCGACATGAATTCGCCGGATGTCACCAGGACGACCGCATCGGCGTACTCCCCTCTCAGAGGGACCGCGAAGCCTCCGCAGACGACATCCCCCAGGACGTCGTATATCTTTATATCCACGTCCAAGGAGTCGGCTCCGAGCTTCTTCAGCGTGTCGAACGTCGTTAGGATCCCGCGCCCTGCGCAGCCTATCCCAGGCTCCGGGCCTCCCGCCTCGGCGCAGATGACCCCTCCGGCCCCAGTCTCTATGACATCCTCCAACTTCCTCTGGAGGACCGGAACGGAGCGCACGTAGTCCAGGACGGTGCCCTGGGCCCTCCCATTGAGCAGAAGACGGGTGGAATCGTGCTTCGGATCGCATCCGATCTGCATGACTTTCCTTCCCCTGGAAGCCAAGGAGTAAGACACGTTCGCGGCCATCGTGGACTTCCCAATCCCGCCCTTTCCGTAAAATGCGACCTGGAACATCGGCAACACTGTGTGGAGCATCCGTCCATGTGGCTAAATAATATCGCACTGATCCCAGCCCTCACAGAACCTTTTGCCAATGGTTTTATCGTAGACTCTCTATTAAGAAATCATGAAAGCGGAGACAACGGCAAGGACGTTTTATTCTGTGGTCGTGGTTGCAGTCGTCGTCATCCTTTTCGCGCCTCTGGCATCCGCACTCCTGAACGTCTCGGGCAACCAATGGGACGTCGAGATCAGCACCGAGTCCGAGTACGATCTCACATGGATGGACACAGGATGCCTCTCGTCCAACCTGACGGAGGCCATCAAAGGACAGACCGGCTGCCGCATCCTGTACGGAGAGCATTCCGATGAGGTGAACACGTCCAACGTCAGCGCCGTGTCTCAGAAGGTCATGGACAGCGGAGCCTTGAAGGCCAAAGTGGTCGATGCGAACGGGAACACCCTGAAACAGGAGAGCATCACCTACAGGAACGCCGTCGCCGAGAGGACCGTGATGGACATTTACGTGCCGGACCTCATATCCAGCATCTCGTCCATCGACCTCGTCATCGGATACAAGGGCTCTGAGATCGTGGTCCCCGCCACATCCTCGAACGTCAAGGAGGGGAACGTGGTCCATGCCGACTTCATCACGCCCTACGTCCTGAAGTACGTCGCTCTGGCCTACGGATGCGACGAGTACGTAGGCATCCACATGAACTACGAATCCAACATGAAGTTCAACGTCGACGTCGACACCGAGATCGACACTTCGAACTACAGGTTCTCCACTAACGGACTGGACAGGGACATCGTGACCGGCCTCCCCGCAGAACAGACCTGCGCCGGGTCGATCGGCGGATACACGGGATTCACCATCAACGGCGGAACGATGGAGATCGACGGGAGGAACACCAACCCGTCCGCATCGATCAGGAACTCCATGGACAAAGGAAAGGTCACCATCGCGTCCGGCAGCGACTCGATCACGCTCTCGGACGATAGCGCCAAGGCCCTGGTCAAGGTACTCGAGGAGCTCGAGAAGAAGGCAGGAGGGAAGAGCTGATGCCCAGGAAGCACAGCGTGGCGCGGGGAATACTCTACGCGGCCTTCGCCGCCCTGCTCTACATAGGCGTGCCCTACGCCATCGACATGGTCCTCAAGGATCCCTCGATTGTCGGATGGGACCTGTCCGATTTCCAGCTCCAGGGCGTCTTCGACATGCTGACAAGGGCGATGAGGTTCGGAATCGTCATGGCGGCCCTGTACTTCTTCGTCGGATTCTTCCGCAAAGGGGACAAGATGCGCATAGTGGCCCAGACGGTGACGATGATCGGGAACTACGTCTGGTTCCTGTACCTGGTCAACTTCGGCAATCTCGAGGACTTCGTGAGCTTCAGGCTCAACGGTTCGGAGATCGCCGTAGGAGTCGTGGTGACCTGGTTGATGGGCGTCATGGCCTTGCTGAACCTCCTGAAGATACCGATATTCTACGGACAATATTGGGACAACAGGGAGGAGTTCCTCAGGAAGTACGACCCGGACGGGTTCGAGGTGTACAAGCTGAGCCACTACAGCGACGAGGATTACGAGGCGGATTCAAAGGAGAAGAGGAGGAGAAGACGATGGGAATCAACATCAGAGCGTTCTACGAGGAGGCCGAAGGGGCCAGCTGCAACGGAATGAGAAAGAAGGTCCTGAGGGCCCACGTCGAGGACGTTACCGGCCTGGAGTCCATCCTGGAGAAGGACCTCATGGTCCCGATGGAGGAAGCCAGGAAGGCGCTTGACGACTGGGAGTCGTTCTCCGAGAGGAACTCCCTGGACCTCGACTCGGAATACGTGTACATCGGCAGCCTGAAGAAGGCCGACAAGCCTGCCCTGGAGCCTCTCGCGAAAGAGGTGTGCACCGGCTGGACCGACATGGAGAAGCTCTCCGAAGAGGACAGGAAGAAGGTCCTCGACGTCGCGGACGAGACCCTGACCGGATGGGACATGCTCTCCTTCGACGATATGAACTCCATATGCGCCAGATGCCCGCTCTCCTGGGACAAGGGACGCGGATGCATCGGTGCTTTTGGACCGGACAACAGCCTTCTGCCCTCGATAGCGGCGAAGCACGGATGCCCGATAGTCGCCTCCGTCCCCGATCGCGTGGAATCCGGAGAGGCCCTCTCCCTCGAAGAGACCGCCGACCTGGTCAAAGAATGCGCCGTCCTCCGCGAGAAGCTCCCGGAGGAGGGGAAGATGATGGTGAGACGCTACTCCGGCCCCGTGGACAGGATGGAAGCCGCCGCCAAGGCCTGCGTCTCGGAGAAGTGCAGGATGTGCTTTTTCTGAGCCTTCACTCGTATCCGTTCAGACGCATCAGGGCGGATACCATGTTCTTCATCAAGCCCATGACGCCCTTCATGCCGGACCTGTCGTCCATGTACTGAGGGGAGTTCAGGGCGTGGACGATGGGCAGAGGGTTCGATCCGACCACCAGCATCCCGTTGTTCAGCATGAAGTCGACCATCTGGTTGTAGACCAGCGACCCGCCCTGGTGGGAATAGACCGCGATGGCGCCCCCCACCTTTCCTTGGAGGCCGAGGTCTCCGTTCTCGAAGACCAGCTGAGCCCTCTCCAGGAAGGTCTGCATCACGCTGGAGCAGGCTCCCGCATAGGTGGGCGAAGCCAGAAGGATCGCATCCGCGACGCGCATCCTGTTGAGGAGAGGGTTGAACCCGTCGTCCTCGTCCATGCACCTGCCGTCTCCGCGCATCTCGCAGGTCAAACAGACGTTGCAGTTGGTGAACTTGTATTCGTAAAGGTGGACCAGCTCGAACTCCACCCCTTCTCTCTCGAACTCGTCCTGCAGGTCGTTCAGAATATTGGTAGTGTTCCCGAGGGGGCGAGGACTACCGTTTAAAGCCAGCACCTTCATGGCGCTGTCATAGTATTATCTATTAAATACGTGTCCTTAAAGAATCCTTTATTCCGAAGTGGACTGGATGTGGGTTATAAGTATCGAATTAGCATATTACCGACAACAGGCGATTCAATGACCGAGATGCTAAAAATCATGAATCTTCACGCCGAGGCAGGCGGAAGGAAGATTCTCAAAGGAGTCAATCTGACGGTCGAAGAGGGGGAGACATGCATCCTCTTCGGACCCAACGGCTCCGGAAAATCCACTCTCCTTTCCACTATCATGGGATACAGCACCTGCGAGGTGACAGAAGGAAGCATCCTATTCAAGGGCAAAGACATCACCGGACTGAGCGTCGACGAGCGCGCCAGAATGGGGATCGGGATGATGATGCAGAGACCCCCCAACATCTTCGGAGTGAAGCTGGGCGACCTCGTCAAAGCGGCATCCAGCAACCCGAAGGTCCTGGACCAGGCCGAGGATTTCAAGATGAGCGGCTTCCTGGACAGGGACATCAACGTCGGGTTCTCCGGAGGAGAGATCAAAAGATCCGAACTCCTGCAGCTCACCGCACAGAAGCCCGAGTTCATCCTCCTGGACGAGCCGGAATCAGGAGTGGACCTCGAAAGCATCGATCTCATCGGAGAGAAGGTCAAGAACCTGCTGTACGACGACAGAGAAGGGCTGAGCCGCCAGAGGCACGTGTCCTCGCTGGTCATCACCCACACCGGACAGATCCTCGACTACATCGGTGCCGACCGCGGATACGTCATGAAGAACGGCAGGATCGAATACAGCGGCAGGCCTTACGATCTGCTCAAACACATCAAACAGCACGGCTATGGAGAGTGCGACGAATGCCGATCGACGAATCAGTGAAAAAGGCTCTCAACAAGAAAGGGACCTATGGAAAGGACATAGACCTCGAGAAATACGACGAAGCCGACAAGGACTCGGACCAGATCGACGACCTCGAGAGCACGAAGTACAAGGAGTACATGGAGCATGTCGGAGTCGTCGCCGACGAGATGGCGCGTTCCGGAACCCTCATGTTCATCAACAACGGACTGAGCCACTGCAGCCCCAAGGTCCAGGAGGGACTGGAGCTCATGACGGTCAGCGAGGCGCTGAAGGTCCACCAGGGGCTCAAGAACTTCATGTGGAAGGCCATGGACCCCGAGAAGGACAAGTACACCGCCAAGACCTATCTCGAGGACGGAGACGGATTCTTCATCCGCGTGAAGCCCGGGTACCATATCCAGAGCCCCATGCAGACCTGCATGCTCCTCAACCAGGACAAGGCGATCCAGAACATCCACAACATAATCATCGTGGAGGACGGAGCGTCCCTGGAGATGATCACCGGATGCACCACCACCCGCCACGCCAACGACGCCCTGCACGTAGGAGTCACCGAGATCTACATCGGCGACAACGCCAACCTCACCTATTCCATGATCCACAGCTGGGGAGACAAGACCAACGTCCGTCCCAGGACCAGGACCGTCGTGGGGAAGAACTCCAACTACACGAACAACTACGTCATCCTCAACCCCGTGGGAGACCTCCAGAGCTTCCCCGTGTCCGACCTGTCCGAGGGCGCGTCCACCACGTTCAACACCATGTGCATCGCTCACGCGGGATCCAACATCGACACCGGCGGAATGGCCAATCTCAACGGATTCGGCTCCAGGGCCGAGATCATGAGCAGGAGCATCTCCATGGGCGGAAAGATGTGCGCCCGCGGACGTCTCGTCGGAAACTCGCCGGGAGCCAAAGCTCACCTCGAGTGCAGGAGCATCATCCTGAAGGACGGCGGATCCACGCTGGCCATCCCCGAGCTGGAAGCCCACGTAGCCGACGTCGAGATGACCCACGAGGCGGCGGTCGGAAAGATCGCCAGGGACCAGATCGAGTATCTGATGTCCAGAGGACTGGACGAGGACCAGGCGGTCAGCATGATCGTCAGAGGATTCCTCTCCGGAAGCATCAGCGGATTGCCCGAAGAGCTCCAGAACGAGATCGACGCGGCGATCGAGCAGGCCAACCTGGGAGACTGATCAAAGACGGGGCATCCCGGCCCCCGTCACCTTCGTAAACGCCTTACCCTTTTTCCAGATTTAAGGAGCACCTGCCTGCCACCATAGTAGTTATATCTGCACTGCGATGGAAGCTTGATTACCATGTCTGTCAAAGACGAAGTCATCAAAGCGATGAAAGAAGCCGGAAAGCCTATGAGCGCCGGCGAGGTCGAGAAAGCCACCGGCATCGACAGGAAGGAGATCGACAAGGCGTTCAAGGAGCTCAAAGCCGAGGGCGCCATCGTGTCCCCCGTCAGGTGCAAGTGGGAGCCCGCCCAGTGAACCTTCTTTCCGGACGCTGTCCGGACCTTTTCTCATTCCATCTTGAACTCGGAACCCGCATCGATGACATGGATGATGTTGCGGTCGGGATCCAGGAACGACGTCTCTACGCCTAACGGAGTGCGGGTCGGGTCTGATACGAACTCCACGCCTTCGTCCATAAGGCGTCTGCGGGTGTTGTAAGGACTGTCGACAGCCAGATAGACTCCGGTGTCAACTCCGACCTTCTCGGAGACCTTTAGGACGACCCTGCAGCCTCCCCTCCTCAGATACGCTCTGGATTCGTCCGATCCGAGAAGGGCCATGCCAAGGACGTCGCAGTAGAACTGGAGCGCGGCCTCGATGTCCGAGACCGGAATCGCGAAAGCGAATATGGACTCCGGAAGCCCTTCGACCGTGTACTCGAACAACCCTCCATGCGGATCTCCAAGAGGCATGCGTTTCAATCTACGGCTTGTTATATAAATCACCGCAACCCAGAAGTGCATACAGGATGCGTATATGTGTCTGGACGAGGTCGCTGGCTAACAAAATATTTTTATAGAATATCGATGTACTCCCTCTCGTTGCCCTGGTAGTGTAGTGGCCTATCATAAAGCCCTGTCGAGGCTTTGACACGGATTCGAATTCCGTCCAGGGCGCTCATCCCTTCTCTACGACTATTTGACATGAAACTGGTCCAAATACGATATAAGTTTAGTTTTTTATGAACTAAATAAGTTTTAATATGCCGGGATGCCCCCATGACGGGACGGCGAAAAGAACGGATGATCAGAAAAACAGCGACCGACGGACATTTGCCTGCGACCGCATTCCGAACTATCGGCTCAGCCGAGATTGTTACACACAGTCTTCGGAATTGGTGAAGATTAAATACGGGTTCACTGATGGTCTGGCGCTGCCCTGGTAGTGTAGTGGCCTATCATAAAGCCCTGTCGAGGCTTTGACACGGATTCGAATTCCGTCCAGGGCGCTCATCCTTTCTTGAGTGCTTGCATCCACGACCTCTCATCGGATCTGGCTTGTTTCATGCCGTTCGTTGCAAAAATTATAATAAAATGGACACGTTGCCTAGTAATACTTTTATCGTAATTGATAATAAATTAGGTGAACAAATGAACTTCAAAATGCTACTGACAACCATTGTCCTGATGGTCATGGCCATTTGCGTCCCTCTTTCCGAGTCGGATGCGGACAGCAGCTTCACCATCACCGACGGAACAGGGCAGACCTTCGAATACACCGGTGCTGCTGAAAGGATCGTAGTAAACGGCTCAGCGGTGACGCTCACGATCGCGGATGCAGGAGCGGTCTCCAAGATCGTCGCCGTCGACAAGTACTCCACCTACGAGTACACCAAGTACGACGCCCTCAAGGACCTCAAAGCAGCCGACCTCGGCAGCTTCTACGGCACCACCAACCACGACTACATCGTCACCTCCCTGGTGAAGATGGTCGACGACGGAAAGCTGTCCCTGGAGGACAGCATCATCCTCAGCTCCTACACCAGCAACCTGGATCTCCGCGAGAAGCTGAACGAGAAAGGATTCACCAAGGTCCTGGTCTGGAACACCATCAACGAGTACGGAGACGTCGTGAAGATGGTCGAGGACGTTTCCAGGATCGCTTCCGGAAGCGTCCCCCAATCTGTCGCCGACATGAAGTCCAACGTCGCCCTGGTCAAGAAGACCGCCGCCGGCTACACCGGCGACGAGAGGCCCAAGGCGCTCTACGTGTGGTATTACAGCAAGGCGCTCCAGATCGGAAACACCGGCATCATGAAGTCCATGCTGGACGTCTGCCAGGCGAACAACATCGGATACGATCCCAGCAAATCTTCCGCCAGGTACGGGGACGTCAGCACCATCACCAAGCTAATCGGAGAGAACAAGGACGCCGTCATCTTCGTGTCCGACAGCTACTTCAGCGCCGGAAAGACCCTAGACGACTTCTACAGCGAGGCCCTGGGAGGCGACAAGAGCATCAAGGTAGTCCAGATGGGACTCCAGTGGAACAACTGGTGCCCCGAGTCGTCCGACGGGCTCGTCCAGATATGCAACGAGCTCTACGCGTCGGAGGGCGACGACACCGGGCCTTCGCCCAAGAATGTGGATGACAACATCCTGCTCTACGCGGCGATCATCGCGGCCGCGATCATAGCCATCGCTTTCATCGCGCAGCTCGTCTACAGGAAGAAGAAATAAAACCAGGTCGTCATGACCCCTTAAGAGTGAGCATTATGATGGGCAAGGGAAAGAAAGCAGCCGCCACGATCACCACAGTGGTCGTCTCCCTTGTCCTTCTATTCATATTCATGCTCCTGGACCTCTCCTGGGCAGGGAACTCGTCCCTGTCCCTGGGGGAGGTCTGGGACGCCCTTCTCGGCCATGGAACCTGGGCAAACAACATCATCGTGAACACCCAGAACCTCCCCCGCATAGTCTTCGGAATAGGCGTGGGAGCCGGCCTGGCTGTCACCGGAGGGGTGATGCAGGCTGTTTTCCGCAATCCGCTGGCCACCCCTTACATCCTCGGACTGTCGTCCGGAGCCTCCCTGGGAGCCGCTCTGGCAATCATGTTCTCCATACCCTTCATCCCGCTGTCCCTGGCCCAGCCTGTGCTGGCCTTCGTCCTGTGCTTCGGGACCATGGTGCTCGTCTACACGATATCCCGTTCAGGAGGAAGCAACATCAAGACCGAGACCCTGGTTCTGGCAGGAGTGGCGGTGTCCTCGCTGATCTCCGCCATAGTGTCGTTCCTCACGTACATCGCGCCCAGCGAGAAGATGGGATCGATCGTGTTCTGGTCCATGGGAAGCCTCGGGGATGCAGGCTGGGACGAGATAGGCCTCGCCCTGCCACTGATATTTATCGGAATCGTCCTGATGGTCACTCAGGCGAGGAACCTCAACGCCATGATGCTAGGGGACGCCCATGCCATGGACCTCGGGGTCGATGTCAGGAGGACCAGGCTGTTCCTCCTGGTGGTCTCGTCCCTGGTCGTCGCCGCCTGCGTCTGCTTCGCGGGAACCATCGGGTTCGTCGGGCTCGTCATACCCCACATCGTGAGACTCATACTGGGTCCCGACAACCGCGTCATCCTCCCCGTCTCGATAATCGGAGGGGCCGCTTTCGTGATAATGTGCGACTACATCTCCCACTTCGCGGCCCAGTACTACGGAGTCCTTCCCATCGGAGTCATGACTGCTCTCATCGGAGCCCCGTTCTTCATCTATCTCCTCTGCAGGCGCAAGAAGGAGGTGGGATGGTGAGCGGGATCATGGAGACCAAGGACCTAAGCTACTCCTACAAGGAGAAGAAGGTCCTGGACAGCATAAGCCTCAACGTCGGCAAGGGGGAGATACTGGGGATCCTCGGACCGAACGGATGCGGGAAGTCCACCCTGCTGAAGAACCTCAACAGGAACCTCACCCCTGAACATGGATGCGTCCTGGTCGAGGACGACGACATCTCCGGGATGAAGAAGAAGGACATCGCGAAGAAGGTCGCCGTTGTCCCTCAGTCGAACGAGATCCGCTTCGCGTTCACGGTCAAGGAGATAGTGGAGATGGGCAGGATGCCCTTCCAGGAGTCCCTCAGAGGCCCCACCAGCGAGGACGAGAGGATCGTCGCGGAAGCCATGGAGCAGACCGGCATCACCGCCATGGCGGACCGCCACATCAACACGATGAGCGGAGGGGAGAGGCAGAGGGTCATCATCGCCAGAGCCATCGCCCAGACGCCGGACATCATGCTGATGGACGAGCCAACCCTCCACCTGGACATCAACATGCAGTTCGAAGTCCTGGACCTCGTCAAGGAGCTGTCCGCCAAGAGGAACCTCACCGTCGTGATAGTCTCCCACGACCTTCCGATGGTCGCCCGCTACTGCGACAGGATGATCCTGATACACGACCACAACATCTTCGCCATGGGGAAGCCGGAGGATATCCTCACGGAGGAGAACATGAGGACGGTCTTCAACATCGACGCCCGGTTCGAGAAGGACGAGAGAGGGGTCAACACGGTGAGACTCTTCGGCTCCTGCAGGAAACGAACCTGATGCGAGCCTAGGGAAACGTTCTTTTATAACACCGTGATAACTTCGAACATGCGTTGGATGATCCGCAGCAAGATCCACAGGGCGACCGTTACAGATGCACGTCTCGACTACGAGGGCAGCATCACGGTCGACGAGGACCTTCTGGACAGGGTAGGGATATGGGTAGGAGAGAAGGTTCTGGTGGCCGATGTGAACAACGGCAACCGCTTCGAGACCTACACCCTTCCCGGAGAGCGCGGATCCGGCATCATCGCCCTCAACGGGGCGGCCGCCCATATGTGCGAGCTCGGGGACAAGGTCATCATCATGGCTTTTGAGCTCACCGACGTTCCGATCCATGCGAAGGTTGCCCTCGTGGACGACCAGAACAGGGTCGTGAGGGACCTGGTGTACCGATGTTCGTCGTCTACACCGACGGAGGGTCCAGAGGGAACCCCGGGAAGGCCGCCTACGGCGTCGTCGTGACCGAGAACGGAAGGATCGTGTTCGAGGGCTCCCAGTTCCTCGGGATCCGCACCAACAACTACGCGGAGTACCGCGGATTGATCGCCGGGATCTCCAAGGTCTTAGAGCTCAAGGGCAGGGAGGCCGAGTTCGTCATGGACTCGCAGCTCGTGATAAGGCAGATGACCGGCCTCTACAAGGTGAAATCCCCCGACATGAAGCCTCTCCACGAGGATGCGGTCGCTCTGGCGTCGCTGATCCCCTCTGTCCGCTACAGGAACGTCCGCAGGTCGGAGGAGCTCATCCCGAGGGCGGACGCTCTCGTGAACATGGAGCTGGACCGCCATCGAGGCCGGTCGGCCCGATTCGATTGCATCGCGCATTCGATTGTGAAAAATGAGAACAATAATAATAAGAGCGCATCATAAGCCCGATTCATGGAAAGCGGATATGCCATCGAGGCCGAGCACCTCACGAAGGTCTATGGCGATTTCACCGCGATCTCGGACATCAACATCCAAGTGAAGAACGGGGACTTCATGGGCCTGGTAGGTCCCAACGGGGCCGGCAAGAGCACCACCCTGAAGGCTATCACCGGTCTCCTGAAACCCACATCTGGGACCATCCGCATATCCGGGATCGACCTGAAGGACCATAGACACGCGATGGAGAACGTCGGCTGCGTCATCGAGACTCCGGAACCCTACCCCGGATTCACCCCGGCGGAGATCATGGAGTACATCGGCAAGATCTACGGCATGGACAAGCGCGAGATAGCCATTAGGTCCCGCGACGTCCTCGAGAGCGTCAAGATGTGGGAATGGCGCAACAAGAGCATCGGCGGATTTTCCAAGGGAATGCGCCAGAGGATAGTCCTCGCCCAGGCGCTTCTCCCCAACCCGGAGATAATCATCCTGGACGAGCCCACCTCGGGTCTCGACCCCAGAGGCATGGTCGAGATGAGGAGGGTCCTCCAGAACCTCAAGACCAAGAACCGCACCCTTCTGATCAGCACGCATATCCTGAGCGAGGTCTCGGAGCTGTGCGGCTCGGTCACCATGATCAGGGACGGAAGGGTCATCGCATCGGGAGACGTCAGCACCCTCATCCACAGCAGGGGATACAGCGGATCCACGCTCACCGTCAACACCGTCGTGCCTATCTCCGCGGAGGTACTCAACAACCTGTCCGGAATGCAGGGAGTCGGAGGAGCCGAGCGCAAAGGGGAGTGCACCGTCGTCATCACCTTCAACGGAACCCCCGAGCAGCAGATAGCGGTCACCAAAGCGCTGTTCGACAGCGGAGCCGGAGTCCTCTCCATAAACGAGACCGGGGCCACGCTGGAATCCATGTACATGGAGCTCACGAAGGAGGGATCGTCATGAGCCTCGCATCTAGGATCGACCAGCTGGTGATGCCCAAGCCTAAATCCGAGACCGACGGCTTGACCCGTCCCGAGGACGCTCCCGTCGAGACCGAGGGCAAGGTTGGCTCCGGAACCTGGAAGGAGTCCGGGTACAGCGCTACGGACGAGGAGGCCCACAGGGATGTGAAATACTCGATCAAATCCAGCCTCTATCAGACCATGACCGTGTTCATGGTCCAGATGAAGCTGTTCTCAAAGATGAAATGGACGTACATACTCCTGTTCACCGCGCTCCTCATACCCATCATCGCGTTCCTCGCACCGGATTTCATCGACATCCTGAGCACCTTCGGATACAGCAAGGGCTACTCCACCACCAAGATCGCAGGCCTACTGTTCTTCCTGCCCCTGATGCTGGGGCTGATGACATCGATCATGTGCGGAACCCAGATGCCCTTGGAATTCAAGGAGAGGACCGCCTACATGAACGTCCCTCTGCCCATGTCCAGAGCCTCGTTCTTCTTCGGGAAGTACCTGGCCGGGTTCGTGATGTGCCTGGGGATCTTCATGTTCGCGTACAGCATGGCTATCGCGACCGCTCTGGCGGATTACGACACCATATTCCCCGACCTCATCCTGAACTCCATATTTCTCACCTTGATCGGGGTCATGGCTTACTCCGCTACAGCATACACCCTCGGATGCCTCACCAAGAAAGGATCCTCGATATTCCCGTTCGTCCTGATGAGCTTCATAATCCCGCTCATCGTGCTGATCGTCTGCAGCCAGATAGACGACTACACGCTGACCCTTCTCCCGATGTTCCTGGGAGAAGCCGCGCTGGGAATACTCGGAGCCTCGATGACCGGTTCCGTCGGGATGGTCATCCTCGGCAACATGGACCTCACCCTGACCTGGCTCATGGCCGTCATCGGAATCGTCTGGACGATCGTCATGCTCCTGATCGGATACGTCAGGACCGAAAGGAGGGAGATGTGATGGGTTCCAAGAACATCGCTCTCGTCTCTGTCATCCTCATGATGGCGCTATCCTTCGCCCCCATGTTGGCCGACGACTCCGCGGCCGAGAGCACCGCGAGGATGTCCGACTCGTACGTCCTCACTGCCACCACGACCTTCAGGGAAGGCACCGTGTTCCGCGACGACTGCGCCTACTTCAGGGCTTCCAACACCGAAGGGATCGCCGCCATGGACGCCCTTCTGGATGATCACGAAGGAGCCAAGCCGGAAGACGACTCCTCGACCCTCAGGAACGGGGAAGCCGTGAAGATATACTACGCGACGACGACCCTCAACATCTTCAGCGGGTTCAGCATCCCTATCGAGGTCAAGACCAAGACAGGAACCGACTCGTACAGCGTGACGGCCGACCTCGATACCCTACGCAGCCCGTACTCCCCCGGATTCTTCGTGAAGGCCGGAGACGACTTCTCCGTCCGCATCATAAAGGCCGTCGACGACTGCGGAAAGGACGTCCAGTGCTACTACAAGGACGAGAAGGGCGGATACCACGACCTTTCCGAGACCTACAAAGGGACGATGAAGAAGACCAAGGAGTTCACCTTCGACACCGTGCCCCCTGTCGGATACGACGGAAGGTTCTACATCGACTTGACCTACGAGAGCACCGGATTCAGCACCCCTAGCGGTTCGGCAGCCCTGTTCGCCGGGCTCTGCGCCGCTGTGACCATCGCGATCTTCTGCATCCTGGCGTACGCCGGGCTGAAGCCCAGATGGTCCAAGTGAGTTCTTAAAACGAATTAAAGGCCGGAAGAAGCCCCCTCGGGGGCTCTCCGGTCTCAGCTGTCCTCCAGCTTGACGCCGTACTTCTTGACTGCGCCGTGTCCGCTGAACACCAGCCACTCCCCTGCGCCCATGCGCTGGAACAGGGCCTCCCTCTCGGACTTGCAGACCACCGGGTCGGTATCCACGGAGGTCATCAGGATGGGGGCGTACCTGTTGTACTTGGCCTGCTCGGGGGACATCCCATGCATGTTGACGTAGATGTCCCCGGTGAACGCGATCTTGTGGCCGTAGTCGACTAGGACCACCTCGCCCTTCAGATGCCCTCCTCTGCCCTCGTAGACCTCGAAACGGAGCTCTCCGACATCCAGGAATCCTACAGGATACAGAGGGACGTCGTTCTCCGGACGGGATTTCCAGAGGATCTTGACCTTCTCGGTGGGAATGGGCTCGTAAGAGGTCAGGACCTTGCATATTCCTATGTACGGCTTATGGAGGGGGTTCTTCTCCCTGTATCCGTCCCTCCCCTCGTACTCCTCGCGCATGCACTCCGCGCTGCCTTCGCTGGCCAAGACCTCGTCGAAAAGAGGGCAGAGGCCGATATGGTCGAGGTCGGCATGGGACACGAGCACCCTCTTCCTGATGCTGTCGAAGTCCGGAAGGACGTCCCTCACTGCTTTCAGGGTCTCCTCCTCGTAACAGGCGTATCCTGTGTCGACGAACAAGATCTCTCCTTCCGAGACGATTATCGTTATGTTGCTGCCGCACGGTGGCTCTATTACGATGATCTCGGTCCTCTCCGAGATCTTATGATGGGATATCCTAGGGTTGTAGGCGTCGCCCTTGCTCGCGACAAGGAGCTCCGCCAGCTTCCCTATAGTGTCGAACGTATAGTACGGGGACAGTCCTTTCCCGTCCAGGAGCTGCATGGCCATGTTGCAGTAAACCAGGAGCTCCTCCTTCTTGGCCGCGGATATGCCCATGGACCTGGATATGGACGAGACGAAAGAGCTGTAGAAGATCGAGTTGTCGTAGACGGTGCCGGAGCTGTTGTAGTTGAGCACGTTCACCTGGCACACCTGCGAAGCCTCGGAGAGGAATCTGGACACCTCTTCGTTGCTCTCGACGAACAGCCCCATCTTGAACCTCTGGTAGCCGCTGCCGTCCTGCTGCGAGCTGATGTACGAGATGTTGAACCCGTGCTTCTCTATGAGCTCCAGGATCCTGGTGACTCCTCCAGGCTCGTCCCTCAGGATGAACTCCATCAGCATGACGGACCTCTCGCTGCTGGGGCCGTGGATGTACCCTATGTCCATAAGCCTCTTGTCGGCCTCGGCCAGCTCTTCAGGAGTGCCGTCGACATCGATGAAAAGAGTGTGAGTGTCCACAGCCTTGTTGTAGCTGACCCTGGTGATATTGATGCCCAGCTCTGCGAAGCATCTGCTGGCTTTCAGGAATGCGCCGATGTTGTCCGGCATTGTGGTCACATACGACTTCTTCATCGCGACGTGATTATCGATTCACCTTATAATTCCGTCTGGGATTGCATCACCACTCTTTCAGTGGCTATACAATCAAAGAAAAAGTTGAAACTGGGAGGTTTCGCCCCCCTCGGTTCGGATTCACCGTTTTATCTCTGATGCCAGGTCCTCGACCTTGACCAACTTCTGCTCGCCGGTGGACATGTCCCTGAGGGTGACGGAGCCCTCCTCCATCTCCTTGGCTCCGACGATGACGGCGTACCTGGCTCTGATGGCGGAGGCGTACTTGAGGGCCTTGCCCATCTTACGGCCCATTATGTCTATGTCGGAGGACACGCCACTGCCGCGAAGGGACGCCACGACCTCTGCCGCCTTCAGCTTCATATCCTCGGAGACGGCCAGGACGTAGGCGTCGACCCCCTTGGGCTCGTAGACCTTGCCCTCCTTCTCCATCGCGAGGAGTATCCTGTCGAACCCGATGGCGAAACCGGTGGAGAACACCTTCTCCCCGCCGAACAGCTCGGAAAGGGTGTAGGATCCTCCTCCGCAGATCTGCTTCTCGGCTCCCAGCGAGGGCGCTTCGGCCTCGAACACCATTCCGGTGTAGTAGTCGAGCCCGCGTACGACTCCGAGGTCGATCTCGATGTCGTTCACCCCCATGGCGGAAAGATACCCTACGACCTGCCTGAGGTAGTCTCCGGCATCCCCGGGGACCCTGTCGAGGACGTCGATTCCTCCGACGGTCTCGGTGAGCTCGAAAACGCCGTCGATGTCAGTACCGGACACCCCCATCTCCTCCAGAAGAGGACGGGCCTCCTCATAGAGCTTCTTGTCGAGCTTCTGGAGGACCTCTGCGGTCCTCTCCGTTGGGACGCCTATGTCGGCTATCCTCTGCCTGAGCACCCCGATGTGCCCGATGCGGATCTTGTACTCGTTCAGGCCGAGAGCCTTGATCATGGACGCGGCCATGGAGATGACCTCGGCGTCGGTCTCGGGAGTGGCGCTGCCGATGAGCTCGGCTCCGAACTGGAAGAACTCCCGGTACCTGCCGCTCTGGGGCCTCTCGTACCTGAAGCACTGGCCGAAATAGAAGATCTTGATCGGCTTGGGGTCGTTGCTCATGTTGTTGACGAACATCCTGATGGCAGGCGCCGTCATCTCCGGGCGCAGGGCGATCTCCCTGTCCCCCTTGTCCTTGAAGGCGTACAGCTCCTTGAGGACGTTGGGTCCGGACCTGAGTATGAACAGCTCCGCGTCCTCGAAGATAGGGGTCTCCACCTCTCTGAACCCGAAGGTCTTGGCGACATGTCTGAGCTCGTTCTCGTAGAACCTGCGTTTCTCCATCTCGTCCGGGAGGAAATCCCTCGTACCGCGCGGACACTGAATCATGTCTGGTCGATAACAGACCGTTTTATATAATTGTTCGACAGGGCGCGACATCCCTGTTCAGATAGAACCTATAAAATCGGATGGAACGATGTACGGAGCATGGCCGAGAAAGACACTTTCGAAAGGCTCCGCAGCGGGGAATTCGTAGGGAAGGACAAGGCGGAGTACAGCAAGAAGGCTGTCGAAGGCTACAAGCTCCGCCTGGAATACAACCGCCCCGACATAGACGAGGACCATCGCAAGGAGGTCCTGCTGAAGATGTTCAACGCCGACCCTTCCTGCAAGGTCATTCCGCCGGTCTATTTCGATCTGGGATTCAACATCACCCTCGGCCCGAGAGTCGTCATCAACTACGACGTCGTCCTTCTCGACAGCGCCAGGATAGACATAGAGGAGGCGGCCCTGATCGGCCCCGGATGCAAGCTTGTGACCGCCATCCATCACATGGATCCCGACAAGAGGTTCGAGGACAACCTCGACATCTGCGGAAAGCCGATAACCATAGGCAAAGGGGCATGGCTGGGAGCAGGAGTCATCGTCCTTCCCGGGATCACCATCGGAGAAGGAGCGGTCATAGGAGCGGGTTCGGTCGTGACGCATGACGTTCCGCCCAGGACGCTGGCGGTCGGCAACCCTGCGAGAGTCATAAGGAAACTCGACGACGAGCGATGAAATATCGGCAATACGGAACCGGAACACCCTTTTTCCTGCAGATTCTAGCGCTGTTCCGCACCTTCCATATACAACAGCCATTAACTCCAGAACTCTCGCACCATCGTTTTTATAACACGTCTGCAAATGCCGTGGCAACCAACAATCCCAGCCTGACTTCGTATTCGGGCGGGTGCTGAGTGATTTACATGAAAGCATTATACAGCGACGGAACAGTGAAGGAATGCGAGGACGAGCTCAAAGTTCTGAGGCACACCGCCTCCCACGTGCTCGCACAGGCGGTCCAGAGGCTCTATCCGGGCACCAAGCTCGCTATCGGCCCTGCGATCGACGACGGATTCTACTACGACTTCGACAAGGAGGGCGGATTCGTCCCCGAGGACCTCGAGAAGCTCGAGGCGGAGATGAAGAAGATCGTCAAGGAGAACCTCAAGCTGGAGACCTTCACCAAGCCTCGCGAGGAAGCCATCGAGTACCTGAAGTCCAAAGGAGAGATCTACAAGGTCCAACTCGTGGAAGACCTTCCCGAGGATGCTGTCATCAGCTTCTACAAGCAGGGCGAGTTCGTCGACCTCTGCGCAGGACCCCACGCCCTTTACACCAAAGCAGTCAAGGCGTTCAAGCTGCTCTCCATCGCCGGTGCCTACTGGCGCGGGGACGAGAAGAACAAGATGCTCCAGAGGATCTACGGTACCGCTTTCGCCAGCAAGGAGGCCCTGGACGCCCACCTCACCATGCTCGAGGAGGCCAAGAAGAGGGACCACCGCAAGCTCGGAAGGGAGCTCGGCCTGTTCGCCATCATGGAGGAGGGCCCCGGATTCCCGTTCTTCCTGCCCAAGGGAATGGTCCTGAAGAACTCCCTCATCGACTACTGGAGAGAGCTCCACATCAGGGAGGAGTACCAGGAGATCTCCACCCCCATGATCCTCAACCAGGCCCTCTGGCTGCAGTCAGGCCACTGGGACCACTACAAGGACAACATGTACACCACCACCATCGACGACGAGACCTACTGCATCAAGCCGATGAACTGCCCCGGAAGCATCCTGGTGTACAAGGTCTACACCCACTCCTACAAGGAACTGCCCCTCAGGACCTGCGAACTCGGACTCGTCCACAGGCACGAGAGGTCCGGAACCCTCCACGGACTCATGAGGGTTAGGTGCTTCACCCAGGACGACTCGCACATCTTCGTCACCCCCGACCAGATCACCTCCGAGATCACCGGCATCGTCAGGCTCATCGACGAAGTCTACTCCAAGTTCGGATTCAAGTACCACGTCGAGCTCTCCACCAGACCCGAGGACAGCATGGGATCCGACGAGGACTGGGAGAGGGCCACCAACGGCCTCATCACCGCCCTGAAGACCAGCGGCATCGATTACGTCATCAACGAGGGGGACGGCGCCTTCTACGGGCCCAAGATCGACTTCCACCTGGAGGACTCCATCGGAAGGACCTGGCAGTGCGGAACCATCCAGCTGGACTTCCAGATGCCCCAGAGGTTCGACATCAGCTACGTCGGAGCCGACGGAGAGAAGCACAGGCCCATAATGATCCACAGGGTCATATTCGGATCCGTCGAGAGGTTCATCGGGATCCTGATCGAGCACTACGCCGGAAAGTTCCCCGTATGGATCTCTCCTGTCCAGACCAAGGTCCTGTCCGTCTCCGAGAAGACCTTCGGCTACGCGTCCGAGGTCGCCAAGAAGCTCAAAGAAGCCGGGATCAGGATGGAGCTCGACAACAGGGACGAGAAGATCGGATACAAGATCCGCGAGGCCCAGCTCGAGAAAGTCCCGTACATGCTCGTCCTCGGAGAGAAGGAGAGCGAGGACGGAACCATCGTCACCGTGAGGTGCAGGGACGGAACCGACGCCGGACAGATGAAGCTCGACGACTTCATCGCCAAGGTCAAGAAAGAGATCGCGGACAGATCCTGAAACAATACAGCCCCTCGACAAGGGCATCTTCTATCATCAAGGGGCTTCGGCCCCCGATTTCTCCACTTATCTGCTTCCGAAGAAGTCGTAGGCGTCCTTGAACTTCGGAACGATCCCCTCGGCGTATATCCTCTTGAAGTCGTCCTTCATGGATATGACCCCCCAGCCCATCTTCTCCGCGTACTCCTTGAACTGGACGGTGCGCTCGGCGTTCCCGTAATCCCTTACGGCATCATCCGCGCAGAGGATGAAGGACATGCTGTCGTAGCGGGGGTTCTCGGAGACATAGGTGAGCATGCTGTAGTCTCCCGCTCCGTTGCCGAACGAGAGGATCGGACGCTTCCCGACCACCTGGACTATCCTCGCGACCTTGTTCATGCCGGAAGCGACGGTGATGATCTTCCCCGAGTACACCAGATCCTCCTCTGGACCCATGATGTATCCGATGCTGTCCGCGCCGTTCTGCTTGGTGGCCTCAAGCTCGTACTCGGTGGCGATCGCGCTGCCAGGCGTGACCCCGGGAAGGCCTGCGATGGTCCTCCTGACGTTCATCGTCTCGGTCGCGGAACAGACGAACACGGAGAATCCCCTCTTGCTGAGAAGGTCCATCAGCTGGAGCATGGGAGCGTAGAAGAGGTCCTTGCGCTTGGCATTGGTATATGTCCCGGAAGGCTCCCCCAGATACTCGTCGACGTACGCCTCGTAGTCCTCGAGTGTCATTCCGCTGAACGCAGCGGCGTTGCACTCGTTCTTCCTTTCGGTGAAGCCGGGCTTCTTGACTCCGGTACGGATGACCTCGATCATCTCCTCCGCGAATTCCTTCTGCTTCTCATCGGGAGTGAAGGTGGAGTCATGCATCACGCGACGGAGGAACATGGCCCATTCCAGGTCGCCAGGATGGTTCTCTGAAAGGATTGTTCCATCCATATCGAAGACCGCCACTCTGTCCTCCTCGGGGACGAAGCTTTCCGAATCGGGATCGGTCACGCGGGAGACAAAATCCAAAAGCTCCCTAACAGACTTCGATCCCTCTGTCCATGCGTCTAGCGCTCCTTCGCCCGGTGTACAGAAGTCGGTCATCATCCCAGCGTATGGCAGACATGGGTTAAAGGTATCGTTCCATCGCCTAGCGCTGCGTCGCATCACGAGCATCCACGATCCATAGAGCTAAAGAAAACGCTGATGGACAGGAACCAGACTTCGTCCTTATAAAATCGCAATAACCAGAAAGCGTCGAAAATGGTTTGGAAAAGGTTTATCAATCCGTGAACTCAGACTTCAGGAGTATGTTGGGCTTGCCCTCGAACTCCACTATGCTGCATTCTATCCCGTATATGTCACGAACCAGGTCCTCACTGAAGACCTCCTCGGGCGTTCCTTTGCGGTATATCACCCCGGGAGGGGCCATAGCGATGACTTCGGTGGAATAGCGTGCGGCGATATTCAAATCGTGGCAGATCATGATAATCAGCTTCTGGCCCTGGTCCGCCAGCTCCCTGAGGAACTGGGCGACATAGATCTGATGCTTCACATCCAGATTGGCCGTTGGCTCGTCGAGAATCATAATGTCCGTCTCCTGGACTAGCCCCCTTGCCAGCGTAACCCTCTGGTGCTGCCCTGCTGATAGTTCATTGTACCCCTGCATCGCCAGGTCCTCTATGTCCAGTATGCGCATGGCCTTCTGGACCAGGTCCAGGTCCTTCTTGCTGGTCCTCCATTTCGAGTGATTGTGCCTCCCTATCAGAATGGCATCGATCACAGGCATGGAGAACACGTCGTTAGTAGACGGCGGAACATATCCTATGGCCTTGGCTATCTCCACCGAGGTGTACTCGCCTAAGTCCTTCCCATCCAGCAGGACACGGCCCGAGGACGGCTTCAGCAGACGGTTCATGCACTTCACCAGCGTGGACTTCCCCACGCCATTCGGCCCTATGATGCAGACCAGCCCGGGACGATTCAGCTTCAGATTTATCCCATGCAATATTGTCTTGCCATGTCCGTACCCAAAATCCACATCCTGGAACTCGATCTCCATCGTATCAGCTCCATATGCGTGACTTCTTGCGAAGCATCAGCCATAGGAATATCGGACCTCCGAGGAACGACATTATCACTCCGACAGGCAGCACGGACGGATAGATCACCGTCCTTCCGAGCAGGTCCGCGCACACCAACAGCGCAGCGCCGAGGACGGCGGAAGCGGGAATGAGGAACCTGTTGTCAGGACCGATGAACAGCCTCGAAATATGCGGCGCCACCAATCCGACGAAGCCTATCATCCCTGTGAAGCTCACTATCGCTGCGGTCATGAACGATACGACCAACAGGTTGAGCGTACGCATCTGATGAACGTTAAGGCCTAGCGAGCGAGCGCTGTCGTCACCCGTGGAAAGGACGTTGAGCTTCCTGGAGAGCAGCTGCATCACGATTATGCCGACTACGGTCACGACCAGCATTATCGGTATGGCATCCCATTTGTTCTTGGAGACAGAACCGACCTGCCATTCATAGACCGCGTCCATGTCGTTGGGATCGGCCCATAGCATCATGACGGTGGTACATGCGTTGAAAATGTACATCACCGCGATACCGGCCATGATCATGGTGGTGGGGGAAGCCTGCTTAAGGCGGGCGACCCCCAGGATGGTAAACATCGGGATCAGGGAGAACACGAAAGCGTTGACCACTATCGCATAGGGGCCATGGGCCAGAGTGAACCCCAGTATCATCGCCAGAGTGGCCCCGAAGGACGCCCCTGATGAGATTCCCGTCGTATAGGGGTCGGCCAGGGGGTTCAACAGAGTGCTCTGCATCACCACCCCCGCGACGGCCAGCCCCATCCCGGCTATTATGGCTACGGCTATTCTGGGAGAACGGAGCGTGATCACGATGTAGTCCATGTCCGCATCGTGTATGTTCCCTGTGATGTGGTCCCAGATGATGGCATACACCTCGGATATGCTCAGGTCGTACGCCCCGACGGTGACGGCATATGCTGCCACCACGGCGGTGACTATGATGCATGCAGCTATGAAGAGCCACTTGCGCATCTGGTACTTCCTGTAGTCCTCGAAGGACTCTTCCAGCTCCTCCTCGGACGTCTGCCTGACGAACCAGTCCGTGACCGCATTCCTGACCTTCCCGCTTATCACGGGAGGGTTTCCACGCTCCGTCTCCATAGGACCACTCATTGAGTCATCTGGTAGACTATGATCCCACCGCACTGCTTCAGGTCGTCTACGGACTTGACGTCGAGAAGAGTGAACTCCTTGATGAAGTCGTAGAACGTCTGCCAGCCCAGTTCGCTGTCGTAGTCCTCGGGCCAGATCATAGAACCCAGTATCCCCAAGGTCCCTAGGCCCATGTAGGTGCCTATGGACTCGTAGTTGATCGCATAGATGTCGCCGTTCTTGTACGCGCGGCTGGTGCGGAAGTAGGAGGCCCTCTCGTCGACTATCTTCTGGACGTCCTCAGGCGAGTCTCTGTCCGCAGCCACGCCCCACATGCTGATGATTATGATGTCCGGGTCCACGTCCTTGCATATGGCTTCGATATCCATCTTGGTCATGCCGGTGTCGGTGGGCTCCACGATGTCGACCATGGGAAGATGGGACACCGTCCAGACATCTCCGAAGCATCCGCCGGACTTGTAATGGGTGTCTATATCGGTGGTGGTCGCGTTGTTGGTGTTGTAGGCAACGAGGAAAGTGGTGAGGTCGCCACCCTGCTTCTTGGCCGCGAAGTACGCTTCCATGCTGTCAGAGAAGGCGCAGTATTCCCTAGCCTCGTCTGCGTGTCCGAGGAGGACCCCGCATGTCAGAATGCTGGACACGACATCTCTGTCGATGAATTTGGTCTGAGCAGAACAGCTGAGGTTGATCTGATCGATCATCTTGCCGCTCTCCCTGAGGGAATCGTACAGGGCAGGCGCGATGTACCCGAGGACTATAGTGCATCCGGACTTCATCAGGTTCTCCTGGAAGTCGGCGTAATCCGTGGATTTGTAGGTCCCGAGGTTCTGGAGCTTGTCCACTCCGGGATACCTGTCGGTATTGTACGTGGTGCACTTTGTGGTCCCCGCGACGATCCTGTCGTAGACTCCGAGCACCTGCCCCATCATGAGGCCGTAATCCACGGTGACTGCGATTTTTCCGGTGTTGGGGTAGTTGACATAGTAGTCGATGTTCCCGCTTCCGACGTACCACATCTTCGTGGTCTCGGTTCCGTCGAGGAGCTTCTTGAGATGGTTCGCATCTTCCTTGGTAACGGCACCGTCATGGTTGGCATCAGCGAAGGGGAACATCTCCTTGTCCCAGCTGCCGGATGCAACGATCCTCTCGATGAGCTTGAGGTCGGCCTTGTCCAGGTAGTCGTCGTTATCGGCGTTCCCGTAGACGAGAAGCCTCGCGGTCCTGTCCGGATAGACGTCGGAGAACTGGCAGTGGTACTTGTCCCCGGTGTAGTAATACCCTCCTTCCTCGGTGACATCGACATCGCAGACGGTGAAATTGTCGTACCAGTACTGGAGCGACTCCTGCCCCTGCTTGAGTGTGAACTTCTCGGGATAGATCATATGGGCGGACATCATGAGGGACGCGAATCCGGAGTATCCGTCGAATATGTACGAGGAGCTCAGGATTCCACCATCGTTGTAAGCATCGGTACCCTTGAAGTACTGGACGCTGTTCTCGAAGCGCTTGTTGTACTCGCCCTGGGTGTAGAACTTCTCTCCAGGTATGGAAGAGGTCTGGAATCCGGTGTAGACCTCCATGTCGAATATGAGGTCGAAGTCCTGGGACATGATCCATTCCTGGGTCCTGTTGGGGGTGGTTCCCTTCTCGGTGTTGTCTGTGTACAAGTCTGCGAACATCGAGAGGAGCTGGTAGCTTCCGTCAGTGTTGGCGCAGTTGACGAGGATTCCTCCATAGCGGGAGATGTATCCGTCATTGTCCTCGTACATCCTGCATACGAGCATCTTGGGCTTCTCGGAATTCTTTATGTCGCTAAGGCCTTCCTTGATGGTGTCGACGACTCCGACAACGTATTCCTCGTACTTCTGAGCCCTGTCCTCTGCATCCATCAGGATTCCGAGTGTCAGAGCGGAAGAGACGCAGGAGGACCCTCCGATTCCCAAGGTTATCACCGGCACGTCGGGGAGGTAGGTGTTGGCCACTTCGGTGACGGTCGCCTTGTACGGAGAGCCGATGATGAGGTCTACACCGGCGTTGAGGTATCCCTCGCAGAACTCCTCGGTCAGCTTGCTGCTGCCGGTTGTGCCATAGCTGTAGACGACGTTGGAGAGGTCGTACTGGTTGGACCTTGCCGTAGAGACGGACGCGTTGGCCGCGACCACATCGCTCCAGTGGCCGACGAGGTCCACGAGCTGGGCCTGCTGCCAGTAGGTGACCCCGATCCTCTTGCCGATGACAGGGAAGTCTATGCTCTGGACTTCTCCGTAGTAGTTCTCGTACCAGACGATCCCCTTCTTCTTGTCTATGATCATCTGGATCTGTTCGATGTCTTTGGAGTCGACCTTCCCGTCGTTGTTGGCATCGACATAGGGATTCCTGGACTTGTCGTAACTGATGGTCTTGTTGATCACTCCTTGGACGTATTCGATGTCCTTGGAGTCGATACGGTCATCGTTGTTGGCATTTCCGAGCACCTTTGCAACGGTGTCGACGCTGAACACGTAACCCTCGTTGAGAACCTTGTCGTCTGTAGGGCTGTAGACGCTCACATGGCATATGGCTTTGTAACCTCCGCTCTCAGCGGTCGCGACTATCGTGGCCCTTCCTTCGGACACCGCTGTGATGACGCCGTTGCTGACTGTAGCCACAGACCTGTTCTCACTCTCCCAGACGACATTCTTATTGGTCGCATTGGAGGGCGTGACCGTGGCGACGATGGTGGCGGTCTCGCCGACATTCAACGTTTTCACATTGTCGCTCAGAGTCAGGCCGGTGACGCCGACGATGACGGCCGGAACGGTGACATTGCATGAGGCGGTCTTCTCCCCATCGACGGTCTTCACGGTTATGACCGCGCTGCCGACGGATACTGCCGTGACCTTTCCGTTGCCGTCGACGACCGCTACGGAAGGGTTGGAGGAGGACCAGGTCACAGCCTTGTTGGCTGCGTTCGAGGGCAAGACGGTGCAGCTCAGGACCGTGCTTTTGCCCACCTCGAGCTGGACGTCGGTCCTGTCGAGCCCGACGCTCTTCACTTTCACGACATCGCTGCTGCTGTCCTTGCTGCTGTTCTCATTGCTATAGATGTAGAAAGCAGCAGCGAGCAGCGCTATTACCAGCACCGCTGCCACAGCGATGATCACGATATTTCTCTTCTCCATTCAATCACTTGGATTAAACATCCGTCTATAGTATAGATTGAATGCTATTTAAGTTACGTATTAACGATAATTGACCTATGTTCTAAATACTGTTATCGGGTTTTAATCGGTTTATAGATAAGATTCATCAATCAGCGAATGCATTCTGCATATGCATGACGTCTAGAGGGATGGCGGACATCGAGAAATCCGTCGACAGATGGATCTCCAGGAGAGAATCCGTGGATGCCGACGAGAAAATGAGCGAGTACAACCGCTATATCAGCAGAAAGGTCCTGTTCATCCTGATATGCATCGCGGCTGCCGTTCTGGCTGCAGGATACGACCTCACCGTCGGACCCTACGACATCAGCATATGGGAGACCTACGAGGTCATCTGGGACCATATATGGGGGCTCCCCGTGGACTACAGGGACGACCTCGTCATCTGGACCATGAGGCTACCCCGCATCCTCACCGGGCTGATAGCCGGATTCGGCCTAGCCATCGCAGGAGTCGTCATGCAGACCATCCTCCGCAACCCTCTCGCGGACCCGTACACGACAGGAGTGTCTTCGGGAGCGTCGTTCGGCGCGTCGCTGGCCATAGGGTTCGGGCTCAGCCTGGCCGGCGCCGGGAGCGTGGGCATCGTGATCAACGCCTTCATCTTTTCCCTGATCCCCATGGCGGTGATCGTGTTCGTCTCCAAGATGCGCGGAGCGTCTCCTGCGACGATGGTCATGGCTGGGATCGCCGTGATGTACATCTTCAACGCCATGACCACCATGATCAAGCTGTGGGTGGACGCCGACACCCTGGCGAACATTTTCGCATGGAGCGTGGGGACACTCGATGTCAAAGGATGGGACCACATACTGACCATGTTCGCGTTCACGTTCGCGTCCGGGATCCTCCTGATGCTCATGTCCAGGAGGCTGAACGTCCTCTCTACGGGCGACGAGTCCGCCCGTTCAATAGGGATAAACGCCGACCGCCTGAGAATCGTATCGCTGTTCGTCGTCTCCATGCTGACTGCAGGGATAGTCAGCTTCACAGGCCTGATAGGGTTCGTGGGGCTGGTCTGCCCCCATATCGCCAGGATGGTCGTCGGCTCGGACGTCAAATACCTCCTGCCAGCGTCAGGATTCTTCGGGTCCGCGCTCCTGCTGGTGGCCGACATCGTCGGAAGGAGCGTGTTCGAGGGCTCCGCCCTGCAGGTCGGAGTCGTGACCGCGTTCATCGGAGGCCCGATGTTCCTATGGCTCATAATAAGACAGAAGAAGGAGTCGTGGTGAGATGGGAGAGCCGATAATAGAAGTCGAAGGCCTGACCTTCGGATACGATGCGCGCACCATCCTGCACGACATCTCTTTCAGGATAGACGAGCCGGGTTTCTACTGCATAATAGGCCCAAACGGAGTGGGGAAATCCACGCTCATCAGGTGCATAACCGGGCACATAAAGCCGGATTCGGGGAAGGTCTCCGTGTACGGCAAGGAGGTCAAGGACTACAAGCTGAGCGAACTGGCCAAGACCGTGGGGTACGTGCCGGTGATGAACGCGGACTTCAACGTCCTGACCGTCCTCGATACCGTCCTGATAGGGAGGTACTCGCATCAGAGATGGAGGACGACGCCGGAGGACCTCGCCATAGCCCATGGGGCATTGGAGAGCATGGACATCGGCGACCTGGCGATGAGGTACTTCAGCGAGCTGTCCGCGGGCCAGAGGCAGAAGGTCTCTCTGGCCAGAGGGCTGGTCCAGGAGCCCAGGATACTGATCCTGGACGAACCCACTTCCAACCTCGACATACGCCACCAGATGTACGTGTCCGCGTTCCTGAAGACGCTCTGCGAGAAGACCGCGATGACCATCCTCATGATAAGCCACGACCTGAACCTCGCCGCGAAGTTCTCGGACGAGGTGCTGGTGATGGAACCTCCGGGGAAGCTCTACGGGATGGGGGCGCCCAAGGACATCGTCACCGAGGAGATGATCGAGAGGGTGTACGAGGTCCCCTGCGAGGTCATCGACGACCATGGGTCCCCGCATGTCATCCTTCAGATTCGAGGTCCCCAACATAGAACCTCCTGACCAGCCACACGGCGGCGAGGGCTGACAGCGCCCCGACGACGGCTCCGGCCAGGACGTCCGTTGGCCAATGCATGTAGAGGTAGACCCTCGATACCCCCACCAGAACTGAGAACGCGAGCGCCAGGGCCCCCCATCTTCTGTTATAGATGAAGATGACGGTCGCCGCCGCGAACGAATAGGTCGTATGGCCGGAAGGGAACGAGTAGGATAAGATGCTGTCCACGATCGGCTCTATGTCGACGACGTCGTAAGGCCGGACGCGGCATACCATGGGCTTGAGGATCAGGTCGGCAATGATGAACGATATGACGACCGCCAAGACGACGGCGATCCCCAGCTCCCTGTGCTTAGGATGGCAGGTGAACAGGAACGCGAGGACGAACCATATCGCCGCATAAGTCACCAAGCCCGATACGAGCATCATGAACCCGTCCAGAGCAGGAGACGCCCCCTGCATCCACTCTATGATCGCCAGCTCGTCCATGGTTCCACCTGTCGGCATGTAATCCGATAAATGCCGTCTCGTATAATCTCCAGTCTGCCGCCATGCTCGCGCCACGAAGCGGAAGTCATCTTCTGACGATTATGCACAGGATGTCCTCGTCCTCGACCTTGTGGTCCATTCCGACGGTCTGGCCGGGGAACTTGGCGCTCTTGCCCCAGACCATGGCGTACCTGAAGTTGTTCTTAAAGTCCCTGTGGATGAGCTCGCAGACATCGCCGACGGTGTTCCCGCGCTTGACGATGAGAGGGATGTCCATGTCGGCTTCCTGTCCCTGCGGCTTCAGGTAGACGCGGATCATGTCGATAGTGTCGTAGATAGCCTGCTTCAGCTCGTCCATCCCGTATCCGGTAGCTGCGGAGACAGGGACGTTGAGGTACTGCTTGTGCATCTCCCTGACCGCTTCGAGCTGTCCAGGCTTGGCGAGGTCGACCTTGTTGATGGCCATGACGGCCTTGATGTACACCCTGTTGCCTGCGAGTATGTCCAGCATCTGCTCCACGTCGATGTCCTCGCGGACCACTATTGTCGCGTTGATGTAGCCGTACGCGGCCGCCATGTCCCTGATGGTCTCCACGGTGATCTTCGTGAGCTTCACGGTTGGCTTGACGAGGAGCCCTCCGTGATCCCCTGGGGTGATGACGACGTCCGGCCTCTTCTGGTTGAGACGGATAGCCGCGTTGTACAGCTCCTTGAACAGGACGTTCATATTGGGGTTGAAGATGTCCACAACCAGAAGGATGACGTCGGCGGACCTTGCGGCTGCGATGACCTCCCTTCCCCTTCCCTTTCCGCGGGAGGCGTCCTTGATCAGTCCAGGCATATCCAGGATCTGGATCTTGGCATGGTTGTACTCCATGACTCCGGGAACGACGTCGAGGGTGGTGAAGTGGTACGCGCCCACTTCGGATTTGGCTCCGGTGAGCTGGTTCAGAAGGGTGGACTTACCGACGGAAGGGAATCCGACCAGGGCGACGGTGGCATTTCCCGCCTTCTTGACGTAGAATCCTTTGGTGTTCCCGCCTTTGGAGGCGCGCCTCTTCTCCTCTTCCTCGTTCAAGCGAGCGATCTTGGCCTTCAGCTTGCCTATGTGGCCCTCCGTGGCCTTGTTGTACTTGGTCTTGGAGATCTGCTCCTCCAATTCCTTGATCTGCTCCTCGATCGTCGCCATGCTCTTCCCTGCGAATTCTCCCCATGATGCCGATATATTTATTATTAAGGCTGATCCCAGGACAAATAATCGGACACGATCGCCGGGCTCGATGCTTCCGGCATTAACGGATCGTAAGGAGTCGGGCGTCCATGCCCTGCCCAGCTGCTAAGCGCTCCCTTGAAGCCCTTCAACAGGATGAGCAGGCAGAGGAGAGGATCCCGGAGGGAAGCCTGGGCGGACAGGTCATTTCAATGCCGAACCCAGTATTACATGGGGACGACCGCCATGGTTGACGACCTCGCATTCCACCCCATAAACATCGCGGATGTTTTCTTCTGTTATGACCTCCGCCGGATCGCCTATCGCACGCAACTTGCCAGGGTATTCCATCAATATGACCTTGTGGGCGTACTTTGCCGCAAGATTGAGATCGTGGCTTATCATCAGCACGAGCTTGTCATCCGCCTCCGCCAGCGCACGGAGCATCTCGATGACGAAAACCTGGTGCCTGACGTCCAGATTGGAGGTTGGCTCATCGAGAAGCAGTATCTCCGTCTCCTCCACCAGCCCCCTGGCCAGAGCCACCCTCTGATGCTGTCCGGCCGACAGCTTGGAGAACTGCTGCATCGCCAGGTCCCCTATGTCCAGGAGCTCCATCACGTTATGCACCATAGCCAGATCCTTCTTGCTGGTCCTCCATTTCTGGTGGTTGTGCCTACCTATCAGGATAGTGTCCATGACGGTCATCGAGAACAGGTCGTCGGAGAACGGCGGCACATACCCCACGACCTTCGACACGTCTTTGATGCTCATCTCGCTGACAGACCTGTCGTTGATCCTCAAATCGCCCCCGGTAGGCTTGTTTATCTTGATGAGGCACTTCATCAAAGTGGACTTGCCGACCCCGTTGGGGCCTATTATGCATACCAGTCCCGGACCGTCCAACGTGAACGAGACGTCGTCCAACACCATGTGCTGAGGCGAGTATCCGAATGAAAGATGCTGGAAATCTAGCTTCATGCCATCACCACATATTGCTGTTCTTGCGGAGCAACAGCCAGAGGAACATGGGTCCGCCCATGAACGCAGTTATCACACCCACCTGCAGTATCGAGGGGTAGATTATCGTCCTGCCTATGAGATCGGCCGCTATCAGCAGAGCAGCACCGAACGCCGCCGATGCGGGCAGGAGATATCTGTTGTCGGCCCCCACGAATATGCGCGCGATGTGTGGCGCCACCAGGCCGACGAACCCTATCAGGCCCACGAAACCAACATTGACAGCAGCCACCATCGCGACGATCAGCAGCAGGAACCTGCGCATCGAATCGACGTTCACGCCCATGGCCGTAGCATTCTCATCCCCGGTCGCCAGTATGTTGAGCCTCTTGGTCAGGACCATCATTATCGCCAGCCCGACTGCGGTGGTGGACAGCATCAAAGGAACAGCGCCCCACCCGACGAACGTCAGAGAACCGACGGACCACTTGTACAGATCGGCGAGATCGTTGGGATCGGCCATCAGCTTCAGCACCGTGCTCATCGCATTGAAAACGTACATCACCGAGATTCCCGCCATTATCATGGTGACGGGCGACACGCTACGCAGCTTGGATATCAGCAGGATGATGAGGACCGGAACGAGAGAGAATACGAAAGCGTTCACGAACGTCGATATGTAGTACACGTCGGACACTATGGTCACGCCCAACAGGGAGGAAATGGTGACCCCGAACACGGCACCAGAGGATACCCCCGTGGTATACGGGTCGGCCAACGGATTCTTGAGCGCGTTCTGCATGACGACCCCGCAGGCCGCCAGCGCACTCCCGACGATCATGCCTATCACTATGCGGGGCATCCTTATGTTGATGACCAGATAATCCTTCAGGAACTCCGGGCTTCCTTCCGGAGGCGCCCCATGCAACAGATGGTTGAAGATGATCTCGTATGTTTCGAAGAAGCCAATCGGGGTATCTCCGATGGTGATCGCGACACCCATGACTATGATCATAACTGTAATGCATGCGCAGATGAAGACCCATTTAAGGACGATGGCGCGATGGTACTCGTTGAATTCCGGGCTGTCCTCGGGAACATTCTCTAGGTTCCTCCTGTATCTCTTGACGGCATCGCGAACCACGTCGCTGATGAGCCTGTCGTCTTCGATGTTTTCCGTTATTTCCCCTCCCAGGCTCGGATCAAGATTTGATGGGGGAGGCCCCCCATCGTTTGTTCAGGCTTTAGGCTCCCACTTATAGACCAGGAAGTTCTTGTTGTCCTCGCTGTAGCCGTAGTAGTGGAACTGGTTGTAGTAGTCCACAAGGGTCTGATAAGCATCGTCCATGTCAATCTGGCCCGGATACAGCATCCCTGCGAGATACAGTAGCATCCCGACCCCGTAGTACGAATTGAACATCGTGTATGCGAAACCTATAATGTTGCCGTTCTCGTACGCCTGGGTCCCTTTCAGGAACTCAGGGAAGGTCTGGATCGCAGCAGGGCAGTCCCTCGCCTGATTGCCGGTGAAAGACCATATCAGATAATCAGACGGATGGTTGACGAAGTAATCGACATCCAGGTTGCTGATCTGGTATGTGTCCCCCTTTCCGAAATTCTGCGCTGGAAGCTCCAGGATCCACTGCAGATCGGGGTAGGAGCGGTCGCTTCCCTGTGCGTGGATGGTGAGGTTGGTGGCGTTCGCATCGTTGGCCCCTTTCAGAACATAGTAGCTGTTATAGTTCTGAGGGAGGATGTCCTTCACCGCATCGTTGATCTTGTCCATTGTCTTGTCGTAGAAGTCGATCCATTTGCGGGCGTTCTTGTTGGCGTCAAGAAGGAATCCCATGGTCACCACCTCGGACAGGCAGTCGATCCCCTGTCCCTGTATCTCGATGACCTGGGTGGGCGAGTGCATTGCTCTGAGGTCTTCGCGTGCCTGTTTCTGGTAGGTCCCGTATCCGATGAATACGTCCACACCACTGTTGTGGATGGCGTCCGCATCGATGGTCTTGAAGTTCCCAATGATGGGGAGATCCTTGCTCGGATAATCCATGTAGTGACCGGACGTGTTCTCGTCGACATATTTGACCTTGTCCCAAAGGCCGAGGATCGTCATGAGATAGCCCACCTCGTAGTAGCCCACCGCGATCGTATCACATTTCACAGGATATTTGATGGTGTTGGTGACGACCGCATTGTCACGGGGGTGGTCGGCACGTGCGAAGTGAAACTCGTCGTAGCTTATATCGACGCTCTCGCGGTTTATTATCTTCTGGACAAGTTTGACGTCGCTATCATCGATCTTGCCATCGAGGTTGGCGTCAGCATACTTGTTGTTCTTCTGGTTCCAGGTGACCTTTCCGCTTATTATGCTGTTGATGTAGTCGACATCATTCTTGTCTATGTAATCGTCGTTGTTGGCGTTGCCGTACACCACGAGCCTTCCGGTCGGAGACGCTACATCGCCCTTATGATCGCCGCTGTCGCTGCTTCCGCTGTTGTTCAATAACATGAACGCTGCGGCCGCTACGATGATTATGCACACCACGGCGAATATTGCAATGATTGCTTTGTTATCCAAACATACCACCTTCGGATGATAGTTCCAATTCGGTTGTGCGATTAATAATATTTAAATCTTAATGATTTAACATGATTTATACCAAATATTTTTGAAATGTGACGTCATTGCTGCCTATAAATTATGGAACAAAACAAATTTTGGGACGATTACGCAGATAAATGGGGGGAAATGACAAGATATGACCTGTTCTCGGATTTCAATCTGGAACAGACGTTGCGTTCGCTCCCTCTGCCTGGGCGCAGGCTCAAGATACTGGATCTAGGAACCGGTGCTGGAAAGGTCGCGATACAGGCATCCCTCCTAGGCCATACAGCCGTGGGGATGGACTCCAGCGAGGAGATGATCAAGCAGGCGCGCCTCTCGGCCAAGAAGTTCAGCGCTCACATCATGCTCGTCAAAGGAGATGCCTGCTACACCAACTTTCCGAAAGGGATGTTCGACGTCGTGGTGGCAAAGGACCTGCTTTTCTGCATCGACAACATAAAAGAAGCGGTCCTCCACTGGAAAGACCTCCTCGCCCCAGGCGGATTCCTTGTGATAATAGACGGTAACTACCTGTTCTACAAGAAGAACCCCCTGTACCAGAACAGAAGAGAGCAGATGTTCAGAAGATACGGCAAAGACGATCTGGAGATGCTTCTCGGCCCCGACATCGATCCCAGCAGACTCGAGAAGGACGCGGGCGACAACTATTCCAACAGGATACGCCGCCCCAGCTGGGAGCTTTGGTTCCTTCCAGGCATAGGTTTCGAAGACTTCACGATAAACTTCAGAGACATAGCGGAATGCGAGGTCTTCATGGACAGGGGCATGATCAAAGCCCCCTGCAAATATATTCTGACCGCATGCAGGAAATCCGTAGAGGAGAAAGCCTCTGATGATGCAGATCGGAAGATTCCCTCGGAGAGAGTGGACGACAGGATAATCGCCGCCCTCGCCAACAAGGTCAGGTTGGACATAGTCAAGATGCTGGAGATAGAGGACATGTCCGTGACGCAAATCTGCGAACAGCTGGGACTGGCTCCGAACGACGCATCATACCATCTGCGCATGCTCCGCAATGCAGGGATACTGTCCAGCGAGGTCAAAGGGAAAAACAGGGTGTACAGCCTCGTGAGCCCGAAGCTGATAAACACCCTGACCAACACCCTGTACAAGCTGGAAAATGGGATGAAATGACCTTAACATCGATTCAACAAAAATTGAAATGAAACGAGATCCCACCGTATTTGATTAAGTACAGATTATAATTCAAAGCCGTGTTTCGCATCGCGGTCTACGGAAAGGGCGGAATCGGCAAATCAACGATATCGTCCAATATCTCATTCATCCTGTCGTCCAGAGGCTACAGCGTCCTCCATGTAGGCTGTGACCCCAAGCATGACTCCACAAGGCTTCTGACAAAAGGAGAAACCATCGAAACATTAGCGACTGGCATCCGGTCGGATCCACTAGTCATAGGCTCCAACGGCGTAATGTGCGCCGAATGCGATGGGCCAGAACCCGGCAGAGGATGCGCCGGAAAAAGACTGGAGATTTTGCTGGACAGGCTGTCCTCGGTGGATTCGGACTACCGCTTGTACGATGTTCTGGGGGATGTTGTTTGCGGAGGATTCTCCATACCTGCGCGCAGAGCCAACGTAGATGCGATACTCATAGTCACATCAGGCGAGTTCATGTCGCTCTACGCTGCGAACAACATACTCAGAGCGCTCGAAAGAATCAATCCGACGAAATGCGTGATGGGGCTGATCCTCAACTCACGGGGAGACGATTCGTCGGCCGAAACCTATTCCAAAGCCGTCGGCATACCGATCGTCTGCCGTATCGAGCGTTCCAACCTGTTCTGCAGGTCCGAATCGGAAGGGAGATGCCTGTCTGACATGTTCCCCGACTCCAATCCTGCGGCTTCCATGAGGAGACTTTGCGACACGATAGAAGCGAATGGGCCCCTGTTCGCTCCGTCCCACCTTTCCGAGGAGGGCATGACGGCCATCGCGAGAGGGACCCCTGCTGATGGAGCGCATCATGATGAAGCTCCGCGTCCAGGCTGCAGGTTCGTCATGGATGACCCTATCCGCGGAAGGCCGAGAGGGGAGAACAACGTCGTCCATTCGTGCGCTTCCCATGGAGCCGCGGACGGGGTCATGAAGATACGCGACGCCGCGCTGATACTCGACGGCCCGAGGACATGCTCCTACCTCATGGAGATGGCGTTCATGCGCCGCATGGCCAACGGACTCGCCGAAAGACGCGGTTCGTCGTTCTCGCCAGGCATATACAGCACGTCCCTTGATGGCCGCATCCTGGCTACCGACCCCGAGTCCGCCGTGGACCTGGCTGTGGCTAAAGCGAGGGCGGACGGATTCAGATTCATGTTCCTCGTTCCAACATGCGCTTCCGCGATGGTGGGGTCCGACATCCGCAGAATCGGGGACGCGACAGGACGCAGACACGGAGCCGAGGTCATACCCGTGGATGCGGACAGCCCCCTCCTCCACGGAAGGTTCGGAGGGAGCACGGGCCTGGTCGAAGCGCTCGTGAGCAGAATGCGCCCGATGGAGACCGAAAGCGGAACGGCCAATCTCATCGCCAGATGGTTCTACGGATACGGGAGGGACTGGGCGAGGGATGTGTTCGACGACATACTATCCAGGATGGGGATCAGAGTACGCTTCCGCTTCCTGGACTATTGCGAAATGAAGGACATAGACGGATTCTGCAAAGCGGAGTACGACATACAGCTCGGATCCACCCCTTTTAACAATTGGATGTGCGAGCGCATCTCCAAGTCCACCGGCAGGCGCCCTGCGCTGAAGCTGGACATACCTATGGGCTTGGAGAAGAGCCTGGAATGGACCAGGAAGATAGCAGAATATGCGCCCGAGCTGGGATGGCGCCAAAAGGACGCGGAAAAAGGCCTCAGTGAGGAGTACGAGCGCGGAATGTCGGCATACATCGACAGGCTCGAGGGAAAAAGGGTGGCGCTCCATTGCTCGACCGGAAACGACATGGCATGGCAGACCGAAGCCCTCCGCTTCTTAAGAGCCGATCTGGCGGTCATAGCCTATTCGAAGTCGGCAGGACCTAGAATCCAGGAGCATGACAGCGACTTAGGAAGAGCGAGGATGCTGACCGGCATAGGCCCATGCGCCATGAAAAGGATAGCCGAGGACGATTCCATCGACATCGTAATCACGGATGACCTCTACGGGGACGCGAGACAAGGTTTCAAGTGGGCGCCCCTCGGTTCGAAGTACTATGGGATCAAAGGATCGGTCCACTGGGCGCGCATAGTGTCGGATTCCCTCAGAACCTGCAATCCCACATGGGAGACGGGGCTATGATGACCGTTCCGGACGGCCTCCTTGGCGCCGCCCTCGCCGCAGAGACGATCGGCCTGTCCTGCGCTCTGGTAAACGGCCCTGGAGGATGTCGCTCGCGGATGCAGACGCTCCTGCACGATCTGGCCCCTGGGATCCATGACGGGACCGCATGCTGCAGGTCCAGCTTCTTCAGCAGGCAGCAGCACCTGCCTTGCACATTTCTTGACGACGAGGACCTCGTATTCGGATCCGAAGACAAGGTCTCCGAGGCTGTGCGCACGGTTACATCTATCACCGGAAGGCGCCCTCTGGTGGTAGATACGCTCGCAGCATCCATGCATTGTTATGACAGCCCATCTGACACCATATCCATTGCTGAGGACCTCTCTGAGATGGGGTTCTCCGAGGGGTACGACACCGCCGCATGCGCGATACTCGCAGAAACGGACCTGGACGGAGGAAACGACGGCTCCGTCAACATACTAGGCTACGGGGTCACCGACCTCGGATGGAAGCAAGGATCAAGGGAAATCGAGCGGCTGCTAGCGCTGATGGGCGTCAAGATAAACTGCGTACTAGGGTGCATGCCGGACCCCGACGTTGCGAAAGGCCTGGGAAAAGCCGCTCTGAACATCATGGTCCGTCCAGAGCTGTGCAGACGCACATCCGACCATCTGGAGAAGAGGTTCGGAATCCCTAGCCTCAGACCGACCGCTGGAGCCCCGGTCGGATACCCTTCAACGCGCTCTTTCGTCCGCGAAGTGGCAGATGCGATGGGTGCAGACCCATCCCCTGCCCTAGAATTCATAGACGAGGAGGCGAAATCGGTCCATTCCGAGCTCAACGGATACGACCGCGCCATTCGCGGATTGCACTCCAAAGGATTCGCTATCGTCGGAGAATCCTCGACGACATATCCCCTTATGAGATGGCTCATGGAGTCGTTCGGAATGGCCCCCTTCTCGGTGGAACTCCTGGACAGCGAATATGAGAGGGAGACCTTGGACCTTCTGGAATCGTCGGGATTCTCCGATGCCGTCGGCGGCCCTGACCATGATTCGGAGATAGTGTTCTGCGACGGATTGAGAGCGCTCGAAGGAAGGCTCAACCAGCCCTTCTTGAGCTTCGTGGAAACTGGGATGCCGTACGGAAGAATGGTAAACCTGGTCGGAAGGACGCTCGTCGGAACGACAGGCTGCAGGTATATACTGGACGAGATGATGAACGGACTGATCAGATTCAGATGCGGACAGCCTACAGATCCCGAGCTCCTGCCTAAGGCACAACGACATTGCATGCACCGAAAAACTTATAGTATATTACCTAACAATTTACAATAACACTTGATAAAAAATCGATCTCCAATGTTCAGAATACGTGAGCTTCGATGCTTCCTGGTTGAACCTCGATTCCAATTCGGAAATCAGGAATTCGCG
>SUSZ01000002.1 GCA_015063165.1 Thermoplasmata archaeon
ATTCCGGTCTGAAATCGGAGCGTGGGACCAGAAACAATCGTAAACGATGGTAGCGGATGCTATGAAAGCATCCAAGTGGCGAATAGGCCAGACCACGTTCAGCATTCACGATGTGGCGAGGTCAGGAGGAAAAGTAGAAAAGGGTCGATTACCGTAGACAACATCGTCGGAAAGACCTTCATCGGCCAGGGAAAGATCCTGACCCAGACGGCCTGAACAAACTTTAAGCTCCGAGGGCATCCCTTGGCGAAACCTCTTGTTATTCATCATAGGATTGAAAATGAAGAGACAGACCCGACCGTGGCTCGGCCGGATCGTCTTTAACGGTTTGGGAATTCAGTGCTTTTTGGAGCGTCCCTTTCCGCCCTTCTGGCCTTTGCGGCTCTTCTGGGGCTTCTTGGGAGCTTCGGGGTAGCGCTTCTTGATGTCGGCGACCCTCTTCGCGAACTCCTCGTTGAGGATGTCTCCGCGGAAGTCTCCGTGGTACTGGTCGATCTTCGCTGCTATCAGGACCTTTCCTGCCAGCGCGCGGGCGATCTTTCCTCTCTGCCAGTACGGGGCCCTGTGGATCTCCGGATGCTGGAAGATGATTCCGTGCTTCGGGGGCCTCTTCCCGGACTTGAGATGCCTGAACATGGCCTTCTCGGCTCCTAGGAGCTGGACGGTGGATGAAGGCAGGGAAGCGAGCCTCTCCAGTCCTCCGGCGAGGGAGATCATGCGGGCGGCCAGCGGGGCGCTCAGGACGGCGCACATGTTAGGGCAGGCTTCCGATACGATCCCTTGGATGTACTCCTCGGTCCTCGACTTGTCGTCGTAGAGGCGGTAGAGGGTGTCAGCGAGGTCTTGGACCGCACGCATGTCCTCGGGGTCGAAGTCGGCTCCGATGGACGAGATGTCGAGCCCCAGCTCCTCTATGATCTGGTCCCTGTCGCCGTATCTGGCCACCAGGTCGGCGTATCTCGCGTCGTGGGCGTAGTCGGCGAGCTCGGGGAAGTGCATCCCATACCATTCGTGCAGCCTCTCGTCGTAGAGGTTGATCGTGGCTATCTGGTCGTCCAGGTTTCTGATGGCCTGGACAAGGTTCCTGTCGCGGGGGATGGGCTCGGACGTCCTCAGCTTCCCGAGGTCCATCATGACCTCGTGCATGAACTTGTCATCGAATCCGAACCTGTTGGGCGTGACGAACGAGGAGTCGAACAGGGTCGGCTTTCCGAGCTCGGACTGCCTGCGGTCTCCGACTGCGAGCTTCCCCTCTACGGTGGCGGCGAGCTCCCTCTCCTCCTCCAGGAGGTTGCCCCTCTGCATCTCGGCCAGCTTCTCGGCCACTCTGTGGGTGTCGTGGGGCATGATGCGCTTGTCGGTGATCTTCCCGGATTTCTCGTCGATAAGGAAGGTCCCGAACCATTTGGTGACAAGTATGGTCATTTTCTCATCTCCGAAAGTTTGGCGATCTCCTCCGCCGGGAGGTCCTCTACGTCGCCCACCAGCATCTGGAGATGGGCTTGGAGCTCGAGCTCCTCCATGCGGTTGTAGGCTTCCACGAGGGTGCGGCCTTGGGTGAGGGCGCCGTGCTTGGCCATGATCATCGCCATGGCATGCCCTTCCTTGGCCACGGCTTCCACGAGCTCCTCCGAGCCCGGGGTGAAGTAGGGTATCGTCGGGACCCCTCCGAGAAGGAGGACTCCCTCGGGGGTGATGTTGCACCTGATGTCCTTCCCGGCTACCGCCAGAGCGGTGCAGTAGAGGGGGTGGCAGTGGACGATGGCATTGGTCTCGGGATTCATCCTGTACAGGGCGAGGTGGAATCTGTGCTCTATGGAGGGCTTCCCTCCGGAGAGGACCCTTCCGTCCAGCGAGAGCTTGACCATGTCCTCGGGCTTCAGGAACCCCTTGTTCACTCCGGAAGGGGTTATGAGGACCTCGCTCTCGTTGATCCTGACGCTCATGTTGCCCCCGGCGGACACGGTGATCTTCCTGTCGTACAGCAGCTTGCAGATTTCCGCCAGGCGCTCGCGGGCGTACATCTCGTTCATCGTCTCACCTTGCTGATCTCGTCCGGCTTGAGGATCCCCTTCTCGGTGATGAATCCGGTCACCAGCTCTGCAGGGGTGACGTCGAAAGCGGGGTTGAGGGCCTTGGATCCTACAGGGGCGATCCTGCGGTCTCCGATCATGGTGACCTCTTCCTCGGCGCGCTGCTCGATGACTATGCCTTCGCCGGTCGCGGTGGAGAAGTCGAAAGTGGATATGGGAGCGGCGACGTAGAAGGGTATCCCGAAGTGCTTCGCGACGATCGCCTTGTCGAAGGTTCCGATCTTGTTGGCGAAGTCTCCATTGGCGGCGATCCTGTCGGCTCCGGTGATGATGAGGTCCACTCCTTTGGACATGTAGTATGCGGATGCTCCGTCGGGGATGATGGCGTGGTCGATCCCCTCCTGGTTGAGCTCCCAGGCGGTCAGCTGCATCCCCTGCAGGCGGGGTCTGGTCTCCGAGGCGTACACGAAGAACCTCTTCCCCTGGGCCCAGGCTTTCCTCATCGGCGCCAGAGCGGTCCCCACGTCCACGGTGGCCAGAGCGCCGGCGTTGCAGTGGGTCATGACCTTCATCCCGTCCTTGATGAGAGCGGATCCGTACTCCCCGATCAGGGTGCACTTGTCGATCATCATCTGGGCGTATCCGTCGGCGGCCTTGACGGGGTCCTCCCCCTTGGAGAGCCTGTCGCACATGTAGTCAACGGCGTAGAACAGGTCGTTGGCGGTGGGGCGGGCGGCCTTGACGTCCTTGGCGGCCTTCTGGATGTCGCATCCCTTCAGGGCGGCCAGGCACATGGCGTAGGCGGCGGTAGCTCCTATGGAGGGCGCTCCGCGGGTGGTCATGTTGCGTATGGCCTCCGCGACGTCGAGGTAGTCGTCGAATCCTACGAGGACCACCTTGGCGGGAAGCTCCCGCTGGTCGATCATCATGACCTTTCCGTTCTCGAACCAGACCGCTTTGATATCGTGTACGATTCCGTCTATTCTCGCCCTCATCTTATCACCTGGCCTATTTAACGCTATATATAAGGAATTTCCCAAATTAAGCGTCTATGGAAATGAACATAACTGTTTTAAACGCAAATAACTTTGTCGAGACATGGGAGACGGGCCACTCACAGATTTCGAGATTTATTACACCCAGAAAGGCTTGGTTCAGGTCTCCAACGAGGTGCACAGAAGGATCCTCGCGGAGATCAGAAATTCTGACAAGTCCCTGACGGATCTATCCCATTCTCTTAAAAAAGCTCAGTCCACGCTGTCGGTTCACCTCAACAAGATGGTCGAGGAGGGGCTGATATCCACTTACGACGATCCTCAGGACAGCCGCAGGAAGGTGTACACTCTGATATCGGTGAGGTTCGCCTATTCTCGTCCTCCCAACGAGAAGTCCATGGACATGATCATCAACACGCTTTCCGACATCGTAGAGGATCCCGCCAAGACCCGCGACGCCATGATGAGGTTCATGTTTCTCGGCCTCGACGGCATAGGGCTGTCCGTGGAGCCGATGGCCAGCATCCTGGGGGGATTGCATGCTACGGCCCTGTATGGCGCCCTGACCGGCTCTACGCTCGAGGAGACGGTCGCCAACGCCCGCGAGTATTATTCCAAGATGGGGATCGGAGAGGTCCACATCTATTCTCTGAACCCTCTGACCATCATCCTGTCCGATAAGATGACCATGACCGAGGGCTCCGCCAAATCGTTCGGCGGATACGCCTCCGGGTTCATGATGAAGGTCCTCGAGGACGCGACCGGCAACCAGTACGAGATCGTGTCCAGCGAGGTTTACGGCTCGGAGTTCAACAACTTCAAGTTCGTGCTCCAGCCGGTAAAGAATCGATTCAGAACTTCGGCTCGAAGGTCAGAAGGGCTCCGTTCCCGAGGACTTCGCACTCCATCAGCTCCAGTTTCACGCCTTCGTCAAGCACCCATCCGTTCCCGTCGCAGGGCGTGGGGGCCTCGGCTCCGCCTATGACAAGGCCGCCGACGAACACGGTGTAGCGGTCCACGAGCTTGGATCTGAAGAATTCCGATATGGTGCGTCCTCCGCCCTCCACGAGTATGCTCTCGAGGCCGATCTCCTCGCTGAGCTCCTCCATGACGGCGGGAAGGTCGATCATGTCCTTCCCCTTACGGATGGTCTCCTCGCAGTCCCATTCCCTGTCGCAGTCCTCGAGGGTGACCATGACGGTCGGGGCGGCCTCGTTCAGGACCTTCGCCTCGTCGGGAGTCCTTCCGTGGGGATCCAGAATGATGCGCACAGGGTTGGTGTCGTAGTTTGCTCCCTTGACGGTGAGATGGGGGTCGTCCGCGATGACCGTTCCTACTCCTACGAGAATGGCGTCGTACTTCCTTCTGAGGTTGGTTACGCGGGCCTTGTCCTCTTCGGAGGAGATCCTGACCTGGGTGCGGTCCTCGCCGGCGATCTTCCCGTCGGCGGACATGGCGCAGTTAATGTGGATGAACGGCCGCATTGTTATCGCCGGGGGCAATGGTGAACCTGTATATGTCTTCCTTTCTCTCGACTCCGAACTTGACGTCGAGGAAGGATTCCAGGGTGTCCATCTGGCTCAGGAGGTGCCTGCTTATGCGAGAGACGGAGAATCCGCTCCTGCCGCCTGCCATCGCCATATAGGGCAGGACCTGGTCTGCGGTGTGGACGTCCATGGTGGCGCCGCTGTCCATCTCCTTGATGAGGTCTGCCGCGGCGTCTTCTCCAGCCTTTTCGGGGGAGTGCCCGCGGGAGGTGAGGGCGTTGCTTCCCAGCATCCCGTTCTCGAACTCCGCGACAAGGACTATCCCTGCTCCGCGGGAGTCGCCCTCGGTTCTCTGAACCTCGAAGTCCACGTCTCCGTACTTGGCGAGGGCCTCTCCGCAGGTGTGCATCATGTCGCGGGTCATCCAGTCGGGAAGCCTCTGGCTGAAGCACACTCCTTTGATGCTCTTCAGCTCGCCGAGCGTCTCGATATCCAGGGGCTTGATCTTGTCGATCGGGTCGAGGGAGGCTATGACTCTTCCTCCGCCCTGCGGGTAGAATCCCCTGTCGATAATCTTCACGTCGGCGTGGATGTCCATCTTCTTCAGAAGAGGGAACAGAAGATACTGATAGGAATCGATGGGAGGGGCCCACATGACGTTGGTTCCGCCGCTGATGTCTACCGACAACCTTTTCTTGTGGTTGCGGGCGGCCAGGAACATGGCCTGCAGCACGAGGCTGACGCTACCTGCGGTTCCGATGTTCATCTGGATGTCGTAGACGTGATCCGTTCCAGGTTTGAACGTGAGCTCTCTGGACCCTACGGTGTTGCCTTCGACCGTGGATCCGGCCATCTCGGCTACGGCGTTCACGGCGGCGCAATGCTGCTTCGATAGGCCGTTGGTGGGTCTGTTCTCCCTTATACGGGTGAGGTGGGTCTCCTCTCCGGTGACGGTAGCCATAGCGACAGAGGTGCGTACCATCTGCCCTCCGCCCTCGCCTCTGGAACCGTCTATCTCTATCATATGAATCGCCTCACCTTATGGCTGCTCAGTTATTATAAGTTGAGCCGTGGATGCAGACGAGCCCTACGAAGTTCGGTTTACAATACAACAGAAAATGGAAGATGAGTGCGATTGCCGGGATTCGAACCCGGGTCAGAGGCTTGGGAAGCATCCGTCCTAACCGCTGGACTACAATCGCAACGCATCTGCATATCTTTCCAGTATTTTATAGTTGAGCATTTTGCTATTTATTATCGGTTAAAGGTTGTTTTTCAGGTATCGGCGGTTCCTGCTGACATCGGATGCAGGGATCGCCAGGGACAAGCTGATTCTTTTCGATACTGAATATGTAACGTTATAGTCTACAGTATAATCCAGCTAACATTTCATTTTTATATCAGTTTTATAGTCTGGGATATTGCATCCATTAAGTCGGGATGCATCGTTTGCCAATTCCTCCCATTTAGCGTCCCGACTTTTTGCCTCCCCACGATATCATTTTCCGTTTCATCGGTGCTGCGATCCCTGATAGCCACTTTTATATACGGCAATCGGTTGGGGAGATTGAGGACTCGTGGTCTAGTGGTTATGACGTCGCCCTTACAAGGCGAAGGTCGCCGGTTCAATCCCGGCCGGGTCCACTCATTTTTGCACCAATGGTGTTTAGAACTGTACATTGTTCATCGACAGTATTACAATTTTGCCCGATTGTGTTGAAGGTTTCATCCAAGTGTACATGGTTATAAATACTGGCGTGTTATATTGGATGATACGTCCAAATATCTGTGGGAAACCCGGGAAGACTCCTCCTTCATCTTTCCGGGATCCCACAGAGGATTGTACTCTTGTTTTCCGATGGTTTCTTTCGATGTTTGTTTATCGAGAGCCAGTATTTTTATAGTAAAATTGAATGAGGTGGTGTACGGACTCATGGTCTAGGGGTTATGACGTCGCCTTCACACGGCGGAGGTCGCCGGTTCAAATCCGGCTGGGTCCACCATCCTATTTTTGTTCTTTTGACTTTCTATTGTTTTCCAGCGTTTTTCTTCTCCGATTTGCCTGGTTTAGTTGTATTTTTATTCCGTTCTATTAATTTAGGATATCCTAAATTATAAATATGCTCCTTTCTGTTCTTCCTTCGATAGAATGAAGACTATGCTGAAGGACAAGGTCAGGGTAGTCCCCGGCATCATATTGGCTGTTCTGATCGCCGCGGCGATGGCAGTTTATCTCACCCGCTGAACCGGACGCTTGTCTGGTTCCGCGTCATCGGCTGGATGGGAGCGTCGGTCACAATGTTTTAACATCAGCGCTCGGATATGGTGGCATGGATGACCTTCCAGATTTGCAGACGACCGAAGAGGGACGTCAGTACGAGAAGAACATAATGCTCGTGCTCAACGGTGAGAAGAAGGACTACCCCAGCTACTATGGGGGGTTCAAGATCGCATCCGGAAACGAGTTCGTGGTCTCCAGCCCCATAGACGACACGATAAGGTATGGGATATTCCAGGAGCCTGAGGACGGCATCATGGTCGAGGCTGTAACGGCTGCCGTCAAGGCCCAGGCAGAATGGGCGAAGGTCCCCTCGGCGGATAGAGCGGCGTTTTTCGAGGCTCCTCTGGCCAACATCACCGCTCGCAGGCTGTTCTTCGCCGCAGCGGTCACCGTCAGCACAGGAATGGTCCGCGAGGACGCGGTTCGCGAGGTCGACACCCTTATCGACATAATGAAGAAGGCCATCGAAGACGGAAAGAAAGGCTCCCTGAAGGCTCCTACCGGGGTATGGGCGGTCATATCCGCACACAACTCCCCGTTCGCGGCTCCTGTGGGATACGCCGTGGCCGCCATGATAGCAGGGAACTCAGTCATCATGAACCCGTCCAAATACTGTCCTTACCCCGCATACCTGTTCTATAACCTCATGGATAAGGCCAACCTTCCCGGAGGGGTCCTCAATCTGATCGTGGACCGCAAGGACGTCTCCACCGAGGAGCTGGCCAACGACATGCGCGTGAAGGGCGTCGTAGCCACCGGTTCCGGAGAGAGGCTGGAGGATCTCATGTTCCTCCAGGTGGACGACGAGCTGGCTTTCGTCAACGAGATCAAAGGGATGAACCCCGCCGTCGTGTACAGGCCCTCCGATATGAAGGCGGCCGTCCGCGACATTCTGGAATCCGCTTTCGCATACAGCGGCCAGCGTCCGTTCTCCTGCTCCAAGGTCATAGTCACCGCGGATGAGCAGAGGGCGTTTACAGACAAGCTTCTGGAGGCCCTGAAGGACCTTTCTGTGGACGATCCTGTCAATGACACCGCATTCACCGGACCCATTATATCCAGGGATGCCGAGAAGAAGTACAACGAGCTCCTGATGAACAATGCAGGATTCGTCATCGCCAAGGCATCGCCCAAGCGCGACGTCCCCGATGGGCCTTACGTGCCTCTCACCGTCCTTTCCGGCCTCGGAGAGGAGGACGACCTGAACTACATGGATTCCGGGTTCCCCATCCTTAGCATAAGGGTGGTCGCCAACCTGGACGAGGCCATGGCCGAGCTCGAGGACACCGAGTGCGGGCTGTCTGCCGGGATGTTCTCGAAGGACGCCAAGGCAATCGACCGCTTCAAGACGACCGTGGACGTCCCGTTGACATATGTCAACTGCAGCAGCCGCACCCTTGTGCCGGGACTCTATGCGAACGTCTCGAGATTCACTGAGTGACCAATCTGACGTCCTTGGCGGCTCCTCTCACGGAGTTCGCCAGGGATGTCAGCTCTTTCTGATCCAGCTTCCTCGTGGGGTCGGCGCTCTTTCCGACCTTCAGTATCAGATGCTTGGATCCGGGTATCGCCGAGGCCAGCTCCTTCAGTGCTGATTCAGATATGCGTCCGGGGATGAGAGTGGCGGTGACCATGTAGGGGCACCCGCAGTTGTCCAGTATCTTCACGCATTCCGTCTGGGACTTGTCCAGAGGGCCGTCCACCTTGAGGTTGACGTAGTTCACGTATCCCGCCCCTACAAGGTCGTCGAGGTCGCTGTACTCGTTCCCGTCGGTGATGAGGAGAAGGTCGCGTCCCGGAAGCTTCAGGCGCTTGAGAAGTCTGAAGAGGTCTTTGATCGCCAGGGGATCCGTCTCTTCCGACGTCACCGCGACGCCGTCTATGGAGTCTATGTCGGCGCGTATTTTGGCGGAGACCTCTTCGATGTCCAGACCGTCCCCTTCGTCATCGGAGACGTAGACCACGGACAAGAAGGATCCTGGCCTGATGGTTGTATCCATCCGGGAGTATCTGGATATATGCATGATTTTGTAACCGATGTGCCATATATAAATAAGATATGGAAAAATGTCTGAAAATGAACCTTGTGTTCGTCACTTGAACTAGGGCTATGGTAATATTTCGAGCATTTTGTCATTCTATGGGAAGATTGAATTCTGTTTCGATGTCGAATATGTGCTTGTGCAATCCGTCCTGGTACATCATATGGACGGGGCACGTGCCTTTGAACGTCTTCACGGAATCGTCGATGAGGAAGAAGGATCCACCTGCTGACACCGTGAAATCGCCGTCCACCTTCTGGATCTCCGGTGGCACGGAGAACTTGTACTCCATGGTGGTCCGATTTCCAGCTCCATCTTCTCTTTCGTGATCGGAAGCCGCTGTCGAAGGACTACACTCCGATCTGGGGACAGACCAATATAGCGTCCTGCTTCCGGCTGGCAGGTTGTAGGCGATGCGGTCCTCCTGGAATCTCGGGCTGGCCTCTATTGGGTAGGAAACGCCTTCTCCAGCGCTGGTCTCCATTAGAATCTCGTTCATGTACATGCCGTCAGCGACGAAGTCGAGGAAATTCACGCAGGCGAAACCGTGATTCGGGGAGAACGGCACGAGCCCCTCGTCTGTCTTCACCCATATGGGGAGAATCCTGCCGTTGTTCATCCAGTACATGTTGGTCGAGACGATGTCCGGGTATTTTCCGCTCTGATACACGGAAGTGGATATGCAGTATGGTGCGCTTTCGGAGACTGTGACGGATCTTTCCGTTGATTTCCATCCCGGGTCGAGAACGTGGGCCATCCAGTCGTCATCGCAGGTCAGGCTCAGGCAGAACGAGGTTCCGCCGGAAGAGCATATGGCATGAAGGCAGGCAGACGGTTCGAAATCGGTGGCTACGTTTTCTTTCAACGGATCGAACACCGAGTAATTCGGTGTCACTATAGTGATATGGTTGTCGATCCATGTCTTCAGGAGAGTCATCAGGCACTCCTTGTTCTGTTGCGTCCAGTCATCCCCCATGAAGACGAAGCTCCCTTCCCCTATAGATTCCGCAGACGCCTCTTTCATTCCGGAGGAATCGAAGGTGTACAGGCCGCCGTAGTCTTCCAGGTCCATGTCGCCCTCCATGCTGTGGTGCTCGGAGGATATCCCGACCATGGATGCGATCATCCATCCTATAACTGCCAAGACTATCACGGCACCGGCTATCAGAAAGATCTTCATCGGGCGGTCCATGACGGAGCATGGTCACGACGGTTGATAACAATTATTCAGGATAATGCTGTTTTTTTGCTGAAAAGGGTCGAGAGGGGGAAGGACCCCGCTCTCAGTTCATGACGGCGAACTCGACGAGCTCGTAGACTCCGTTTAGCTTGGCCATCTCTTCCGGAAGGGCCTTCTTGATGTCGTCCGCGGACATCTTGCTCTTTCCGATGTCCATGAACAGCTCGAGATACATGCTCTGGTAGCAGACCTTGATCTTGCTGAAGACGGAGATCAGGTTGACGTTCCATCCAGCGATGACGTTCAGCATCTGGGTTATGCCTCCGGGACAGTCGGGTATGGTTATCCCGACTTTCACGAGGCTGGTGTCGGGCTTGAAGATGGTCAGGGACATTATCCAGGAGTCGGCGTCGATGGTGATCAGCGTGTTCTTCCCGTCGATGTCGCCGAGGATGTCTCCGTACTGCTCGGACACGTCGATGCAGCCGTCTGTGATGGTCATGGGGTATCCGCGCCTGATCTCCTGCTTCCCGTTGGAGCTGTATCCGCTCTTGAACAGCCTTCCGATCTCCGCGGGCTTGACGTCGATCCTCCTGATCTTGGACACGGAGGTGTCTCCTTTGGCCTTCAGGCTGTTGAAGGCGTCCACGAGCATCTCACCCTCTCCGGCGAAGTTGAGGTCCGCCATGAGCTTCCACACGATGACCGTGTCGGAGATGCCGTTCAGAGAGATGGAGTTCAGGATGTTGATCTCCTTCTTGGCTAGGAAATCGGCCGCCTGGGCGCTGGATCCCGGGACGTCATCGAGGTACATCGTGACGTGGGTGAGCGTGCGGTAGTTCTCCTGAGGGAACATCGAAAGGATGATCTCGTAGTCCTTGGGCCCCTGCTCGGGGTGTTTGAACAGCGTGCTGTACACGCATCCGCCGTCCACCAGGCCCATGGTGTCGGACATCCAGTTGTCCACTTTTATCTTAGAACCTTTAACTTTCGCAAACTCCCATATCTTCATCGGAGGCCCTCTTACTCTTGCGAATGGTTTGAATCGATATAGGTTTTCCTAGCGGCATCGAACGGCTGGTTCTTGGGGGAGATCAGAGGCTGGGTCCAGCAGGGTTGTTCGATGTCCTCGTATCCCATGTCGCGGGCGATGTTGGCGAGGCTTCCTCCGAATTCCGGGGATGATGCGATGCGACGTATCGTCTCGGAGCTTCCTGCTGTCCTGCCCTCCATCCCTGACATGTGGAGCGCCTCGTCCATGAGGTCGGCCGCTTCGTTGAGAAGATCCTCTGCCTTTCTCAGGGCGGCTATCCTCTCCGATCTGTCCATCAGGCAGCCCTCACGACGTATCTCGACGGCCTCATGAATCCAGAAGTGGCGCTGTATCCGCATCTGGGGCACCTTGCCCCCATGACGATGACCGAGCTGTCGTCGATGGTGCGGTTGTACGTCACCGAAAGCTTCCCGTCGCATACAGGGCAGGTCTCGTACGTCCTCAGCTTTCCTGTGCGGGAGTACTTTATGTCGAACACGAAAAGCCCTTTCTGGATGCCTATGCGCCTAATGCGTTCGGGAGTGGTTCCTTTGGACAATCCCCTCTCGACGAGCTTCTTCTCCACCGCCGCATGGAGGGCGCTCAGGGACTCGTAGCGGTCGTTGTCATCCAGACAATCGCTTATCGCTTTCTCCAGCTCCCATCCGTAAGGCGCCCTCCCGGTCATGAACCGTCATGTCGATTCTGTATATTATTGTCAGCGAACCAGCATCCGAAACAACATAAATAAAAGCGAAATCCGCATGGGGTGCATCAAGCGGGGGTAGCCGAGTCGGCCAAAGGCGCGGGACTTAAGATCCCGTTCTTAGTGATTCGAGGGTTCGAATCCCTCTCCCCGCACTTCCTATATTGTGCGTGCCATCCATGCATCACATCCATATAGTGCCGATGTTTTACTGGACACCATGGCATCATCCGAACTCAAAGTTCAGTTGCTCGAGACCTTCGCGGCCCTTATCACCGCCGCGTTCGGACTCGTCGCCGCTCTCGCCTGGAACGAGACGATCAAGACCGCAGTCGCCCAGGTATTCGGTAGCGGAGACGATCTCCTCGGCCTTGCCGTGTACGCTGTCATCGTCACCATCCTGGCAGTCGTCATGACCCTCATCATCGCGAGGGCTCTCGGAAAGGCCAAGGCAGCTGTCGAGGCAGAGAAGAAGTGAGAGGGGGTCTTCCCCTTCTCATCAAACCTTTTTCAAGCACCCGTCTTTTTGAACAGGATCTTTTTGTTGCGGTTGTTGACGTAGTTGACGAGGTTCATTCCCGTCAGCTCCACGCTGGAAGGTCCGGAACGCACGTAGAACTGCTCGTTCTTCCCCTCTCTGAGGAACACGGCCTTGTCCGCGGGGGTGCATTTCACGCGGATGACGTACTTCCCGTCCTCGAACTCGATGGATTTAAAGTTGATGTAAGGGATGAATCCGTTCCCGATCGCGCTGGCGATCATGTTGGTCATATGAAGGTTCATCTTGTCCAGGCTCTCGAAGCTGTCGAGGTCGACTCCGCAGATCTCCCCGTCGTCGGATACGCCGATCAGCAGGGTTCCTCCGTCGGTGTTCAGGAATGCGACGATCGTCTTCAGGACAGCCTTCTCCATCCTCTTGTCGACCTCCCCGGTGGCGAGGTTGGTCCTGACTGTGGACTTGAACTCGAGCTTGTCCGATTCTCCGCCTGCGATGAGGTCGTAGATGTCCAACTTCTCCCTCTCATCGAATCCGAACACGCTGCTGTTGTTCTCTAGGAAGTCGTTTACGGTGTACTTGAAGATCTTGCTGTCCCGGTATTTGACGAACAGGATTCCGATGATGGCCGATCCGATCATCATCGCGCCCATGCTCTCCATAAGGGCCTCCACCTCGGGGATCATGATCGTGTGCATGACCTTCGATGCGAGATAACGGGTCATCATCATGAGCACGAAGACGGACATGGCGACGCAGATGGCGATGATGGCGACGAACGTGGGATTCTCGTCGCGCACCCCTGGCATGCTCTTCAGCAGGATGAACACGATGATCAGTCCGATCAGGGTGAGGTTCACTCCCATTAGGACGTCCGCCACTATGGACAGGACCTTTCCGCCGAAGAACAGCCTTCCGGCGATGCTCAGGAGCATGGAGACCCAGATCATTATGACGGTGAGGGTAGGGACATGGACGGTGTGGCGCTCCGAGACGATCGTTATCAGAAGAAGGAACGAAACCGGGACGGTCAGGATGAGGTCTCCGCTGTCTCCCATCACAAGACCTATGGTGGCCAGCGTTATTGTGGTCACCAACAGGATAATGTATGTGATTAAAGTGGAATTTGTAGCATGAACCTCGGTCTCGGTTCCATCTGAGTCCATGTCTCTACGCTAGCACGTATTATTTAATAAATGAACTCACGAACTGTTTAAATATACAACGTTGTTTCGATAGCCTGGAGTTATAATCTTGGTTGGTGAATTGAAAAAAAATAAAGTGGTAGTGGGGACCTCGAGCAGCTCCGTCAGCGGGACTGACAAGACAGGCTCCCGCAACAGCAACAAGAAAAGCGGAAGCAAACCGAGGACCAAAGAGTCTACGAAGAGACAGGCTATGCTTAACACGCATAGGATAAATCCTTTTAAGTACGACATGAACGAGGTTCTGGCCGAGTCCAGCATGGACCCTTCCAAGGCTTCGTCGTTCCTGGCGACCGTGATCGCCAAGGCATCGCGCGTCTCCACGAAGGACGCGAAGGAGTTCGTCAAGACCTATCTGGAGTCCGGCGACCTCACCAAGGAGGAGTTCGACAAGATAAACAGGCTCCTCGACAGATACAGCAAGTTCCGTTGAGTTTTTCTCATGAAAGGCGCCGATGGACGAAGCGGCAGGAGCCGTTTCCGGGCCGGAGACCGAGGACCCGCAAGGGCGGTCTGGCCACGCACGGCGCGGACATCACCGGGGCGGACGGTTGTTCCGCTGACCGGTCAAAGCATAGGAATTTCTATGCAAGCATCTTAGGGGGGACGGGCTCGATGCGCTATGGCGCTCGGGCCTCAGGCTGCAGGATGCGAACCGACTCTGTGCGATTGGATCCGGGCACCTGGACACGGGTGATTCAATGGCATCGGAGGACGTACTTCGCAAGACGCTAAAGAATGCGGACGGGAAGCCGTTCGCTAAGTACAAGGGACTGACCAACAACTTCGTGCTCGAGGATTTCGAGCTCATTGTGGACGAGGTCCAGAACGACAGGGCAGGGCACACGTTCATGCGCGTGAGGGTCCCGCTGAAGGCTGCAGGGTTCCCTGAGGACACCCACAACACCCCTTCTCGCGACATCGCCCTGAGGGACCTCATAGCCAGGCGCTTCTGGGAGTCCGCCCGTACCCATGCTCGTTCGCCCATACCGAAGACCGACGGAGGGGAGATGTTCATCCCAAGGCCGGGACAGGAGATCCTCGACAGGGGATGCGTCGCCATCACTGAGCATTATGTGGAGGTCAGGTTCACCGCGGACCTTCCCAGCTCCGGAGGAAGGGTCAACGCCGAGGCGACCGAGCTTCTGATCTTCGAGAGGATAGCCACAGTGGTCTCGGAATCGATGCGCTATTCCGCTTACAAGCAGTCCAAGCTGTACAACCATCTATACACCGCAGAGAACGCCGATTACATAAGGTCCGAACTTCACAAGAGGGGTCTGGCAGCGTTCATCGCCAACGGCTCTATCCTTCCCCGCAGGGACGACGACCTCGCGCCCATGGTCGACGCTGTGCCTTTCCGCTGCGTTCCCGAGCTGGAGGTCGAGATGGACGTTCCCAACGGCCCTCCGATAGCAGGATGGGGCATTCCTGAGGGATTCAACGCCGTCGTCGGACCCAGCAGGAACGGGAAATCCGTGCTCGCGGACGCCGTGTTCGCAGGAGTCTACAACCACATCCCCGGAGACGGAAGAGAGTATGCGATATCCGTTCCTCGCGCCACGTTCGTCATATCCGAGGCCGGAAGGCCCGCCAGCTCCGTGGATCTGTCCATGTTCATGGCGACCACCGAGGATTTCGATGCGACGTCCGTCACCACCAGGTCCGTCCCTTCGCCGATGTCCGAGCTCGTAGCCATATCGGAAGCCGTGGAGATGGGGTCGTCCCTCGTAGTGATGGACGAGGAGTATTCCAACCCGTGCGTCATCAGGAAAGGATTCATGGCCGACGACGGCTCGTACGCTTCGGTCTCGGAGATGGCGAGCGCCATGGGCCGCGCAGGGGTGTCCGTACTGATGGTCACCGGGGACGAGTCCGCCGTGAGGCATGCCGACCACGTCTTCATCATGAAAGGGTTCCAGGCCTATCCCGTCGATGTGGAGGGCCGGCTGGTCAACGACATGCTGTTCGTCATGCCCGAGCCCCGCTATCCCGTCTCCAAGAGCATGGAGTTCGAGAAGGGCCGCAAGAAGATCAGCACGGCGGCTTCGTCCATAAGGGTGGTCGAGATGGGGGAGCAGAAGGTCAGCGCCCCGATGGCTGCGCTGTTCGACATGTCACAGACCAGGACCATCGCCGATGCGATAGCCGTCTCCAAGGAGTCCATGGACGGTTCCAAGTCCCTCCTGGAGTTCTGTGAGGAAGCAATAATCGCGCTTCGCGAGGCAGATGCGGAGCCAGGGAACACCGCCGGGATGTACCATGTCGGCGTCAGGCCGATGGACATCGCCGCCTTCCTGAGCAGGCATCCGCAGATATTGATGATAAGAAAGGGGTAAGCGGAAGGGGCCTTGCCGGCCCTTTCACAGCTTGCCTTGCATGAATTCGATGGCCCTCGCTGCGAACACGAAAGCCAGTATGCCCAGGCCGATGACCCATGCCTCTATGGGGGCCTGGGTCTCCAGGCATGCGTATATCCAGATGGATGCGAACGCTGCCAGGAATATCAGGTCGCCTACGACCTGCCTTACCGTCGCCACCGGCTCATCTTCTGTTGTAGGAGTCCTGCCAGTTGTTGAACACCTTGTCGGTGTAGTTGTTGATCTGGACCTCGTCCTGCTTGTTGTCGGGCACGACGAATCCTCTGATGGGGAACTCCTTGTCGCAGTAGGGGCATCTGACGTTGGGGCAGTTCTGGTTCGCCTGGGAGCAGTACTTGCACGCGACAGCTCTGGACTGGAACAGGCTGAACTCGTTGCCGCAGTTGGGGCAGAGGTATCTGCGCGCGGCCACTTTCAGGTCCCTGTTGATCCCGGCGGCCCTCTCCTCGGGGGTGAGCCACATGGGTGCCCTCGGGGATATGGGGGTGTTGTAGGACGGTCTGTCTCCGTCGTAGTATCCCATGTCGATCACAGACCCTTGGCGGCCTTCACGACGGATTTGAGGTACTCTCCGTCGTCGCACCTCTCCAGAAGCGTTCCGGTGACTATGACATCGGCTCCAGCCTCTCTGGCGGCCGCGGCGGCCTCGGGGGTCCTGATTCCTCCGCCGACGATGAGCGGGATGCTGATGGCCTTCTTCACGGCGCGGATCATCTCGGGCGGGACAGGCCTGTCGGCTCCGGATCCTGCCTCCAGATAGAACAGGGACATGCCGTACATCTCGGCGGCCAGCCCGTAGGCGACGGCGAGGTCGATCTCGTCGCGCTTCACGACCTTGGCGTTCCCGACCTCCCCTACCTTCATTCCAGGCTCGACGATGACGTATCCCATGGATATGGTCTCGATCCCGAGCTTCTTGAGGTAAGGTGCGGCCATGACCTGGTATCCCATGACCTTCTTGAGGTCCATGCTGTTCATCATGCACATGTAGAGGATGCCGTCGACATCTGTGCTGAGGGCGTCAGGTCCTCCGGGGAAGTGGATGGCGGGAAGGCCAGAGCGCTCTTTGATCGCTTTGGCGGTCGAGGAGAGGTTCTCTTTGGTGACACCGGTAGAGCCACCGATCAAGACGGCGTCCGTGCCGGCGTCCTTCATCCTCTTCGCTATATCGCCTGCGATCTCCGCAGACTGTTTGTCTGGATCGATGAGGGCCATGTGTATGGTTCCCTTGGCGATCCTGTCAAGAAGATACTGTTTGACGGTCATCTCTGATGTCTCCGATGCAAGGCGAGGAAGTCTTGCATTTCTATAAGGGCTCGATATGCCCCACTATACTAAAAAGATACGTTCCCTGTACAAGGCCTAGACGATTCATCCGTGCAGATTTTCCTACGGTCTTGTACAGGGTTAAGGAGGGCTTTCGCCCGGGTTTCAAGGCTTCTTCCTGAGCAGGAGAATACCGGCTATCGCGCCGACGACGATTACGGCGACGACGGCTCCGATAATCATGGTCCACTGATTGTCCTGAGTCTCGCTTCCCGATCCTACTGTGACGGCGCAGGACGCGGTGTAGCCTCCGTCGTTGGTCTTGGCGGTTATGGTGGCGGACCCTTCCTTGACAGCGGTGACGTTTCCGTTCTGGTCCACCTTGGCGATAGTTTCGTCGGAGGAGGTCCAGACGATGCTGGAGTCGGTGGCGTCAGAAGGGCTGACGGTCGCGGATATCTTCGCGGTCATTCCTTCTCTGATGGACAGCGAGGGCTTGTCCAGAGAGATTCCGGTCACATGCTTGGATATCGCTGTGGCCTCGTAGGTCGCTGTATAGGTGGCATCCGCCTTGGCAGCGGAGAGCGCAGGGGACCATCCGGAGAAGGCGTAGGAGTAGCTGTCGTCCGAGGGTCTCGCGGGGGTGCTTCCGCTGTATGCGGGTACCTCGCCGTAGCTGGCAACGGTCTGTACCAGGTCGCTTCCGTCCCAGTTCTTCCATGTGATATCGAAGACCAGGGGCGTGGTGGTGGCCTCGTAGGTGACGTCGTAGGCGGGCATCAGGAACGCGCCGTTGATGAAGTAGACGGTCTGCTCGGAGTGCCAGTCGCTCACTTCGTATCCTTCCTTGACGTAGCTCTCGCGGAGCTTCACAGCTTCGCCGAACGCATGGGTCTCGACGTCTCCGACCTGGGCTCCGTCGACGAGATATGTGACGGTGAAGACGGGCTCGGTGGCGTTGTAGGTGGCTGTGTACGCTGTATCCGAAGTAGCGGCGACGATCTCAGGGATCCATCCCGCGAAGGAATAGCTGTGCTCGGCGTCGGAGGCCTTGGTGGGTTCGGCTCCGGTGTATATCGGAATCGTACCGTAGGCCGCTTCGGTGGTTGCCAGTACGTTTCCGTCCCAGTTCTTCCATGTTATCTTGAAGGACGACGATATGCTGGTGGAGACGAAGGTCACGTCATACGCGGGCATCAGGAATGTCCCGTCAGCGATGTTCACGTCATCCAGGGGATTCCAAGGGGTGAATGGCCCCTCGTAATCTGCACGGATCTTCACGTTGCTTCCGGCGAAGTACATCTCGACGTCTCCGACCTGCTTTCCGTCGACCAGATAGGTGACGGCGTGCTTTATCGGAGTCTCGTCGTAGGTTGCGATGTAGGTGGCATTCGATGTAGCGGCGACGGGCTCGGGGCTCCATCCCGCAAATGTGAACCTGTATTGGGAGTTGGCATGCCTCGTCGGAGTTCCGGAGTAGGTCGGAACCTCGCCCTTTTCTACTGTGGAGGTCGCAAGAATAGCATTGTTCCAGTCCTTCCATGTTATGGTGTACGTCTTGACGACTATCGGCACGGGCGTGAACATCGCGGTGTACGCGGCATCGGATGTAGCCGCGACTGGCCTGGGGCTCCATCCCGCGAACTCGTAGGTGTAGCCGGAGTCGGCTTCCCTTGAGGGTTCGGTTCCCGAGTACGAGGGCATCGCGCCTTCCTTCACGGTTGACGTGGAAAGGACTCTTCCGTCCCAGTTCTTCCAGGTGATCGTGTACGTCTTGACGACTATCGGCACGGGCGTGAACATCGCGGTGTACGCGGCATCGCCCGTGGTTGCGACGGGCTCGGGACTCCATCCTGCGAACTCGTAGGTGAAAGACGTATCGGCCGGTTTCGAGGGGGTGTCGTCGCTATAGGTCGGGATTTCGCCTTCTTTCACGGTGGACGTGGAAAGGACGTTTCCGTTCCAGTTCTTCCAGGTGATCGTGTAGGTCTTCGCGATCACAGGGATGGCATTGTACGTCGCCGTGTAGGTCGCATCGTCCGTAATCGGGCCTATGGAAGGGCTCCATCCGGAGAATGAATAGGTGAATTCGGAATCCGAAGGCTTTGAAGGCGTGGACCCGCTGTAAGATGGCGTGGATCCATAGTCTACGGTGGACGTGGAAAGGACGTTTCCGTTCCAGTTCTTCCAGGTTACCGTGAGCTCGATGATCGTCGTGGTGGCGTTGAAGGTGACGTCATAGGCGGGCATCAGGAACGCGCCGTTGATGAAGCGGACGGCTTGTTCGGTCTCCCAGGCGCTCACGGTGAAGCCTTCCTTCTCGTACGCCGCGCGGAGCTTTACAGATTCGTTGTATTCGTGGGTCTTGACGTCTCCGTACTGGATCCCATCGACGGTGTACTTGACGGTGTATCTCATGGGCGAGGAAGAGTAGGTAGCCGTGTAGGAAGCGTCCGATACGGCTGCCGAGGGTTCCGGGTCCCATCCGTCGAAAGTGTACGAGCACATGTCGTCCGAGGGCTTGGCAGGCTCCGTTCCGGCGTAGGCTGGGACGACGCCCTCTTCGACCGTGGAGATCAGAAGGACGCTTCCGTCCCAGTTCTTCCATGTGATCTGGTATGTGTTCTTCTCTATCGGTATGGAATCGAACTGGGCTGTGTACGTCATGTTCGATGTGATCGGCCCTATCGTCGGGTCCCATCCGGAGAACGTGTAGGCCTACTCGGAATCAGCCGTTCTGGAAGGAGCGGTTCCGGTGTATGAAGGGGTGCTTCCGTAGTCAACGGAGGATTTCGCAAGGGTGCTTCCGTCCCAGTTCTTCCAGGTGACCGTGAGCTCGATGATCGTCGTGGTGGCGTTGAAGGTGACGTCGTAGGCGGGCATCAGGAACGCGCCGTTGATGAAGTAGACGGTCTGCTCGGAGTGCCAGGCGCTCACGGTGAAGCCTTCCTTCTCGTACGCTGCGCGGAGCTTCACGCTGTCCCCGACCGTATACGTCTCCTTCTCGCCGACCTGGGCCCCGTCCACCAGGTAGGCGACGGTGTATTCGGATCCGGTCCACTGGGCGACGTAGGTTGCGTTCGCGGTGACCGTGGCGGATACCGTGGGCGACCAACCGGAGAGCGTGAATCCGGGATTGCCGGCGGGCGTTCCCGAGAATCCAGGCGTTGCGGAGCCGTAAGCGACGGAGTAAGTCTGGGCATCGAACGTTCCCTGGCTGCCGGGCTCGTACGTCACGGTGTACTTCACGGCCACCTGGGTGTACGATGCGATGTATTCGGCATCAGCGGTGGCGGCGACAGGGGTCGGAGACCATCCGGAGAACGTGTAGGTGTATCTCGCATCGGACGCTCTGGACGGGATTCCTTCGTATGAAGGGGCCATGCCCTCGTCGACGATGGTCGTGGACAGGACGCTTCCGTCCCAGTTCTTCCATGTTATAGTGTATGTCTTGACGACTATCGGCATGGGCTCGAACACCGCGGTGTACGCGGCATCGCCAGTGGCTGCGACGGGCTCGGGGTTCCATCCCGCGAACTCGTAGGTGTAGCCGGAGTCTGCGTCCCTTGCGGGTTCGGTTCCCGCGTACGAAGGCATCGCGCCCTCCTTCACGGTTGACGTGGAAAGGACGCTTCCGTCCCAGTTCTTCCATGTTATCGTGTAGGAAGGGGATTCGACAGTCAGGGTGCAGGTGTCGGTGTATCCGCCGTCCGCGGTGGTCACGGTGATCGTAGCGGTTCCGGCCGATAGCACCTTGACGACCCCGTTGCTGACGGTCGCTACGTTGCTGTCGCTGGTGGACCAGGTCACAGAGCGGTCTGTGGCGTTCGAAGGGCTCACCGTGGCCGTGAGGGTCACCGTGTCGCCGACAGCGGCGGAGTCCGTGTTCTTGTCCAAGGAGACGGACGTTACGCTGATCGTCGGGTCTCCGACGGTGATGGTGCAGGTGGCGGTCCTTCCGTTGCTGGAGGTGGCGGTGATGACAGCTGTTCCGAAGGACACTCCGGTCACCGTTCCGTTCTTCACGGCGGCTACGCTGGAATCGCTGGTGGACCATTCAAGGGTCCTGATCCCGGCGTTGGACGGGTTGAAGTTCACTTCCAGCTCGTACTCCTCGCCGATGCCGATGGTCTTCGCCTTCTCGTCGAAGGATATGCTGGAGACGGCGACGTTGTGCCTTATGCAGTAGAGGATCCCTCTGTCGTTGGTGTAGACGATGCCTCCGTCCTCGAGGAAGTGGACCTGCTGGCTGCAGTACTGGGAGATAGCCACGTTCTCCATGTAGGATAGCGTCAGGTTGTTCGTCCTCAGGTCGTGCTCGACGACCATGAGGTTCGGCGATTCCACATAGGGTACGATGTAGGCGTACACCTTTCCGGGATGGCCGGTGGAGATAGCCATGCTTCCATGGGCGTACAGCTTCGTGCTGTCCAGGGTGGCGAGGACGTCCATGGTCTCGAGGTCGTAGACGCTGAAGGTTCCGTCGGAGAAGACGTATCCCTTGCCTTCGTTGATGATCATTGCCGAGCTGTAGCTGCTCTTCTCTCCGTTGGATCTGACCTTGAGGGAGGCGTGGTCGAACACTCCGTTCTCGTCGATCTTAACAGATGCGACGTTGTAGATCTTTCCTCTCTGCGAATCGAATATCCCAGAGAGGTAGGTGGTGACGGTGGCGTATCCTTCGCCCACGTCGATGTACCCCTTGTTGGAATACTGTCCCTTGAACTCGGGGATGTATATCTTGTCTATCATCTCCCCGGTCTTGGCGTCGCTGGTCTGGAGATATACGTCCCGTCCGTCCTCGTCGTATCCGCAGACCATGATGAATCCGTTGTGGAACACCATATGGGTTCCGCCCTCGTACATGGTGACGAAGGATCCCGTGTCCTTGGTCCAGACTGGCGCCTGGAGGTTGGTGGGATTGCTGGGGTCGCTGTCCTCTGCCTTGTAGCAGGAGGTTCCGTTCTTGGTCTCGACGTAGAAGTATCCGTCGTGGTAGAACGCCTTGGCGGTGGTGGCGTTGAGGACGAAGAGCTGGTTCAGGTCGGTGTCGTATACCTTTCCGGTGATGCCGTCCAGGACCATGTTCCCTCCGACCGCGACATACTCATAGAATCCGCTGAACGAGGCGGCGGTCTTCACGCTCTTGACGAGCCTTCCGTCGTCCGCGTCTATCTTGAGAAGGATGTTGTCGTTCTTTGCGTAGATGTAGCCTCCTATAATCGCGGGGGCGTAGACCATGTTCTTGAAAGAGGCTCCCGCGGTTCCGCCGGACCCGAACATCCAGGAGGACACGTAGTCGTCGGGGGTGGGGGTGTCTTTGTCGGTGGAGTTGATGAAGGAGCCTGAGGCGTAGTAGGCGGATTCCACGCGGACGGAGGTGTCGCTCTCGATCTCGATCTCCATGGACGAGGCGGGTCCGGATTCTGCTCCGTTGATGGACCATGAGGTGGATTCGTACCCTTCGTTCGGGACGAAGACGAGATTGGCTATCGAACCTGTCACGACGCTCGTTCCGGAGGACGCTGGGGCAGAGGATCCGTTGATGTACGCCAGGATCTTCCCGTTCTCCGCATCGAACGTCAGCTTGTACTTCGCAGCGCTCTGGGAGGCCCACTTCGCGTAGACCGTGGTATTGCTCTCCACCGCTCCGAAGTCGTAGAGTTCGGTGCGCTCGGAGGAAGTGTACCATCCCAGGAAGGCGTATCCGCTCTTGGTCGGGACGGCGGGAACGGTGGCGGAGGCTCCCTCGAGGACGCTCTGGGGGCTCACTGAAGATCCGCCGTCGGTGTCGAACGAGACGGTGACCTTTCCCTTTTCCGTTACTCCGGCGACGGTTATCATGGTGTCATGGAGGATGACGAAGGAGTATACGCGGCACTTGTCGGTGCTGTAGTCGGCCTTGGCGGTGGTGCCGTCCACCTTGGCGGCGTACGAGGACGAGAACTGGTATCCGGGCAGGCAGCGGACCTCGAAGAGCACTGTGCTCCCGTGGACCACGTCCCGGCTTTCGGAGACGGAGAAGCTGTACCCGGTTCCGGACGGGCACTTGACGTCGTAGAGGTTGAGCGCTATTCCGGAGATGACGACTTCGGTGTCTCCGGGAACCCCCTTCAGAACGAACATGCCGGCGATGTCCTTTCCTCCGATGGTTCCGCTGGAGGCGGTGGGCACGGCCTTCCCGTTGCTCTTGGCCTGTATGACGGAGTCGGTGTACCCGGTGTTCGGGGTGACCGAGAACGCGATGTCGTTCCCGGAGTGGACCTCCGTGAAGTCCACGTTCAGGGGGTCGTTGATCGTGAAGATCACCCTCCCGCTGCTGACGTCCGCGAAGAATCCGGAAAGGACGATGTCGCTGCACTTTTCGGCGTCGTATCCTCCGTCCAGGAAGTACGCCTTCGCATTCCCGAGGCTAATCGCTTCGGTGTCGAGGTGGGGAGAGCCGTAGAACAGTATCCTCTGGAGGTTGGGGTTGGAGGATATCGCGTACGAATCCACGTTCTCGACCGATTCGGGGATGGTTATGCTCCTAGCGTTGGTCAGGCCGCTCATGGAGAGCGAGTCTATCCTGGTGGTGCCTTCCTTTATCTCGGGCGATGCTGCGGAGGGGGCTACGTAGAGGAGCTCGTCGCCCATGTAGACGGCTCCGTCGGAGCATACGATCGAGGGGTTGGCGGAGGTTATCTTTCCGCCTTTGCCGACGGTGCTGGCAAGAGCTTCGTTGGAGAATCCTACGCAGTCGGACCCGACGGATATGCTGGATGAGGACGGGGCGATGCAGACCTTGCCGGTGGCGTATCCGCTTCCGGAGGGGACCTTGACAGTGAGGTATCCGCCCTCCAGCAAGGTTTTCAGGTCCCTTTCGAACATGTTGTCGTCCTCGAACGGGACGCCGCTGTGGACGATGATCTCGTCCAGCTTGCCGCAGTTCACGAACGCGTTGGAGTTGACGACCTTCAGCATTCCATACGTCTCGATCGTCTGGAGGCTGCTGCATCCGTTGAAGCAGTACCCGGGGATGCGGGTGTACGAGCCGAGGAAGGTGGCTTTCTTGAGATTCGTGGCGCCTCTGAGCATCTGATCCCCTATTCCGTCGGGGTCGAGGGTGGACGGGATGGTGATCTCGGCGAGCCCCGTTGCCGAGAACGCGTACTTTCCGATGGTCTTCACCTGGGCGGGGATCTCGAAGCTGGTCAGGTTATCGCACTTGTACAGCATGTAGTCGGGGATCGCCGTCATGGAGTCGCAGAGGGAGACGGATCTCAGGGATTTGCACTCCGCGAACATGTTGGCTCCGGCTTCCGAGCCGTCATGGAACTCGAAAGATTCCAGTGCGGAGCATCCCGAGAACGCCTTCGTTCCGTATTTGATCCCGGACGAGACATCGACATTCTTCAGAGAGGTGCACTTCTCGAACGCCCTGTCTCCGACGGCGTTGATCTCCTTGGGGATGGTTATGGATTCCAGGGAGCAGCAGTTGGAGAACGACCCTTCGTTGATTATCGTGATGGCGGTCGGGAGCGTCACGCTCTTGAGGATGGAGCTGTTGGCTGAAGAGCTCGCGAAGGCGTAGTTGCCCACTCCAAGGACGTTCTTGTCGAAGGTAATGGACTCTATCTTCGCGTTGTAGAACCCGTAGTCGGCGACGGTCATCACCGTGGACGGTACATGAAGGCTCTTCAGAGAGACCTTGCTGAACGCTCCGCTGCCTATGGTGGTGACGCTCGCGGGTATTGTGTAGGTTCCGATGTCGGCAGGCACGTAGGCGAGGATCCCTCCGCTTATCAGAGGCTTCGATATGCCTGTTCCTTCGAACGGAGCCGTTCCTAGCCCGGCAGTTTCAGGAATATCGAACGAAGTCAGCGATTCGCAGTCGCGGAAAGCGTAGTTCCCTATCTCGATGAGCTCTCCGAACTTGACGCTGGTGAGCGACGAGCACTTGTCGAACGTGTAGGCCTGAATCGTGGTCGCCGATTCGGCGGTGACCGACTTCAATGAAGTGCAGGAGGAGAAGCATTGGCCCACTATGTTCAGGACGCCGTTCATCGTCACGGATTTCAGGCCAGTGCAGGCGTTGAAGCATTTGGTGGGGAGGGTCATGATCGTATTCGGCAGAACGATGGATGTCAGGTTTGCGTTGTTCGCGAAGCTTCTGGCCAGAGTGTCGACCGTGTACGATTTTCCTTCATAATCGACGGATGAAGGGATTTCAACGTCCCCGCTCATCGTAGCGATGGAGTCCGCGGTGACGGTAGCGGTCCTTCCGCCGTCGTCCGTCAGGCTGTATTTTATGCCGTCTATGGTGACAGTCGTGCCGTCGGCCTCTCCCGGAACAGAAATAGCCGCGAGCACGATCGTAGCCACCAGGAAGATGGACAAGACGGCTTTTGCGATATTGTTCATGTTGGCACCTCGAATCCGCCGTCGGCGTCTTTTCGGGCGGCGGAACAATTGAAGTCGGCATACGGATGGCGTACGCCGCTCCGGTTCTGCTTTCGAATGGTGCGGCGGCCTATTTAATGAATAACCTTACACTCCATAATCGGAAAATATCCGGTTTATTCGACCGAATTTCTGAACACATGGTAATGTCTGGACAGAGAGCCGTGCACACGCTGGATGTACATGCCCTCCAACTCCATCGTGTCGAACTCCATCGGGTGCGGAAGCACTATTCCTGCCCTCGCTCCGGGCTTCAGGACCTTGGGTATGGCCTCTCCTGCCCTGGCGTAGATGCGGTCGATGTCCTCCCCTCCGGTCTTGGTCGACCTACCGTAGGGCGGGTCGGTGCAGACGGAGTCTATCTCGGAGAACCTTCCGACGATGTCGCTGATGTCGGAGACCTCGAAATCCGCCAGCTTCAGGCCGTAGAAGTCCATGTTCTCCTGGCATCCGATGACCATCTCCTCGTCGAAGTCCGATGCGATCGCCTTCATCCCCATGGCAGCGGCCTCGATGGCTATGCCTCCGGTCCCGCAGAACGGGTCCAGGACGGTCCCTCCTGTCTTAACCGCGGTCATGTTGATCAGGGCGCGGGCGTACTTCGGGTGGAGCGATATGGGCGAGAAGAACGGCCTTTCGCTCACCTTCCTCTTGTTCAGGAGGTCGGTCTCGGTGACTCTCTGCTCGATGAACAGGTGGACCTTGTCGCACATCTGCATCTTGACGACGAAATCGGGCTCCTTGAGGTTGACGTCGTTCTTCCTGGAGAGGATCCCTCCGACCTTGCGGACGAGCGCCTGGGAATCCACATCCCTCATCATGCCCTCGAACCTCTTCCCGCGGACGGCGAACGTGCCTTCCGGGAGCTCCGTAGTCTCCAATCCTGAGACGTCGTCGGGCTCGTAGGAACCGAGATATCTTCCGAGGCTGTGTGTCAGCGAGATGCGGTCCGCGACCTCGTCAAAGAAGCGCTCCTCGAACGATGCGACGACATATCCGGGTCCGGAGGCCACGATCTCGAACGAGTCTGTGACGGCTTCGAGGCAGCCAGCTACCTCGGCCTTGGGCATGTCCTTTGATTCGCCGTTGAGTTCGAAGAAGAAAAGGGGGCGGGTCACGCCCCTGGGTTAGAGTTCAGTCCTTAATACCATCTTCGGTGACGGTGAAGACCGCCTCGCCTTCCGGCAGGTTGGGCGAGTCGATGAGCCTCGCGATCCTCTTTCCTGCCTTTCCCTTCCTCAGATATATGCGGAAGGTGGCGGTGTGCCCGACGATGTTCCCTCCGATAGGCCTGGTGGGGTCTCCGAAGAACGCGTCGGGCTTGGCGGCGACCTGGTTGGTCACAGCGATGACGGCGTTGTTGACGGTAGCGAAGTTGAGCAGGTCGTGCATGTGACGGTTGAGGATCTGCTGCCTCTCGGCGAGGGCTCCCCTGCCTACATATTCCGCTCTGAAGTGGGATGTGAGCGAATCCACTATGAGGAGCCTCACCTTCATGTTCTGGGCGAGCTCCGCGGCCTTGTCCACCAGGAGAACCTGGTGCTGCGAGTTGAATGCTCTGGCGACGTGTATCCTGGAGAGGGTCACGTCTGGATCGACGCCGAGGTAGTTGGCCATCTGGATGATCCTTTCGGGCCTGAACGTGTTCTCGCTGTCGATTATGATCACATCGGAGTCGAGTCCTCCCCTGTCCTCGGGCAGGGTTGCGTTCACAGCGAGCTGGAAGCAGACCTGCGTCTTGCAGCTTCCGAACTCTCCGAAGAACTCCACTATGGACTGGCTCTCCAGTCCTCCGTCGAGGAGCTCGTCGAACGCTTTGGATCCGGTCGTGAGCTTGGTGACCGTCTTTCTTCTCTCAAGTATGTCGGAACCGGTCTCGAAACCGCCTATGTCAGCGCACAGCTTGGCACCCTCGATTATGTCCATTGCTTTCTTCTCACCTATCTCGCACGTCTCGGCGAGCTCTTTGGGTGAAGCTACAGCAATGGCCATCAGATCGTTGTATCCTGCTTCGCGGAGTTTCTCTGATATGGCTGGTCCTACTCCTGGTATGTCTTCAAGGGTCTTTTGGGCCATTGTGATTCCTCAATGGAGAATCGCTGGTTCTCGTATTTAACCAGACTCGGGGGTTCACCGAAAGTGAAAAACGAGTCTTGCACAGTTTAATTCCGGGGCCGTTATTCCCGCAGGCCATAATGTTCAATCTTTCGATTTTTCCTTCCATCTGGACCAGCGGAGCACATTTTCATGTTGGTTGATATTGGTAATATCTCAACATAGCCTGATATGTTTTGTTATAAACTAATTGTAACAACAATGGTTATATATTCCAGCTTTTGTTCATTGTTGGATTAAAAATCCAGTGATAAAATGGAAAGAAATCACATCCTCATTATCGCTGTAGCCGCAGTGGCTATTATCGCCATCGGCTGCGCCGCGTTCTTTCTCATGAACAACGGCGGTGAGTCCGAAAAGAAGGAGCAGTCTATCACAGATGCTTCTGGAAACGTGATCGATCTGACCAAGGATTACACCAAGGTCGCTTCGACCACAGCAGTCGGAACCGAGATCGTCTGCGACCTTGGCATGAAGTCCAGGCTTGTCGCAGTCACCAACAGCGCTCATATCTATGAGATGACCGAAAAGGTCAACGGTGTCAATCTCACGTTCGACTATCCTGGGAACATCCCCGCTCTCATCAGCGACGGAAGCCTCATGGTCCTCAAATACAACTGGACCGCCGAACAGGTCGCTGGGGCCAACGCCGACCTCGTCATCATCGATCACAACGCAGTCGCTTCCGACGATTCCAAGATGAAGCAGCTCCAGGACCTCAAGATCACCTGTCTCGTCCTTTACGAGGAGAACAGCTGGGAGAAGATCGCTGAGAACTACAATATGCTCGCGAAGGTGTTCGGCAAGACCGACCGCGCCAAGGAGATCAACAACGCCGCAGAGAAGGCGGACAAGAAGATCATGGACAAGTTCGCTAGCCAGCCCAAGCTCAAAGTGGCCTACGTCTGCTACTGCTACGACACCTACTACATCTACAACCAGTCCGGACTGATGGACGCCGCTCTCAGGCTCGGATGCACCAACGCACTTCCTACCCAGACGACCACCACCATCACCGCCGAGCAGATCGCCGCTGCCGACATAGACGTGCTGATCTTCGACGATATGGGAACCAGCCTCGACTGGGACACGGTCATCGAGAAGTGGAAAGCCGATCCTGTCTGGAGCAAGATCGACGCGATAAAGAACGACAGATTCTACTGCATGGAAGCCACGCCTTTCCAGGCCACATCCTATCCCACCATCCACTACGTGATGGGGGAGGGGCTCGTCGCCACCATGTTGTATCCCGACGTCGTCTCCGTAGACCTTCCTAACGTCATCACCCAGGACAACTACGTTAGCTATCTCGGATGGCTCGACGCCTGAAACCCTTTCCGGGCTTCGGCCCGGACTTTGAAGTGATAACATGGCCGATGATTACGAAAGGCTGTCCAGCGAGGTTCATGGCCGGAAAGTCGGATCCAAGAAGGTCAGGGCGGTCGCGACGCTCATCGTTGTGTTCGGCGTCATCGCGATTGTCTTTCTCTATCTGTTCTCGCTCACCCAGGGCGCGTACCCGATATCCTTCGCCGAGGCGTTCGAGCAGATGAAGATCATCATCGAGACGATGGGCAATCCCGAGGATATGAGCGGGAGCATCATCTTCACCATACGCATGCCCCGTTCGATCGCCGTCCTCCTGGTGGGCGCCGGGCTGGCCGTGGCGGGTGCGGTGATGCAGGCGCTGATCCACAACCCGCTCGTCGACCCTTATGTGACCGGAGTATCGTCCGGAGCGTCGTTCGGCGTGGTCCTTATGACCCTCGGAGGAGTGATCAGCGTCGGCAGCGTGGCCACCATGTGGCTCATCCCTGTCGGAGCGATAATAGGCGCCGTCGGAGCGTTCATTCTGACCATGACCGTGGCCGAGGCCGCCGGAGGGAAGGCTATGAGCTACGTTCTCGGCGGAACCATCATGGCCGCCGGAATGAGCGCAGGGACCACCCTCATCATGTATTTCAACGCCGACAAGATTCAGCATATCACGTCCTGGATGTTCGGCAGCTTCGCAACCGTTCAATGGGACGACGTCATGATCATGTTCATCCCCATCATCCTGATAATCGCGTTCATGGTGCTCCAGGCGCGCAAGCTGAACGTGATGCTCCTGGGAGAGACCCAGGCCCAGTACCTAGGCATGAACGCCCGCACCTACAAGAGGAACCTCCTCATCCTGGTGGCGATCCTCACGGCTTTCTGCGTCGCGTACTGCGGAGTGATCGGGTTCCTCGGACTGGTCATTCCCCATCTGTGCCGTATGGTAGTGGGCGGAGACCACCGCGTGCTCCTTCCCACGAGCATAGTGGTCGGATCCCTGGTCCTTCTGGTGGCGGACATCATATGCAAGAGCAATCCGTCCGGAGAGCTGCCCATAGGCGCCATAATTTCCGTGGTCGGTGTGCCGTTCTTCATCTATCTGATGGTAAAGGAGGGCAAGAAGTATGTCATGTGACGGCCCCGTCCTGAGAGTATCCGACATGGTCTTCGGGTACGACAAGGAGAACAACCTCGAGGACATAACGTTCGACATAAAGGCCGGAGAGTTCGTGGCCATACTCGGCCAGAACGGCTCCGGGAAGACCACTCTGATGCGCTGCATCAACAAGATCCTCAAGATCAATTCCGGCGACGTCCTTATCGACGACGACAGCATCCTGTCCATGAGCATGGAGGAGATCGCGAGGGTATGCACGACAGTGCCGGCGGACGTCTCCCTCGACTTCTCGCTCACCGTCAGGGACTACATCAGCCTGGGCAGGACACCGTTCATAAAGTCGCTCTGGTGGGAGGACGAGGAAGACGAGCGCATAATAGACCAGGCGCTCTGGGACTTCGGGATCACCCAGTACGAGTCCAGGCGCCTCCACGAGCTCTCGAGCGGAGAGCGCGCCAGGGTGGTCCTGGCGAAGGGAGTGGTCCAGACTCCGAAGCTGATGCTGGTCGACGAGCCCTCTGCTCATCTGGATATAAAGTACAAGGTGCAGGTCATGGAGCTCCTCAAGATGCTCGCCGACAAGGGCATGGCGATCCTGATGGCCAACCATGACATCAACCTCCTAACCAGGTTCTGCGACAGGATCCTCTTGCTGCATAAAGGCCACATAATCGCCGACGGGCCTCCCAAGGACGTCATAACCGCGGAGAACATCCGCACGGTCTTCGGCATAGAGGTCGAGATGGTGGAGTCCAACGGCGTTCCCTACGTTCTGCCCACAGGCTCTACGCTGACCGGCGGCTCCATCAGGTGAGATCATGTCCGGCGAAGAGGAGGTCAGACCATCGATAGTAGCTGTGGTCTGGGAAGGAGAGGCTCCCTCCATCCGCCGCATAAAGGGTCGCCTGGGCTGCGACCTCGAGTTGTACACGCAGACGTATATGGATAGCCATGGCATGAGCCTCTCCTCTCTCGTGGAGCGCATGAGGCGCGCCGAGGTGACCCTCCTGCACAGCCTGTCCAAGGAGCTCTTCGAGAGCCTCCTTCCAGAGCTGAAGCCGTATCTCCAGGAATGCAGGGTGATATCCCACGGCACCGCATCCAGCGTGCTGATCAGCAACGTCAGGCCCGAGGTCTCCGCCAAGGCGGCCGAATATCTGGCAGTCAAAGGCGATGAGAACATGTTCCGTCTCTTCGACTTCCTGGAGAAGGAGTTCGCGGGCAAGCCCGGGGACCCGCTCCCTTGCGTATCAGTCCCCAAGGACTCCCTGGTGTCCCCGGCGGACGGCTCTTTGGTAGCAAATATCGACGATTACATGCGCTCGTTAGTCCCCGAAGGGGCTTCGCGGATGGTCGCGGTCGTCGGCTCGTCCTCCGCATACGACGAGGACAGGATGGCTTCCGAGAGGGAGCTTTGCCGCGCTCTGATGGACGAGGGCGTCTATCCGATACTATTCTACATCGGATACGGCAGCGGACCCGAGGGAAAGGCCATCGACCTTTGCGAAGCCGTCAAGAAGTACTGCTTCCGCGATGGATCCCCGATCATAGGGGCGATAGTGAAGCCTTCGCGTTGCTCTCCGAAGCATGGCGCGGAGGGAACGAGATGGATCGAGGAGCTCGACATCCCCGTGTTCCAGCCTGTGATGCTGTCCTATTCGAGCCTGCAGGAATGGATGGAAGGCGACGGGATCACGAGAGAGGTCGCGTTCCAGGTGTTCGGTCCAGAGCTGGAAGGCGCCATCTCGCCGATCGTCATGGGCTCGGACATAGGCATGGAGAGGTCCGACTCCACCATCAGGACGACCCTGCCGGAGCGTATGAGGAAGATCGCCGCAAGGGTCAGGAGCGTCTGCGACCTCCGTTCCAAGCCCAATCCAGAGAAAAAGGTGCTGATAGTCCTGAACAACTTTCCGTGCATGGGCGCGGAAGCGAACGTCGGGAACGCCATCGGGCTGGACTCCCTGGAGAGCACGGTCCGTCTCATGAGATCCATGGCCGCCGTCGGATACGATGTTGACGTTCCGTCTTCCGGAGAAGACCTTCGGAGGACGATATTCGAGAAGAAGGCCATCTCCGATTTCAGATGGACATCCGCATCGGACATCGTCCATAGCGGCGGCGCGATGTACCAGATGGATGACAGGGAATACAGGGAGTTCTTCGGTTCCCTCCCGGAGAGCAACAAGGAGGATATGCTCCGGACCTGGGGCGAGCCTCCAGGGTCCGCCATGGTATACGAGGGGAGGATACTGATTCCGGCCGTGTCCTTCGGAAACGTCGCGGTCGCGGTCCAGCCCAAGCGCGGATGCTACGGCTCGAGATGCGACGGGGAGGTCTGCAGGATCCTCCACGATCCGAACTGCCCTCCGACCCATCAGTTCCTCGCTTTCTATCGTTATTTCGAGACGATCTGGGGCGCGGACGCCATCATCGACATGGGCGCCCATGGCCTGGCCGAGAACCTTCCGGGAAAGGGCGTAGGGCTCTCCAGCGGGTGCTATCCTGACATCGTCGCCGGATCGGTGCCTACGATCTATCCGTACTGCTGTTCCGCAGGATTCTCGGGGCTGGGGGCCAAGAGGCGCCTGTACGCGGTCCTCACGAGCCACATGGAGCCCGTATCCGAGAGGACGAGGCTGTACGGCCCGTTCCAGGAGCTGGATTCCATGCTGTCGGACCTGCCTTCTGCCCAGGGATCGCCTGAGAGGTCGGAGGCTCTGCGCGAGATGCTGGTCGCCAAGGCGTCGGAATGCGGTTTCGACGCGTCCGGCCCCCTGGAGAAGTGCGTCCATGCGGTGCGCGAGCAGCTGTCCCGCATTACGACTTCGTTCGTCAACAAGGGACTCCACGTTCTCGGGGAGAAGCCTTCCGATGACGATCTCGCCGACCTGGTGGCCTCGGCCATGTCCTCAGGAAGCTCGGAGACGTCCCTTCCCGGCCTCTGCGCCCGTATAAGAGGGATGGACCTCCCCGAGCTGGTCGGGGACAGGGGAGCCAATAAGGACGCGATAGAATCCGTCTACGAGGATTCCCGTTCCGTCGTCGACCTGGTTCTCCGGGGAGAGCCCGCCCAGAAGCATTTCCAGACTGCCTATGGACTGACGCCGAGCGTGTCGCAGGAGCAGGAGCTGGCAGGCTTCGCATCGAGGATGGAGAGGCTATGCCAGTCGGTAAGGGAGTCGGACGAGATCGGCGCGGTTCTTAACGCTTTGAACGGAGGATTCGTTCCTGCAGGTCCCCCGGGCTCGCTGGCGGACGGCAACGACAGGGCGGTTCCCTCCGGACGCAATCTTCATGGGAAGGGGACCGACAACATGCCTACCCGCACGGCATGGGTCACCGGGAGCAGGATCGCCGATCTCACGGTGGAGAGGTATCTCGAGGAGCATGGGGAGCATCCCGAGAGCATAGGGCTGTTCTGGATGCTAACGGACCACATATCCACCGGCGGGGAGAGCATGTGCCAGATGATGCGCCTTCTGGGAACGGAGCCCCGCTGGGAGCCCGACGGGAAGTTCGCCGGCTACAGGATCCTTCCGCTGGAAGAGCTCGGTCGCCCCAGGGTGGACATCTCCGTCGACATATCGTCGCTCATCAGGGACGGCCTCAGGAGCTCCGTCGACGTCATAGATTCGATCATAGACGAGGTCTCGGACCTGGACGAGCCCCTCGACCTCAATCCTGTGAGGAAGCATACGCTGGAGTCCATCAAGAAGGGCCTGTCGGAGTACGAATCGAAATCCCGCATATTCGGGGCGCCGCCCGGCTCTACCTCGTCGGCCGTGAGCCTGGCGATATACGCCGGCGCTTGGAAATCCAAGAAGGACCTGGCCGAGATCTTCCTGAGCTCCAACGGATACGCCTATGGTGGAAAGAAGAACGGGGTGAAGATGATGAAGCAGTTCGCCAACGTCCTCGCCAGCGTATCTGTCTCGGTGAACTCCGGAGTCTCCCGCAGCACGGATCCCCTGGACGGGTCCACCATTCTGGGGGATATCGGAGGCCTCGCCGCCGCTTCCCAGTATCTGTCCGGGAAGAAGGTCGAGATGTACAGCGCCGACAGCTCGGACAAGTCTGATGTCTTCGTCGAGGGGATGGACGCGAGGATCGTCCGCGCCACTAGCGCCAGGCTGTTCAATCCCAGGTGGATCTCGGAGATGAAGGCCAACGGATACAGGGGAGCCAGCGAGATAGGCTCCATGGTCACGGTGCTCTTCGGATGGCAGTCCACGTCGGGAGCGGTGAACGATATTGTCTTCGACAAGGTGGTCGAGACTTATGTCGAGGATCGTGAGAACAGGGATTTCCTGGCAGGGAGCAACATCCACGCCCTGGAGGAGCTCGAGAGACGCCTTCTCGAGGCGGAGAGCAGAGGCTTGTGGAAGGCTTCCGAGGACCTGCTGGAGATCCTCCGGAACGATTACCTGGACCTGGAGGCCGACCTGGAAGAGTCTTCGGGCGACGGCGAGAAGCAGGGCGGGAGTGTAGACGTGTTCACTTCAGACGATCTGGAGGAGTGGAGAGCCAAGCTTTACGATGCGATAGGGGCCGCCGAATCCTTCGCGGACGATGCCGAAGGCTCTGCAAAACAGAAGCGGGCCTGATTCTTCTCTCAGATTGCGAAATCTGAGCGTTCTCCGTCGATGAAGACGGATATCGCAGAATCCTGCAGATCGTACACGGACACGCGGGTGACCGGGGCCTTCCTGGGGCATCCGGCCAACTCCATGAGGGATGCCATGCTGTTCGCGCCCTCCACCTGGGGGAGACCCTTCTCGATAGCCCTGAACTCTTCAAGACCGCAGGCGCGTCCCTGGAGGTCGGCTTCCGTCTCGAACCCTGACACGTAGAAGCTCGTGAGGACGTCCGAGCCGTAGGTGACGGTCATCCTGTCGTCTATGAACTCGATCGCCGCAGAGCGCGTCCTGTCGCAGAGCAGTAGGTGGCATTCTCCGCCGGAGCAGTAGACGTCCTTCTCGGACAGCATCCTTACGGCCATGCCGACCGAATCGGCGTTGTCAAGCAGGAAACGCACTGCCATGGACGCGTTCAGACGGTCCTTTCCCGACGCCGTTCCGGAGGTGACGCCCTTGTCCTTCACGCATATGTCGCAGATGCAGCACGCCAGCCCTGCGTCGTTCACGCCCTCGGTGACCAGGAGCGTGGAATGGGTTCCGACCGGAGCGATGCCGATGGAGGCGTGGCGGTTCACATAATCCGGGACCAGGACGATCTTCTCCTCGGCTTCCACGCTGCAGCAGGTGCCGAAAAGGTCCTTGTTGCAGGCGGCGGTCCCTATGGGAGCGTCGAGGCTGTGCTCGTCGATGTATCTGCGTCCCTCTTCCCAGTCGTAGTCGTCGCAAATGGTCGCCTTCATTCGATGTCACCGGTCTTGGCCTTGCATGGAGCGTCGTCGGACAGCAGCCTCTCCGCTATGCGGGTCAAGGGAACGAACTCGAAGTAGCGGTCGTAGACCTTGGTCGTTATGAAAGCGACGAAATAGCCTGTGATGAACGCAGACACGAGGGTTCCCAGTCCGAGATCCACGATCGTCCCGAGGGCGAGATAGCAGATCACAGCGGAAAGCGCTATGCAGGTGAGGTCGAAAGTGGTCTTCATCACCTTGTATTTTATCCTGTAGGTGATGACGACGTCGCGGATGAACAGGTCCACCGGGAGAAGTGGGATGTAGCATCTCATGAAGAACGAGACCCCGAAGAACAGCAGGACATGGGCGACCACGATGTAGACGAGGTCGAGCTCGACGGATTTGGGAAGGTCCGCGAGGGTAGCCTTCATGAAGTTCAGAAAGAATCCGAACAGGATCGTCACCACGATGGAGAAGGCGTAGCTGGCGCTCAGCTTTTTCGTGATCATTACGCATAAGCACACCAGGACCAGCTGGTAGATGACGTTCCACGTTCCGAAGTCGAGGAAAGGCAGCGCATAGCTGACCATCAGCGGTATAGACGATATGACCGTCACTCCGTATCCGCTCTGAATGAACAGGCAGACCGCGAACGCCACCAACAGAAGGCCGCACAGAAGCGCGAGCTCGCATGGGAATCTCATCTTTCTTCTATCGCTCAGAATACCATCTTCGTTCGGCGTAATGCGAGGTTGTTGTTAAAAATGACTGTTTTGCGATAAACCGTCTTAGATTTTTGATTTTAAGTACAAGAAACAAGTCGCTGTTTCAGAAGCTCGTTTCTATGATCCAGTTCGATAGAACGAGAATATAGCAGGCAGTCCATCGCGAGGTCCGAGCCAGTCTTCGATGCAGGGCCGAACTCGTCGCATCTGTAGGGAAGGGGCGTCGCGTCCTTCTGATCCCTTCGTAGATTATCCTCATGTTCTTGCCGGACAGATCGGAGAAGTACATCCCGTGGATCCTGACTTCGGAGAATCCCGCCTCCTCCATCATCGCCACCATCTCCTTCTGGGTGTAGTATCTGACGATGCATTCGTCCTCTCCGTACCTGTAATGCATCGTCTTGTCACCGTCGTCCCAGTACGTGTCGGCGCTTCTGTCCTGCGGATAGCGTCCGCGCATCTCGTCTATGTTCTCGACTTCGATGAGGAGCTGCCCTCCTTCCGCGAGGCAGTCGTGGAACCTCCTCAGGAGGGGGATGTTGTCGTCCTCGCCGTAGAATCCGAAGCTGTTGTGCCAGTTGAGTATCGCGTCTTGCCCTTCAGGAAGATCGGATGTCAGCATGTCCCCGACCATGAAAGCCGGATTGCCGGAGGCCGTCCCGCTTCTCGCCTTCTCTATGAAGCGTTCGTTCACGTCGATCCCGGTCATGATCGCCCCGCGCTGTGCGAGCTGGTGGCACATCTCCCCTCTCCCGCAGGGGCAGTCGAGGATGCGGAGCCCTTCGACGCCGCCGAAATGCTCGACTATCGATTCGGTGTCGGAAGCGTAGTCGATGATGCCGTCGAACCATTCCTCGTCCTCGGGGATGTCCGGCCTCTCTCCGATGTTGTAGCGCATCTGAATCGAAAAGGAAAAGAGCCCCCGGAGGGGCCCGGTTTCAAAGGTACCTGTTCTGCCTCATCCTCTCGAGGGCGATCTTTATGCGCTCGACAGGCTCGGTGACGGTCATCCTGATGTATCCGTCCGCGGACTCGCCGAACCCGGATCCCGGGGTGACGATGACTCCGATGTCGATCATCTTCTGCGTGAATTCGGCGGAGGACATCTTGCAGTCGAACCAGACGTAGAAGGTTCCCTTGGGCATCTTCACGTCGAATCCGAGCTCTCTGAGCCCGTCCACGAGGACCTTCCTCCTCTCGGCGTAGACGGCCATGTTGTCAGCGATGACCTTGGGCAGCTTGCCGTCGTCCCCGTACAGCTCCAGCGCCTTGATGGCGGCCTTCTGGATGAAGATGGGGGCTCCGGAGTCGGTCTGTCCTTTGCACTTCTTCAGTCCGGCGACGAGGTCGGGGTGTCCCACCGCGTATCCGAGGCGGAATCCGGTCATGTTGAACGTCTTGGAGAACGAGCCGAACTCGATGCAGTCGGGTCCTGCCTGGAGCGCGGAGGGCGCCTGGTACCCGTCGTAGCACATCTCGGAGTAGGCGTTGTCGTAGCACATGATGGTGCCGTTGAGCTGGCACCACTCGTACACCTTCTTCAGGTACGCGAGGTCGCAGGTGGCTCCGGTGGGGTTGTTCGGATAGTTCAGGTAGAGCATCCTCGCTCCCTCGGGGCACTCGTCCACGTCGAGGAGCCAGTCCTTTTCGGCCCTCAGGGGGACCTTCACGCATTTGGCCTCGTTGAAGACGGTGGCTGCTCCGGAGTACACGGGGTATCCGGGCGACGGCGCGACTATGGTCTCTCCTTCGTTGACGAAAGCCTGGGCGATGTTGAAGATGGCCTCCTTCGACCCTATGGTGATGCATACCTGGGTGTCGGGGTCTATGTCGAGCCCGTATCTCCTCTTGTACCATTTCGCCACTGCCACGCGGAGGTCCTTCTCCCCCGCGGACGAGGAGTACTTCTGGTTCTCGTTCACGTACGCGGCTTCGCACATGGCGTCCACTATGCACTTGGGCGTGGTGAGGTCGGGGTCTCCGATCCCGAAGTCAATCATGTCCCATCCGGCCGCCCTCTTCTCGGCGGACAGCTTCTCCAGCCTCACGAAAAGGTAGGGTGGTATCTGTTTCAGCCTCTCGGCCTGTTCGAATCCCATTTCAAATCTCCTTCAGATTGTTCCCTCGAACACCAGCTCGGCAGGTCCTTCCATGAGGACGTACCCCAGGTCCCTGTCGACAGTTATCTTGAGCCATCCGCCCGGCAGATGCACGTCCACCGGCTCTCCGAACGGGACGAATCCCTGGAGGGCCGCCGCCGTTGTGGTGGCGCAGGCTCCTGTGCCGCAGGCGAGGGTCCATGCGGCGCCTCTTTCGTAAACTCTTATATCTATCTTGCCGTCGTCGATGCTGCAGAATTCGACATTGGTCTTGCGGGGGAAGAACGGATGCTTCTCCAGGATCGGTCCGAGCCTGTCCACGGTGGCGTCGTCCATGGGCGTGAACGTGATGAAGTGGGGGTTGCCCATGGACACCGCGCTGGCGGTGAACTTCACTCCGTCAGCCTCGAAAGGCTGTCCGATGAACCTTCCGTCGTGGTCCACGGGAACGGTCCTCCCGTCGAGTATGGGCGCTCCCATGTCTATGCGGACGGTCTTGACCTTCCCGTTCTCGACCTTGACATCGGCCTTCAGGTCTCCGGCCAGGGTGTGGATCGAGAACGAATCCTTCTTCACGATGCCGAAGTCGTAGGCGTGCTTGGCGACGCATCTGATGCCGTTCCCGCACATCTCTGCCTCGCTGCCGTCCGCGTTGATGATCCTCATGGTGATGTCGGTGCTCTCGCCGGGCATCACGTACAGGACGCCGTCCGCTCCGACGCCGTAGTGGCGGTCGCAGACCTTCTTGCACCATCCCGCGTCGATCTCCAGGCTTCCGTCGGATCCGTCCAGCAGGACGAAGTCGTTGCCGATTCCCTGGTATTTCCAGAACCTCATCTCATGAGCCTCTCGGGGATGATCTGGTGCCTCCACTGCTCCTCCACGGTCTCGGCCTCGCGGATGAGCTCCGCCTTTCCGTCGTTGACGAGCACCTCCCTGCATAGGGGCCTGGAGTTGTAGTTGCTGCTCATGGAGAATCCGTACGCTCCGGCGTTGTAGACGGCGACGATGTCCCCCTCGGCGGGGTCGGGCAGGACGCGGTCGTGGGCCAGGTAGTCTCCGGACTCGCAGATGGGGCCGACGACGTCGTACTTGCTGGTGCACGCCTTGCCGAACTTGTTGGCGAGGGCGACGTAATGGTACGAGTCGTACATGGCGGGCCTGATGAGCGTGTTGAATCCGGCGTCGCATCCGACATACTTCTTGGTGCCGGCGTCCTTGATGTCGTTCACCCTGGTGAGCAGGACGGTGGTGTCGCAGACGATGTACCTTCCAGGCTCGAGGATGAGGGTCTTGACGTCGGTCTCCTCGGTGATCATGTCGGTGAGGTTCATGGCGAGCTCTCCGACCTCCATCTCGTCCTCCTGGGGCTTGTACGGGACGCCTATCCCGCCTCCCATGTCGATGAAGTCCAGGTCGATGCCGAGCTCGGAGATCTCGTTGACGAGGCCGATGAGGACCTCCATCATGTCCATGAAGGGCTCGACCGTCTGCCCTCCGGATCCGATGTGGGCGTGGATGCCCTTGATGTCGAATCCGAGGTCCTTTGCCCTGGCGTAGGTGTTGATGACCTCGTCCAGAGGGATCCCGAACTTGGCTCCCTTGTTGCCGGTGATGACCTTGGCGCCGTGCCCGGACCCGACTCCGGGGGTGATCCTGAACGATACGGGGTATCCGGGAGCGATCTCAGCCAGCCTCTCCATCTCGGAGATGGAGTCCAGGTTGATCATCACTCCGAGGTCGGAGACCTCCTTGAGCTCCTGGTTGCTGACGTTCACTCCGGTGTACATGATCCTGTCGGGGCTGTATCCGGCCTTGAGGCAGGTCTTCACCTCTCCGATGGAGACCGCGTCGATGCCGGAGCCTTCCTGCTCCAGGATCTTGAGGATGGCCAGGTTGGTGTTGGCCTTGCAGGCGTAGTGGATCCTGGTGTCCATGTATTTGGAGAACGCTCCGTAGATGTTGCGGTAGTTCTCCCTGAGCCTCTGCTCGTCCGTGACATAGACAGGGGTCCCGAACTCGTCGGCGATCTCCACGGCGGACTTGCCGCCGATCATCATGACGCCGTCCTTTCCTTCGAATTCGCGCATCATCTTCGCTCACCTATGTACTTCTTGTGCAGTATCTTGACGACGTCTATGACCTGTCCCATGGGGACCACGAAGTTCAGCGAGACCTCGGAGGCTCCTTCGGAGATCATCTCGACGTTGGCGTTGGCCTCCTTCACGGCGGAGAATACGTCTCCGGAGACCCCGCGCTTGCCCAGGAGGTTGTCCCCCACGGCGCAGATCAGGGCGACGTTGTTCTTCACGTCGATCCTCTCGATGTCGTAGCCCTCGATGCCGTTGAGCTGCTTGAGGGTGTTCTTGACGTCGTTGCTGCTCACGAGGAACGCGAAGGTCGAGAGCGATGTGGAGATGGAGTATATGATGGTGTCCGCCGCAGCGATCCTGTCGAGGATCTTGGAGACCATCGCGGGCCTGTACGCCATCTCGGCGGAGCTTATGGTGATGATGGACAGGTCGGTCTTCGCGGCTACGCTCCTGAGGAGGTCGTTCCTGGGCTTCCTGAGGTGGTGGATGAGGGTTCCGGGCTCCTCCGGCTTGAAGGAGTTCCTGACCTTGAGCGGGATGTGCTTCACCCTGACGGGCTCGATGGTTCTGGGGTGGAGGACTTTGGCTCCGAAGTAGGCGAGCTCTGCGGCCTCTCCGAAGTTCATCTCGTCGATCTTGATGGCGCCGGGGATTATCCTGGGGTCGGCGGACATGAATCCGTCCACATCGGTCCAGATCTCGAGCATGTCGGCGTTGACGGCGTTGGCCACGACGGCCGCGGCGTAATCGGAGCCTCCTCTTCCGAATGTGAGGGGCTTGCCGTCGGAGTTCACTCCGTAGTATCCGGTGATGACCGGCAGGATTCCCATGGAGAGCAGGGGTCTGACGTTCATTGTCATACCCGCCTCGCTCTTGACGAGGTTGGCGGAGCCGTTGAGAGGGTGTCCCTCGGCTACGATCCCTGCATCCTCGGACGTCAGGGCCTTCGCATCGATGCCTATGCCCTTGAGGACGTGGGTGAGCAGGAGGGTGGAGAAGCGCTCTCCCTGGGACAGCACGCCGTCCCTGTAGAACGGGTCCTCCCTGTCGGAGAGGACGGCCTTCTCGAAGACCTTCATCCTGGCGTTGAACTCGCTCATGAACGCGTCCATCGCCTCCCCCTCGAACAGCTGGGAAGCTGTCGAGAGGTGCTTGTTCACGAACTTCTCCTTCGCCTCCTCGATGTCCTGGGACGGGTTGTCCACGAGGGATACGAGGAAGTTGGTTACTCCGGACATGGCCGAGGCGACGACGATCCTGTCGCCTTCCGTGCCCGCGATGATGCTGGCGACTCTCTTTAGAGCCTCTGGGGAACCGACGCTGGTGCCCCCGAATTTCAGTACTGTGATCATTTCATGACCTCTTTCGTGAATTTGATAATGAAAGCGTCCCCGCTATCGAGCAGTTACGACCGGAAGCCATAATCCTGAGAGGGGGACTTGTCGCGACTTCTTGCGCCTCTCAGATGCCCAGGTCCTTGAGCACAGGGTCGAGCACAGCCTTACCGGCCTCGGACAGAGGCGTCAGGGGCAGGCGGGGGGCTCCGGCTCCGAATCCCATGCGTCCCATCACGTACTTGATGGGTATGGGGTTGCTCTCGCAGAACAGAGCGGTGAACAGCGGCAGCAGGGTGTCATGGATGTGCATCGCGACGTCGAAGTTCCCGCCGCGGGCGTTTCCGACCATGTCCGAGACGAGCCCGGGGCAGCAGTTGGAAGCCACGGACACGACCCCGTCCGCCCCTAGGCTTATCAGAGGCAGGGTTATGCTGTCGTCGCCGCTGAGGACATCGAATCCCTTAGGCCTCCTGGCCAGGATGGCCTGGATCTGCGCCATGTTCCCGCTGGCTTCCTTCACTCCGACGATCCCGGGGACCTCGGCCAGCCTCATGAGGGTGTCCACGCTTACGTTGCATCCGCTCCTGCTGGGGATGTTGTACACCACCAGGGGGCAGTCAACGCTCTCCGCTATGGTCTTGTAGTGGAGGTAGAGGCCTTCCTGGGTAGGCTTGACGTAATAGGGCGAGATGGAAAGCAGGCCGTCCGCGCCGAGGTCGGCGGCCTTCTTGCTCAGGGCTACCGCCTCGGAGGTGCAGTTGCTCCCGGCTCCTGCCAGGACCTTCGCCTTCTGGGCCTCGTCTATGACGATCTCCAGCACGTGGATGTGCTCCTCGTGGCTGAGTGTGGCGGATTCTCCGGTGGATCCGCATGGGACGAGAACGTTCACTCCGTTCTCCTCCTGGAAGCGCACCAGTCTCCTCAGCGCCTCCTCGTCTATAGCTCCGTTCCTGTCGAACGGCGTGACAATGGCTGTTCCGGTTCCTGCGAACATGTTCATGCCTCTCCGTAATGCTCCTTCAAAATCAGACGCGTGCGGGTGCTCAGAATGTTGTCGTAGCGTCTGACGCGCTCTATGATCTCGTTAAGATGCTGGGACGACTCCACATCGATGATGGCTATGATGTCCTGGTCCCCGGTTACCTCGAAGACCTCGGTGACGCCGTCGTATCCCGCCAGCTCTCTGGCGATCTGCTGGGTGTCGGTGTTGACGTCAATGCGTATCTCGACCAGAGCCTTGACGTTCTTGGAGCTCGTCTTGATCGTGAAGCCGCGTATTACGCCGTCCTCGGTCATCCTGTGGACTCTGCTGCGCACAGTTCCCTCGGAGACTCCTAGCTGGTTCGCGATCTCGACGAAAGGACATCTGGAGTCCTTCTTCATGATCTCTATGATCTTCTTGTCAAGGTTGTCTATCATGGGCCCCGCATCCTGCTTACAATGCCTGCCGCCTGTAATCCATTTAGTTATATAAAATATGGTAAATCGTCATCCGAACAAGCGAATCCGTACCTTAGACTATGGAAAAATGGGTAAGAGGTTTGTAATTCTGCGGAATCCGCAGATTGAGGGTTCAGTCGAAGTTGTCGTCGGGTCTCTTCTTTCCGTCGCAGGGCTGCTTGAGCGTGATCTCCATTTTGTTGTACGGGATCTCCACTCCGTTCTCCTTGAACAGCTCGAATATGCGCTCCCTGATCTCTCCGGCGTAGGTTCCGCTGCTGTCGAAATCGTCGACATATGCTCCGAGCCTGATCTCTATGCCGGAGTCCAGGAAGTTGGTGAGCCTGGTGGAAGGAGGGGACCTCCTCTCGTTGGTGATGACGTGAGGGTGCTCGTTGGCGGCCTGGACCATGAGCTTCTTCGCGAGGGCGAGGTCCGCCTCGTAGGCTATGCTCATGTAGACGAAGACCCTGATCTCCTTGCTCTCCTTCGTCACGTTGACTATGGTGGCTGCGGTGAGGCTGTTGTTGGGCATGGTGACGATCTGGTCGGCGTCCCAGGTGTACAGCTCGGTGAACATCAGCTTGACCTTCTTCACGATGTAGACCTTGTCGTTTATCTTGATGAAGTCGCCCTTCTTGAACGGCCTCGTGGCGAGCAGGACGATACCGCTGAAGAACTGCCCCAGAACGTTCTGGGCTCCCATGGTGATTCCCAGGGTGACCACTCCGGCGCTCATGAGTATTCCTGCAAGGTCCACTCCGAACGATGCGAGGATGATGGTCACCGCCACGATCGCGATGACGATCTGTCCGAACATCTTGAAAAGCGGCTGAAGGGAGGAATCCAGGCCTTCGATTTCGATATCGTCCACTCCCTTGAACAGGACGTTCAGGATGAACACGAATATGCGCCAAGCCAGCAGGGCCCCCACACAGACGTACACGAAAGTCGATATTGCGTCAATGTAGTGGCATATGGTCGGGCTGGCGCCGATGATCTGAGCGCACAGTCCCAGCGAGTACATGAACATCAGGACGCTCATTATCCTGGTGACCGACTTCTTCAGCTGCATCTTCTCCAGCTTGGTCACGCCGCTCTTGATGCGGTTGGTGAGGAGCGGTATGATGAGGTAGCAGAGGACGAAGTTGAGCACGAGCAGGACCACCATCGTGACCAGCGAGGCGAACCAGGGCTCTCCCATGAACCCGTCCAGCGTGTTGAAGAACATTCCGAAGAACTTGTTGTACAGGTCGTCCGAGTTGTATGCGGATTCGATCGCGAGCTCGAATGTTATGGTGGCTTCGAAGTCCCCTGTTCCGCTGAGGCTGTTCACATCGATCCTCAGAGGCAGCTCGTAGCTTCCCGTCTTCGCATACTCCTTGGCCTCTATGGTGAGGGCCGTGGTCCAGGTCTTTTCCGGATCCAGGCTGGTGTCCGTGGCCTTGGGCGACAGGCTCGCCACATTGGAGATGGAAGAGCCGTGGATGAACACCGTGACGACTTCGAAGGACTTGTTGTGAATGTAGATGTTCAGCGTCTTGCTGGAGTTGCTGGACATCGATATTACGGGCGTGACCGTGGATTCAGGGTATTCGAAATCATCCAGCCCCGGGATGCTTATGGTGATCTCGTCTTCCGCGACTCCGTCCGATACGGTTGCGGGAACCACAGCCATCGCTAGGATGACTAGAAGAACGAGTCCCGTTGCCGTTTTAACGTTCATGCACACAGTATATTGCGGATATATATCAAAATGATTAATGGAAGCGCCGATGGTTCGGGTATTTGTCCTTGCAGCGGTCTGTATGTGCGCGGTTGCGGCGACCATGGTATTCGCCGCCATCTCGGACGTCAGGTCCAGGGAGGTCGATGACATCCATTGGAAGGCCGTGATAGCCGTAGGGATCCCCTGCTCTGCAGCGGCGGCGATGGAAGAGTCCACTGCGCTTCCAGCGGTCCTGATGGCCCTGTCGTCCGTGTTCATGGCTCTTCACGTGCTCACCGACGCGTTGCCGTGGCCGGCATCTCTGATTGTTTCGGGTGCCTTCGCCGTGCTGTCCTACTGTTCGGCAGAGGGGATCCAAGGCCGCTGGACGCTTCTTGCGCCGTTCGTCTCGTCCTTAATGTTCTTGTTCATGTACCGTTTCCGCGTCTTGGCGGGCGGGGCGGACGCCAAGGCCCTGATAGCTCTGGCCATGGTCCCCCAGTATCCGTCCATCCCTGGGATCCCGGCGGTCTGGCAGGTCGGGTGGCCCCTTTCCGCCGTTCCGCTGTCGGTGTCCGTGCTGGTCATGGCGGTGATGCTGTCGCTGGTGCCGATGCTGCTGCTCGGGATTCGCAACGCCCTCGAAGGAAGCTACGGGCCGAGGATGTTCACCGAATACAGGATGCCGCTGGATGACGTCAGGGGATCCTTCGTGTGGCTGGCTGAGGACATGGAGGACGGCGAGGTCGTCCGTCGCAGGGTGATGGACGACGTGGACAATTCGCTCTCCAAACTGGACGATGCCGGAATTACCGACGTGGCGGTCACGCCGATGGTGCCGTTCGTGCTGTACATAGCCGCAGGGCTGCTCGTGGTGCTCCTGTTAGGTAACCCGCTGTTCGCGGTTTTGTAAAAGTAGGGCCGGGGTACGGACGGCTTCCGGATCATGTCCGAGCCCGTCCCTTGGATACCAGTATTCGATATTCAATATAAAATTGTATTGGATGTATTTGCCATATCCTGGATTGAAGCAGTATATAACTAATCGAGCTGCTGGACGATACGAAGATCACATCCTTATGTTGATCTTGTGCCTGCAGCAGGAGCACCTGTCGCCGTCCAGCGATACGATGTCGACGAGGTACCCGAGCCTTCTGATCACGGCCGTCCCGCATTCGGGGCAGTAGGTGTCGTCCGCGTCGTCGGTGAGGGTGTTCCCCACATATACGTAGTTCAGCCCGAGGTCCATCCCGAGCTCCCTGCAGCGCATGACGGTCTCCACGGGAGTCCATTGGACGTCCATCATCTCGTTGTCCGGGTGGAACCTGGTGAAATGGACAGGAACATCCTCAGAGAGCTCGTTCTTCACCCATTCGCAGAACTTCGTTATCTCTTCGTCGGAGTCGTTGTATCCTGGTATGACCAGATAGGTCAACTCGAGGTGCACCCCGGACTCATGGACAATCTTGGCGCTCCTGAGGACGTCGGCCAGATGGGCTCCGCAGACCTTCATGTAGAACTCGTCGGTGAACCCCTTCACGTCTATGTTCATGGCGTCGGTCACCGCGCACAGCTCCTTCAGGGGCTCCTCTGAGACCAGCCCGTTGCTGACAAGGATGAGGCCGAGGTCCGGATCGGTCTTCATGACCTCCAGGATGTACTCGAACCAGATGACCGGCTCGTTGTACGTGAACGCTATCACGTCCTGCATCTCGTTGCGGCATAGCTGGACCAGTTCGTGGGGCCTCTCGTAGGTGGTGCGCTTCTTCCCGGACGGGAGCTGGGATATGGCGTAGTTCTGGCAGTGCTTGCAGGTCATGTTGCACCCGACGCCCCCTACGGAGAAGCATCTGGAGCCGGGCCGGTAATGGTACAGGGGCTTCTTCTCGACGGGATCCACGCATAAAGAGGATACTTTTCCGTAGGAATACGCGACCAGCATGTCCTCGTCGCCTCTGCGGGAGCCGCATCTCCCGTAGCTTCCGACCGCTATCCTGCAGTTGTGCGGGCACAGCCTGCAGATATAATGGTCCCCGTCCCTCTCGTAATACCTCGCTTCGATGCGTTCGTTAATAACGGCCATTTCCGATCCTGCTCCTCTTTCCGTCAGCCAGAAGCTCAGGGAATCCGCTGTCGTCTACCATTCCTATGATATGGAATGGAACTTCTGCATCGTATATCTTCCTGAGCATCCCCCTGTCGGCGGTGAACAGGAGCTCGTATTCCCCTCCGCAGTCGAACAGGAGGTCTCTGACTGGGACGCCGGTCTCTTCGGAGATCTCCTCGACGTAGTCCTCGCGGGGTATGAACTCCAATTCTATGTCCATCCCTACTCCGGAGGACTTGCAGAGTGTGTTTAGCGCCGTCCCCAGGCCGTCGGAGAGGTCCATGCAGGAGGATACCGCCCCGGTCGCGGACAGGGCTACTCCTTCCTCCATCTTGGGAATGGGCATGTAGAGGCTGTCTCTGGCCTCCTCCGATTCGATGCCGTGGTCTATCGCCGTCAGAGCCGCGGCTGGGCCCCCTATCGGTCCCGTGACGGCCACTATGTCTCCCGGAACGGCGCCGGACCTGAGCATGGGCTTCCTGTCGTCCATGGTCCCGAGAGCCGTTCCTGCGACGATTCCAGGTCCGCGCTTGGTGTCTCCTCCCACGATCCCGGTGCCGCAGAACTCAGCGCACTGGTCGATCCCGCTCATGATGTCGTAGGCGGCCTGCACCTCCAAGGTCGAAGGCAGCGCAAGTGCCGCGAGGAATCCCGTGGGCCTGGCGCCCATCGCCGCGAGGTCGCTGAAGTTGACCGCAGCGGCATACCATCCGAACTGCTCGTATGTCATCCCCGCTGGGAAGTGCCTGTCGAAGGTGACGATGTCGGTGGTCACGACGGTGCCGTCAAGAGTGATAGCTGCGTCGTCTCCGGGCCCCACGCGCCCTTCAGGCTTTATGAAGCTCCTGAAATCCTCTATGAGCTGGCGTTCGTCCACGTCTCCTAGCAGGGTCATCGGCCTGTAATCCCCGGATATCGATTAAAAACGTTGCTAAGGCGGTTCATTGCATCGTTATCGGCGAACGACGCGTTTCAATCGCGAAGCGAAGTTATCGGCACCACGTACACCCCGTCTTTGCGCTTGTAGGCGTATCTGCAGACGCCGCAGATGACACATAGGAGGCAGGGTGTCCTTCCACCCTTCTCCTCGAACATCCTGGACATCTTCAGCAGATTGGAGGCGGCCTCGTCTATCTGGTTCTGGCCGAGTTTTATCTCGAACATCCCCCAACGGCCGTCGTCCAGCTCGACGATGGCATCGACTTCATTTCCGCGGTCGTCGCGATAGTGGAACAGTGTCCCGTCGTCGACTTCGGAATACACCCTCAGGTCTCTTTCGCACATCGCTTCGAAAAGGAATCCGAACGTTCTGATGTCGTTCATTGCCGATTCCGGCGTCATCCTGAGCGCTGCGAATGATAACGAGGGGTCGGCCAGATGTCTTTTCGGATTTTTGCCGACACGGATGGATGAACGCAGGTTAGGATCGAACGCGGTCTGTTCCCAGACAACGTTCAGTCTTTCCAGAATCTGAAGATAGTCGTTGAATGTGGATTCGCTTATGTCCTCATCATCGAACTCTTTCATGTCTTTCCTGAGCGTCGTCCCCTTGACCACAGTGGATTCGTTGCGTGCCAGCGCGCGAATCAGCTTCATCATCTTCTTCGGGTTCCTTCTCGTCCCATCTATCCCTACCGCGTCATGCTGGCATAGCGTTTCGAGATACATGCGGTTAGCCAGTCCGGAATCTGTTCCTTTTTCGAGGTTAGAGGGCCAGCCTCCTCTGGAGACGAGATGGATCAGATACTCAAGGTTCGTGTCCTTGGGTTCTGTTCCTATCGGTTCGCCATCGAAAAGGCTCATTAGAGACACCGAACCGTCCGAATCCTTGGATTCGAACAACGACATGGTCTGCAGCTCCAGAGGGGCTATGCGACCGATTCCGCTGTGAAGTATCTTGTCCTCGTCCTTTTTAGGGACGGAGTAGGAGCCGCAGAGGATGTACTGGCCTTTTTTCCCTGTACGGTCCACGCTGAAGCGGACATCGTTCCAAAGCTCAGGTATGACCTGCCATTCGTCTATAAGGCGGGGGCTGTCTCCATTCAGGGCTATGGAGTGGTCGACCTCCACGGCTGATATCGCTTCCGAGTCCAGCTGGATCTCGCTCGCACAGTGGTTTCTGCTGATCCAGGTCTTCCCCGAGTTCTTAGGCCCTTTAACATAGACCGCTCCGAACGTCTTGAGATAGGCGGACATCTTTTTGTCCAGGAGGCGGTCCATGTATCCATCGGGTCTCAGGGTCATGATGCCCCGTACGTCGTCCATCATTAATAATCATAGGTTTTTCAGACTTTCTGCCAAGGGTTTTTCAGACTTTCCTCCAAGGGTTTTTCGAAGATCACCAGTTTCATGACCTGTCCGGTCCGCTCTGTCCGCTCGCTCTTCACAACGTTTACCTTAATTATTAGTGCACTGTTAAGAGGTCAGATACTATGATGATTGACGTGAAGTACGGCAAGGACGGAGTCCAGAAGGTGGACATACCTGATGCCAACTACATCGGCACGTTCTACCCCAAGGATGTCGTCTGCGGGGACCCCGACGCCGTCATAGGGGAGTCCATCGACGACCCAATCGGCTACGAGTCCCTGGAGAAGTTCCTGGAAGGCGGCAAGGATGTCGTGTTCATCGTGAACGACGGAACCCGTCCCACCCCTACGGCCAAGGTCCTCGACGCTCTCTCCAAGAGGATGGACCTGAGATCCGCCAGGTACCTCATCGCCACTGGAACCCACAGGGACATGACCGAGGAGGAGTACGCCTTCGTCTTCGGATCACACCGCCAGGAGCTCAAGGACCGCATCATTTGCCACGATGCGAAGAACTCCGAGTGCGTGTTCCTGGGAACCTCCAAGAACGGCACCCCTATGGAGGTCAACAAGGTCGCCGTGGACGCTGACAGGCTCGTGATAATAACCTCCGTGGAGCCCCACTACTTCGCAGGATACACCGGCGGAAGGAAGTCGTTCCTGCCCGGAGTCGCCTCCTTCAAGACCGTGGAGGCCAACCACAAGCTCGCCATGAGCATGGAGGCCCAGTCCCTGGCTCTCGAGGGCAACCCCGTCCACGAGGACATGATGGACGCTCTGGAGACCGTGAAGGGAAAGAAGATCTTCTCCATCCAGATGGTCCTCGACAGGCATCAGAACATCTACAAGGTCGCCTCCGGAGACCTGAACCAGGCCTTCTCCCGCGCCGTCGGATGGGCTAACGAGGTCTTCTCCGTCCCCATACCCGAGAAGGCGGACGTCGTGATCTCCGTCGCTCCCTACCCCATGGACGTGGACCTGTACCAGTCCCAGAAGGCTTTGGACAACGGAAAGTGGGCTCTCAAGGAGGGCGGAACCATCATAATGGTCTCCAAGTGCAGGGAAGGGGTCGGACACGCCACCTTCCTGAAGCAGCTGTCCACCTCCAAGGACCCCAAGCAGGTCCTGGAGAATCTCAAGGCGGAGTACAAGCTGGGATACCACAAGGCCGCCAAGATGGCCGAGATCGCCACCTGGGCGAAGATCTGCGCCGTCACCGACCTGGACCCCAAGATCATCTCCGATGCCAACATCACCCCCTACAGCAACGTGGCCGACGCTGTCGGCGATGCTCTGAAGGAGAAGCCCGACGCGAAGGTCATCGTCCTCATGGACGGAAGCGTGACTATCCCCAAGGTGGGGCCAGTGTTCAGCACCGAGAAGCTCGAGGCAGTCAGGAAAGCCGTCAACGTCTGTACCATGTGCGGATTCTGCAAGAGCGTCTGCCCCTCGTTCAAGGCCATCGGATGGGACACCGCACTCTCCAGGGGACGTATCGTCCTCACCTACGGCCTGCTGAACGGCGACCTGGAGGCGGACGAGTCCGTCGTCAGGAACATGTACACCTGCACGACCTGCGCCGACTGCGTCAGGAGATGTCCCTCCAAGGTCGAGATCGTCGACATCATCGAGATGTGCCGCGCCGACCTGGTCAAGAACGGGCACATCCTGCCCAAGCACAAGACGATGTGCGAGAACATCCTCGCCGACGGTAACCCGTTCGGGGAGAAGACCCCCAGGCGCGAAGCTCTGAAGAAGACGCCTCACAACGCCGAGGTAGGATACTTCGTGGGATGCACCGCCACCTACAGGTCCAAGAAGACCGCGGAGGCCACGTTCTCCATCCTCGACAAGCTCAAGGTCGACTACACCACCGTGGACGAGGTCTGCTGCGGTTCCGTCATGCAGAGGGTCGGATGGCCCCAGGAGGACGTCACCGAGCTCATGAAGAAGAACGTCGAGGCCATCAAGGCCCTCGGGATCAAGAAGCTCGTGCTCGCCTGCGCCGGATGCTACAGGATGTTCAAGCTCGAGTACCCCAAATATGTGGATGTTCCGTTCGAGGTCCTCCACATCACCGAGTTCCTGGCGACCCAGGACCTCAAGCTTAAGCCCATGGAAGGAAAGGTCCTCACCTACCACGACCCCTGCCATCTCGGCAGGCACTGCAACGTGTACGAGGCCCCCAGGGACGTCATCAAGCAGATCCCCGGAGCGGACTTCAGGGAGATGGAGTTCAACCGCAAGACCAGCCACTGCTGCGGAGGCGGAGGAGGGGTCAGGTCCGCATACCCCCAGGACTCCATGAACATCGCGAACACCAGGCTGGACGAGGCCTCGTTCGCGGACGTCATCATAACCACCTGTCCGTTCTGCGTCAACAACCTGGAGTCCGCCAAGGGCGACAGGAAGGTGCAGGTTAGGGACCTGGTAGAGATCGTGGACGAGCTCCTATGATCGATCTGAGAAGGGCGTCGGCCAGAGGAAGGCCCTCGATAATGGGCATACTCAACGTGACGCCCGACTCCTTTTCCGACGGCGGGAAGTGGGGCTCTCCCCATCTCGCCGTCGAACACGCTTTCGAGATGGCCGACTCCGGCGCCGACATCATCGACATCGGGGCGGAATCCACCCGTCCGTCGGCCTCTCCGGTTTCCGCAGAGGAGGAGATAGCCCGCCTGGAGCCCGTTCTGAAGGAGCTCGTCCCCTCGCTGAGCGTTCCTGTCTCCGTAGACACCATGAAGGCCGCGGTCGCCAGGAGGGCGGTGGAGCTCGGGGCGGAGATGGTCAACGACGTCTACGGCCTCAGAGGCGACGGCATGGCGGAGTTCTGCGCCGAATCTGGCGTGGCCGTAGTCATAATGCATATGGAAGGGGTCCCCGGGACCACTCATTCGTCCGTCATGGGGGACGATTACATGGATTCAATCCGTGATTTCCTCAGGGAGAGGACGGAATCCGCGCTGGAGGCGGGCATACGCAGGGACAGGATAGTCCTCGATCCTGGCATAGGGTTCGGCAAGACGCCAGCCCAGAACACGGTCATAATGAGGAGCGCCACCTTCTTCTCCGAAGGGTATCCCGTCCTTATCGCTCCTTCCAGGAAGAGGTTCCTTGCCGAGGCCTTTCCCGGGATGGACCGCGACCAGGCGACCTACGAGGCCGTGAAGGAGGCTGTCGCGTGGGGCGCAGACATGGTCCGCGTGCACGATGTGGCCGGAACGGTCAATGCTCTTCGTCTTTCGCATCGATCTTTCTGGCGTAGAAGTCGTAGCATATGTTGTCGCGAAGGCTCCTCGAGAAGCAGTTCGCGTAGAACAGGCCGGAGACTATCGATATCGCGGCGAGCGGGATCAGATACTCCACGTAGTACTCCGCGATAGCCATGACGGTGTTACCGTAGTAGATCGATAACAGGAAGCTGAAGAAGAACAGTCCCAACGTGGCGAATCCCATGAAGAGCTGCTGTCTGGCTCCTTTCCACAGATAATACGGCCTGGGAGCGCCGGAAATGACCCTCGCTCCCGAGCTCTTGATGCACAGCCAGGGTATGACCATCGCGGGCAGGAAGATGGACAGGATGATCATCACCCTGACGATCAGCTCCTTCGGCACGGTCTCCAGCATCATGGGGTTCAGGAACAGCATCGAGCATATCAGCACCCCGAGCGCGAACGTGTATCCCGTCATCCAGACGAACGACGTGAGGTCTAGCGCATGGTCGTCCTTCTCCGGGACGAGCTCCACGCGGTCCACGTCGATGATGTCGGGGACCTTGAAGAACTTCGCAGCGGTATTCTTGCCATTCTTGTCGCCCCCTTCTACCGACAGGAGGACCCCGGGCATGTACTTCGAGAGCATGGCGGAGATGGTCGTCAGTATGCCTATCGGGGCCATCAGCATGATGAACAGGGTGAACAGGAGGTCGGCAAAGCGGAAGTTGGCCGATACCGATTCCGTGCCTGACTCCTTTATGAAATCCAGGCCCTTCAGGAAAAGGACATCGTCGGCTCCGGTGACATGGACCCAGGCGAGCATCAGGGCGACGACCATGATGCCCATGATCATCCGCACCGGGAATGGTCCTTCATCCATGTAGGACGACGCCCAGATTCCAACGAAGGCGAAAGCGAGACCGAATATGACGCAGAGGCGGCTTATGATCATCCAGAAGTCGTAGTTCCCACGCCATACCGTGAGGACGATGGTCATCACGACGCATATGATGATCAGCTTGGGGAAGATCTTGATGATGGTGGCGTCCCTCTTCTTAGCGCGGAGGTTCACCGCATACCCTCTTTTAAATGAGGACACGGCTTCGTCCAAGTCCTCCATCATGTTCTCCCTCGTCTCTTCTCTGTTCACGGCAGCGCCTTCCGTTTACCGGAACGAAATCCGGTATTTACCGCATGTTGTAGGTCGGTATTAACAACCTTAGTCCGGGACGTTCCCGCTTATCTGTTTCTTCTTCGTCTTTCAACAAAAGGTGATTGTATGGTAAGGTTTGTGCTGAGGAACAAGGCCAGGTCGGTGTCCATGAAGATGGATCTGAACGAGGACGACGCTGTCTCCGAGATCGGGGACACTGCGGCGGAGTACTGGGGAGGGGGCTACATCCTCCGCAGCGGGTACAGCCTGCTGAGGTCTGACGGAAGGGTCGGCGACGTGATCGGCGACGGGGATATCGTGGATGCCCTTCCTGACCCGGACTTCTGTTTCGACAGGATTGAAGCTAGAGTCTGATCTTTTCAAGGGAGGGCATCCTCCCCTTTTCTAAATTTCATATACGGAGACGTGCGTAATCCTTCGGGGAGCGAGTCGAATGAGGACGAGGCTAGGCTCGAAGGCGGATGCGGTCATGGACCCGCGCGTGGTGGAAGCAGCCGCCATATACGGGGAGGACGAGGCTTCCGACGGGAAGGATGCGGAGACCTATCTGAAAGGGCCGATCTGCAGGGATTCCAAGGGGGATTTCCTCTCAATAGAAGGCGTGTCGCTGTCCCCGGAAGGCGCGATAGGCATGTGCGTGTCGTACGAGGACGGCGGGATAGAGCCCATGGAGCATTCCCGCGAAAGGTTCCTGTCCTTATTCCCGGACGGGATCCTGATCGTGATAGACGTCTACGCCCATCAGGTCGCGATGTACAAGTCTGAAAAAGGGGAGCTCGTCCCTGCATCGGTGCTGATGAGGGAGCGATCAGACCCAGATGGCGTGACGGTTGCGCATCTCCTTCTCGGTTATGCCGCCGCGCTCCATTATCTCGCAGACGAGGCATTCGAAGAACAGGTGAGCCGAGTCCTCGAAAGCCGATCCCAGAGGGGTGACCTTCTTAGACTCGTCGTCGTTCTTGAGGTCGAACTTCAGGACTATGTCCGAGGTCTTGGCCAGCTTGCTGTCCGCGACTGCGGTGAGGGAGACCACCCTCGTCCCTATGCGGCGCGCGATGACGGCCGTCTGGACGACGGAAGAGGTCTTTCCCGTGTTGGACAGGAGGATGATGAGGTCCTCCTTCGTGATTATGGGCGTGGTCATCTCTCCGATGAAGTGGACGTCGAATCCGAGCTGGACCAGACGCACCGCGAAGAGCTGTCCTACGAGCCCGGACCTGCCGGACCCGTAGATGAAGATCCGTCTGCTGTCGAATATTAGGTCGATCAGCTTGTCCTTGCCCTTTGGATCGACAGATTCCACCGAGCTCATGCAGCTCTCGAGGATCCTTCCGAGGGTGCTGTGCATCTCACTCACTGCTCTCGCTCTTCCTCTTGTCTTTGAGCATCTTGGCCACTTTCTTGGTGAGGACCCTCTCGTGGATGATCCTCATGTACATGGCGTCGTGCTCCAGCAGGGGTGAGGTGGAGATGATGGTCGCGTTCGGCTTCATCTCTATGAGCGCATCGGCGAGAGGCTCGAACTTGAGGTCTCCTTTCTTGATGGGGGTGAGCCTCTTCTCGTCTCCGTCGGCATACTCGACGCCCGCGAACGCTGTGTGGATCCTGCCGTCGCTGTAGGGCTGCACCTCTTCGAGGATGTCTTTGAAGTCGTCGGCCTCCAGGAGGGTTCCGTTGGTGCGGGAGTGGTGATGGGAGAAGTTGACGACGGGAGTTATGCATCCGGGGAACGCCTCGCACAGGTCGATAACTTGGTCCAGGGATCCGAAGACCTCCTGCTGTCCGGTGATCTCCACTCCGAACCTCGGCTTGAGCTTGCACTCCTTCCACCAGCTGGTGAGGTAGTCGACGTTCGCGTAGATGTTGTTGTCCACATCTTCGCGGTCCTGGTCTTTTCCGTAGATCCCGAGGCTGGTGACCACGATGTCCCCGCCCAGCGCGTTGAGGACCAGGGCGGCGTTCTGTATGCTCTGCACGCATTCCTCGGCCAGACCGGTCTCGGACCCGAGGTCCATGTAGTAAGGGGTGTGGATGGATAGGTTGACGTCCAGCCATTTCGCGGAGTTGCCGATGTTCTCGAGGCTTCCGTAGTTGCTGGCGATGTCGCCCTGCAGGGTGATGAGCTCGTCGTCCTCTTCGATAGGCTCGTCCGGGTCGGTGATGATCTCCTCGTCCCTGAGGATGCTTATGACGAAGTCCTCGGTGACGTCCCTGAATCCCTTTCCGACCTCTTCGTCCTCGTCAGGGGGCCTGCTGTAGGTCATAGGCCTTACCATCTGAATCTCGAGCGCGCTCAGACTGAGATTGTGCACGTCCTCGATTCCGTCTAGGAGAGTGCGACCTTTGCAAGAGAGCGGTATTCCCGCGGGGCCGAACCTTATCATACAATCACGCGCGTGGCATGTTCGTAAAGTTATTAATTGTGTCGGATGCCTGTCGGTCTACTGAATGGCTGCGGAGAGGCTTTTTCGGCCCGATAGGCTGCTGGAAGCGCCCGATTCACGACGGTTCCTTCAGTTACTATTATATCCAACCCCGATATACGACGCTTACCCAACAAGGGTAACCCAATGTCGGGAGAGTCAGAAAAATGAGCAGCAAAAAGACGAACCCCCAGCTCGTCGCCACCATTGACAACCTCAAGGCGATGACCAGGGAGAACGAAGCCGCTATCTGGCGAGACATCGCGCTTAGGCTCGAGAAACCCAAGAGGAACTGGGCCGAAGCGAATCTCAGCAAACTCGAGAGATATGCCGCGGACGGAGAGACCATCATCGTCCCCGGTAAGGTCCTCGCAGCAGGTAGCATCAGCAAGAAGATCACCGTGGCCGCATACAGCTTCTCCGAGGCTGCAGCTTGCGCTATTGTGGCCGCAGGCGGAAAGACCATGTCCCTCGAGGAGCTCGCAAAGGCCAACCCCAAGGGAACCGGCGTCAGGATCATGAGGTGATTATGATGGTTACAGTTATCGACGGAAGGAACCTCGTCCACGGAAGGCTCGCTAGCATCATCGCGGAGAGGATCATGGACGGCGAGGAGATCGTCGTTCTCAATGCCGAAGCCATCGTCATCACCGGAGTCAAGGAGAACGTTTTCCAGGACTTCAGGGCGAAGGTCATCCGCGGAGACACCACCAAGAGGAAGGGACCTTTCTACCCCCGCAGGGCAGATCTCCTGTTCAAGAGGTGCGTCAGGGGAATGATTCCCTGGACTACGAGCAGCGGAAGGGACGCTTACAGGAGGCTTCATGTCTTCGTCGGCACCCCCAAGCAGTTCGAGGATGTCGAGAAGGAGAGGCCCGCTGAGGCTTGCAGAAAGATCACCGGTAAATACACGACCCTGGGAGCCGTTTCCAAATTCCTGGGTTCCAATGTGAGATGATCCCATGGTTGAGTGCGTAAACACAAGCGGAAAGAGGAAGACCGCAATCGCAAGGGCGGTCGTCAAGGCCGGTACCGGCAAGGTCACCATCAACAAGGTCCCCATAGACGTCTTCACCCCTGAGCTCGCCAGGCTCAAGATCGAGGAGCCCCTCGGACTTGTCCCTGAGAAGGCACAGAATGTCGACATCGCCGTTCTCGTCAACGGCGGAGGGGTCATGGGACAGGCGGCTGCCGCAAGGACCGCCATCGCCAGGGGACTCGTGGAGTTCTACAAGGACGAGGAGATGGAAACCGTCTTCAGGGCCTACGACAGGACCCTGATCATCAACGATGACAGGCGCAAGCTCCCCAAGAACCCGCTTGGACCCGGTGCCCGTGCCAAGAAGCAGAAGTCCTACCGTTGAAGTGATGTCATGATAATTCCGGTTAGATGTTTCACATGTGGCAAAGTCGTAGGCTCTGCCTACAAGCCGTACGTTGATCGCGTCAGGAACGGCGAGAATCCCAAAGCGGTCCTCGACGATCTTGGATTCGAGAGGTACTGCTGCCGTAGGATGATCGTGGCTCACGCCGATCTGATCGGAGAAATTGCTCCTCTCGGATGATTTCCAAAAGCCGTTCGGGATTCTCCCGGACGGCACTTAAAACTCCTTTCACTTCTTCTTCGACTATCCGTTCTCGCATCCGTGGTTACGTATCGGACGCGGAGCTCGTCGATGCGAGGGATGCCGTCCATGGCTCCTCTCTTGGTGCACGACAGCGACGCCGCCTTCACCGCCAGCCTGATGGAGTCCTCCAGAGGACGGCCTTCCGACAGCGATGCGGCGAGGTAGCCTACGAAGGTGTCTCCTGCACCGGAGGTGTCTATCGTTTCGATACTAGGGGCCGGGACCGTCCAGCTGCGATGGCCGTCCTTGTAGAAGCATCCGTCTTTTCCGAGGGTGACTATGGCCGTTCCGGCGCCCTTGGACAACAGCATTTCGCAGCCTTTTTCGACATCGTCCGTTCCAGAGAGCGATTGGAACTCCGATTTGTTCATCACCAGATAGTCCGACATCCCGAGAACATCGTCGTCCAAAGGTCTGAACGGCGCGGGATTGTAGACTGTCTTCACGTTCCTCTTCCGAGCGATCCCCAGGGCGGCCGCATCGGTATCGGAAGGGATCTCGTTCTGCAGGACCATGACGTCGCATTCGGAGACGACATCGGACATGCTCTCGACATCCTCCGGGGAGAGCAGCATGTTGGCGCCCCCGACCACGGCTATGCGGTTCTCCGAACGTCTGTCCACTTCGATGAACGCCTGGCCCGTGTCCCCTTGCTTCCAGGCGACGGAGAGCGTCATCCCTTCGTCCGCAAGCCTCTGCTCCAGGCTCCTGCCTTCGTCATCGTCCCCGAACGCGGTGATGAAGGTCACTTCGGCCCCTGCTCTTGCGGCGGCGACGGCCTGGTTGGCTCCTTTGCCTCCGCATGAGACCTTCTTCCCAGTCGCATACACGGTCTCTCCAGGCGACGAGAATCTGTCGAGATAGATCACCGTGTCCACGTTCGAGCTTCCGACGACCATCACCTTATGTTTCACGATCTACGCCCCGTTTCTATAGCCTCTTTATCGCTATTGAATCCTGCGGACAGGGGACGGAACAAGATGGAACAGCAGCAGATGCCAGACGTTTCCTGTCGATTATCTGGCTATACGGATTCCTATGTGTTTACAAAGAACACAAGATTTATAATCATGAATTCTTTCACGCATTTTGTGGGCCCGTGGGGTAGCTTGGTATCCTTCGTGCTTGGGGTGCACGTAACTCCAGTTCAAATCTGGGCGGGCCCACCTTTATCCCAAATTCCTGTGCTTCTCTGAGGATTCCATGTGCTTTCGGCGGGCGAAGCGATCGGTCAAGACGACCAGCATCCTGTTATCGAAGATATGGAAAACGGTCTCCGAGAGTCAAGTCTCATCAATTCGTTATCGATGAATCATCGACCCTTTGGAAGATAGCGAGGGTTCTGTTCACTCAATCTTCAGCAATCCTGAGAAGTTGGTCATGTCCAGAACGGCCTTGACCTCCTTGTTCACGTTGACCAGCTTGATCCCGTTCTTGTCTTCCATTAGCTCGTCCGCGTTCAGCAGGGACCTAAGCCCGGCCGACGAGATGTACGACACGTTCGACATGTCGAATATCAGCGAGGCAGCTGATGCGGCCTCCCTCTCGACGACTTCGTCCAGCTCGGGAGCGGTGACGTAGTCGATGTTACCTTTGGGCGATATGGTGGTCATGCCGTCTTTCTTCTCTATTCCTATCTCCATGATGTTCACATCTCCTTCTCTAACTTCAATATGTTGCGGTCGCCTTCGCGAACGTAAGAGACGTCGTCACATATCTTCTTCACCAGCATTATACCGAGCCCTCCCTTCCTACGCTCCTTGAAGCTGAGGATCGGATCAGGATCCTCGCGTTCGAGCGGGTTGAACGGGATTCCCCAGTCGGTGAACGTGATGCGGACAGCTCCGTTGATGACGTCCGTGGTGACCAGGACGTCCCCCTTCTCTTCCTCGTCCTTATACGCGTACATGTCGATGTTCGCATAGATCTCGGAGCAGGCGGTCTCCATCTCGGTGATGGTCCTGGCAGAGCATCCCGCCTCGCTCATCCTCTGCTTAATGCGTCCCATGACCTTCTCGTAGCCCTGGTTGTCCGCGCGGACCCTTATCCCTTCGTCCGGCTCTATGTCGTAGGGATGGGTGTACACGATGGACATCATGGTCATGTCGTCGCTCTGGTCGGCGCTTCCCACGAAGTCCGACACGTCCGATTTCACCTTGGCGATGGTCTCGGCGGAACCTGCATCGGCTACGGACGAGAGCGACTTCTCGAGGCGATCCTCCTTGAACATGTCGCCGTCGGTCCTGGCGGCCTCCGTGACGCCGTCCGTGTAGAGGAAGATCCCGTCCCCGACGTCCAGGTGGAGATGATGCCTGTTGTAGCTCATCCTCTTTTTCCGTCCGAACACGAAATCCGGCTGGGACCTGAGCATCTCGTACTTACCGCCCTTGCGTATGAAAGGCGGGTTGTGTCCCGCGTTGACGTATGTCACGTCCCCGGTCCTGAGGTTTATGACCCCGATCCAGACCGTGACGAAGTACTTCATCGAGTTATTGGCGGAGAGCTCCCTGTTGGCCTTCTCCATGGCCTTATCCAGGTCTCCCCCGGCCTGCACGTTGGACCTTATCAGGGCCATGGATGTAGCCATGAACAGGGAGGCTGGGAGCCCCTTCCCGGAGACGTCGGCTATCACCACAGCGAGATGTTCGTCGCCTACCACGAAGCAGTCATAGAAGTCTCCGCCAACCTCTTTGGCGGCTGACATCGACGAGGACACGTCGCAGTAGGGCTTGCATGGGAAATCTGTGATGAGCAGGCCCTGCTGTATCCCTCTGGCGTTCGACATCTCCTTCTCTATACCTGTCCGCTCCCTCATCAGGTCGGACTGCCACTTGGAGTCGGTTATGCCGATCTTCACGGAATAGTAGCATGGGATGCAGACCAGGAGGTAGATGAGAAGGTCGACGGTGTAGAACGTCTTGATCAGCGAGAACAGCCTGTCCCATCTGGTCATGCCCTGGTACATCCCGATTATTATCGTTTCCAGGCCGTCATAGATGAGGAGCCCTGCGAGCATCAGCAATGCCCCTATGACGATCGTGCCCATTATGAAGTTGATGCGGTAGTAGAGACAGCTCGAGACCACCGGCAGAAGCATCAGGATCATCATCGAATAGTCCATCACGGCGATGATGGTGAAAGAGTTGATCAGTATCGATCCGATCAGGAGATATTTCGTCCACCAGTGGCTTCCTAAGAGAAAACAGATTATCGCGCTGGAAGCCATGAAGGCCATGGTAAGGTAAACGAGGTCTATGTAGTCGGCGACCCCGTAGCGTCCTTCCCCGGTGAAGATCCATGCAACGTTCATGACCAGGACCGCGACTATTATGATCTCGACGATCCTGTCCGCGCGTCCGTCTCTGTACTGGACTATCTCGTCCAGGATTTCGCTGTCGGAAGGTTTCTTGAACATTGAACAGAAGCGCGTTCTCTTCGTTTCATCCGTGGTCTCGGCCATTCGCTCATCCCTCGGGCGGGTATTTGATTCGTATGCTCTTGATTCGATAAAATAGGGCGTATCAGACGAGGTCGGAAAGGTCCACGAATCTGAGAGAAGGTTCGAATTCCGGATTCGTCGAGCATACGGCGCACCTGTATCCGTCGCCGGGGTCGTACTCCTTGAAATGGTATTCCCTGCCGTCGACGTGCTGCTCCACGCGTATGGGATCGCCGAGGTCGATGCGGAAGGAGTCAAGCTGGAGGGACATCCCAAGGCCTGTAGCCTTCATGAAGCTCTCCTTCAGGGTCCAGTACCTGCAGAACATCCTCGGCATCTCCTCGGTGCCCTGAAGGGCCGCTATGGCGTCGTATTCCGAGCCGTGGAAGAACCTCTCGGCCATGTCGAGCCCCGCGTACCTTATCGTCTCGACGTCGCATCCGACCTCGGAGTCGGAGACGGAGCAGGCCACGCGCTCCTCTGAGTGCGACAGGTTGAAGCGCATCCAGGAGCCTTCCAGGAACGGCTTACCGTTCTTTCCTTCTCCGACGGATATCTTATCCGGATCCTCTCCCAGGTCCTCCATGGCTTTGCGAAGGAGGGTCCAGACGCCTATGCAGAGACGTCTGTCCTTCAGGAACAGGAATCTGTCCGCCTTCTCCCTGCGATACGCCGGCATCTGGCGGTACAGTGCGGAATAGACCGACGGTTCTTCCAAGCTATAGATGTCGGAATAGTATGTCCTGGTCTTCATGTCCTGCTCCGTTGTCGGAATCTCGGTTCCTAGGCAAGAGGATTAAGGCGAACCACACGAAATAGATTTCAGGACGGGGAATCACTCCATATGATCGGACTATTGTATTTTTACTGCAACCTGGTGGTTCTGAGCTATTCCGAGAAGGATACGCGTAAGCTCTTCGCCCGGATCACGGGCCACGACAACTACGGGGAGCTCGACGTCGTCGACAACGATCCCGAGGACCTGGTGTTGAGTATAGCCTGCATCCACGACGGCGTATGCGGCGGGAAAAAGCCCTGCCGTCCCGTAGAGCACGTCTTTCCATGGGGGAGGCCGCTTCTCTGTTCGGAGTTCAGGACATGGGCCCGCTGATGTTGGACCGCTTGCTATCGTTCGGGACTCCCGAGGAGATACGCAGGCTCCTTTCGGACGGGACCGAGGATCCGGTCCTCTGCCGTGTCGGAGGCAGGGCTGATAAACGAGCCGAAGAAGCAGATCGATAATGATTGCTCCTTCGGGTAACAGGCAGGGCAGGAGGGATTCCCGCCCCGCCAAGGGTTTCATCTGAAGAATCTCAGGGACTTCAGCGTCTTGAACGCCTTGTCGATGTATCCGTCGGATATTATCGGCCACGAGAATCCCAGCCTGTACAGCGCCTTCACGGTGTAGGAGTCGTCCGCCGGCACGAACCTGCGGGTCTCTCCGGCGTTTCCGAGGTAGCTTATCAGACCTGAGACGTACTCCCCGTTGGCCTCGTCCTTCATGGCCTCCATGAACCTGCGGTCGAACTCCTTCCTGGAGACGACCTCGACGGGCATTCCGTTGTCCCTCATGACCTTCAGGACGTTCGCCATGTGCACCTTGTGGCAGTTGTTGACGTGGAACACGGTGAACTGCTCCGGGGTTCCGGCGAGGATCACGACCGCTTTGGCGACCATGTCTATCGGCGAGAACTCCACCTCGGTGTCCATGTCGGTCACGGAGAAGAATCCCAGCTTCACATAGGACTTCATCTGCTTCATGAAGGCGTTGGTGTTGAAGTTGATCTGGAACTCTCCGTCGCTGTCGCGGCTCATAAGGTTCCCGACGCGGATGATCTTCGCCTTCAGGCCGTCCGGAATGGCTTTTATCATCTCCTCCTCGGCCATGAACTTGGAGTGGGCGTACTTGTTGTCCAGGTTCTGTCCGAAGTCGAGCTCGTTCTCCTTCAGCTTCCTGTCCTCGGGGATGCTGCCGTTCACGGATTCTCCAGCCACGCTCTCGGTCGAGATCTGGACCAGCATGGAGCCGGTGCTCTCGGCGACCTTGATCAGGTTCTGGACCCCTCCGACGTTGACCCTGTCGATGGAGTCGTCGGCCGCGAAGTGCTTGACCACGGCGGCGCAGTTGATGATCGTGTCGAACTCGCAGCCGTCCAGCTTCTCCAGGAGGTTCTGGTCGGTGATGTCCCCGTCTATGATGGTGACATCCTTCAGGGCGTCCTCGGAAGCCATCCCGCCGAAGTAGTACATGAACATCGTCTTGACTCTCTCCTCGGATGTCTGGCCCTTTCCGCTCCTCACCAGGCAGTACACGTGCTTGGCGTTCCTCCTCAGGAGCTCGAACAGGACGTGGGCGCCCAGGTATCCGGTCGCTCCGGTCAGGAGTATCCTGCGGGGGCTGTGGGAGCTTATGGAGTCCAGGCTGCTCTCGACGTTGGCCGCCAGGGGGCTCTCGTCTATGGTGTCCCTCTTCTCCTCCTTGCTGGCTTCCCCGAGCGTGCCGATGAATCTTGCCAGGGCCTCGGGCGAGGGGTTGTCGAAGACGTTCTTGTAGACTATCGGGAACCCGGAGTTCATACAGTTGAGGACGAGCTTGGACGCGGAGATGGACGTTCCGCCGATCTCGAAGAAGTTGTCGTCGGCGTTGACCTTCTTCAGGCCGAGGACGTTCGCGAATATCTCGCAGAGCTTTGTCTCCACCGGGTCCGAAGGCTCCCTTCCGGCCTTCCTGGGCTCGGAGGACGGCTCGGGAAGCCTCCTCCTGTCCACCTTGCCGTTGACCGTCATCGGGATGGAATCCAGCTGGATGAAGTGTGCGGGGACCATGTACGGGGGCTTGGTGCTCCTGATGAAATCTGCGAGTCCGTTGAAGTCAACGGGGGAGTCCGATACCACGTAGGCTGTGATGGACTTCCCTCCAGCGGGGTCGTCGAAGGCCTTCACGGTGGCGTCTTTTATGCCCTGGTAGCTGCGGACGGCTCCTTCCACCTCCCCGAGCTCGATCCTGAACCCGCGGACCTTGACCATTCCGTCGCGTCTGCCGATGTAGTCGATGTTGCCGTCGGGAAGCAGGCGGACCACGTCTCCGGTCCTGTACAGGCGGTCGAAGCCGGGTTCGTCCGAGAACGGATTCCTGGTCACCGTCTTGGCGGTCTTCTCGGGGTTGTTGAGGTATTCCCTGAACACCTGGGGGCTGCTGATGCACAGCTCTCCGCAGCATCCGACCGGGACGATCCTGTCGCTCTTGTCCAGGACGTACAGCCTCACGTTGGCGTTCGGCTTTCCGATCGGGAGCAGGGGGCTGTCGTCCTTCACTATGAACGTGGTGACGTTCACGGTGCATTCGGTCGGTCCGTAGATGTTGTAGAAGTCCACCCATTCGGGCGGGTTCAGCGGCACCAGCCTCTCCCCTCCCGCCATGAACTTCTTAAGGGATCTGCACTTGGTGCTCTCCATGAACATCCTCCCCATCTGGGTGGTCATGAATCCGTGGGTGATTCCGTTGCTGATGAAGTATCTGTCCACCTCGGCCAGGTCCTTGCGCATGTCCTCGGGGATTATGTGCACGGTTGCACCGGCGGAGAGCGAAGAGTGGAGGTCCATCATGCACGCGTCGAACCCGTAGCTGGCGTAGGAGGCGTATCTGGACGTGCTCGTGAGACCCACCTCGGGGATCATCCAGTTCAGGAAGCTGGCTATGTTCCTGTGCTCCAGGACGCATCCCTTGGGGGTCCCGGTGGTTCCGGATGTGTACAGGATTATGAAGGCGTCCTCGGGGGAAGGCGCCAGGGATGTCACGTCGGGACGCTTGCCGGTGCAGAGCCCGTCGATCTCGTCCGTGTACAGGACGTCTCCCTGATACCCGGAGACGAGTCCGCGGAGGGACCTGTCGGCTATCAGCAGCCTGACTCTGGAGTCCTGCATCATGAACAGCAGGCGCTCTTCCGGGTATGTCGGGTCCAGAGGCTGGTAGGCCGCTCCGGACTTCACGACTCCCTCGGCGGCCACCACCATGTACACCGACCTGGGAACCAGAACGGCGACGTACTCGTCCTTGCCGATCCCCTTCGAGTGGATGTAGTCTGCTATGTAGTCCGTCTTCTCGTCCAGCTCTCCGTAGGTCAGGCTGTCGTCGAGATGAACCACGGCCAGGTTGTCAGGGTGCTCCCTGGCGTTCCTCCTGAACATGTCCACCACGGTGACGGACCTGTCGAACGGGACGTCAGTGTCGTTCATCCTGTCCACTGTCGCTATGGTCTTGCTGTCGGTCAGGCTGATCTCGCCGAGCGTCGTGCACGTCGGGAATTCGGATATGGCCTTGTCGAACGACCTGGTGAAGAACTCGATGAACTCGGAGGTGAACCTGTCCTTGTCGAACTCCACCATGTACGCGAGCTCGTCGCCGTATTTAGCAACCTGGAACAGTATGGGCTCCTTCTCGCTGGACAGGCTGACCTGGATCGATTCAGACGGCTTCCCGCAGAACCTGTCGAAGCTGAAGCCGTCGCCCTGGTAGACGAACATCACGTCCGCCTTGACCTCCAGCTCGCGGCTGACCTCGGCGAAGGAGTAGATGTCGTTGGCCATGCTGTCCAGGATCTGGTCGCTTATCTTCTCGGACAGGCGCAGGGGCGACATGGCGTCGTCGGAGACGTCGCAGAGGACCGGGAGGGTCTTGACGTACATCGAGACCGAATCCATCGTCCTGGAGTCGCTCCTTCCGTTGTAGATCGTGGTGAATATCGAGTGCTCGCTGCCGTTGTACTTCGCGAGGACGTAGCCGAAAGCGGCGCACATCAGGCCGTTCATGGTGATCCCGGCTCTCTCGCAGCGCTCGGAAAGCTTCCTCCCTAGCGAGCCATCGCTCCTCATCAGGAACGTGCTCTCGGCGTTCTGGTCGGGGCGATATCTGTCGCCTTTGGGGAGGGAGTCCCTGTCGTAGCCGGCCAGGAGTTCGTCGTAGTACTTCTTGGCGCCAGCCAGGGCCTCCGGGGTTCTCTCGTCGGCCTCCTTGAGGGAGGTCTCGAACCCGCTGAACCTCTCGGCCTCGGGCTTCTCCCCGGCGTATGCCTTGGAGATGTCGTCCGTCAGGACCTTCATGGAGGTTCCGTCGCTGATCATATGGTGCATCTCCAGGAACAGGTACTCCTTGTCGGCGTGGATGAGCTTGATGCGGAACAGCCTCGATCCCATGAGCCGGAACGGCTTGGCCAGCGTGGGCATCAGGGAGTCGATGGAATCGGCTGTGATCTCCTCGATCTCGTCCGCGGAGAACGTCGGGAGGCCCTTCCTGATCAGGCGGATGTCGCCCTTGTCGTTCATGGCCAGCGTGGTCATCATGAACGGGTGGGCGTTTACCGCCTCGGCGATGGCGGACTTCAGCCTGTCCTTGTCGATGGAGCTGTCGTAGCTGATCAGCAGAGGGATGTTGTACGTGGTGCTGTCCGGCCTGGCCATGCACTCCACGAAAACGCCTTCCTGGGATTTGGTGAGCGGATAGTCGTCCTGGACCTCGTACGTCTTGGCCGGGACGGAGCTCTCTATCAGCCTCTCCAGCTTCTCGATGGTGCTGTTGTCCTTGACGTCCTTGGACTTGAACGGGATCCCGAACTCGTCCGAAAGTAGCACGTTGAAGCGGATGCTCCCTATAGAAGTGAGCCCGGCCTGGAAAAGGTCCGTCTCTATTCCGAACCTGTCGGTTCTCAGCACCTCGGACGCTATCCTGAATATGCGCTTCTGGATGTCGGTCTTCGGAGGCGTCGCCTTGCCGAAGTCCATCGTCGGGACTGGGAGCTTTCTCTTGTCGACCTTGCTGTTCACGTTGAGCGGGATGCTGTCCAGCTGCATCGTCACGGCCGGGACCATGTAAGGAGGCTTGGTCTGGAGGATGAAGCTCTCCAGAGCCTTGATGTCGACCTTTCCATCGGATACGACGTATGCGGCGATCTGCTTCCCTCCGGCGGGGGCGTCGAACGCCTGGACTGTGGCGTCCTTGATCCCCTTGAACGCGCGGATGGCCCTTTCCACCTCTGTGAGCTCTATCCTGAATCCGCGGACCTTGACCATTCCGTCGCGGCGGCCGATGTAGTCGACGTTGCCGTCCGGGAGGAGACGAACGATGTCGCCGGTCTTGTACATCAGGTCATGGTCTGGACTGTCGGAGTAGGGGTTGTCCACAAGCACCGAAGCGGTCTTGTCGGGGTTGTTCAGGTACCCTCTGAACACCTGCGGCCCGCTTATGCAGAGCTCTCCGCATGCTCCTGTTGGGACGATCCTGCGGTCCTTGTCCAGCACGTAGACCCTCACGTTGGTGTTCGGCTCCCCTATCGGCAGGAGGGGGCTGTCGTCCTTCACAAGGAACGATGTGACGCTGACGGTGGTCTCCGTAGGTCCGTACAGGTTGTGGAATTCGAGCCAGTCGGGCGGGGTTATCGGCACCAGGGCCTCTCCGCCCGTGGAGAAGTGCTTCAGAGATCTGCATTTGGTGCCCTCGATGAACATCCTTCCCATCTGGGTGGTCATGAAGCTGTGCGTCACCTTGTTGTCGATAAAGAATTGGTCCATCGCGGCCAGGTCGCTGCGGATCTCGTTGGGTATCACCGCGATGCAGGCTCCGTATGCCAGGGTGACCATCATGTCCATCATGCAGGCGTCGAAGCCGAAGCTGGCATAGGTGGCGTATCTGGAGCCGGGACCCAGGCCGATCTTCTTGCCGTACCAGTCCGCGAAGGCAGCCATGTTCCTGTTCTCTATCACGCAGCCTTTTGGCGTCCCGGTGGTTCCAGACGTGTACAGGATGGCGAACGCGTCCTCGGGCGAGGGGGACAGAGGCTTTGCATCCGGAGCGTCTCCTGCGAACAGACTGTCGAACTCGTCCGTGTACAGGATCTCGCATTCGTGCCCGCTCACCAGCCTCGCCAGCGACCTGTCCGCGATCAGCAGCTTCACGCCGGAGTCCTGCATCATGAACAGCAGGCGCTCCTCCGGGTACGTCGGGTCCAGAGGCTGGTAGGCCGCTCCGGACTTCACGACTCCCATCGCGGCTATCACCATGGTCGCGGACCTGGGGACGAGGACGGAGACGAACTGCTCCTTCCCGATCCCCTTCGATGAGATGTACGATGCGATATGGTCGGTTATCCTGTCCAGCTCCCCGTAGGAGATCATAGCGTTATCGAACAGGACGGCGTCGGCATCGGGATCATCTTTCGCTCTGGCTCTGAACAAATCGACTATAGTCCTACTCCTGTCGTATTCGGAATCGGTCGAGTTAACCTTCTTGACAAGGTCCAGATCATCCTCTCCAGCAACCGTGACATCCCTGAGGGTGGGCGCCTCGAGGAACCCTTCCGCGCACCTCTCCAAGGTGGACAGGAAGCTCTCCATCATCTCCTTCGAATACACAGATGCGTCATATTCGATGTCCATCAGGAACCCGTCCTTCATCGGGTATACCTGCACAGTCAGGGGGTTCTTCACGTCCTTTATCTCCATCTGTGAGTCCAGGACGCTCTCGTCCTCCAGTATCCCCTGGTAGGCGAACAGCACGTCCGATGTGACTCCCATCCTGGAGCTGATCTCCGAGAACGGGAAGATGTCGTTCTGCATCGAAGCTATCAGCTGGTCTCCGGTGCGTCTGACCAGGGCCCCTGGGCTCTCGTCCAGGTCGAACCTGAATACGACAGGGAGGGTCTTGACCAGCATACCTACGAGGTGGGCGGTCTTCCCGCCCTTCCTTCCGGTGTACACGGTGGCATGGCAGGCGTTGTCTGTGCAGTTGAATCTGGACAGCGCGTATCCCATAGCCGATTGGAAGAATGCGTTCTCCGTGGTTCCGGCGGATTCCACGAACGCCTTGATCTTTTCAGGAGGGACGTCAAGCTTCGACCTCAGGTGGCCTTTGATCCTCTTCTCTCCGTAGACGTCCCTCTGGATGAGCGAGGTACCGTCCACGTCCGAGAGGAGCTCGTAGTAGTACTTCTCGGCACGACTATAGTCTCCCGAGCTCATGCGTCCTGTCTCCTCCTCGGAGAGGTCGAACATGGTGAACGTCTCTGCTACTGGCTCTCCGCCGCCGAGCGCCGTTCCCAGATCGTTCATCAGGACCAGGCTGGAGGAGCCGTCGAACATTATGTGGCTGAAGTCCAGCAGCAGGGTCTCCGCGTCCCCGGTGTCAAAGACGACTATCCTGTACAGCTCCTTCGACATGTCGAACGGCTTCACGAAGGATTCGCGGTACGCCTCCAGGTCGGCTTCGGAGCCTTCCATGCGCTCTATCCTGACTTCCGCGTCCGGATGCGGCACCATGCACATCTCTCCCTTGGTGTCGGGTTCGATGGTGCATTTCAGTCCAGGGTGGGCCTCGATGACCTTTCTCACTATAGTCTCCAAGCTCTTTCCGGAAAGCCGGTCCTTCTCGAACCTGGCCTGCATCGGGAGGTTGTACATCACGGTCTCGGGGTCGCTGTAGCACGCCTGGTACACCCCCATCTGCGACCTCGTGAGCAGGTACCTGTCCTTGAGGGCCTTCTTCTCGATCGGAGCCGAGGTGGCCTTCTCCACGAGCTTGGAGATTATCTCGTCGGATACGGAGGCTATCGAGCATCCGCTAAGCATGCCGGCCACGTCAAGGTCCACTCCGAACCTTCCCATGACCTCCGATGTGAACTTGATCGCGGTGAGGGAGCTGAGTCCGCAGTACACGAGATTCTCGTCGTAGCGGAAGTCGTCCCTTTCGGTGAGGCTCTTCAGAATCTCCCTCACGCCTTTGGTGACCGCGTTCTCCTCGAAGTCCGTGGGTCCGGCTGTGACGGCGGAGCCGCTTCCGGGCTCGGTGGGGTCCGGGAGGGATTTCCGGTCGATCTTTCCGCTGGGGTTCAGCGGGAGCCTGTCCATGCGGACGAGATAGGCTGGAACCATGTATCCAGGCAGCTTGCTCTTGAGGTAGTCGCGTACGGCCTCCACGGGGATGTCCGTCGCCGCGGCGTAGTACGCGCACAGGAAGGTCTGGTCGTCGGTGCCCTTGAAGTCCTTGACCGCGGCCTGGACGATCCCGGGAAGGGTCATCATCACTCCGGAGATCTCTCCGGGCTCCACGCGCTGGCCGTTTATGTTCACCATCCAGTCGTTGCGCTCCATGTACAGCAGGTTCCCGTCCTCGAGGCGTCTTCCGATGTCCCCGGTGCGGACCATCGTGTCGTGTCCGTCGCGGTCCTTGAACGGGTTGGGGACGAACGCCTTGGCGGTGGCTTCGGGAAGGTTGAGGTATCCGTCGGAGAAGTGCCCTGTGAAGCAGATCTCGCCCTCCTCAGCCTCGTTCCCGTTCTCGTCCAGGATGTAGGCGCATACTCCCTTCAGCGGCTTTCCCAGAGGGGTCTTGTCGTACGCCTTGTCGAGGAAGAATCCGGTGACCATGCTGCAGGTCTCGGACGATCCGTAGCCGTTCACGATGGTGAAGTCGTCGGACCATACCTTCACGGCGCGCTCGCCGCCTATGAGGACCAGACGGAGCGTCTTCCTTTTCTGGCGGTAGTATGGGAGCATGGCCGGCGCTATGAATGTCAATGTGATCTCGTTGTCGGAGTTGAATTCGGAGAGCTTGTTGAGATTTATGCGGATGTCGGCCGGGACGATGTAGTCAGGGCATCCCAGAGCCAGGAGATTGATGTTGATGGTGGTTCCGACCACGAACGTGAACGCAGCAGGGTTGGCGAATCTGTCGTTCTCTTGGATTTTGAAGAGGTCGTCGATCCTGTCCACATAGGAAGATATGGACAGATGCGAATGCACCACCCCTTTGGGCCTGCCGGTGGAGCCGGACGTGTAGATTATGAACGCTATGTTCTTCGGCGACGGCGTCACGGGGTCGCAGTCCAGCGTCTCGGCCCCGATCCTCTCCAGGTATTCGGGGGTCACGCGGATCTTTGCCTTGCAATCCTCGGCGATGTACGCCTTCCTGTCCTCCGGATAGGAGCTGTCGGAAGGGACGAAGAACCCTCCCAGCATCCATGCGCCCAGCATGAATCCCATGTACTCCTTGCATCTGGGGAGCTCTATCACCACGCCGTCCCCTCTGCAGAATCCGTCCTTCTTCAAGGTCGCCGCCACGCGGTACGAGTAGCTGCGCAGCTCTTCGTACGTGAACGAGCCCTTGTCGGTCCAGACGGCGGTCTTGTTCGGAGTGGATTCTGCATTGTCCAAAATCATCTCGAGTATGTTCCGCATATGCTCATGTCCCGATGTGTGATGTTATCACCACATAGTAGTAAAACCCTAACGCATGGATTTTTTTTGAAAGAATGTCACATTCGGAATGCTTTTTCAAGATGATCTCGGACACTCCTTTCCCATTGATTCCGAGGGCAATCCATGCTGGCCCTTTATCCAGAGGCTCCGAGACGTATCCTTCTGAAACCATCTGCTTCAGGTCGTGGTGTCCGAGGAACTCGGCCAAGGGGCATCTCTCATGCTCTTCCCGAAGCACCTCGGGGGGTGTAGGGGTACCGCCCACAAGCCTTCTGAAGTAGAGCATTCCGTCGGTACTGATACGTGCATACACGTTTTTTTTTGAGCCTTAGAGAGGTGTTCGTCATTCTTGCGACAGGGTCTCCGATGTCTGACGTAATAATAGTTCCTGGAAAAAATTAGGAAATATGAATTTTTTCCTGGGAATAAATTAACAATATACCAACTTTTATACAAAATTAATTTATACTAATTCGTTTGATATAAATATGTCATGGAAAGGAAGATAATGCGGGATCTGAAGCTCTGGAAGGAGGGCGGAAGGAGAGAAGCCCTTCTGATCAAAGGCGCAAGGCAGGTGGGGAAGACGTACGTCGTAGACGAGTTCCTGTATTCTGAATTCCCGGTCTTTTTGAAGATAGATTTCCACGAGCGTCCGGATCTCAAGGGAATATTCGAAGGGGACCTTTCCGCGGATTCGCTGATATCCAAGATGGAGCTTATGGTTCCCGGGTTCAGGATGGTGCCTTTCCAGACTGCTATATTCTTGGACGAGATACAGTTCTGTTCCAACGCCAGGGTCTCCTTGAAATATCTGGCATCGGACGAGCGCATACGCGTGATAGCTTCGGGCTCCCTTCTGGGGTTGAACTATTCCAAGGTCGATTCCTATCCTGTGGGATATGAGAGGACCATAGTCCTTCATCCGATGGATTTCGAGGAGTTCCTGTGGGCCGTAGGCATAGAGAAGGAGGCTATCGATTCCATGAGGGCCCGTATATCGGAGCGGAAGCCGCTGGGAAAAGCATTGGTGGATGCAATGGAGTCCTATTACCGCATCTACGTGGCCGTAGGCGGGATGCCCGAAGCGGTATCCGAGTATCTGAAGTCAAACGACTACCGTGCAGCCAGGGAGGTCCAGAAGAAGATCGTCGAGGGGTATCGCAACGACATCGGCAAGTACTCCCATGCGAAAGACCGCAACCGTATCTTCGCCGTTTTCGATTCGGTCCCGTCGCAGCTGTCGAGGGAGAACAAGAAGTTCATGTACTCGAAGGTCGGCGGAACCAAGCCTGCGACGTACGATTCCTATGCTGCGGCCCTGCAATGGCTCACGGATGCGGGCGTCTGTCTGAAGTGCGTTCGTCTTAACGATCCGAATCTTCCGTTAGAGACGGGAGCCGATCCGGAGGCCTTCAAGCTGTATATCAACGACACCGGCCTTCTGGCATCCATGATGTCCGAGGATGTGGCGCATGCCATCCTCACGGGAGACGTTCGTACGAACAAGGGCTCCGTGATCGAGAACGCGGTGGCTTCAGCGTTGGAGTCCAAGGGGCATAGGCTCTATTACTTTTCCAGCAAGAACTTCGAAATAGATTTCATCACGGTGATGAGAGGAGCCGTCGCGGCGATCGAGGTGAAGTCCGGAAACAACCGGAGGTCGAAGTCCTTGGACTCCATGAAGGATAAGTATGGGACGAAACGCAGGATGAAGTTCGAGATCACTGACATAGCGGTCACGGAGGACGGGGTCGAGCATTATCCCCTGTTCTGCTGCCAGTTCCTGGACAGCCTCTACGAACCATACGGCACGGTCTCAGGGATGCCCGACGCGGGAGAGGTCAACGATCTGCTGAGGAAGGCGTCTTGAGGATGTCCGTCCGGTTCTTTGCGGATGGATGGCGGATCCGCTGACCCTACCAATATCCTACCAATACATTACCAATTTGGTAGGGTATTTCTATCTTGAGAGCGTTGCAATACCATGCATCTACCCAAGAACCCTCCCGATATCTTCGCGATGTTCAAAGATGAGTCTAGAACAGAGGCCACTCTTTCGGAAGGTGTCGGTGAGTATGCGAGGGAGTTCAACAGGAAGTATCTTCATTGGTCGGAGGTCCGCATGAGGGACACCGGGCCTTATGATCCAGATATGGTCTGGGCCAGGATGAAGCTGCCGCGCATGGACGGACCGGTTCTGGTGTTCGGTAGAACGCATTATCGCTATTTCGTGTCAGATAGAATACTAAAAGGGCTCCATGAGTTCGATCTGAGGGCTTCGGCAGGGGTTCTTCCGGATAATTTGGATTTCCATAGGAAGGTGTATTATGCGGTCAGCTCATTGATGGAGGAGTCGATAGCTTCCAGCCAGATGGAAGGCGCTGTCACCACGACGAAGAAAGCCAAGGAGATGCTCCGCAGGAACGCCCGCCCCAGAGACAGATCCGAGCGCATGATAACGAACAACTACAAGGCCATGCAGTTCATCAAGGACAACCTGGATCAAGATCTCACCCCCGAGCTGATAAAGGACATCCACAGGATCGTCACCGACGGCACGCTGGACGAGAGGTTCACGGGCAGGTTCCGGGACAACGATGACGTAGTGGTGCAGGATCCGTTGACGGGCGAGGTTTTCCATCAGCCTGTTCCTGTAAAGGATATCGAAGAGTCTATTGAGGGATTATGCGAATTCATGAACGACGAGAGCGAGTTCATGCATCCGGTTCTGAAGGGGATCGTGTTTCATTACGTGTTGGCATACGTCCATCCTTTCGAGGACGGCAACGGGCGTGTCGCACGCAGCCTGTTCTACTGGTACGAGCTGAAGAGCGGGTACTGGATCATGGAATATCTCGCCCTTTCCAAAATCATTAAAGATCACAAGGGGAAATACGAGGAGGCGTTCGTATTCGGCGAGACCGATGACAACGATATGACGTATTTCGTTCTCTACAACCTCAAAGCCCTGACGGATTCTATGGACCTGTTCGAGGGATATCTGAGGAGAAAGATGGAGGATGAGCGCTCCAAGAGGGACAGGCTGTCCGTTCTAGGTCTGAACGACAGGCAGATCGGTATCGTCATGAGCCTCATGGATGGCGAGACGGCCACGGTTAGGTCGGTCCAGAATCAATATGGCGTGGCGCTTAACACGTCCCGGTCCGACATCAAGGGATTGAAGGACATGGGCCTGATAGTTGAATCGGGAAGGGACGTGAACATGAAGGTTTATTCCTGGTCAGGCAAGAGCGTCTGACGTGCAATGACCCTACCAATACCCTACCAATGCCTTGTTGATTCGGCCGGGTGTCAACCTATACGAATAGCAGTCCTAGGCCGAAGGGGTTCGGACGGACTATCGTCGTAGAGCATGGTCATCCGAAACAGAGGCGTTCGCAGGGCTGTGAGAAGGTGAGGAAGATCGGCTCGGGGGCGTTCTCTCCGGCATCGTCTTCATGTCGATCGGCGGAAGCGAGCTCTTTCAGACGTCCAAGAACCTCTTCGGGAAGGCCTTCGAGGGCTCCGACGGGGTCCTCCGGGAGCTCTGAGAGAAACAGGGCCGTCGGCATCCCGGCGGCTCTCCTTACTCTATCTGGACGCTATAAACTATGTGATGCGTTGATTAAAGGATCACGGCAATACTTATTAAATAAAGTCTAAACGATTCAATAGAAAAAAGTGAAAGTTGGATGGAAGTGACATGCACTTGATAAATCCTGGATGTGGTCACAACCTTCCACTTTAATGCGGATGGCAGTATAGTGCTGCTCTATCTCAAAGTCGATCATGGAGGATATGCAATGCGTTACGGAAGCATCGTCCTAGGCGTCATAGCGATCCTGGCACTCCTCGCACCCGCTGTCGTCCTCTCCGATGACAGCTCCGCCGCTGCATGCGACGACATCAAGGTGTACATCGAGGAAGCCGACGGAAGCTATGAGATGTCGGTCGTGAGCGGAGTCACCACCGTCAAGGGGCTCATCGAAGCCGCTGTCGCCGACCAGGGCAAGACAATAGAATACAACTCGAAAGGGAACGTCAGGTCCGTCGACGGCCTCCTGGGTGACGACGACCACAGCTGGAGGGTGCACCAGTGGCTCCCTCTGGGAACGTCCGGCTGGGGCTTGATGGCCTTCAACGGCGTATCCGATATGATGGTGATATCAGGGGCCACCTACTGCCTCCATCTGTCCACCATGTCGTCCCAGGACGGCACTATAGTGTATTCAGCTCCCGACTTCAAGCCCGAGGCGGACGGGTATGTGTTCATCAGGTTCGCTAACGGATTCTCTCCCGACACCCCGGAGGTCCAGGAGGCGTTCACCGCCGACGTCAGGAAAGAAGGGTTCTGGCTCAAGGGACATGGGGCAACCATGGCCGAGGTTCTCAAGGACGCCATAGACTCGAACGGATTCCAGATCGAGCTCACATACGGCACGGACTCCAACGGCAACGAGCTGCAGGGATGGGTCACCGACATGTTCGGCCTGGGCGACGTTCTTCTCGGCGATGACACATGGTCCTACTGGAGCCAGTGGACCTGGGTAGACCATGAGTGGTACTATAATGACTGGACGCTCGGATTCTACGACCCTGCCGTCTACAAGTACGTCGAATGCATCTATCTGATCTCGACCCCCGATCCTTACGCTGAGGGATTCGTCATAGACAAGGGAGGCCCTGAGCCCAATCCCGACGTGGATGAGATCGTCTGTATCAGCAGCAACCCCGTGGTCACGTTCAAGCTGGAGGACGGCACCGTTGTCGATACCCAATACCTCAGTTACGGCGACAGGATCACATCCGTCCCCGAGGCTCCTGAGCAAGCCGGAAAGATCTTCGTCGGATGGGGCGACGTCACGGCACCGATTGTCAGCGACACGACCTTCATCGCTGAATACAAGGCCGTAGCCACCTATATGGTACGCTACTACGACGAGTCCAAGATCGTCGCCCTCTATGCGGAATCCGTTCCCAGCGGCTCTGCATCCGTTTACAAGGGAACGACCCCTTACAAGGCTCCGACCGAGGGATACACCTACGAGTTCATCGGATGGAGCGCTGACACCTCGAACGTGACCAGCGACATGGACGTCACCGCGGTTTTCAAGGCGATACCCACAACCCACGACCACGTATGGGATGAGGGAAAGGTCACCAAGCAGCCTACCTGCAAGGAGACCGGCATCAAGACGTACACATGCACCACCTGCGGCGATACCAGGACCGAGTCCATCCCCACGACAGACCATGTCTGGTCCAGCTGGAAGGTCGTCAAGGAGGCGACCGCCGACCAGGCAGGTCAGGAGGAGCGCACATGTTCCGTCTGCGGAGAGGTCGAGACCAGGGAGATTCCCGCAACGGGGGGCTCTCTTGATGTCACCATGATCACGATGACCGTCTCGGCTATCATACTGGGGCTGGTCCTGTTCGTGTTCGGATTATACATGGTGAGGAAGAAGCAGTGATGGAAGCCTTCGGATGAAAGCGTCAACGATTAAGCTGGTCGCCGCTGCGCTGATAGCGACTTTCGTGGTGGCTTCGATACCGTTCATAGGGTTCACAGTGGACACTCTGGACGAGAAGCAGGGCGTGATGATAGATTTCGCCTATTACAACGTCGACTGGGTGGAGATGGACCTCGACGGGATGACCGGAGACGAGGCCCTGAAGGCCGCCTGCGAGAAGCGCGGATACAAGTTGGAATACGATGACGACGGCTCCGTCTACTCCGTGAACAACACCCCAAGGCTGATAAGCGTCAGCTGGGGCCTCTACGTGCTGGACGGATACGGAGCCAGCACGACATGGAAGAAGGTTGAGGACCCGGCGTCCTTCGACGTCTCCGACCAGATGATAATCTCCTGGGCCAGAGCGGGCGAGGGCAGCAGCATGATGCCCGCGGTGGACGCCACCGGCTTCACCTATTACAGCTATGCGAACGAAGGCGTCAACCAGTACGGCGAGAAGCTCAAGATCGCCACCCTGGCCCCATCGGTGGCCGAGACGGTGGCCGCGGTCGGAGGGCTTCCGTACATCGTGGCGACCGACAGGTACTGCGACTACCCTCACAGCCTCGTCGAGAGGCAGAACAAGGGCGAGGTCAGGATCGTCGGAGGGTTCACCGACCCCAACTTCGAGCTCATCGTGGCCGAGAATCCCGACATAGTCTTCCTGGACGGGGGCACAGGCGAGCATGTCACCATGGCGGACAAGCTCCGCAAGGCCGGCGTGAACTGCGTTGTCCTCTATGCGGCCCAGAGTACCGACGACCTTCTGAAGAACCTGTGGATCTGCGCCTCCGCATTGGGGTTCCCCCAGACCGGGAACGCTTACATCAAGGACGTGAACGAGGCTATCAACAACATCTGCAGGATAGCAGACCTGAGCGGCAAGAAGGTGTTCGTCTCGCTAGGAGCCAGCGACTCCCCGTACACCGCCGGTGGGAACACCTATGTGACCAATATGATCGAGTCCCTCGGGGCGGTGAACATATTCGCGGCCGACTCTGACTCATGGTTCATGGTCGACAAGGAAGCCGTCTACGACAAGCAGCCGGAGATAATCATAATCATCTACGACATCAAGGAGATAACCTCCCAGAGGGAGTACAGGGCCCTTTTGACGGACCTGAACGATATGTGGAAGGAGACCCCGGCTTACCAGAACGGGGAGGTCTACGTGTTCTCCGGAGATGCGGCCAGCCTTCTTTCGAGACCGGGAGCCAGGCTTCAGGAGTCTCTGGAGCTCCTGGCGAAGATAATGGATCCCGAGTCCTTCGAGGCCGCGGACCCCACCGATGTGGTCGGTGTGAAATACTACAACAACAGCTACAACGACGGCGACAACGGATATCTGACGTACGTCAAGGCGCAGGGGTTATTGGAATGGCAAAGAGACTGATGCTTCTGCTGGTTCTGCTGGCCGTTCTGGTTCCGGTCGCGTTCGAGGAGTCTTCCGCGGAGGAAGAGGAGAACCTATTGGTCGACTACGGGAACGGCGGCACCGCCTGGTACCCCATCGTGAGCTCGCAGTCGCTCAAGGACGTCATATCCGGGACTCTCGGCGCAGCCGGCGTGGAGGTGACCTTCGTCGCCGAAGGGGACTCCCAGCATGTCCTGTCCGTCGGAGGGCAGGGCCCGGTCACCGTCGGGAACGGATCCACTCCTGAGATGCAGGAATGCGTCTGGAGGGTGTACTCCTGGAACGGCGTGTCGTGGGATTCGGAGCCTAGGGACGTCGATCTAGAGTACTATGGCGGCTCCTATGCCCTCGGATTCTATCCGAAGGACTCCATCTTCCCTGTTTCCACCCCGGACTACAAGGACGTATGGACCTGCTACAGGGGCAACTCCTCGTCCGACGGGGTGAGCCAGTCATATGGCCCTAACTCCGTGGCCGTCCCGCTGGAATGGTATAACACATACGCGGGTGCCGTGGATTGCTCCATACTGTACGCGGACGGACTCATCTATCACACCGTCTCCGGACTCTATGGGAGCGTCGGGATGGACAGCCTCGCCTGGCTCTTCTGCCTCGACCCCGTGAACAAGCAGGTGGCGTGGTCCGTGAGCTACTCCGATTCCGGGAACATAGAGATCTCCACCCCTGTCATAATCGGGGACCTCATCGTCCTGACCTCCGGGAACTGGCACGTCTACTGCCTCGACAGGTACACCGGGGAGGCCGTGGCCGAGCTCTATCCGTCCGGTTCGTCCCCGGACATGTGCAACCTGTCCCGTTCCACCGAGTACGAGGTCATGAAGGGCGATCCCTCCGTGGTCAACGACAGGGTCCATGTGAACGCCGGCCCCACCAACGCGGTCTACGACAGCGGAGCCCTGTACTTCGACGCCTCCGACGGAGTCATGAGATGCTACTCCGTCGACAGGGAGGAGGGCTTCAAGGAGATCTGGACCCATGTCCCGGATTCTTCCGTCAGAGGATGCTTCTACTACTATCCCCCGTACGTGACGGAAGTCGACGGCAGGAAGGTCGTCGTATCCGGCAACTACAGCGGCAGGATGATGTGCGTGGACGCCCTGACAGGCGAAGGCATCTGGGCGACCACGATAAAAGACTCCAACGGCAACAAGTCCGGAGCCGTGACGGCTGTCGCTGTCTGCAGCGGCGGCAGGGCGGTCGTATGCTTCGCCGACGGAGGCATGGTGTCCTCCAGCGGAGGGGTGGCCCTCGTAGACCTCAGGGACGGCTCCGTCATATGGGAGCAGGACGTCCTCTGCAGCAAGCCCGCCGTCAGCGGGGACAGGTTCTATTCTTACGTTTCATACTCTTCGAAGGGCGCCAAGACCCTTGTCGACCATGACACCGGCGCCGAGGTCGAGCTGGTGAGCGGATACTGCTCGTTCTGGGTCGACGACGGCACTCTGAGCTGGATCCATCCTACCGACGCTCTTTCCGTCGGAGGAGTGACCTACTGCGGGAGCAGGATCTACAGCATGGACTACTCCCCAGGGTCCGAGGGGTCCCTCGGAGGCTGGGTCTGGTGCATGGACGCCGATACCGGGGACGTCGTATGGAAGGCCAAGGTCAGCCCCTACGGCGGAGCCGCATACAGCATGTGCGCGCCCACGGTCGTGGACGGGAAGGTCCTCGTCGGAAACGACTATGGCGCGATCTATGTCATTTCAGAGGTCCACGGGGAGGAGCGCCAGAGCTCTTCCGAGATATCTTACGAGTCGCAAGGGCTGGCCCACTGGTCGTGGATAGCCCTTTTCGTCGCTTTGGCGGCATTCACCTTCGTCATGGTGAGGATGTACAGGAGCTGATAAGTTGGGAAAGGAAGGATCAGGCCCGTTGAAAGGGTTCATAGGGACTTTGCGCAAGGGCGTGAGGTCGATGAACGACAGCATGGTGCCCAGCGATGACACCAGGAGCGAGATCAAGATCAAGAGGAGGAGGTTCAGGATCATCCTTCTCATGGGGACGGTGTTCCTCTTCGCCATGTTCCTGATCTCGATATCCATCTCGTCGGGAGGCATCATACCGATCTCGGACGCGTTCATGTTCCTGATATCCGCCATCGCCAAGGGAGGTGAGGACCTCACCACCGAGGAGCTGTACGTGTTCTCGTCGAGGCTTCCCAGGGTGGTCGCCGCCATAGGCGTGGGAGCCGGGCTGGCCATTGCAGGCTGCATGTTCCAGGCCCTCATCAGGAACCCTCTGGTCGACCCTTACATCACAGGAGTTTCGTCCGGAGCGGGATGTCTCGCCGTCGCCGCGTCCACCACCATATCCAGCTTCGCCTTCCTCGCCGGATACAGTGCGTACATCATCCCTATCGCGGCCATCGTCGGAGGTCTTCTGGCCTTCGCGTTCACCCTCGCGGTCGCCGAAGGGGCGGGAGGTTCCGCCACGAACTACATCCTCTCGGGAGTCATCGTGGGATTCGCGTTCTCGTCGCTCCAGACCGTGTTCCTTTCCCTGAACAAGGATAATCTCACCAACGTCATGTGGTGGCTGTACGGGTCCTTCGGGAACATCACATGGGAGAACGCGTTCCTGGTGCTGATCCCGGCGCTGGGCATATCGATAATAGCGATGCTGTGGGCCAGGGAGTTCAACGTCTTCATGTCCGGGGAGGACCAGGCCAGGCTCCTGGGCCTGAACGTGAGGAGGTTCAAGGCGATCATGATGGTCATCGCGTCGGTGCTGACCTCGGTGTGCGTCGCCTTCGTCGGGGTCATAGGATTCGTGGGACTCATTGTCCCTCACGCATGCAGGATGCTCCTTGGAAGCGACCACAGGCTGATCATGCCCGCTTCCATAGTTCTGGGAGCCTGCCTCATGCTCTTCGCGGACATCATAGCCAGGGTGGCCATATCGCCGCTGGAGCTTCCTGTGGGAGCGATCACCGCTCTCATCGGTACCCCGGTGTTTGCTTACATGCTGGTCAGAAGGGGGCGCGAATATGACGGATGAGAAGCCGATGATGGAGATACGCGACCTCAGGATATCCTTCGACGATTTCGAGGCCCTTCATGGGGTGACCTTCGATGTCCCGAAGGGGAAGCTGGTGGGTCTGATCGGTCCGAACGGATGCGGGAAGTCCACGATGATGAAGTGCATCTCGAAGCTCCACACCCATTGGACCGGAAACATAACGATAGACGGGGAGGACACCTCCAAGATGCGCCCTCCGGACGTCGCCAAGGTCGTGGCCAACGTTCCTGCCGAGGTGGGATCGATCTACGGCATGTCGGTGATGGACATGGTCATGCTCGGGAGATACCCGTTCGTGAACAAGGTCTGGTGGGAGTCCGAGGAGGACGAGAAGGTCGTCAGGGAGGCCCTCCAGACGTTCGGCCTTGACCATTACAGGAGGAAGCAGGTGTCTCTGCTGTCCTCGGGAGAGAAGCAGCGTACCCTCATCGCGAAGGCGTACGTCCAGAATCCCAAGGTCATGCTGGTCGACGAGCCCACGTCCCATCTGGACATGAAGTACAAGCTCGAGGTCATGGAGTATCTCCAGAAGATGGCCCGCAACGACATGACCGTTATGGTCGCGGAGCACGACATCTCTCTTATGGCCAGATACTGCGACCTGTGCATCATCATGAAGAAGGGAAGCATAGTGACCATCGGGGACCCGAAGGAGGTCATCACCGAGGACCTGATCAGAGAGGTCTACGAGGTGGAGTCCTGCGTCGGAGTCGACCGCGAAGGCGAGATCTACGTCCTCCCCAAGAGATATATCAGGACGGAAGGCGAGTGAGATGCGCATCCGTGTACTCCTGCTGCTGATGGTCCTCGTCCTTTCCGCGGTCGTCGCAGCCGACGACTCTTCCGCGGAGGAGACACATACCGTATCGTTCGCCATACCGGACGGCACGGTGATATCCCAGCAGCAGGTGGCGCACGGAGGGCAGGTTGACCTGACGCTCATCCCCTCTATCGAGGTCCCCGACGACGTCACCGTCTACTGGGGAGCGGTCACGCAGCCGATCTATCAGGACACCACATTCACCGCCACGTTCGTCTCCAGGACTCCCGCCTACGTCGTCAGCTACTACGACGACAGCGGGAGCATCTGCCTCTACAGGGAGGTCGTGAAGGAGGGCGATCCCGCCTCGTACGACGGGGTCCCCAGCAAGGCTTCCGACGACATGTACGACTACGTCTTCGCCGGTTGGAGCCAGGACCTCTCCAAGGTGACCTCCGACATGGATGTCAAGGCTGTCTTCGACCCCGTCCCTAAGGGATGCGAGGTCAACTTCTACGACTACGACAGGACTCTGATATGCGTCAAGAAGGTTCCGTACGGGGAGGATCTCACGGACATGCCCGAGAACCCCACCAGGCCCTCGACCGTCGGATACAGCTACACCTTCGTCTGCTGGAGCATCACTCCCAACGGGAACAGCCCCGCCGACTTCACCAACATAACCGACACCCTGTTCGTGTTCGCGTTCTACCAGCCCTCACTCGCCGAGTACACCGTGAGGTTCCACCAGGGCTCCGAGGTCGTCATGGAGTCCGTCGTGAAGTACAACTCCGCCATAGGGGCGGCTTCCGCGCTGGACATGTTCGACGGCGGCATCGCGCTGATGTACAGGGACCCTGCCTTCACCCGTCCGATGAGCGTCAACACGGTCATCATCGGAGACACCGACGTTTACGTCCGCGAGGTCCCCGGGATCTACGAGGCGGAGAGGGACTCCAGCGGCAGCGTCATAGGCAACGTGATAACGGTCAAGCACGACGACACCACCGTGTCCAGGATGGTCTCCGAGAACGGGAGGGTCGTACTTTACGACATCTCGCAGTTCGGCAGCGGATGCATAGCGTCCATAGACGCAGAATCGATCAGGAAGGTGGCCGAGAGGTTCGGCGACGATGCGCTCCTGAGCATGAGTGTCCCCCGCGGGACCGTCTCCATCAGGGCGGGGGACCTCGTCTCCCTCGCGGATGACGACATCACCCTCGCGATAAACAACGGCCCTTCCAGCATCAAGATAACCTCCGCTCTGAAGAGGATCAACTACTCCGCATTCTACAGCATCGTGCTGAGGGTCGGAGGGCATTCCATAACCGAGCTCCCGGAGGCCATGTCCCCTGCGACGTTCGACATCCCCGTCAGCCTGGCGGAAGGCCTTCACGGAGCCGTCTGGAACATAACTTCCCGGGGAGCGCTCGAGCAGATGGAAGCGGAATACGCGAACGGGGTCGTCAGCTTCTCGTCCAGCGTGATACAGTTCTACGCCGTCGGAACGGACAGCGAAGGGGCCGCCGAGGTCAAGGAGCAGGTTGTGGTCCCGTACGGCGACACCCTCTGCACCATCGCAGCCGAGGACGGCGTCCAGAAGGCCACCGTGACCTCCATGGCCGTTGACTGCCTCGGAGGGGTGATGTTCGTGCCCTCCTCGTTCAGCTCCCGCCAGGTCATTGCCATGGATGCGGGCGCTCTGAACGACGTCAAGAACGCGGCGGCGATCGTCATCCCCGGCGGAGTGGAGCGCTTCAGCTGGGAGAACTGGTCGAACACCGTCCCGGACGTCTATTTCCTCGGAGACGCTCCGCAGTTCACGGGCGAGGTCCCTTCCTCGGTGACCGTCTACAGGCTCGAGAACGCCTCGGGATGGGACGATACCGCCGAACAGGTGCCTGTGTACCTCTACGACGGAGCGTACAAGAAGGACCCGTTCTCGTTCTACTATTACATCGTCAACGGCGAGGCCGTCGTGCACAGGTACGTCACAGGAGTTTACGTGCAGATACCCAAGGCGGTGGCTGCAGCAGGAAGCGAGTATCCCGTCTCTTACATCGGATGCTCCGCGTTCATGTGGTCCTCAGAGCTATACGACACCTACGGTCTCCGCTACACCAGCTACAATCTCGAGACGGTCGAGATCCCCTCCTCCGTCAGGGACATAATGACGGACGCCTTCCGCAGCTCCACCCTCAAGACGGTCTACGACATGGGTTCGGTGGAGCGCATATGGGACGGAGCGTTCAGCGGATGCACCTCGCTATCAGGCGTGACGTACCCTGACACGCTGCTGTACATCGGCTCCGGAGCCTTCAGAGGATGCTCCGGCAAGACCTTCGCCAAGGTCAACCTCCCGGACGGCGTAAGGGTCATCGGCGACGCCGCGTTCTACGGGTGCAACAACGTCACCGGTGTCAAGCTCGGGAAGGCCATAGAGGCGATCCCGGCGGACTGCTTCGGATTCTGTTCTGCCCTCAACAGCATATCCATCCCGGATTCGGTGAAGACGATAGGCGAAGGCGCGTTCTTCAACTGCAGCAGCATCCTCTACATGGACCTGAACAACGTCGTGTCTGTAGGTCGCAACGCGTTCGCCAATTCCGGCTCCACATCCATGCTGGAATGCGTCGTCTTCGGAGAGTCTTTGGCCACTCTGGGCTCGGGATCGTTCTCCAACTGCGCTTCTATCGCGGAGATAGAGGCGTACTGCGCCAGGCCGGATAGCATTGACGATGCCTTCACCGGTGTTGACCTGGAGTCTGTGAGCTATTACGTCGAGACCGAGGACTATGACACCTGGAAGGCGCATTACGACAAGGTGGAGCTTCTGGACGAGGCTATCGAGGAGAAGAAGGACCATACGATGACATACGTTTCCGTCGGGCTCCTGATCTTCTTCATAATAGCGGGGATCCTGTCGTTCAGATATCGCATGAAGTGATCCGAGAAGAAGGGGGGCCAAGCCCCGACGAGGTACGAACCTTTGCGGTCCTGGAAAGGGTCGGCCAAGGTTTGGATGAAGATCTGATCAGAGCCCTTGTGTTCGTTCCGTCTGGAGTCCTCTCTTTCTTTTAATGGTGAGCGCATATCCGTTCAGGGTCGAATATAATGGATGTCAGGTCGGAGCTTCTTTCGTTGAAGGACGAGGCCAATGCCGAATTCGAGGCCAAGCTCATTCCAGGCAACCACGTCATCATCGGCGCCAGGCTTCCCGAGATGAGGAAGCTTGCAAAGAAGGTCGCCAGAAACGGATGGAAGGAGTATCTGGGCACATGGGACCCGGAGTATCTCGAGGACTACATGATGAGGGACTTGGTGATAGCCTATGCGAAGGTCTCTCTGGAAGAGAGGCTTCGCCTGTATGCGGATTTCGTCCCTCTGATAGACAACTGGTCCGTGTGCGACTCTTTCTGCTCGTCGTGGAAGCCTCAACCTGACGAGAAGGGGGCCTTGTGGAGCTTCATACTTCCGTACATGGACACGGACGACGAGTTCCAGATGAGGTTCGCGACCGTCATGATGATGGACCATTTCATCGAGGACGGCCACGTCGACAAGGTCATCGAGGAGATGGACCGCGCCAGGAACGACGGGTACTACCTCAAGATGGCGGTGGCATGGTGTCTCGCGACATGCATGGCGAAGTATCCGGAGAAGGTCATGGCCTACCTGAAGGACGGGAGCTCTCTCGACGACTGGACCTATCTGAAGACGATCCAGAAGGCGCTGGAGTCGTACCGCATATCCGACGACATGAAGGAAGAGCTGAGGCTGATGAGGAAGGCCTGCAGGGAATCCCCAGGCCGTCAAAATCGACATCCGTCGTTGGACAACCATTAAACGGCCATTCGCATATGACATCCCATGGAACCTTCGTCTAAGCCTTACGCCGTTCTAGCGGTCGCGGTGCCAGCAGCCGCCACGATAATCGCATGGGCTTTGGGCTGGAGCATGTTCCAGATATTCTTCGTTGCGATCGTCATGTTCTGCTGCATCCCGATCGTCTGCATGGGGCTTTGCCAGTGGATGCATGGCAACGGATACAGATTCCTCAACGTCGGAGTCGACTGGAGCACCAAGAAGGATAAGGAATCCAGAGAGATAGCCTCCCGCTGGGGGAAGTGGATAGTCATCGGAACCATTGTTCTTGCTCTGGCATGTGCCTTCATAACGTACAATCTCATCGTAGGGCTGCTTCTGATGGGGCTATCCATCGTGCTCATGGTGGCTCCTATTTTCAAGGGGCTGAGCAAAGGCTCGCCACTGCCCTCGTGGTCCAAGGGAACTCGCATCGCGGTCGTAGCTGTAGCCCTCGTTCTCGCCGTGGTCCCCTTTATGTACATAGTCGGAGGGGGCATGGGGACCACGGAATCCGTGGACGTCTCCGTGGGCGACGACAGCTTCACCGTGAAGGCTCCTTTCTTCGATCACACGTTCTCGTACGACGAGGTCGACGACTGCCAGTTCATGTACCCCTTCGATAAGGGAAAGCGCGTGATGGGCTACCATTCCGGTACGATATCGAGCGGGCATTACAACAACAGCCTGTTCGGTGACTACGAGCTGGCGGCCTACACGCAGGTGGAAGCCTGCATAGTGGTGTCCGTGGACGGGGAGATTTACGCGTTCAACCAGGACACGGACGAGCTGACGACGGATGTGTACGACGAGCTGATAAAGAAGTTGGATGGCTACCGATCAGACCGAGGAGCGAGGAATCCATTCGTCGTCGAAGCATGGGGCATCGGAGATCTCCAGCTCCTCGCCGACGTCCAGGACCATCCTGTCGCGAGCGGCTATGGTGCGCACTCCGGTCTCCTCCTCCACGTAGGCGGCCTCCTTCTCCGGTCCGGCCCTTATCAGGACCACTCCCAGATGCACGAATACCGTCAGCTCCGGCTTCACTATGTTCGCGAACAACACCGCATCGTCCGTGCAGGTGTGGTAGTCTATCCTGTTTCCGCGAGGCGTGGTCACGGGCAGGATCAGCACCCTGCTTCCGATGTACTGCTTCGCGATCTCCTCCGTGAAGGACGTGTCGCTCACGTATGAGACGTTCCCGTGGCTGGTGTGGAACGTGAAACCGACGTTGGTCGGGTCGCTGTGGAGCGCCTTGTGGATGTCCACCCGCATCCCGTCCACATCCAGGACGTCGCCAGGCTTGAACGCCATGCATTTCGTGGGGAGCTCGCGGTGGTACTTCGATATGCAGGGCCCTAGCCCTCCTTCGCCTTCGATGACCGTCTTGGATCCGTACAGGCTCCCTCTCCTCTTCCATCCTCCGTACGTCATCCCTTCGATGACGCATTCGGCGTCCGAATAGTGGTCCGGGTGGCAGTGCGAGATCATCACCGAATCGGTGCTGGCGGGGTCGTAGTGTATCTTGTGCATCTGCGTGAGCGCGCCGGGCCCCGGATCCATGTGGAGGAACTTCCCGTCGTGCTCTATGAGCATCCCGCCGGTGCTGCGGACCTGGAACATGGTGGTGTGCCGGCCCCCTCCCGTGCCTAAAAATGTGATGCGGAATGTCATGTCCCGATAATCGATAGCACGATATTTCGTTTTTTCCGAATCCCGCGAGTGAGAAACAGTTATGACTTCAAGACATCATTCCCACGGACATGATAACAGCCATCCGTGATGCATGGATTGTCACGCAGGATGCTCAGAGAAGGATAATCAAGGGCGATCTCGTCATAGAGGACGAGAAGATTGTCTCCGTCGGGACCAAATACAACGGAACCGCCGACAGGGAGATCGACGCTTCCGGCGACATCGTCATGCCCGGAATGATCAACACCCACACACATGTGGCGATGTCGGTCATGAAAGGGGTCGTCGACGACCTCTCCTTCCCGGATTTCCTCGACAAGGTCTTCAAGATCGATTCCGACAGGACCGACAAGGACCTTACCATCGGGACCAAGCTCGGCTGCATGGAGATGATGCGCGGGGGGACCACAACCTTCATGGACCTCTATTACTCCGAGGACGTCATCGCCAAGGCGACCCAGGAAGCTGGAATAAGGGGAGTCCTCTGCTGGTGCGTCCTGGACCAGGACAAGACCACCCAGGTAGGGAACCCCTTGCAGAACTGCAAGAACTTCTATTCCAAGTTCAAGGGCGAGAGGAAGATTGTCCCCGGAGTCGGTCTCCAGGGAGTCTACGTCTGCGACGAGGAGACCTGCGTCGGAGCCAAAGAGTTCTCCGACGAGGTCAAGGCGCCCATGAACTTCCACCTTTCCGAGACCAGAGGAGAGGTCAACGACCACAAGAAGAAGACCGGAAAGAGGCCGGGAGAGTGGCTCGCCGACCTTGGTGTATTCGGACCCAGGGGAGTCGCCGCCCATTCCGCATGGCTCACCATGAGAGAGGTGAAGGCCATGGGAGACGCAGGCATGTCCATCTCCTCCTGTCCTGTCTCCAACATGAAGCTCGCCACCGGAGGCGTAGCCCCTGTCCCCGAGTTCATCAGGAACGGGGTGAACGTCTCCATCGGAACCGACGGTAACACCACCAACAACTCGCTCGACATGTTCGCAGAGATGAAGGCCCTCGGCCTCCTCCAGAAGGCCAGCAGATGGGACCCTACCGTCGCCACCGCCCAGGAGCTCCTGGACTTCGCAACCATAAACGGCGCCAAGGCCGTCGGCATGGAGAAGTGCATAGGCTCCCTCGAGCCCGGGAAGTACGCCGACGTCGTCATCCTTGACGGAAAGGCGCCCAACCTCAGGCCCCTCCTCGCCGACAATATCGTCGCCAACATCGTCTACTCAGGCAACAGCCTCAACGTGAAGACGGTGTTCTGCCAGGGAGACCTCGTCGTCGACGACCGCAGGATAACCACCATCGACGCCGAAGCGGTGCTTGCAGAGTCCGAGGACGCCTGGAAATCGCTCTGTCTAAGGTGACATGATTGGAAGTCAAGCACTGCAAGCCTAATCACAAGGCCTTGGAGAACCAGGGCAAGATGGCTGTGGACATGCATTTCCACACCAACTGCTCCGATTCCTTCACTGACGTGGACAAGCTGATGAAGCTGGCCCAGGCCCGCCGCACTGGCGTGGCCATCACGGACCACAACCTCATCAAGTCCCTGCAGAAGATCCAAGGGAAGGAGTACACCGTCCCGGTGATCCCAGGGATGGAGGTCAGCACATCGGACGGACCTCACATCCTCGTCTACTTCTACGATTTCAAGGACCTGGAGAGCTTCTGGACCAGGAACATCCGTCCCCAGCTCAACTACTGTCCCTGGCTTGCGCTGAAGCACTGCACCACGGAGAACCTTCTGGACCTCCTGGAGAAGGAGAACTGCGTTGTATCGGGCGCCCACCCCATGGGATATCTGATGTCCAACAAGGGCGTCGAGGTATGCATCAACAAGAAGTATCTCGAGCCCGAGATGGCCACTCGTCTGGATGCATACGAGGTCATCTGCAGCGGAATGACCCGCAGATCCAACCAGTACGCTTACGAGGCGGCGATGAAGTACGGGATAGGCTTCACCGGCGGAACGGACGGTCATCTGATGACCGAGGTCGGCAACGTCGTGACGATCTCCAGCGCCAAGGACATCGACGGGTTCCTCGACTCCATCAAGGAGCACAAGGTCGACATATGCGGCTTGGAGAAGAGCGTCCCGAGGAAGGTCCAGATGGGCTCCGCCTCTATGGTCAGGTTCATCCAGCATGCACCTTCGGCCACAGCCGTGCAGACGATCCAGACCGCGAAGTCTTTCCGGAGAGCCTTCCGCAGACGATCTCACATCTGTCCGGAGAAGAACCACGATATCTTCGTGGCGAACTTCTGGAATATCCCCAGAGACGCGTACTTCTCATGGGAGTACTCGGTGCAATAGCCGAGGTCTTCCATGAACGCGTCCTCCATCTGCTTCCCGATCCTATCGGAGTAGATGACCGCATTCGTCTCGAAGTTCAGGCGCATGCTGCGGTCGTCGAAGTTTGCCGATCCCACTGAGCACAGGGATCCGTCCACGACCACGGTCTTGGAATGGACGAACCCTCTGTTGTACTCGAACACCCTCACACCGCTCTTCATCACGTCGTCGGCGAATTTCCTGTTGGCCCAATAGACGAAAGGATGGTCGGGCTTGTCAGGTATGATGACTCTGACGTCTACTCCGCGCATGGCGGCTGCCCTCAGAGCGGACGAATACGTCTCGTTCGGGGCGAAGTAAGGCGTGTGGATGTAGAGGGTCTTGTCGGCTTTCTCGATCATCATGAGGTACTGGAACCCGATCTCGCTGTTCTCGTGCATGTCGGGCCCTCCGCTGGCGATCTGCATGGCGACATCGCCCTTGGGCTCGCTCCTGCACTCGTACTTCTCTGTGAACAGGTCCTCCTTGAAAGCGTATTTCCAGTCCACGTTGAACCTGTAGATCACGCCGCTGACTGCCGGTCCTTCGATCCTGACCGCGGAGTCCCTCCAATAGCCGAGCTTACCCTTTCCGAGGTACTCGTCTCCGATGTTGAACCCGCCCACGTAAGCCACTTTCCCGTCCATGACGGCTATCTTGCGGTGGTTCCTGTTGTTCTTCTTGGGGCTGAACAGGCAGGTCGCCAGGGAATGGAACAGGGTGACCTTGGCTCCGGAGTTCTTGAGCTTGTTGAAAACCAGTCTTCCGGTCTTTATGCCGAGCGCATCTACCATGAGCCTGACCTCCACGCCCTCTCTCGCCTTCTTCTCGAGGAGCTCCAGTATCTCGTCTCCGAGGGTGTCGCTGCGGATGATGTAGTATTCCACGTGGATGTATTCCTTGGCGGCTTCTATGTCCCTCTTCAGGTCTTCGAATTTGGCGTTCCCCTCGGTGTACAGCTTGACCTCGTTGCCGTACGTGAGCACGGAACCCATGCTCTCCAATGCTTTCGCGACATCTTCATCATCAATAGGCAGCGGGTCTCCCGACATGGCCTTCTGCTTCTGGTGGTAGAGCTTCTCATCCTTGTCCCTGAGCCTGAAAGCGTGCTTGGAATAGAACGACTGCCCCAGGATAAGGTAGCAGATGAATCCCACCAGGGGGGTGATCAGGAGGATCAGGGCCCAGAAGAGGGTCTTCCTCGGATCCTGCCATTCCAGAATGACTATGAGAGCCACCAGCATGGCGTCGATGGCATAGATCGTCCAGTTGAGGTCTTCGATAAAGACGTCTATCAGCATGCCACTTGCAAAAGCGTAGTAATCGGTTATACTTTGCGGGATTCCGACGCTTTGACAGCGGCCTCGTCGCCGACGTCCCTGATGGCATCTTCCTCGTATCCGGGCAGCGCGGTCTTGTCTTCGGGAGACTCCAAGGTCTCCTCTTCCGGCTCCTCCTCCGTCTTGTCGGGGGAGTGGCTCTTCACCATGTAATAGTACAGTACGATCACTATTACGATTGCCGCAGCGATCACGTAGAGGTGCTCCGCCAGGCCGAGCGGGTTGGGTACTATCGCTATCAGGAGGAGGTCGATGAAGGTGACCATCAAGAGCGTGGTAATCTCCAGATATCTCCTGTACTTGTTCCCTCTGCGGATGAAGTCCTTCTCGCCTTCCATGGCCACGAGCATGCGGGAGTTCTTGACGATGATGTTCTCGATCTCCCTGACGCTCCTGACGAGGTAGCTGGTCGGGAAGAGCAGCACCAGGAAGTTCAGCATGACAAGCCCGAAGTACCACAGGTGAAGGTCTCCGCCGAACATATCGGCCAGCATGGGTCCGACTATCGGGACTCCCGCGTAGAATATGACCTCTATGAACAGGATGGCCAGGACGTCTATGTAGGCGTAGGTCATCCCTCTGCGGATGGCTTTCTTGGACTTCTTGGTCGTTGTCATGAACGCCGCGTATATGGCGTCCCTCACCCCGTCCAACATGTCTATCCAGTTGTGGACGAACTCCGGACATATGCTGGATCCCTTGTCCCAGATCTTGTCCGAGTACCGTGTGAGTATCGGCAGGGATATCATAGACAGCAGCGCGGCTCCGATGACGGAGGTGTAGAAGTTCTCGTCCACGACCCCGTAGTCGAGAGCCTCCTTCGAGATGATGAACGCGAACTCTCCCATCGCGGTCAGGCTGACTGCGGATACGAACCCGTAGCGTCCGGACTCTCCTCCGATCCAGTACCCGAGGAACACGGTGGCCGTCTTCAGGACGGCGAACAGGAGGTAGAATATCAGGATCGTGGGGATGTTTCCCGAGAGGGTGCTCAGGTGCACCTCCATGCCGACCGAGATGAAGAACATGGCCATGAACAGGCTCTTCATGGGCTCGATGGCCTCGTTGATGTCCTTCGCCTTCCTGCACCCGGACATCAGCATGCCCATCAGGAACGCTCCGATGGCCATGGAAAGACCTGCCTTGCTGGCGAGCAGCGCCATTCCGAACGCGAGCCCCACGGAGAACACTATCACGATCTCGGGCGAGACGTTGTCGGAGACCCAGTTGATCATCCTGGGTATGATCTTCAGTCCGATGAACAGGCTGGCGATCATGAACACCGCGATGGAGACTATCAGGACCACCAGGTTGGTGACGTCCATGGTGGATCCCGCCAGAACAGGGGTCAGCATCGACAGCATGACGACCTGTCCGATGTCCTCCATGATGGTGATCAGCACCAGCATGTCGATCTGTTCCTTGGTGAGCTTGTTCTGGGACTTCAGAACGGCCATGACCACGGCCGTGCTCGAACCGGAGATGATGGCGCCGAGCGCGATGGACTGGACAGGGTCGTAGCCCATGAACATCCCGGCCACGATTCCGCCCACCACCATCAGCGGCAGCTGCACCACCGCGACGGTTATGGCGAAGACACCCTGCTTCTTGATTTTCTTTATATTGACTTCCAGCCCGATGCAGAACATCAGCAGCACCAGACCGAAGTCGGACAGCATCTCGACGGCGATGGTTCCGGTCTCGCTGATCGTGAGCAGATTGGCGATGACGATACCGGCGACGAGATATCCGATGAGCGGAGGAAGCTTGAGCTTGTTGAAGACGATGGAACAAACGCCAGCGAGCAACGTGAACAATGCGATACTGGTCAGTAAGAGTGTCTCGTCCAAGCCCAATCCCTGCACCCGCATAGTAATTTTACGGTTAAATCTATTGCCTAGACAATGGTGGACGTTTCTGTCACGCCAGCATCCAGAGAAGTCTGGAGACGGACATGCGGATTCTCGCCATCTAGCGCCTCCTTTCGAACTCTTGGTACGAGTACGTTTTCGACCTTCCGAGGTCCACCAGGAACCGTTCTGCGAGCTCTTTCGTCAGCGAGGGAGCCGTCGTCCAGGTTGACGGTTCCCTGGAGCAGCGGACATCTCCAGAACGTCTCTATCATCATGAAGAACGGACGGGCGAGACAGGTCATGGTACTGTCTCGGAAACAGCCCAGGCTGGGACAGACGATTTAATAACGTGTCGAAGAACTCCCGCGAATGCGGAATCGACTGACAAAAAAGGGTAAGGGGGAGGTTCCCCTCTATGATCAGAACTTCTTTCCGATGGCTTTCGCCTGGGAGATGATCTCCTCGTTCTTCTCGGCGTATTTCCTGTCGTTTCCGGTGATCATGGCGATCTTTCCGATAGGCTCGAACTTGAAGAACGAGACCAGATGTCCGCACATCTTGTCCGCGAGCTCGTCTGCTCCTCCGGTACCGGCCGCGGTGACGACTGCGACCTTCTTTCCGGGCGCGATGCTGTCCTCGGGTGCGACTCCGAAGAATCTGTAGAGCCTGTCTTCGAACAGCCTGTACTGTCCGCAGGCCTCTCCGAAGTAGACGGGGGAAGAGATGATGACTCCCTCGGAATCCTTCACCGCATCGATCAATGGCGCAAGGTCGTCCTTGGTGACGCACTTTCCGCCGTTCTTCTTGCAGGCGTCGCAAGCCTGGCAGCCTTTGCGGTTAGCCATGCTGTTGATGTCGAAGTAGACGACTTCCTTTCCGTTCTCCTCAGCGCTTTTGGCGATGGTCTTGACAACGAACTCCGTGTTGGCGTTCTTCTGGGGGCTGGATGTGATAGCCACTATTGCCATGGAGAATTGTAGCGGCTTAGGTTATATTTTTTATTTGTCAATTCCAGCGTTCATTCGATGAAAAACAATTAAATCGACTCCAGCGATTGCTATTCAGATGCAGGCTTCTACCAGATTCACAGTCGCCGTCCATATTCTTCTGTGCGTGGATATCTGCGACGGTGAGCACGGGATGACCAGCGACCTTCTGGCCAGAAGCATAGGCACCAACCCCGTTTTCGTCCGCAATCTTCTCGGGCACCTCAAGAAGGCCGGCTTGATAGAGACCACCAGGGGATGCAAGAGCGGCATCACGATACCCAAGCCCCTGTCCGAGATAACCTTCTACGACATATACAGGGCCGTCGAGTCCCCTGAGGAGGAGAGCGTGTTCCAGTTCCATGACAACCTGAACATGGAATGCCCCATAGCCAAAGGGATTCATTCAGTCCTTGACGACAGGATAAGGTCGATAGACGAGGCTTTCATGGAGATCCTCCGCGGATACAACATGAAGGACGCCGCTGACGACATGAGGGCCGAGATGCATTAGGATGCATGACTCCCGAAGCCTTTGCGATTAGACATTTTCAAAAACACCATTTGTGAATCATCAAAATGCAACGAATATGAAGCAGGGCCAGCATGTTCGACTTCTGCTCGAATTCAGATATGTGCAGATATTCGAGATTATCACTATAGTCTTCCGAAACTGCTGGTTCCCGTTGACAGTTCGGATCATTCTATGATCGTAGCGGTGAACGTCTTTCCGAGGATGCCATATCCGACTTTCATTTGCAATGTGCAGTTCTTCCTGACCACGAACTGTTTTTCGGAAGACAAGGCATCGATGAATACGAAAACCACGGTATGGGCGCCTTTGGATAGCATTACATACGAAGTGTCTTTTAGAAGGTATCTTTCGCCGTCGATAAGAATGGGACAGGGGTACTCTGACATCCAGGATGTTATCAGGCCTGAATACTTGAGCTCCACACGACATTTCTCAGACAGATTCTTCTTGATCTCTTCTTTCAGTTTCGGATCGTCCGTGTTCTTGAAGGCGTTCTTGAGCCCGACTACACGGTCCTCGTAATCATCGGTGCACATAGCCTTTATGAACCAGGCTCTGGCGAGCGTGCGGTCCAGCTCCACGGCATCCGACGCATATCCGTACGCCTTCTCCTTGAACCCTTCCGAGTAGTAGTCCTCGGCATTCTGGAGCAGGTTCCTGGCCTGGCGCGTGTAGTCCATCTCCACCTTGTACGTGAGCGCTTCCTGCAGCATTATCTTGGTTCCGCAGTACTGGCAGAATCCGAAATCGTGCGAATCCTCGAACTGCAGGTCCCCTCCGCAGTTGGGACATTTCAAAGCCACAAGCGCCATGATGTGGAATATACTCCAAGTTATTTGGTTGCTTGTCCGGTCTATTTGTTATTTTTCGAATCGGACGATGTTGTTATCGATTTTTTCGGATAATGTGTAAGACATTAGTATATCTAATGAGGATTTTTTCATCCTGGGTTTCTTTGAGCATTACAGTTGTCGAGGATCCGCATATGACGAAAATGCAATCGAGATCCTTCGATTCCCTATCCGAGGATTTCTGGATCACCGATGATATTTCTCTGCATACGGACTTGCTTAGGCATAGCAGCATTCTGTTGTTCGTCAAGATTTAGAATACTTCAGAATGGCATTCATCTTTGTTCAAATCGCCGTGAATGGCAGAGCGTATACCATGTCATTAATCGGATAGGCCTTTTCAGCTAGGCAAAGGATGCATCTGCCCACGATAGGATATTGCGAGGGGATTCCCTTCTGTATCGTCTTGATGTCGTCCCATTCGAATTCTGACCCGGATTTGCATTCGATAAGCGAGATTTTTCCGTTCCTGACGATGACTACGTCCACCTCGTTCTTGTTGCCTTCTCTATAATAGTAGCAAGGGGAAGCCATCTTGTTGTTCCGATACGTCTTTAGTATCTCGTTCACCATGAATGTCTCTGTCATCGGGCCCTTCAGATATCCCGCCATGAGGCTGTCGGCATCGAGCACGCGGGCCAGATGACATGCCAATCCTGTATCCCAGAAGTAGAGCTTCGGCCTCTTAACTATACGTTTGGAAGTTGATCTGTCGTTATAAGGCTGTAGAAGATGAATGATGTCCCCGGTCATCAGAACCGATATCCAGGATTTCACGGTCTTTCCGTCTATTCCTACATCTGAAGCGATTCTTTCGTAGTTCAGCTCTTGCCCTGTCAGAGAAGCTACCAGCTGCATGAACGCGTGGAATTTCTCTTTGTTCACGACATTGATGATCTCAGAGACGTCGCGATCGATGTATGTATCCACATAGTCGGAATAGAACTCGTCCGTAGTGAGCTCTGGTTTGGTTTCCGGTTCAGGATACATTCCGCGGATTAGACGTTCGTAGAACTCTTTAGGGCCGAGGGAATACTCAGTGGATCTTCTTATGTTCTCAGGCAAGTCTATGTCAAACGGAGGCTCTTCTCTTCCGACAATCTCGCTCATGCTCAATGGGGACATGTTTATGATGGAGATCCTTCCCGCCAGCGAATCGGTTACCCCCTCCATGAGCTTGTATGATTGACTCCCTGTGAGGACGAACATGCCTGTATTTTCTTTCCCATCTTCCCTCATCCCGTCCACAGCTGTTTCTATGGACTCTAATAGAGCGGGGGCGTACTGGATCTCGTCGATGATGAGCGGAGCCTCATGCAGTCTCAGGAACATGTCTGGATCGGAGCGTGCCATGGCTCTCTCGCTTTTATAGCGGAGGGATACGTAATTGAATCCTTTTTCATCGCGCAGCTTCAGGCAAAGGGTGGTCTTCCCTACTTGGCGTGCACCGGTGATGAGCGTAACCGGGCGCAGGGATACGCTGTGGATTATCTGACGATATACGCTCCTCTCGATCATACTGATGTATTGCGATTGCTATTATTTGAAAATTCGGAGTCTGATTCCGAATTTGCATAAATTCAGGGCAGACTCCATCATGTCTGTGGGATGGAGTAATCATTTCCGATCGTTGAGAGCTTCGAGGAATGGCTGTAATCCGCAAGCGACCTGAGGCCGATGCAGCAAGATGCGGTCGGCTGTCAGAAAATATATAGTCAGAAGACGAACCGATTCTCATGGAAGATGAAGTCGAAAGCGAGAACGAGCTTTTGGAATACAAGACGGGGTCACCTCCCAGGAGCCGTCGCCTCGAGTACCTGGCGGACATCCATCGTTTCGCTTAGGAATGGCGCGCATTGTATATCTGCCATAACGTTCTTGGCACCAGATTCTTCACCAATTCGCACATGAACGAGGATCTGGAAGCCCTGGGGATCAGTTTGGACTTCTATTTTCCAAACAAAGCACTGGAACAAAAGCTAAAGTTCATCACGGAGATCACTCCTGAAATCATCGAGCTCTACAAGGGAAGAGAGGGGATCCACACCTTATGCGAAGCTCTTTACATCAAATGGCGGTATTGGAACCATTGGAGTTACGGGGAAAGAGAGGACAAAGACTTCGACGAAGAGATTCTGCTTCTGACCTTGCTGTACGATGTTACGAAAGAGGAACGTCCTTTTCGCGAATCCTGTCCTGTTATCACGTCATCAGGGAATAAGATGGAGCAATCTCTTCAAGAACAACGATTGCCCCGCACAGGCCGGAAATGGACACTATACCGACTAGGACGACCACGTCGTTTTCGTAGGCGAGATCGTGGACACGTATGTGCTGATGTCTGTTCTCTAAGCAACATCCATTTAATCTGCGATACGATGCTGGGAACATGAAAGCAGTGATCGTGAACGGTAGCCCTCGCAAGAACTGGAACACCGACAAGGCGCTGAAGAGCGTGGCGGAGGGGCTCAGGTCCCAAGGGTTCGAGACCGAGGAGGTCAGGCTCTACGACATCGAGTACAAGGGATGCATAGAGTGCCTGGCGTGCAAGCTCAAGAACTCCAAGACGAACGGGCTCTGCGCCTACAAGGACGCCCTCACTCCGATACTGGAGAAATGCCGCGAGGCCGACGTCGTGATCGTCGGGGCTCCCGTGTTCTACAACGAGGCTCCGGGACAGGTCAGGTCGTTCATCGAGCGCTGGCTGTTCCCGATCGGGACGTACATGTGGAAGGATGGAAAGCAGATCGTGGTCAGGGACAAGGAGGTCCCCACGGGGCTGATCTACACCATGAACTGCCCCGAGGACGTCATGGAGAAGTGGAACTACCCTATGCTCCTGTCCGACACAGCGAAGACGATGAAGCAGATCATGGGTTATAACGAGCTGCTGTACATCTGCAACACGTACCAGTTCAGGGACTACTCCAAGTATGACTTCAACCTCTTCGACGAGGAGGACAAGAGGAGATATCGCGACGAGCACTTCGAGACTGACTTGAAGAACGCTTATGAAATGGGCGTGAGCCTGGCGAAGAGGGCAGGGCAATCCATCGAAAAACGATGCCGAATCCGATCCGTATCATCGAATATGATAAACCGGTCTTCGGGAGTCGGGATCATCCGAGGACAGCATACGGTGAATTCTTACAGCAGCTTCGATTTCGAGGGGAAGGAGTAGGACGGGTCGCAGAGTACGAAGTTGTCCGAACGATGGATACATGAAACGGAGGGTCTTTTTTAGGGGAAGACGGGATGAGAGCACGATTGAAACATATGCGATATAAGGCAGAGAGATAGGTTATTGTAAAGAACGAGAGGAATTGAAACTAAAGCCTATCTCGAATCAAAAAATCTGTTTTATACTGCTGAAGCGTCCACAATTACCGCAATCATCAATCTGCAGCCTATAAAACTGTTAACGCGCAGGCACATGGCTTGCATTGTCAGGCTGTCGGTCTTGGAGTAGACCATGTACGCCAAGACGTGGCATCCGAGGAATTGGCTCTCGCATGGACGAACAAGCCGGACCTCGTGCATATCGTATTCGAGATGTTTGGGGCAGCGATCTTCATCCGTGTCGACAATATGCAGGCTCAGGGATAACTTCTTTGAGTTATCTAAGAGGAGTCTCGATACTCATGTCGGGTTAGCGAGTGGGTACGTGCGCTTCTCCATGGGAAGAGGGCAGGGATATGCCAAGGGCAGGTTTTTATATTGACTCAAATGACCGATTCGCCCCTTACTCCAGGATAGGGAACTTCTTGACGATCCGAGCCTCCCTCCACCTGGGATGAAGGGACAGCTTATCGTATCCGCCCAGGAAATAAGTCGCCAGGATGCCGAGAACGAGCAGTATATGATAGTCGACGACAGGATTGTCCGAAGGCGGCATATGAAGCGAATACATGACCAGAAGGAAAGCGCACATTCCGAACGTGGTCAGCTTGGATGTCACTCCCAATGTGAGCGTGACGCCGAGAACCAGCAGGGCGGCCATCAGCACCACGTCTATGACGAAATTGCCTGCCAGGGATGTGTAGAAGTCCTTGAACACGCCATCGGCTACGTATACTACATACGACGAGGGTGAAACGCAGTCTATCCATCCGCCTCCGTGGGGAGTCTGGAACCCTAGCCCGAACATCTTGTCGAAGAACGGCCACAGCATGATCCATCCCGTGAGCACGCGGAACGCCGCCAAAACGTACAGACCAGTCATCTTTTCATTCATAGACGCCCATATGCCGGAATGTAGATAACCTTGAAGGACGGAATCCAGCAGAGCCCTGAAAAATGTTTCAGGCTCTCCCATTCTTGATGCGGGCATGTATCAGGCATGCCAGAGACAGGACCATGAATGCCACGGATAGGTAAACCATCAGGTTGCCCATGAACCACAGCCTAGCCTGGATGTCGTAAGTGTGCTCTACAATACGTCCAGCTATGATCATGACGGTTCCGCAGGTAGCGATGGCCGTCGTTCCTAAAACCAGCATGAATGCCCAGAATTTGTCGTTCTCCAAGATATCACCCCGGATTATTGCTATTTGGTTCTAAAAGATGTGAAGTTGCGATGCTTTATATATATTGTTGATTGCACTACAGAACGCAGTCGGATTTGGGCAAATTATATCATTATAAATCGCTTCTTATAGTTAGTTACCTAACATATTTCAATAACTACTGTCATGCTCATTCATGGCAAGACCGGTTGAGCTGCAGATCGTGAGGCACGTCCCTCTGGAGTCCCTTCAGAAAGAGGAACGCCGCCTGTCCGAGAGCATCAGGAGCCTGAAGAAGTCGGAGAGGATGCTCCAGAGGGTGACCTTCGTCCGCATGAGATACAGCGGATATTCCGTGGAGGAGGCGTCCGCGGCCGTCGGGTTCACGACCAAGACGGGATACAACGTCCAAGAGCTTTGGAACGAGAAGGGAATGGAAGGGCTGGTCTCCTCTCCCTGATTTGTTGACGCGCTGGTCGTTGGGGAAGCGGGGACCATGGTCACTTCCTCCTGGTGAGGTCGTACTGGTAGGCGTACATCCTGGACAGCGCGGCGCCCATGTCGTCGAGGTCTATGCCCAGGTAGCGGATCGTCGTCTTGACGTCCTCGTGGCCGAGCAGCTTCGCTATGGTCTCGATCGGTATGCCCGCGCGGTATGTGGTGCGGCCGAAGGTCCTGCGGAGGGTGTGGTTGGAGAAGCGGAACCCGAGGCGCTCGGACAGCTTGTGCATGACCGCGCGGTCGATGCTGTGCCCCCTGTCGGTGTAGGGCGCGGCCGTGGGGCTCTTGTTGTAGTGGCACCAGAACAGGAGCTCGTCTGGATCCCTCCACGTGCAGCACGAGGACGTCCGAGGCCATCCTGTCGTCATTAGGCGATGTCTTGGGCATACATCCCCTTCATGTATCAAAAAGGCGGGAAATTAAATGATCGCGTTTTCGTGAGAGGGGACGTCGTTGAAGAATCTTTACAAGGGCAAAGAAAAGCTTCCCTGACGTCTGGCCTTCCTGAATGACGCACCTACCTCGACTGGACCGTGTCCTCGCTTGCCTTCCAGCCGTCTCCTTCAACAGACGCTTGCACTCGCTGTAGATGGAGTCCACGGACTCCAAGGTGATGCAGCCCTCGTCCGGGCGGATGGGAACGAGGCCCAGGCCGCCGGAGAGACATTCGAAGTCCGCATCGAAGGATTCTGCATCTACAAGTCCGACGTCCACCTTGAGGGACGTCCGTATGCCGCCCGTCGCAAGCATCCAGCGGACTACATCCATCTCGTTACGGATCCCATGCTGCTCCCTTACGCCCTCCGGGACGTCGTCGAGTGTGAACGACAACGCCCCGCTCCTCACGAAATCCACCAGGTGGTACGTGATGGCAGGGGTCAGATAGAACGCGTCGCCGTATCTCGCCCTGGCCTCCATATATCTCCTGCAACTCCCGAAAGCCACGCATGCGCAGTCATGGCATACGGCCCCGTCGTCCCCCCTGTATACCGCGGCGGGCTTGAGCCCCATGTTCTTGCACCATTCGGATACGTCCCAACCGGCGTTTCCGCACTGGCAGTAATACACGCCCAGGACGTCTACGAAGGGCTGCATGTCCGTTATCTCCTCCTCGATCTTTGCTTTGAGGACCGCGGGATTCCCGTGAAGGCCGAGATTGTTGGAGCGGACGACCACGGTCATGCCCTCTTCCCGCCTGCATGCGACGCCGGAATCGAATTCCGATTCTGGCATGGACCTGAAGGGCAGGCCGGCACGGGACATCTTGTCGCACAGCTCCTGGGAATAATCGTTCGTCAGAATCAGGACATCATCGACCTCGCCGTCGCCCTTCAGATTGTGGACGAGCTCGTCGTTGAAAACGGGGCATACGATGATTCCTAAGACGGCGGCGCCGGTTTCGATCTTCATGCTCTCACCTCGGAACGTTTCGGCGCTCTTCCAGCGGGTATATAAAACAGAACCGGCCGGCACGCAATTATGGGGCTAATGGCCGATTCCAGCCGTATATGAACGGAACCATTATTGGCATATCAATCCAAACTTTATAAACGGGAAACCGAGAAGTCCTTTCAGGGATAGGCGTTGGTCGGGACTCCGCACGAGCTGACAGTCGAAGAGGCTATGGAGATATGGTCTTCGCCGTTGGAAGAGGGCAGAAGCCAAGCCGTCAAGGCGGGATACGCTCGCTCGGTCAGGACGAAGGTTCTCTTCATCTTCGCATGCATGTCAGCCCTGCTGGCGTCCCTGATATGTGCGGTCGGATTCGGTCCGGTCGACATCGGGCTGCTCGACTCTGTACGGATCCTGATCGATCACCTCACGGGAAACGTCCAGGACGAGATCTACGACCATTTCGTATGGGAGGGGCGCCTTCCCAGGGGGCTCCTGGGAGCTCTGACGGGGGCCGGCCTCGCGATCGGCGGATGCGTAATGCAGAGCACGCTCAACAACGGCCTGGCGGACTCATACACGACCGGGATATCGGCCGGCGCTGGCTTCGGAGCGACGCTGGCCTTCACGGTCGGCCTCACCTTGGCGACCGGGATGTACGCCATAGTGTTCAACGCCTTCGTGTTCTCGCTAGTCCCCACCATGGCGATCCTGCTGATATCCCGGCTCAAGGGCGGATCCCCCCTGGTCATGGTCATGTCCGGGATTGCGATGATGTATCTCTTCAACGCCATGTCCGCCATATTCAAGATCATGGCCGACCCCAACGACCTGGCGGCGCTGTACGCCTGGCAGCTGGGATCCGTCAGCTCCTGCTCCTGGGAAGACATCGCCCTGGTGTTCGTCACAGTGACGCTATGTGGCTTCGCCCTCCAGGCCCTCGCATCACGCATCAACCTGCTGTCGGCAGGCGACGACTATGCCAGGTCCATGGGCGTCCGCGTGACAGCCCTCCGCAACGCATGCCTCATCATAGTGACCTTGATGACCGCGATCCTTGTGAGCTTCACCGGCCTCATCGGATTCGTGGGGCTGGTGGCCCCCCACATCTGCAGGATATTCATCGGCGCGGACAACAGGTACCTCCTCGCGGCATCGGCGGCAATGGGCGCGCTGGTCGTCGTGGCGGCGGATACCGCCGGCAAGGTGCTGTTCCAGCCCTACGAGCTCCAGGTGGGAATAATAACGGCGTTCCTAGGGGCGCCGCTGTTCCTCTATCTGATAGTCAAGACCAAGAAGACGTCGTGGTGACCAGATGAAGATAGCGATAGACTCCCTGACGTGCGGTTACGACGAATCTCATCCGGTCCTTCGGGACATCAACCTCGAATTCGATTCGGACGACGGCCTGATATGCATAATCGGTCCGAACGGGGTCGGGAAGTCCACCTTGATTAGATGCATCGACGACCTGGTCCGTCCGACGAAGGGCAGAGTGACGCTGGACGGCAGGGACGTCAGGGAAATGTCGAGGAGGGAGCTCGCCGAGAGGATAGGCTACGTCCAGGCCATTTCCGCATCCCATGGTTCCATGACGGTGTTCGAGACGGTATCCATGGGGAGGTACAACAGGATGGGATGGAGGATGAGGGCCGAAGACCTTGACGTCATAGACAAGGCCATGTCCGTCATGGGACTAGGACCGCTGGGCGGAAGGCCGGCCGACGAGCTCTCCGCGGGGCAGTTCCAGAAGATGATGATAGCCAGGGGGCTGGCCCAATGCACGGACGTCCTGATACTCGACGAGCCGACGTCCAATCTGGACATACGGGCTCAGATGTTCGTGGCGTGCCTGCTGAGACGGCTCTGCAGGACGGACAAGAAGATCGTGCTGATGATCTGTCACGACGTGAACATAGCCGCCAAGGTGGCCGACAAGATACTGATCCTGTCCAAGCCAGGAAAGGTGCTCGCGTTCGGAACCCCTGGCGAGGTCGTGAACAAGGAGAACATCAGGGAGGCTTACGGCGTGGACTGCGACATAACGGAGCACGAGGGGAGGCCCGCCGTCCTCATCCGCTCCGATTCGGTGTGACCAGCGGATTTCCGAACTCCTTGTCGAAATGCTTTGGCCTGAAGCCGAACTCCTTCCTGAAGGCCGTGGCGAACTTGTTCTCCTTGCCGTACCCGGCTGATTCGGACACGGCTTTCATGCTCCTCTCGCCCAGAAGCATCCGGCTCCCTGCCGTTATGAGGCGGTAATGCCTCTGCAGGGAGTAGGGCGTATCGCCGTAGACCTTCTTGAATCCTCTGCTGATCCCGTACTTGTCCGCCCCTATCTCCTCGCAGATTCCGTTTATGCTGGGGACGACGCCGAGATCGAACATGATTCTGGAGTAAAGCTCGTCTTCGAGCCTCGTGTCTTCGGACCCGCGGATCTCAGAGAACCTCGGCCCGTCGCTTTCATACAGCCTGCGGACCAGGTCCGATACGAGAACGGCCACGACATCGTCATCCACGGAGTCGGGATCGTCGAGGAGGGACTTCAACGCATACAGCTCCATCATCATGTCGTTGTCCAGGATGAACGGATCCATGCTGTCCATACGGTATCTGGCGCATATGTTGTCGAGGACGACGGAGACGTCGGGAAGATCGTCCAGCCCGATTGGCCTGAACCCGTTCAGATCCAGGCCTATCGACAGGCCGATGTAGCGCATGGTCGGAATGCGTATGTGCTCCCTCCGGCTAGACGGATGGTGGATGATGCCCATCCCTTGGATTCTGGATCTGATCGAGTTTTCCTGCCTGGCGACGTACCTCCCCATCAGAGTCGCATTGATCATCAGGTAGTTCATGCTCCCGATGCGGTCCTGGTTCGTGAAGTAGGCGGTGCTCATATCGAAGAAGTTGATCACGAACCCCCTGTCGAATACGAAGTTGGTGACCCTGGCGCATCCGTCGTCCAGCTTCATCTCGTACACCCTGCCCCTGCCGATAGGCCTGCTGACGAAATCGTTGAAGACCCTGATTTCCATGAGTTCGGCCGTCCGATATGGCATCCTGCAATAAAAACAGAACCATAATTGCGCATCTTTTGTCATCATTAAATAATCAGACCGGCGGGTCGACCTATAGGATGGAACATCCGAGTGATTGAATGGACAAGAAGATAGTGATCGCTGCGATCGTCGTGATCGCATTGATAGCCGTGGCCGCGGCGGCGCTCCTGATGCTGCCGAAGGATTCCACCGACATGTCCTCCAAGACCGACGACATCCGCGTGACGATATTCGGCAACGCCAACGGAGACGATGTGATCGACGAGAAGGACAAGAAGATAATCGAGAAGATAGCGGCGGACGACATCAACGATTGGAAATCCAAATACATGTACGCCGATGCTAACCAGGACGGGAAGATCACATCGGCAGATGCGGACGTCGTCCAGAAGTACATCGACAGGAAGCCGACGACCCTCTACTACAAGGATTACTTCGGGACCGTCGCCCACGTGCCGTACCCGATAGGCAACAAAGTCGGGGTCGACCACCCGTATCCCGCCTTCATCATGGCCGCCGCAGGAGTCTACGACAGGCTCGTGGCCGTGGACGACGCCAGCCCGATGTACTACGACGATTCCGTCCTTCCCGGGCTCAGCAAGATGAAGATCATCGGCAGCAGCACCAAGATCACGCTCGAACAGGTGGCCGCCGCAGGAGTCGACGCGTTCATAATCTATTCCAACTGGTCGGGACACTGCTACCTCTACGACGAGGCGGAGAAATCTGGCCTGGCGAACAGGATCGCGTTCATCTCGGTCGATATCCAGCAGCTGGACGGCGCCTCCGGAACCCTCATGGTAGGCGCCCTGTTCAACACGGGCGACTCGGTCAGCAAGTCCCTGGACTACGCGAGCAAGATAGACAAGATAAAGGACAAGCTGGACGGAATGAACGTCGCCAAGAAGACGGTCATATTCGACTACATCGCGAAGTGGGGGTCGGACTACTACCAGTACATCGCCGGAGGGGCGGCCAACATCGTCTCCAAGAAGGCGGTGAAGTTCACTGCGGCATATGAGAACGCCGGAAACATAATGGTGGACGAGGAGACCCTGGTCGCCGCCAGCAAGGGCGTACCGATAATCATACAGTTCCAGACGCCCTCCGACGTCGAAAGGACGAGTATGGACGCCTACCTGAAAGAACGCATCCAGTCCATGCTCACCAAGACCGACGCCTATGCCGACAAGGAGATCTACGCCATAGACAGCGACATCATCAACGGGGTGTCGGGAGCCTATTTCGGAGCCTACCTGACCGCCGCCATGCTTTACGATTCCGTGGACTACGACGACGCCGTCAAGGATCTGGAATACTTCCTGAAGAACTTCCTCCCTTCGAAGGTGAACTCCAGCAAAGGCTATGCGTACACGAACAAAGAGCTGTCATGACCGTTTTAGTCAAGACATGAAAAACGACTTACCTCACCTACGGGTGAGGAACCCCCGCCATCGCGACATCGCAGGAAAGGGAACGGACTGAAAAATCGAGCCGGACAAGAGAAGGAAAGGCTTGGGGCGTTCGGCCCCGGAGTTTTGGAAAAGGTCATAAAGGCACCTCTTGAGACTTGCCCTCCCGACTCTTCAATTCCTCGGACACCTGGTCGACGTCGTACAGGTTGACCGCGATCACGTAGCTGACGCCTGCGCCCTGCTCCGCGCCCATGAACTCCTTCGTCTCCTTGTCGTAGAATCCGACATGGGTGGTGGAGGAGTGCCCTATGGTCTGTCCGAACGGCAGGGTGACCGCATCGACGGTGCATTCCCCTCCGCCTGGGCCGCCCATGGGCCATCGGATGGGATGGGAAAGCGCGTCCGCGCGCCGGCGCCCCTGGCCCTGCGGGCAGGCGGGGCTTCCTCCGCGCGTCCGCGATTGACAATTGCGAAAGGACATCGGTTATCCGCTGATGAAAATAGATGGCTGCAGCTAAGAGGGCAGAAAAAGGAATAGATGTTGAAAAGAAGAACGACAGGTCGAGCGTTAAGAGTTGGGTGTGTTGTCAACAAGCCCCAGTCTTATGCAGGCCTGGATGAGATTGAATTCCTGTTCGGTTATGGTTTTCACGAGCTTCCATGGAGACTTCTCTTCCGATTTGGGTTCAGGTAGCAGACCTATCCGGTCCTTGAATCCCTTCCCGAAGGACACGTCCCTCGTCCTGAAGCACTTGTTCCCGAGATGCGTGAAGAGCATCGTGCGGAGGCCCTTGTCCTTGACGGAAGAGATGTCTGGGAGGTCCTTGATGGCGCTCTTGCCGTTCTCGGTGAGGCACTTGACGAGGTACTTGAAAGCGTAGGAGACGGTGTCCTTCCCCGACCTGGATCCGTTGCCCTTGACGATGCCCTCGAAGTCGATGAAGCCATGTTTCCAGATCGGGTTCATCCGTATGGCTTTGCGGTGGTCTGTCCTGCAGAGCCTCCTCATGAGTGGCCCCTTCCCGATCCTGTCGAGGATGCGGGGGTCGCAGATCCTCCATGATTCCTTCTCTCCCCTTCCGCTGTGCCTCTCGACCATCACGGGCTCGTCCAGCAGGAAGATCAGGTGCGGGGCAGGGTAGCCGGAGGACTGGGCCTCCTTGGATACGAGGGTCCCATGCTTGCCGAATATCTTGCTGATGTTGGCGTTCAGGTTGTTCAGGACGTTGTACTCGTATTCAGCCCCCTCGGTGGGGGTGGACCGGAGGGCTGCCCAGGCCTCCTCCGCCGCGTACTGCTCGCGGTCGAAGTTGACGGTGGTGAGCAGGAGCCTGGTGTACCTCCTGTTGCGGAAGCCCTTCACCGGTACGTCGAATTCCTTACCATCCAGCGCAGCTTCGATCTCGTTCCTCCTCTTGGACTTCCTAGTTGCGTAGACCTTGTTGCCCCTCTTGGCTGAAAGCGCATAGACAAACTCCCCCGTGTCCTGGTTGAGAAAAACGTTGCGGTCCTCGGATTCGATCCAATCCAGAAGGACCGCTTGGAGGTAAGGGTCGTCGAGGGTCATCCGTCCGGCCACCAGGTCGCGGATGAGCTCATTGGGGTCGAAGGGCCAGTCCCCGCCGTTGCAAGTGCGGCGGCGGATCTTCCTGACGCCCTCAAGGACCCCCTCGAAGAAGAGCTTTCCAAGGCTGTTGAGAGCACCATACGAAGTGGTACTCGTCAAATCGGAGCCCGAAATGGTACTCGTGACGAAATCAGGGGAGCCAGAAGGGAATGGTCCCCACTCCCTGATTTGAACAGGGGGCCTGCTGATTTCAGCGGCTGTATCGGATTTTCTTCCGAAAACACTCTACAGTCAGCCGCTCTGGCCAGTCTGAGCTAAGTGGGGATAGGGATGCATTAAGGATTTCTTATATAAATGTGTCGTTAGCCAGACATCATCCGAAATAGGGCGGATCCTGCTCTTGGAAAGGCTCATCCTCAGGAGGTTCGTTGGTGCCTTCTGACAGGCAGGACGTGTCGATCTCGACCCCTAGGAGGCTAGAGAGGGCGTCCACGATGGCTTTCGCGCCCATGTTGTCCTCGAACATTCCGGAAGTCTCAGCGACGATGCAGAGGCCGTCCACGCCGTACGCGTCACATAATGCCATCAGTGCCCCTGCGACTCCTCCGATGCCCATCATAGGCTCTTTAGGAACGAAGTCTATCCCGTACAACTCGAATAATTGCTTCATGCCGGGTTCGGTCACTGCCCCCAGAAGCCTCGGGCTCTTCTCCGAATCCTCTATGCAGCTTCCGCCCAGGGATATCACCAGCGATGGATCATGCTCCAGGACCAGCTCGAATGCCTTCTTGGCCAGGGAGATCTGCCCCTGTATGCTGGTGGCCTGGCAGTTTCCGCGGAGGAAAACGACGTCGGCATCCTTCAGACGCGCCAGCCACAGGCTGAAGCAGGGGGCCTCGATGCAGCAATCCTCGTCCACGTATACGGTGGCGGGAAGGTCGTCTGAGAATGTGCGGACAAAGCGCTCGGCATGGAGCTGGTCCGCGATGAGGTCGATGGCTATCTTGCCGATGTCGCCCACTCCGGGAAGCCCTGCGATGAGTATAGGGTCCTTCAATAATGGTCTGAAATCAAACCTTGCGAAGCTTGCCATTCTCTCCGTACTCCTCGACAATGGCTCTTCTGCGGTATTCGCCCATCCTGTCCTCTGGAGAATATCTTGGAGGGACGGGGCATGATGAGGGGGAGCCGCAGACAGGGCATGACTGCTGCAGGGTGTACCTGCCGCACTCGCCGCATCTGCGGATCTCCGACCTCATATCACTTGCTCTCGCGCTTGAGGACAGCCGTTCCGCCGTTGGAAACCAGGTTCTTTATGGCGCTGTCGGAGACCCTTTTCATTGTCTCCTCGGCTTCCTTGTATTCGCTCGCAGTGACTACGACTCTGTACTTGGGGCATCCGACGCAGGTGATCTCCACCTCGTCGCCGTCAGCCGCATCGATCCCGGCCAGGAGCGCGTTCTTGATCAGCTCCATGCCGTTGGGGGCGGGAGAGGTCATCTCCAGTATGGCGTCTATCTGGACGTTGGGCGGAGCGACGTTCTCCTTGGCGACCTCCATGAACGTGTCCGTCCACTCTCCGGTGAATTCCTCGAGGAACTCTTCGGGGTAGGAGACAGCGGACTCGAAGGCGCCGTACAGGGTCTCGTATTCTTCCAGCAGTTTGTTGCCGAACATGTCGTAGGCGTCGTCCATGGATATGTCCATCCTCTCGGCGACTATCTCCACGAGCTTCTCGGCCTTCTTCTCGTTCTTCCACTGCTGGATCTTCTCTCTTTTCTGGTGTTCGTTAACGGATTTTAAGGAAAGGTCGATGTGACCTTTGGATGAATCGACGCCCAGAACCTTGCAGACGGTCTTCTGACCTTCTCTGATGAAGTCTTTGATGTACTTGACCCAGCCGGGGGCCACATCCCTGACGTGGATGAAACCTTCCTTGTCATCGTACTCGTCGAGCGTGACGAAAGCACCGAAGTTCTTCACGGTCTTGACAGTGCACACGACGAGCTCGCCGTTCTCGGGAAAGCCCCTGATTCTGGACATCAGCCGACTACCTCGAGCACTTCGCCCTTGATGTCGCCGACACCGCCCTTGGGGACGATGAGGGTGGAGCCGCACACGTTGCAGGTAACCTTGGTGGCGGCCTTTCTGAAAGCGATCTGCTCGTTCGCACAGTCCGGGCATTTGATCTTGATGAAATCTCCGGTCATGTGATCACTCCGTAAGCTCGAACTTCTTCGCGCGGATGCAAGGGGAGATGTTGGCCTTCTTGCAGGTGGAGCACCTGTATCTGAGGTTGATCCTCTTGGTGGGCTTCTCCCTCCCTTCAGGCTTAGGCCTGGGGAATCCTCCGTAACCAGCGGTCACTCTTCTGAATCTCCTCTGACCCCACTTGAGCTCGCTGGCCTTCTTCTTCTTGACCCTCTCGACCTCCTGGTTGGTGTGGGCCTTGCAGTAAGGACAGTATCTTTTAATCGTTCTGGGCATCTTCATGATGTTCACCTCAACGAATGAATCGAAACGTGCTAATACTGAGGTGATATAAAAAAGGCACTGTCTCTGTTAATAATATTAAGCAGGGGGAATCCAGCTGGCTCGGACCCCTTCAGAATACCCTGATCTCCTTGCCTGCGAGCTTCTCGTTGACGGCTTCGGACATCGCGGAGATCTTTCCGTGCTTGTCGCAGACGAGGACCTCGTAAGCGGTGTTCAGGAAGAGGCCGTTCTCCACCACTCCGGTCGTGTTGTTGATGGCCATCTCGAGATAGTAGGGGCGGTCTATGCCCTCGAACTTGCAGTCGTAGATGCAGTTGCCGCTGTCGGTGATGAAAGGGACCTCTCCGGCCATTCTCAGAACTGGCTCGCATCCGAGCTTCTTCAGAGCGTGGCTGGTGTGCTCGTGCCCGAAAGGCAGGACCTCGACAGGAAGCGGGCAGGTGGTCCCGAGCTTGTCGACGATCTTGTTGCCGTCGACGACGATCACCTCCTTGATCGTGGCCGCTGCGACGATCTTCTCCCTGAGGAGAGCTCCTCCCAGGCCCTTGATGAGCTGCATCTGGGGATCGACCTCGTCGGCTCCGTCTATGGTGACGTCGATGCTGCCGACCTGGTCCAGGTCCATGACGGTTATTCCGCAGGACTTGGCGAGCTTCTCGCTCTGTATGGACGTGGCCACGCAGGTGAGGTCGTATCCGCTCGAAACCAGCTCGCCTATCTTCATTATGGCGAAATAAGACGTGGATCCGGTACCGAGGCCCACGACCATGCCATCCTTGATGAATCTGTTGACCGCTTCTTCAGCTATGGTCTTCTTCATATCTGCCGGACTCAGGATGGTATCGTCTGACGGTTGCAAGGTATCCTCCGATGGACATGATGCCCAACATCATAAAAAACTTGGTGCATGGATGCAACATATTATTAGAATATCATGACCGATTATGCCCTATGAAATTGGCTTCTCTGTACTCCGGCGGGAAGGATTCGACGTTCGCTCTCTATCTGGCCGAACAGATGGGGCACGATGTGCCGTACCTCGTCAGCGTCATGCCGGAGGACGAAGCGTCGTGGATATTCCACACCCCCAACCTCAGGATAATCCCACTCATGGCCGAATCCATGAGAAAGAAGCTCATAACCGCCCCCAGCACAGGCACCGAGGAAGGCGACATGGAAGGCCTCCGCAAGGCTCTGGACGGCGTGGACGTGGACGGCGTGGTCACCGGCGCCCTGTGGTCAGACTACCAGTGGGACAGGATAAACCTGGTCTGCGGGGACCTTGGCCTGAAGGTGATGTCCCCTCTGTGGAGGAAGGACCAGGACCTCGTCATGGATGCCTTCCTCTCGTCCGGGATTCGCGCGGTCATCGTAGGATGCTATGCGGAAGGACTCGGCGAGGAGTGGCTGGGCCGCGAGATCGACGCCGATGCGGTGAAGGATCTCAAGAAGATACGCGAGAAGACGGGGATAAGCATAATGGGGGAAGGAGGAGAGTACGAGTCCATGACTCTGGACTCCCCTCTCCATTCCGTTCCGTTGAGGATAGACTCCTTCGACAAGGAGTGGTCCCGCACCGGCGGAACCCTGAAGGTCAAGACTGCCTCGCTTGGATCGAGGCCAGTGCCTTCGGCTTGAACCTGCGGAGCCTCAGCGTGTTCGTGACGACCGATATGGACGACAGGGACATAGCGGCAGCGGACAGCATGGGCATCTGTTCCACCAGCCCGTCGTAACCGAACAGCACCGGGAGCCCGGCGGCTATCGGTATGCAGACCGCGTTGTACCCGAACGCGAACACAAGGTTCTGCTTGACCGTCTTCATGACGGCCTTTCCGGTCTCCAGGGAAGCGGGTACGCTGCGGAGGTCGCTGTTCATCAGGACGATGTCGGCGGATTCTATCGCCACGTCAGTCCCTGCCCCCACTGCCATTCCCACGTCCGCCTGGGACAGGGCGGGGGCGTCGTTTATCCCGTCCCCTATCATGGCCACATGGTGCTGTGCGATCTGCATCTCTTTGATCAGCTTGAGCTTGCCGTCAGGCTTCATTCCCGAGCGGACCTCGTCTATCCCGAGCTCGGAGGCGATCTTGTTGGCCGCGGCCTCCCCGTCTCCGGTGGCCATTATGACCTTCACGCCGTCCTCCCTCAGGTAGCGGATGGCTTCGGCGCTCTCCGGCCTCACAGGGTCGGATATGAGCACGGATCCAGCGAACTTGCCGTCCACGGAAGCCATGACGCAGGTCATCCCGAGAACCTCGTCGTGGCCTTCAGGTATCTCGATCCCGCGGTCGGCCATGAGCCCGGCGTTTCCTATGAGCACCTTCTTCCCGTTGCAGACGCACTCGATCCCGTTTCCGGAGATGCTGTTGAACTCCTCGTGGGGAGGAACAGCCACTCCCTTCTCGGCGGCGTAAGCGCAGATGGCCTTGCCCAGAGGATGCTCCGAATCGGATTCCGCGGAAGCCATCATGCTCAGCAGCTCGCCCTCTCCGATGTACGGCCTCACCTGGTTCACAGACGGGGTGCCCATGGTGCAGGTTCCGGTCTTGTCGAGGACGATGACGTCTGTCTTCGAAGACGATTCCACCGCGGTGGCGGTCTTGAACAGTATCCCGTATTCCGAGCCTTTCCAGGTCCCGACCACCATGGCCAGAGGCGTGGCGAGGCCCAGCGCGCAGGGACAGGAGATGACCAGAACGGATATCGCTATGGTGAGGGAGAACTGAAGGTCCCTTCCGGCGAGCATCCATCCGGCGAAGCTCAGGACGGCTATCCCGATGACGACAGGGACGAACACGGATGCGACCTTGTCTGCCATGCTGGCGACCGGCGCCTTGGTGCTGCGGGCCATCTCCATCATGCGGGCGATCTGGAACAGGACGGTGTCCTCCCCGGTCTTCTCGGCCCTCACCTGGAGGCTCCCCCCGCCGTTGACGGTGGCGCCGTACACGAGGTCCCCCTCCTTCTTGTCCACGGGCATGCTCTCCCCCGTGAGCATGGATTCGTTGACGGTGGAGCTTCCGGAGACGACGGTACCGTCGGTGGGGATGCGCTCTCCGGGGCGGACGAGCATTATGTCCCCAGCCACGAGGTCCGAGGACTTCACCTTGATCTCCACGCCGTCCCTTATGACGCTGGCTTCGTCGGGAGCGGTGTCGAGCAGCTTCCTGACGGAGTCGTCGGTCTTGAATCTGGAACGTGCCTCGACGTACTTTCCGACGCTGACAAGGGCGATGATCATTGCCGCCGAGTCGAAGCACACCATGTGCAAGGCGTGCATGTCGCCGGTGTACACCAGATAGGTGTTGTAGGTTCCGAGGATGACTGAAGCCGTGGCTCCCAGAGCGATCAGGGAGTCCATCGTAGGGTGACCGGAGAACAGGGCAGGGAATCCCTTGAGGAAGAAGCGCCTGCCTGCGATCAGAACGGGGATGCATAGCAGCCCTTGGACGGCCGCGTACGGGAACGGGTCCAGGAACCTGTCGAACAGCCCGAACATCGGTCCCATCGCCATGATGCACAGGGGTATGGCGAATACTATCGCTATGATCAGGTCCCTGTACTGCACTTTGAGAGCCTTGAGACCCTCCTCGGCGGCTTTTTCGCGGTCGTCGCTGACCACGGAGTATCCTGCCGCGGTCACAGCCTTTGCTATGGCGGCCTCGGTCTCGGGCGTGCCGTCGTAGGTGACGGATGCGGTGCAGCTGCCGATGTTGGCCTCTGCGGCGGTCACTCCTTTGACGGATCTGATCGCGCTCTCCACCCTTCCCACGCACGCGGCGCAGGTCATGCCGCCTATGCGGAACACCTTGGTCTTCATGAGAAGAGGCCTTTTTTGACGGAAGCCCTGAAGCCGGCATCCACCACGGCTCCGATGAGCTTCTCGTTCGGGACCCCGTCATGCATCACGACGGCGGTGCCTTTCCTGAGGTCGACCGACGCCGACTCGACGCCGTCCAATCCTTCGAGCGCTTTGGTCACGTTCTCAACGCAACCTTCGCACATCATGCCCTCTATCTTAAGAGTGGTCTTGGTCATGATTGTGCATCGGCGAGACGGTTAATTAGGTTTTCTTAAATTACAGGATCTGGCATCCATGTCGCCTATCTTGGCGTTTAATAGCCTGGATGCTTCAGTGGACGGATCCCTCCATACCATCGGCGTCCATAAGCGTACTATGTCCCAACCTCTGGCTCTGAGGAACCTGCGCCTGAGACAGTCTCTGGACCTGGAGTCCTCCCCTGCGCCGTACACGGACGAGTCGAGCTCGATGCCGAGCGGCCTCCCGTTCCTGCATCTGACGACGAGGTCGACTCCGCATCCGTCGATCCCAACATCGCTGGAGACGTCCGACCCCATGGCTCTCAGCCTGTCTTCGATGATCCTGACCGCAGTAGCCTTGGGTCCGGGACGTCTTTCCCTGTTGCCGAAGCACGAGAGGACGGCCTCCGCCTTGGCAAGGTCTCTCGAGCTGACGGCGTCCGCGTACATCATGAACCTCTTGAACACCTCCGGCCCTCCGAAGGTCCCGTCGGAGCGTATGTCCTCGGGATCGAACGACCTGATGATGACCATCCTTTCCTTAGCGCGGGTGATGGCCACGTTCAGGCGGTTCTCACCCCCGCGGGAGCTGAGCCATCCGAACCTCTGCATGAACTTTCCTTCGCGGTTCTTCCCGTAGCCCACGGAGAACAGGATGATGTCCCTCTCGTCCCCTTGGACGCTCTCTATGTTCTTTATGAAGAGCCCGACGTCCTCGCCGTTCTCCGTTCTGAGCATCTCCTCCGCGACCATCCTGCCGAAGGCCGGATCCGATGCGCACTCGTCGTCCAGCATGTCGTTGACCAGGTCCCTCTGGGCGGAGTTGAACGTTATCACCCCGACGGTCTCGCCGTTTCTGCGGCCGTTCAGGATCTCTTTCAGCATCCTCACGACCTCTTCGGCCTCCGTCCTGTTGCATCTGTCCTCCCATATCCCGTCGGTGACGCGGACCTCTATCGGAGGGGTGTCCGGAACCGTCGCATCGGGTGCCATGCGGAGCTTTCCGCCGTAGAAGGCGCGGTCGGAGAAGGCTATGAGCGCCTGGTAGCGGGAGCGGTAGTGATGGTCCAGAAGGAACGTCCCGAACCTGGAGCATGCCATGTCCAGCAGGCTCTCGGCTCCGTCGGGGTCCGCGCCGTATCTGCCTGTTCCCAGGCTGGACGGACGGAGCTGCTTCGGATCGCCTGCTACCGCCACCCTCTTGGCGCGGAACATGGACGGGACGCCCTTCTCCACGTACATCTGGGAGGCCTCGTCGAATATCAGCAGATCGAACAGTCCCATCTCCAGCGGGAGCATCTCGGAGACGGCTTCGGGGGTCATTAGCCAGATGCGGATGCCTCCGAGGAGCTCGTAGCCGAAGCGTCCTACGAACCTTCCGGGGCTCCATCTCCTCCTGGAGCCGGATATCCTTGAAATGTCGCTGAAACGTCTGGATTCTTTGATGACGGACAGGCGGTCGTACAGGATGTTCTCGGCTTCCAGCCTCACAATTCCGCGCTTCTCCGCCATCAGGGATTCCGCCTCTTCCGCCGATTGGTCGAACGAGAGCATCTCCGACGGGTCGAACGAGGAGTCGAAGCGCTCGGTCTGAGCGGATTCCACGACCTCGAACATCCTCATCTCGCAGTCGCGCATGCTCTGCCCTGTGGCGGAGGACAGCTCGAGGATCCCGTTGCCGTAGGATTTCCAAGGCCAGTCCAGGTTTCCGAACGCCGCGGTTCCCGCAACGTACGTCCAGTAGTCGTCCAGAGCGGAGATGGCATCATCCGGGGAGCGAAGGACGGCATCCGAGATGTCGCGGTTGTATCTCGAGAAGTACTTGCTTATGACAGATGCGGCCGCGTTCTTTTCCTTGGCCTTTTCCGATGCTCTTCTCAGGGCCTTGTCGTACTCCGTGTGCTGCTTCGACAGGGAGACGATGTCCTTGGCCATCTGGGCCAGCTCCTCCTTGGTGAGGTTCTCCCTCATCCCCAGGAGGATCGGATGCCGCATGGCGATCTCCTTGTACCTCCTGTAGAGGTCCATCTTCGCAGGATTGGAGAACAGCGCATGCATCTCCGCCACCTCGGAATAGTCCATCACCCCGGTCTTCGAGGACACGTTCTCCCTCACCAGAGGGTCGAACTCCTTTCCCGAGGCTTTGCGCTCCAGGTCCTCCTCGTAGAGCCTGGACGGCTCCAATCCCGATTCCTGGCGTCTGTAGAACTTCCTGTCTATGGCATCAAGCTTTCCTAGGGCCCTCTCTATGGACGAGTTGACCTCTTCCAGGTCGGGAGCGGGCTCGGGACGTTCCAGCGAGAGCATGCGGTTGAGCTGGCTGTAGAACGCGTCCTTGTCGCTGGCGTCGTCGACCATTATGCTGTAATCGGAGAGTACGCCGAGACGCGAATACACCACGTCCAGAGCCGTCTTCTTCTCGGAGACGAGCAGAACGTTCCTCCCCTTTATCGCGGCGGACACCATCGTCTCCGCTATCACCTGGGACTTGCCGGTTCCCGGGGGTCCGTGGATCACCAGCCCGTCGACGGTGTCCAGCATGGCGATTATCCTCTCCTGGGCGGAATCCAGCGGTCCGGCGAAGGCCACATCGCTCTCGCGGATCTCCGGGCATTCCCTCGTCTCTATGGCGCGAGGACGGGACACGAACGTATCGAGTATGCCGCTGACGGCGTTCCCTGCGATGATGGAGGCGAAATCCTTCTGGACGGAGCCCGAATAGAGCGGATACCTTCCGAGGACGGCGAATGGCACGACTTCGAGCTCTCCGTCGGCGTACGGGCGCATCCTCTCCGGCTCTCCTCCCCTGAACCTGGCAGGCTCCCGATCGGACCATCCGAGGTCCATGCCCACGCTCCTGTAGAACTCGAGCATGCAGTCTCCGAATCCTTCCTCCGAGGCGTCCTCTACGGTGCATTCCGGCAGAGGTCCATCCGTCGAAGAGGCCCTCATGTGGGCCAGGACAAGAGTTCCGTTGAATATGGGCTCCTTCGAGGGATCCAGAGACACCGTGGTGATCCCTTTCTCCCTCTGGACCGAAACCGGGAACAGGGCCAATGGCGCCCTTACAGAGAATCCGTCCTTCAGCTTCCCCTCCACGAACGGGTAGGCCACGTACAGGTCGAAGCGCCCCTTGTCGCGGAGCTCCCTGCTGGCTTCGCGGACTATCTCGACCGCATGCCGGCGGACCTGGTCGTCCGAGCCTTCCGTGCTCACGGTCCCGTTCCTGAACAGCAGCTCGGGGACATCGGCTTCTGCGACCTCTGTCAGGTCAAGGCTTCCGTTGGCGTACATGCGGGACTGGAACAGCATCCTGTTGCCTCTGCCCAGGTCAGTGAGGTTCTTCTCCAGGTCCCTGAGCATGGCCGCCGTCTCGCATCTGATCTCGGTGCCTCCCGCGGCTATCGCAGAGTATCTCCTGGACACTTCCAGGAATGCTTCCCCGTACTGCTCCGTGAAGCGCTGGCCTACGCCGGGTATGGCAGCGAGGTCCTCCATCCTCACCGGAAGGCGGCGGGCGATCTCCTCCAGGACGTCGTCCGTGCAGACGGAGCGCCTTCCCTCGCCGTCGCGAAGGGAGTCCCTGACCTCCGTCAGCTCCGCCAATATATCGGCTATGGATGCATCTGCACCTTCCACGCGAACAGAGCAGGTCTCCCCGTATCCAGAATCAGCAGCGTCCATGCTTCACCTCCTCGAGGGGCCGAGACGGACATCTGCAGCCGACACGGCGCCCTCATGATGTACTCTACCGCGGTTCTATATTTGAATCTAAGAACGGGGTGTCCGAAAGTGCGTTTTCGAGAATTGTCAGGCTTTTTCGAACAGCCTCCGAACATGGAAAGCGGTGGGGACAGCCTCCTAATCCGGTCGGACGAGATGCATCATATATCCCTCCATCTTTGTACCAGACATGCTCGAGACAGGCATCAAAGGCTGCAAGGCCGTCAAGGTGACGCAAGAGAACACCGCAGAAGCCATGGGCAGCGGTACGCTCCCGGTTTTCGCCACCCCTGCGATGATCGCCCTTATCGAGGCTGCGGCCTCCGAGAGCGTGGCGTCTTCGCTAGCAGATGGCCAGAGCACCGTCGGGACCCGTCTGGACATAGCTCATTCCGCTCCCTCCCCCATAGGGGCGGAGGTCGTGTGCTAGACGGAGCTCGTCGAGGTCGACAGGAGGAGGCTGGTCTTCAAGGCCTTCGTCAGGGACGGATCGGGGGAGATCGGCTCCGGAACCCACGAGCGTTTTGTGGTGGACGATGCGAAGTTCATGTCCAAGGCTTCTTCCAGGCTCCGATCGGAACTGCATGAGGATGACCGGGAGCAGGAGGCATCCGCTCAGGATGGTCCTGTCGGTTCCGAAAGCACCCGGGAGGAATCCCACCAGGGTCGAGACGAACAGCATCATCAATCCGAACGGTCCCGTGAGGACGATCACAAGGACTATGGTCAGAGCCAAGACCCATCTGCTGAGCCTCTTCTGGTCCACGCGTTCGGCCAGCACGGAGAAGACCTCTCCAGCCTTTATCGTCAGCAGGTATCCTCCCAGCGAGCCCAGGGCTGCCGCCATCAGAAGGAGCAGGAACGCCTCCGAAGCTACCCCCGAGACGGATTCTCCCGCTATCTCCCCTATGACCAGGACGGTGCCCGACCTTCCGCTTCCGGAGATAGACAGAGTGACCAGGGAGAGGACTGCCGTCACCGAGCCTATCGAAGCCACGGCGGCTATGAACCTCTCGGGGCGGTTCTCCGGCATGAAGCAGGCCGATATGGACGCCCCGACCGTGGACGTTATCCCCGGGAACCATCCTGCGACGCACCCCATCACCACCCCTCTGAGGCCGGAGCAAGCCACTTCCGGGTCCTTGTAGCACCCCTTCTGGGCGGGGACCTTCCCCTCTTCTGCTGCCAGCAGGACGGGAATCCCGAACAGCCCCGACAGCATAGGGAACATCAGCGTGCCTTCTCCGGCTATCCCGTCCGAGGGTATAGGAAGGTACATCACCGCCAGCCCTACTGCGCCGGAGAGCAGGAAGCATATCACGCCAGCCACCCCGGAGCCCTTGCGGAACTGCGTCATTATCAGAATGACGGCGGCTCCTATTACCACATACGGGGTCATCCTGTCCAAGACGCCCTCCATCCCCCAGGTCATGGCGTATTGCATCGGCACGGAGAGGAGGATCGCGGCCGAAGTCCCCACCAGGCTACCGATGGCTGCCGCCCTGACGGCTTCCATCCCTCTGCCTTCCAGAAGCAGCCGATGCCCTGGGAGGACCGACATGCAGTCCTCGGAGTCCGGGGCCCCTATGAAAACCGACGGCACGAAATCCAGGAACGAATGGGTCACCGAAGCGGACATGATGCAGCAGCAGACGGCCACGGCGGCTTCGTAGGGTCCGGCCACTGGCGACAGGGCCGACTCTATGGCGGGATAGGTGGCCAGAAGCACGGACGCCAGCGTGTTCACGTGGATCCCCGGGACGATCCCGGTGAAGGTTCCCATGCACGCACCTGCCAACGAAAGAATGGCGCATAACAGAATCAGCCCCGGGTCCACGGAGCCGTTTCGCATAACGGGGTCTTAACGGGTCGCTGTGCGCGCACGTCGCCTGAGGAACGGACGAGGCCCGTCCATGCCTATGCGGACCAGGCACTCTATGGGAGCGCCCAGCTTCTCCGACATGGCGTCGAGGTCCTCGCACATCGAGTAGACGACCATGATTTTGACCAGGTCCGCCCCGGTGCTCTTCACGGCGTCGGATATGGCTCTCAGGGTGCCACCGGTGTCCAGGACGTCGTCCACGATGACCACTCTCATCCCTTTTCTTACGCCGTTCACGAACATGCGCGATTTGGAATAGCCAGTCTTCTGGAGGACTTCGATCTCCCCCGGGAGCCCGTAGGATTTCTTCCTGACGACCACATAAGGTATCCTGGTCTTCAGGGAGAGCCCGGCGCCCAGCGGTATCCCCATGGCTTCGGGGGCCAGTATGAGGTCTATGTCCTCGGGGAGGATTCCTGCGAGACCCCCTATGGCCTCCTCCAGGATCTCGGGGTCCACCTTGGGAACGCCGTCGCTTATGGGGTTCTGGAAGTAGCTGTAGCCGTTCACGTCCTTCACGGTGCTCTCTAGGAAGCATCTCTCCAGGCGCGGGTACGTCATCAGGCGGCATCCTCCTTCTGTGCGGTCTCGCGCATCTTGATGTCCCTGAGCACCTCCATGGTCCTGCAGGTGCACATGTGGAGCATCGCCTCGGCATCTCCTATCCCGGAGATTCCGGCGGCTCCATCGTGGCCTCCTCCGGCTGTGGAGGTCTCGTCCCCTATTCCCTTGAGGATGGAGCCGAGGTTCACTCCCCTCCTGACGGCGTTCTGTGTGGCGCGGGAGCTCATGCGGAACATGTCGTCCCTCTGGGAAGCCACGAACGCGACGTCCGCTCCTGCGCATAGGAGGGCTTTGCATACCGACGACTCGAAGCTCCCAGCCACCGCGGTGGCCACTATGAGCGTCCCCACGCGGTCGAACTTGGTGCGTTCAAGAGCCTTGATGGTGGCGACCCTCTCCGAGATGCTGTCTGGGGCGCGGGTGAGCTCCAGCGCCTCGTCCATCGGTATGTCGCATCTCTCCATGATGCTGGCGAACGCGCGGAGAAGACGGGGGTCCGCGAACTGGAAGGTCCCGCCGTCGGTTATCATCCCTCCGAGGAGCATCAGCCCGGTGTCGCGGTCGAGCTCCGCTCCTTCCTCGTCGAACATGTCCAGCACGATCTCGCAGCACGACGTGCGGGAGGAGTCGATGAACGAAGGATGGCCGTTCCAGTCCCCGGACTCCATGTGATGGTCTATCACTATCGCGTCCGCAGGCACGTCCTGCTCGGTCTCAAGCTGCAGCGGGGTGGAGGAGTCCACGACAACCACGAGCTCGTACGAAGAGAGGTCGCAGTCGTCCAGAACGGTCGCGCCCATCTTCTCGGCGACCATCCCGGCGACCCTGTCCATCCCGTTGGGGGCGAAGACGTCCGCCGAAGGGTACAGCTTCGACAGCGCATAGGCCGACCCGAGGGCGTCCATGTCGGCGTTGCCGTGCATGACGATGACCTTTCTCTTCCCTCTCATGAGGCGGGCTATGCTCTCGAACATGCCGGATTATAGGCGGGTGCGTATTTTATCTTTGAGAAAGAACGGAAAGGGTTTGGAGCTGGCCGGAAGGTCTCACTTCTTTCCGGTCAGCTTCATGAAGGTCTTGTTCTGGCCCAGCCCGGTTATCAGGATGTCGGAGCTGTACAGCCTGACGGTGATCGCTATGGTGATCACGGCGAAGACGGTCATGTACGCTATTCCGGATAGCACCAAGGCGTAGTCGTTGTACATCAGCGCCTGCATCGCTATCATCGGGTGCGAGAACGGGATGACGAACAGGACCCCTTGGATGATCGGCGCGGATCCGTACCATCCGGAGAACATGATGACGAACGCAGGGATCATGGCCAGTATGCTCAGGGGCATGGTCATGGTCTGGGCGGACTTGTAGTTCTTCGCGAAGGCTCCGAGGATCATGCAGATCCCGAGCGCGCACACTATGGACAGGAACATCGAGACCAGCAGGAAGATGTAATCCGTTCCCTTGAACCCGAGCCCGATGTCGCTGAGGTTCACTCCGGAGGTGATCTCCGAGGTCAGCGCGTTCATGTAGAAGCTCATCCCTACCATGTAGGCGAGCCCGTAGACCAGTCCCACGATGGCCGCAGCGATGATCTTTCCTGTGACTATGGTCGTCCTCTTGATCGGGAGGGTCAGCAGGGTCTCCAGGGTCTTGTTCTCCTTCTCGGAGCCCATGGAGCTGATGACGATGCTTCCGACCATCATTATTATGATCATGATCACCAGGGGCACCATCATGGTCTGGCTGGACACCTGGCTGGAGATCGCCGACGGAGTGACGTTCTCCACGTAGTTCCCGTTGACCATGGTCCCGGTGCTCGTCTTTATGGGGCTGTTGTAGAATCCGTACTGATCGGTTCCGACCACTCCGGATAGCAGGGTGTAGGACAGGCTGCTGTTCAGGGAAGACACCACCGTCGAGGCGACCATAGATGGGGACGATCCGAACATGCCTTCGGCCGCGTATATGTACATCTGCTCTAGGCTGGCCTGCTTCTTGTTAGCTATGGATTCGGCGAAGGTTTCAGGCACTATTATCGCGCTCGTCACGCCGGCATCCCGCATCTTGGATTGAAGGTCCTCGTGATCCAAGTTGCCGTCCGCAGTTGTCGTGGACGACAGCCTAACGATGTAGTCGTCTATGTTCTTGCCCTCGGGTATGCTGGAGGAGTAGATCCTCGCGGTCGTGTCGTAGAGGCTCCAATTGGACCCGTCTGGAAGGGTGGCCTCCCCGTTGCCGTCGTCCACCAGGGCTATAGCGGGAAGGACTTTGGCCTTCTCGACCTCGCCGCCTATGAGCCCGCCGAGCATGGCGAACAGGACTACCATGGCCAGCACCGACGCGACCGATCCCGGGGTGAGGAGCTCCTTCAGCTCCTTCTTGATAATGTTGGTCAGATGGCTCATATCCCTTTCACCGCCCTTACGAACACCTCTTCGAGGTTCTTGGCTCCGAACTTTTCCTTGAGCTCGTCCGGGGTTCCGAGGAGGATGAGGTTGCCGTGGTCGATCATCCCGACCCTGTCGCAGAGCATCTCGACCTCGAACATGTTATGGGACGACATTATCACGGTCACTCCGTTCCTGGCGATCTCGCGGATGACCTCTCTGATCTCGTACGCGTTGATGACATCCAGGCCAGACGTGATCTCGTCCATGATGGCTATCCTGGGGGAGGGCATGACGGCCCTGGCTATGAGGAGGCGGCGCATCATCCCCTTGCTGTAGGTGTCGACCTTGGAATCGATCCTGTCGCTGAGGTCGGCCAGCTCGATTCCTCTGCGGACCATCTCCTTCTGGGCCTCGCCGGTCGTATAGAATCTGGATATGAACTCGAGGTAGGCGCGTCCGGTGAGGTCCTTGTATGCTCCGGCGTCTTCCGGGAGGTAGCTTATGACCTCCCTGACTTTCTCGGGCTGCGTGGCCACATCGTATCCGCACACCTGGATGGAGCCGGACGTGATGCGGAGGAGCGTCGATATCATCCTCAGGGTGGTGGTCTTCCCTGCGCCGTTGTGGCCCAGGAGCCCGAATATCTCGCCTTCCTTTACGTTCAAGGATATCCCATGGACCGCCTCTCTGTTCCCGTACGATTTGTGGACATTGTTCAGAACGAGGGCGTCTGTCATGCGTGATGATTCTTGGATACGTGTATTATTGTTGCGGTCGGACGCAGCGGTACCGGACAGAGCAATCTGTTCTAAAGGATGTAGAAGAAGAGGATGCCCCCGTTGTCGCAGGGGGCATGCGAAACCTGTTTACTGCTGGCCCCTTCCCATCGCCTCGTTGATGGACTCCTGGAGGGTCTGGAACCTCTCCTTGAGCCCGCTCTCCTGGCGAGAGAGGGATCCGATCCTAACGTCCATGAGTTCGATGGACTCCTGTATGTCCATCTTGAGCGCTTCGACGTCGTCGACCTTGATCATGAGGGATCCGGCCGACTTGTACACCGCTCCGGTGCTCTTGTTGAGCTCCTCGAGGGTCCTCTCGAGCTCGCGCTTCTGGGAATCCATCTGCGCCTTCTGGCTGGAAACCGCCTGAAGCTGTTGCTGGACCTGCTGGAACTGGGTTATCTGGTTCTGCAACTGGGGGCTAATTCCGTTCATGGCCTGACCTCCGCGACTCTATGTATGTCCTCGATTATCCTGATGCACTCCAGATAGGAGTTGAGAGCGGCTCTCATGGAGGAGGAGTCGGCGGCATGGATCTCCACGACCGTCGCGTCCCCCTCCCTTCTGACCGTCGTACGGGTGCGGGGGAGCTCCCTTCCCGCCTCCGGTCCGATGGAATCGGAGATCACTTCGGGATCCCCGTCCACCCAGAGGGTCGCGCTGAGCATGCTCAGTCGGAGTAGAGGGTCTTCTTCGTGGACGGCCTGTCCTTGAAGAAGATCTTCGATCCGCACTTCTCGCACTGGAGGCCGAGGGACTTAGGGTCGTTCCTCACGGGCTCCTTGCACTTCGCGCATCTGTACAATCGGACCACCAGCTCACTGCTCGGAGACCTGGGACAGCTCCTTCTTGGGAACGGGGCTGTAGGCTTCCGCGGCGAATTTCGTCCCGCAGCGCTTGCAGTACCAGATGCCGGAGCTGACTCTCTTCACGGAATCGTGGTGGCAGACGGGGCACTCGTGCTTTCCCTTCTGCTGGGCTTCGATGGTCTTGATCCTGTTGCGTACGATGACACCGTACCTGGCGCCGAACCTTCCAGCGCTTCCTACTTTGACTGTTCTCTTGGACATCGTGATCACCCGATGATTTTCCTGATTTCCGCGCCTTTCTCCACGGCCCTGTCCAGGCAGGTGCTGAGCTCGTCAAGGGTGATCGAGCCGCGGCCTCCCTTCTGCATGGCCCTGAAGTTGCCGTTGTCATCGGTGGTGACCGTCAGGCGGGCGGATGAAATCTGTTCTTCGTCGAAATTTGGGTCTACTATTAAAGTATTTCCTACTTTGACCTCGGTCACCGAGATGGGGACGCAGGTTATGGGCAGGGGCTTGTTCTCTCCCTTTCCGTACTGCTCTCCAGGGATGGTGGCCGATTTGAGCGCGCATACCGCCGCGAGATTGGCGGCATCGAACAGGTTGCCGTCGTAGTCGAGGGCGTAGATGTCGATGAAGCACATCCAGACCTCTGCTCCGGGGGTGATGCAGAGGGCCTCCACATCGACCATCCCGGACTCGCGGATTCCACGGTCGACCACACGGGCCAGCTCGATGGCGTCCTCTCCGGGGGGTCCGGACTCGAACGAGGCGTGGGCCATGGGGATGAGCTCGGCTCCGGTGGTGAGCACTCCGATGTTGGGGGTGTCCGCGAACGGGGTCCCGGGGATGATCTTGACTCCCGCGATGACCTCGGTCTTTCCGAGCTTGACCCTCGCGGATCCGTCCGCGCTCTCGATGCAGTTGGTCTCGACCTGAATCTTTCTGAAGTCCTGGATGCCGCGTCCGTCTTCCCTCTGTCCGTTCTCCAGGAGCTTGAGGATGTGGTCGCGCTTGATGTCGGACATTATCTCACTGCTCATCGTTCTCAGCCTCCTTGGCGGGTTTGGAATAGCGCCTCTTGAGGGCGTCCTTCTGGATGTCGTACACCTCGTGGCATGCGTTGACGGCCAGCTCGATGGCGTGGTCGAACTCCTCGCGGGTCATGTTCCCGTCCATCTGGAGCAGGACGATCTCGTCGGTGGAGGGCACGATGGCGATGGGCACATCGGCCTGTCCGTAGTTGTCCTCCTCCTTGTTGAGGTCCAGGAGGACGTGGCCGTCGGCCTTTCCTGCCGCGATGGCGGGAACGATGTCCCTCATGGGGATTCCCGCATCGGCGAGGGCGACGGAGGCGGCGGTCAGACCGGCGCACCTGGTTCCCGCGTTCGCCTGCAGGATCTCGATATAGACATCGATGGAAGCGCGGGGGTAGAGCTCGGTGAGGACGACCTTCTCCAGCGCTTCGGATATTATTTTAGAGATTTCTATGGACCTTCTGTCGGGTCCGGGCCTCTTTCTGTCGCTGACGGAGAAGGCCTGCATGTTGTACTTGCACTGGATGATGGCCTTGGTGGGGTCCTGGAGATGCCTGGGGTGGCACTCCCTGGGTCCGTAGACGGCCGCAAGGACCTTGTTCTTTCCGATCTCGACGTACGCGGATCCGTCGGCGTTGTTCAGGACGCCGGCCTCGATCTTGATGGGCCTGTGCTGCTCCGCGGTCCTCCCGTCGATCCTCATGCCATTCTCGTCAACCAGTACCATGTCAGTATGTCCGCTCATAGTCACTCCTCCTCCTCTTCGTAGTCTTCCTCCTCTTGGGGGAGCCTTTTCTCGATGAATGCCCTGACCCTGTCGGTCAGGTTGCCAGACTGCGCCTGGGCCTCTATCATCTTCACCGCCTCGGTAGCGACGTCGGCGTTCTCGTCCTCGCCGTCTATCCATATCATGCCGTTCTGCCCGACGGTGATGCGGCAGTCGGTCATGTTCTTCAGCATCGAGATCATAGATCCGCTCTTTCCAATAATCCTGGAGACCTTGGAGTGGGAGATCTTCACGAGCCTTCCGCCTTCTATCCTTCTCAGGCCGGAATCCTTCATCGTGACGTTGATCTTCTTGCTCTCGTCCACGGACAGGACCTTCAGAAGGACGACCTGTCCCATGTTCAGGTATCTGGAGGTGTCTCCGAACTCGACTTTCCAAGGGACCTCGTTGACATGCAGGGGCGCAGGATAGGGCGCTCCGATGTCGACGAGCCAGTTGGAAGGCCCGATGTCGACGATCACTCCGATGACGGTGTCTCCGGAGGTCGGCATGTAGCATCCCCTAAGAGGGATGACTCCGACCGTGTTCTGGAAGACGTTCCTGACGCCCATAACGGAGGCGCGGACTTTGCCGTCCATAACATACGCGTTCTCTCCGGGCTTCATTCCAGACCCGTCGAGGACGTCGCCGGGGACGACGATCTCGCGCGTCTGCCTGGCGTTTCTTCTTTCCATCTTTTATCACTCTCTAATGTCATTTAATAAGCTTCACGGACGCTGTGCCTTTCGTCTTGTGCTTCAGCTTGTCCGTTATCTCGTTTATCATGCCGCCTGGAATCTCCATGAGCCCTATCCATGAGCCGTCGGCGGTCCATTCCTCCCTTTCGACCATCCCGTAGCGGACGAGCTCGTCGTAGCAGCGTCCGTAGTCGGAGCCGTTCAGCTTGATGGCGATGCGGCTCTTCTCGAACCTGATGGGGAGAAGGGGCCTGAGCAGCTTCATCGCCTCGTCTATCTCCTTCTGCAGGGGCTTGAACGGATCCACATGGAATTTGGCCTCCTCTAGGGCCAGCTGTATCCTCAAGGGAGGGTGCGGGGTGTGAGTCTGGGGGTTGATGGCGTTGGCCGCGATGTACGCGATCACCTGCTGCTTCTTCGCCTCCAGCATCTCCTTGCGCTGTTCTGCGGTTATCTGTATCTCGCCTTTCTCGGCGATCTTCCTGGCGATCTCTCCGATGTCTTCAATTCCGAAGGCCTCTCTGATCTTGTCCTCGGCGGGCTTGGTGCCTTTGCTGGCGTTCTTGAAGACGTCCTCTACCGCCATGTACTCGACGATGTCGAACTCCTTCCCCTGCTTGATCAGTTCCACTACCTTGGGGTCGAGGAGTATCTCGAACGTCTCGCCATGGGATTCCAGTTTGGCGGTTATCGCGTCATCCAGACTTACCATCTGCAGACCTTCAGTCGCTGCCCATGAGGTCGGCGATCTCCTTTTCGGAGAGCCTCCTGAACTTCTTGCCTTCCTCGGCGACTCCGATCTCGACGCATTCGGCCTTGGGCTCCTCCTCGATGGCTGCCTCGAGAGTCTTGAGGCCGAGCTTCATGGCCTCTTTGTACTCCATGTCGTCCTCGTAGTCCTTCTCGAGGACCTCGATGGCTGCGTTGCGGCCGATTCCGATGCAGGTAGCCTTGAACGCGATGAGGGCTCCCGAGGGGTCGGTCTCGAAAAGGTGAACTCCGAGGTCGTCGGATCCAGCGACGAGAAGGGCGGTTCCGAACGGGCGGGCTCCTCCGTACTGGGTGTAGTTCTGCTTGTGGTCGCAGACCTTCTTCACGAGCATCTCGACGGAAATGTTCTCTCCGTAGTTGACTTTGTGGACCTGCGCCGCTTTCCTGGCTTCGTCCACGAGGACCCTGGCGTCCGCGACGAGTCCGGACGTCGCGCATCCGATGTAGTCGTCGATCTGATGAATCTTCTCGGTAGACTTGGGCTCGATGAGCTTGTTCATGGACCTCCTGTCTACGATGAGGGCGACTCCGCCCTTGTACTTCACACCGATGGTAGTGGATCCCTTCTTAACGGCCTCGCGGGCGTACTCCACCTGGAAAAGTCTTCCATCAGGGGAGAAGACGCTTATTCCCTTATCATATGCCATCTGTCCGGGTTGCATTTTCTCTGCTCCTTTATTTTACGTGTGTGGTTAAGTGGGAGCAGTATAAAGACGTTTAGCACGGGATGTTCAGCGTTTCTTTTTCTGTGGCACCCTGAGGTCCGGGTCGGCGTCGCGCAGCGTGCGGAGAGTGCCTGAAGTGCGCAGGGAACGGGTCTCGGGGTCCATGGAGCAGACGATCGCGGTGACCGCCTCCCTGTCGGCCGGAGAGCATCTGACGACGGCTTTCCCTTTGGCGCAGGTTATAGCCTTGAAGCTCTCGGGACGGGGGTCCGCGGATTCCACAGCCTCGATTATCGATTCGCGGGTGGTGCTAGGGGGCACGGCGAACGAGATGTAGCGGCGCCTTCCGCGGACTGATTTGACTACCATGACGGCCGTTCAGCCTTTCATCGGTTATAACCGTTGCCCGGAGCCGTCAGGCTAGTTTTCGGGTAGGTTTCGGGAAATCGACGAAAAGTCGGGATTTCAGACTATAATATTACGAAAAATGGATTTGTGTTACTAAAAGTCTGGATGGGCATTCATCCATCATGACCTATAGCCAGAAAGAAAAAATCAATGCAAATTTGGATTTTCTGTTATTTAAAAATACGGTTTAGGAAATCCGAAATCATCCAAAAAATGCTGTATTGTTGATGTTTAGACAAGTGCTATTTTTCTACAAAAAATTGAGTAGCATTATCGTTTAGTATATTACAACAAAAATTGTTAGATAAAACGTCTGGCTATATCCTATTTTTAGTCAAACCTAAATAAAATTTTAATGGTTGCAGAAAAAATCTGTAAGTGCCTCTATATAAATTTGATTGCATAGCCCTTATTAGGTTGTATCCATTACTCCCAATTGTTCCAAACACCAGTTGGTATACGGAGGCAATGATTTGAGCAAATCGGCATTGGTTATCGGTGGAGGAATCGCTGGAATCCAGGCTTCGTTGGATCTTGCAGACCGCGGCATTCACGTCTACTTGGTAGAGAGAGATCCTACCATTGGAGGAGTGATGTGCCGTCTGGACAAGACCTTCCCTACGAACGACTGTTCCGCGTGTATCCTTTCGCCTAAGATGGCGGATTGTAACGGACACCCTAACATCGATGTTCTGACCTATCACGAGGTTCTGAAAGTCGATGGAGAGGCGGGAGACTTCAAGGTCACCGTCCTCAAGAAAGCAAGGTACGTCAACCCCAGCGAGTGTACTGGATGCGGTGACTGTATCGCCAAGTGTCCTGTCAAGAACATCCCCGACAAGTACGAGTTCGGACTTGTCAACAGGAAAGCAATCTACATACCCCACGCACAGGCTGTTCCCCGTGTCGCAGTTATTGACAAGGACAAGTGCATGAAGCTTACCAAAGACAAGTGCGGTAACTGCTTCAAGACTTGCGGAAAGGGAGCCATCCACTACGATGACAAGGATGAGGAGAAGGTCCTCGAGGTCGGATCCATCATCGCTGCGCCCGGATTCAAGGTCTGGGACGCACATGTTGCCACCGAGTACGGATACGGCAGATACAAGAACGTCGTCACCGCCATCGAGTACGAGAGGATGATGTGCGCTTCTGGACCTGACAAGGGACACATCACTATTCCTTATTATAAGGTAGACAACAACACCAAAGCCCACCCCACCAAGGTCGCTTTCATCCAGTGCTGCGGATCCAGGTCCGAGAAGAAGGGCTGGAAGAAGTACTGCTCGTCCGTGTGCTGCATGTACGCGACCAAGCAGGCCATGATCACCAAGGAGCATGGAGACGTCCAGGAGGACATCTTCTTCATGGATATCAGGTCCTACGGAAAAGAGTTCGAGGCCTACATCCACAGGGGAGAGAATGAGTACGGGATCAAGATGCACAGGGGAGCACGCGTCTCCAACATCGAGGAGGACCCCGTCACCCATGCGCTCACCATCAACTACACCGACGACCAGAACAACGGTGTCTCCGACACTTTCGACATCGTCGTCCTTTCCATCGGACTCGCACCCCCCGAGGGAGCAGAGGAGTTCGCCAAGACCCTTGGAATCGAGCTCAACCAGTACGGATTCTGCAAGACCTCCGTCTACAAGCCCCTCGAGACCACCAGGCCCGGTATCTTCGTCACTGGAGCCTTCGCCGCTCCTAAGGACATCCCCACCTCCGTCGCAGAGGCTTGCGGATCCTCCGCCAAGGCCGGAGCATGGATCGTCAAGAAGGACTTCGAGCCCTGCGCTCCCAAGAAGTACCCTGCAGAGAAGGACGTCTACGGAAAAGAGCCCCGTATCGGAGTCTGGGTCTGCCACTGCGGTATCAACATCGGATCCGTGGTCAGGGTTCCTGAGGTCGTCGAGTACGCCAAGACCCTGCCCAACGTCGTCATCGCGAACGAGTCCCAGTACGCATGCGCCCAGGACTGCCTTGAGTCGATCTCCAAGGCGATTACCGAGTACGACCTCAACCGTGTCGTCGTCGCCTCATGCACCCCCAGGACCCACGAGCCCCTCTTCAGAGAGGCATGCAGGGACGGAGGACTGAACAAATACCTGTTCAACATGGCCAACATCCGTGACCAGTGCTCTTGGATCCACATGCACGAGCCCGACGCGGCCACCAACAAGGCGAAGGACCTCCTCAGGATGGCTCTCGCAAAGGCTGCCCTGCTCGAGCCCCTCGTCGGTTCCGAGATTCCCGTCACCAACGCCGCCGCCGTCATCGGTGGAGGTATCACCGGAATGAACGCCGCTCTGGACATCGCCGCCCAGGGATTCCCCGTCCACCTCGTCGAGAAGGAGAAGGAGCTCGGAGGATTCGCACGCAACTTCCGCTTCAAAGAGGACGGAGTCGCTGTGCAGGACTACCTGAAGGGACTCATCGCCAAGGTCGAGAAGTGCCCCCTCATCACCGTCCACACCGGCGTCACTGTGAAAGACATCCCCGGATTCGTCGGAAACTTCACTCTGAGGCTCTCTGACGGACACGACTACCCTGTCGGAGGAGTCCTGTTCGCAGTCGGTGCGACCCCCTACAAGCCCACCGAGTACAACTACGGCAACGACCCCAAGGTCATGACCCAGATCGAGGCCGAGGGCAAAGTCGACGACGGATCCTTCAAGGCGCAGAACATCGCGTTCATCCAGTGCGTCGGATCCAGGAACAACGACGTCCACTACTGCTCTCGTGTGTGCTGCGCCTCTTCGCTGCGCATCGCGATCAAGATCAAGCTCGCCAACCCCATGGCCAACGTCACGATCTTCCACAAGGACATCAGGACCTACGGATTCCGCGAGGAGCTCTACCAGAAGGCTTGCTGCCTCGGCGTCAGGTTCCTCAGGTATCCCGTCAACGACGACCTTCCCGCATACGACGGAAAGTGCGTCAAGGCCTTCGACTGCACTCTCGGAGAGACCGTCGGAGTCCCCGTCGACGCCGTCGTCCTCGCCACCGGAATCTCCCCTGACAGAGAGAACAAGGAGAACCTCGCCAAGATGGTCAAGGTCCCCATCTCCAAGGACGGATTCTACTTCGAGGCCCACCAGAAGCTCAGGCCTGTCGACTTCGCTACCGAGGGAGTCTACGTGGCTGGAGCCGCACACTGGCCCAAGTTCATGGACGAGTGCATCGCCCAGGCGTCCGGAGCCGCTTCCAGGATGCTGACCGTCATCTCCAAGGACAAGCTGATCTCCGAGGGTATCGTCGCCGGAGTCAACGCCAACCTCTGCGACGGATGCGGAGTCTGCGTCGGATGCTGCGACTACAACGCTGTCAACCTGGTCCTCCAGGAGGACGGATCGCTGAAGAGCGAGGTCAACGCCGGTCTGTGCAAGGGATGCGGATGCTGTGTCGCGTCCTGCCCGTCTGGAGCTCTCGAGCAGAGAGGATTCAGGAGCAAGCAGATCATCGCCGAGATCGACGCGTGTCTCGACTACCCTGTGGGAGGAGAGTGATTACGATGGCAGATTTCGAACCCAGGATCGTTACCTTCTGCTGCAACTGGTGCTCGTACGCGGGTGCCGACGGAGCAGGAGTCGCTAGGCTTCAGATGCCCACCAACTTCCGTATCATCAGGACCATGTGCTCCGCTCGTGTGGACCCCGAGTTCATCCTCAGGGCCTTCTCCAAAGGAGCCGACGGCGTCATGGTTCTCGGATGCCACCCCGGAGACTGCCACTACATCGGCGGAAACTACAGGGCCAGAAGGAGGATCGCCCTCCTCAGGCTCGTTCTCGAGCAGTACGGATTCGACCCCAAGAGGCTCAAGCTCGAGTGGGTCTCCGCATCTGAGGGAGAGAAGTTCCAGAAGACCGTGACCGATTTCGTCGACGTCATCAAGGCGCTCGGACCCACCCCTCTCCAGAAGGAGGCAAACTGACATGAGTTTCTTAGACAAGCTGTTCAAGAAGAAGGAAAGCGTCGAGAACAAGGCTAAGGACGCTGCCAACAAGGCTGAGAACGCAGCCAAAGACGCCGCCGCGAAGGTCGACAACGCCGCAAAGAACGTTGCGGCCAAGGTCGACAGCGCGGTCAAAGGAGCCGCCGAGGATGCCAAGCAGACCGTCGCTCCCGGAACCGTGGAGAAAGTCATCCACGAGCCCAAGTTCGCCGACCTCGGAGAGCTCCTCCCCGGAGCACCCGCCGGCGGAAAGATCAACCTCGCCATCTACTGGGCCGCGGCCTGCGGAGGATGCGACGTGTCCGTCCTCGACGTCAACGAGAGGATCCTGACCATCGGAGACATGGCCAACATCGTCATGTGGCCTGTCGCAGCCGATGGAAAGGAGAAGGACATCGCCGCCATGGAGGACGGAGAGATCACCCTCACCCTCATCTCCGGAGCGGTCAGGAACAGCGAGAACGAGCACATGGTCAGGCTGCTCAGGCAGAAGTCCAAGATCCTCGTCGCCTACGGAACCTGCGCCTGCTTCGGCGGAAGCCCCGCTCTGGCGAACCTGGTCGTCGAAGGAAAGGATGAGATCCTGAACTACGTCTACACCAAGACCCCGACCAGCGCCGACTTCCAGCAGACCTACCACAAGGACAAGCCCGTCATCCCCCAGACCTCCTACAAGGCGCCCGAGGGAGAGCTGACCCTGCCTGTCCTCTACGATACTGTCAAGACCGTCGACCAGGTCGTCGACGTCGACTACTACGTTCCCGGATGCCCTCCCCAGCAGGAGACCATCAGCCAGATGCTGAAGGCTGTCGTCGACTTCGTTTACGCCGGAGTCGCTCTGCCTCCCAAGGGAACCACCATCGGTATCACCACCAAGACCATGTGCGACGAATGCCCCAGGAAGAAGTCCAACGCCAGGATCACCGAATTCCTCGAGCCCTACCAGGTCAACGTCAAAGAAGGCATCTGCCTGATGGACCAGGGAATCCTCTGCCTCGGACCTTCGACCATCGGAGGCTGCGGAGCAAAATGTACCAGGGCTGGCCAGCCCTGCCGCGGATGCTACGGACCTACCGCGGATGTTCAGGAGCAGGGAGCCAGTATGTTCACTGCAGTTGCGTCTCTCCTGCCCATCCTCGACGATGATCCCATCTGCGACGAGGAGAAGATCATCAAGATCGTGAGCGAGATCAGGGATCCCCTCGGGTACTTCTACGCGTTCACGCTTGGAAAGTCGCTCATCAAGAAGGCCGTCAAGGAGACTGGAGGTCAGTAAATGGCAGCACCTATCATTTGGGATGACAAGAAGAAAGTCAATGGAAACCGTGTAACTGTAGACCCTATCACTCGTCTCGAGGGACACGGAAAGATCGAGATCTTCCTTGACGACAAGGGAGACGTTACCAACGCATACTGGCAGGTCCCCGAGCTCAGAGGGTTCGAGAGGTTCTGCATCGGAAGGAGAGTCACCGAGCTCAACCAGATCACCGCAAGGCTTTGCGGTGTGTGCCCTGGAGCCCACCACCTCGCTTCCACCAAAGCAATCGACGGATGCTACAGCGCGAAGCCCACCGAGACCGCGTACCACATCAGGGACACGTTCTACAACGCTCACTTCGTGCACAGCCACATCGCGCACTTCTACGCCCTCGCCGCGCCCGACTTCGTGTGCGGACCCGCCGCCCCTGCAGCGGAGAGGAACGTCCTGGGAGTCGTAGGACGCGTCGGACTCGAGCTCGGAGGAGCAGTCCTCAAAGCCCGTGCCGAGGCTCAGCAGATCCAGGCGATCATCGGAGGAAAAGCCACCCACCCCGTCATGGGAGTCCCCGGAGGAGTCACCAAATCCGTCACCGAGGAGGAGAGGCAGATCATGGTCAAGAACGCTGAGGACATGCTCGCGTTCGCGAAGACCTCTGTCCAGGTGTTCAAGGATGTCGTCTACGCCAACAAGGAGTACATGGACATCGTCCTCAACCCCGACCTCTACTACCACGAGACCTACCACATGGGACTCGTCAACAGCAAAGGTGAGTTCGAGATCCACGACGGAAAGGTCAGGGTCGTCGGGCTCAAGGGAGAGGAGCACGACCTCTACGACCCCAACGAGTACTACAACCACATCGGAGAGGCTGTAGAACCTTGGTCCTACGAGAAATTCCCCTACCTCAGGAACCCCGGATACAAAGGGCTCGTGGACGGTGCCGACAGCGGACTGTACAGGGCTTCCCCTCTGTCCAGGCTGAACACCGCGAAAGCGATGCCCACGCCTCTGGCCCAGGACGCTCTCGTCGAGTACCGCGGAATCCTCAAGGATGCCGGAGTCGAAGGACCCTGCCAGCACACCCTGGTCACCCACTGGGCAAGGATTATCGAGCTCCTGTGCTGCGCTGAGAAGTGCCTGCAGGACTGCGAGGACAAGGATGCCTTCAAGGGAGACATCAAGCAGACCGACCTCGTCCCCGGAGGACGCGGAATCGGATGCGTCGAGGCTCCCCGTGGAACCCTTACCCACGACTACACCTGCGACGAGAACGGAATCGTCACCGCATGCAACCTCGTTGTCGGAACCACCAACAACAACGGACCCATCTGCATGGACGTCGCGAAGGTCGCGAAAGCGCTCATCCACAACTTCGAGGTCTCCCCCGGACTCCTCAACATGTGCGAGATGGCGTTCAGGGCATACGACCCCTGCAACTCCTGCGCTACCCACAGCCTTCCCGGACAGATGCCTCTGACCGCGGTCATCAAGAACGCGGACGGATCTGTCTACGACACCATCAGCCGCAACTGATCGGAAAAACGAGGGGGTCTTCCCCCTCACCTTCATTCAAACCTTTTCATTTTTGAAAAATTGTCGGAATCGATGTGAAATCGATTCTGACAGAATCTTTTGTATCGTCGGCAACCGTAACATCTTGTACAGACGGTTTCCAGTGGAAATGGAGGGGTGGGTCAAGGCTTGGGGATCTTTCTGCGAGTCTTCCTCACCATCAGGTCGGAGCGCTTCCCCAGGTCCACGCCATCCAGGAGATACAGGTGCGATCCGTCGAAATCGACCAGGCCGCTCCCGAGCACGGGGCCTATGGGCTCGATCTCCTCGGAGTTCATGGGCGAGCCTCCGAGCATCCTGTTAAACGCGGGGATGACTATGAATCTCTCCGGCAGGACGGGGTACGCCTCGCTGGATCCGACGGCGAACCTGCCCCTGATCCAGCAGGGCTCCGTCATTATCTTCCCGACGCCATCGACGAACATCACAGCGGGGTGGTTGTGGGCCATCACGAGCGTCCTGCAGCTCATCACGTCGGCGGAGGGCCATCTGTGCCCGTGGGCCAGTCCAACGTCGTCCAGGCGCATCCCTGTGGCCGGGTGGACCTTCACCCTTCCGGGAAGGAACTCCTCTATGCTGGTGTCGTGGTTCCCTCTGACAACGTCGATGATGTCGAAGCGTTCGAACAGCTTCTCGAAGAAATCCGGGATCTCCCTGTACTCCTGCTTGGTCGATCCTGGAACGGAATCCTTCACGTCCCCGAGGACTATCAGACGGTTGACGCAGTCGTCGGCGGCCTTGTAGATCTCCTTCAGCATCTCGTTGGTGCGGGATACCAAATGGAATCCTTTCGCGCGCATGTGTGACTCCACGCCTATGTGTAGGTCCCCGATAACCAGGGCGCTGCCGACCGTTAGCGCAGGGATGTTGTACACCGGCTGGATCTCGGTCATGGGCGCAGTTCCTTGCAGAGAACCTCGGATATGCCGTCGATGACATCTGTGGCTATGAGGCCGTAGGACCTCTTCTCGAAGGCATATTCTCCGGCTTTTCCGCAGATGTATGCGCCCACGCATGCTGCGTCGAAGGCTGACATGCTCTTGGAGAGGAGCGCAGCGACTGAACCGGCCAGCACGTCGCCGGTGCCGGCCCCGGTCATCGCAGGGGTTCCTGTGACGTTTATGCGGGTCTTGGAGCCGTCTGTGATGACGTCCTCGGCGCCTTTCTTGAGAATCACGGCGTTCATATCTGTGGCGACCTCCTCGGGGCTTCTGCCGTCGGAAAGCCTGGCGAACTCCCCTCTGTGAGGTGTCAGGACGCACTGCGTCTTCATGCGGATGTCCTTTGCAGCGGATATCGCGTCGGCATCTATCACCATGGGAACCTCGCAGGTGCGGATGAAGGCCATGGCGGTCTTGATGGAGACCTCGTCGGTTCCCAGTCCAGGACCTATGAGGACGGCATCGAATTTTTTCGATTCCTCCAGCAGGAGCTCGAGGGATTCGTAGTCGAGATGGCTGCCGGGAAGCTTGGTCACCATTAGCACTGGAGAGGCTCCAGCGACCTCGTGATAGGATGACTCGGGGGTGAACACCCTTACGCTGTCCGCGCCCATCCTGAGGGCGCTCATGGCGCTCATGGAGGGCGCTCCGAAGTACGGGCCCCCTCCTATGATCATAAGCCTGCCGTTCTGCCCCTTGTGGCTGTCCCTGGCAGGGATGGGGTAGCGTAGCATGTCTCCCGGGCCGACCTTCCTGAAGGCGTCCTCGGGGATGCCTATGTCGGCTATGACGATCTCTCCCGAGTTCTCCTGGGTCATCCCGTCCTTGGAGTCGTGGAACGTGACAGTGGCTTTCGGCTTTATGCAGTTGGATGTTCCGAATCCAGAGGGGACGTCTGCGGAGACTATAGTGATACCAGACGAGTTGGCATCGATGATGAACTGAAGATACGGATCGCGCACCTCTCCGGATATCCCGGTTCCCAGCGCGCAGTCCACTATGACGTCGTACCCCTCGAACGAAGCAGGTCCGGCATATGCCTCGATAGGACATTCCAGAAGGGAGTACCTCTCGCGAGCTATGTCGGAATGGATGGAAGAGGGCTTCTTCAGAAGTGACACCTTGGTCTTGTCCGGGTTCCTTCTGAGGGCTGCAGCGAAGCCGTCGCCCCCGTTGTTGCCAGGGCCGCATACGAACACGGCCTTCGAGCCCGGGAAGCGGTCCTCCAGAAACTTGTCGAGCGCCGCTCCCGCGTTGTCCATCAGCTCGGCCACCGGGACGCCCAAAGCCTCCGCATTGGCGTCGAGGGTGCGAGCGTCCGTCGGCGATATCAAGCGATCACTTCTTCTGGTTCTTTACCAGCGTGTTGCCGACTTCGCGGAGCAGGGCGGTCTTTCCGATCTTTCCCTTCTCCACCTTGACGCATCCGTGGCCTGCACGGGGGGCCTTGGGATAGCACATGTCCTCCCTGACCTCGTACTCGAGGTCGAGGATCATCGCCGCTTTCGCTATGATGTCGAGGCTAGGGTTCTCGACACAGAGCGAAACGGGAAGCCTTCTGCCTTCGGACCTGGTGCGCTTGGCGTCGAAGTATTCGGGCCAAAGGGTTATAGCGACGTCTGCATCGTAAGCCATGCGTTGCCGAATCGGTCACATCGTAATAAGGGTTTCCCGAACGTGCAACAACCACGAAGGAATCGATGGATGAAAAAATAGGAAATCGCCATCCCGAAGGATGGAAATAGGTTTGGTCAATTGGATTACTCAAGCTCAAAGCAGTACTGCGTTGATGGCGCCGTCCTGTCCGGGCCTGGATGTAACAATAGCGTCGCCAGCCTCGGTGGAGATGGTAGCGCCCTTGTTGATGATGTTACGCTGGACGTAGTTAGGATCGGCAGGATTGGATTTGACGGTCAGGATCTTGACTTTCTTGACGGTCTTGGTTCCCTTGTCGACGACATTCGCATACTCTGCGCTGAGCATTCCAACCTTGACGCTGCCGCCGGCTCCGCGATACTGCTTGAGGCTCTGTGCACCGATCTTGGTGAACTGCTTCTCTCTGCCGATCTCGAACTTCCTCTTGCCCTGGGAAGCGACGAGCCTTCCACCGGTGGGCTTTCTGTTGGATTTACCCTGCCAAAGTGCCATTGTAATCGGTCACGCTAAACATGGTGTCATATTTAATCCTAACCCTTGGACCAAGCCCAGTTCTGTCCTTAACAGAGGCGTGTCCGCTATACTTCGATGATGCTGTTGACGGGGCGATAGTTATTGTATAGTACATTGGCGTTATCATCCGACAGGTAATCAGAGATGGAAATCAGGATTGAAGACATGGTGTTCAGCTATTCTTCGACGCCCGTTCTCGATGACATTTGCTTGGACATCAAGGAGGCCCAGTTCGTCTCGATCCTAGGTCCCAATGGTGTAGGCAAATCCACGCTGATCCATTGCATCAACAAGATCCTGGATCCGACGTCAGGCAAGGTGTTCCTCGATGGCAAAAACGTCAAAGAGTATTCGTTGAAGGAGATGGCCCAAAAGGTTGGATACGTCCCGTACGTGTCGTCGGACACGTTCCCGCTCAGCGTGGTGGACACAATACTGCTGGGCAGGCACCCCCATGCCGGGTGGAAGACCTCGGACGAGGACCTTGAGATTGTCTATGACACGATGACGAAGCTGGGCATTGAAGACCTGGCTATGCGTCCGTTCAACGAGCTCTCCGCGGGACAGCATCAGAAGGTCATGCTGGCCAGAGGACTGGTCCAGAGGCCCAAGGTCCTTCTCCTGGACGAGCCCACGTCGAACCTGGATATCAAGCACCAGCTTGGGATATCCCGTCTTCTCAAGCATCTGTCGCACGAGGAGGGCATACTCGTCATCATGATCAGCCACGACCTGAACATCGCGTCGAAGTACTCCGACAGCATCATCCTGATGTACGAAGGCTCCATCTACGCCGTCGGAACCCCGGCGGAGGTCCTGACCAAAGAGAACATACGCACGGTCTACGGCGTCGACTCCGACATCATAGACGACGAAGGAAGGCCGCATCTGGTCCTGAAGGACATGGAGTGCGACGAGTGCCCGCCGATGCCGGAAGGCGCCGTCTGCACCTCCAACCTGTGAGTGTTACCATGTCGGAACAGGCAACCGGCGGCGATTTCAAGAAGGAATACAGCCGCTACGTATGGTTCAAGGTGCTCTTCATCGTCACCTTCGCGGTCCTGACATTCCTCGTGTTCTGGGTGTCGCTCTGCGTGGGTACCCGCGAGCTGAGCGTCGCCGAGGTCTTCGACTATTTCATCAAGCATGTGCAGGGGGTCACCTACGAGCCCCGTACGCAGGAATACTTCGACGACAAGATCGTCTGGGACTACCGTGTTCCCAGGGCGCTGTTCGGGATAATCGCCGGAGCGGGGCTGTCCATCGCTGGAGCCATCATGCAGAGCGTCATGAAGAACCCCCTGGCCGATCCGTATACCACGGGAGTGTCATCCGGAGCGCTGTTCGGAGTGGCCATAGCCATGACATTGGGATTCAGCTTCGGAGCCACAGGTATCGCGGGGCTGGGAACCGTCACCAATGCGATACTGATGTCGATGGTCCCGGTGGTCGTGATAATATTCTTCTCGCCGTTCTTCCGGAAATCGCCGTCGACGCTGATCTTGGCAGGAGTGGCGGTTTCGTATCTGTTCAACGCTCTGACGTCCATCCTGCTGGTTACCACGGACGAGGAGAACCTCGCCACAGTCTACCGCTGGCAGGTGGGTTCGTTCACAGATCTCAGCTGGGGGTCCCTTCCCCTCATGACCATAGCTGTCGTGGTCGGCATAGCGATCATCCTTCCGCTTTCCAACAAGCTCAACCTGATGTCCCTCGACGACAAGGACGCCAAATCCCTGGGATTGAACAGCGAGAAGCTGAGGATCCTCTGTCTGGTCATCCTGTCTTTCATAGCCGCGACCATCGTCAGCTACGTCGGTATCATCGGGTTCGTCGGACTGGTCATCCCCCATATGGTGAGGATGGTCATAGGCTCCGATAACCGCTATCTGATTCCAGGGTCGGTCGTCCTGGGGGCGTTCTTCCTGACGGCGTGCGACATCATAAGCCGGGCTATCGACGTGCAGGCGGAGGTCCCGGTAGGAGTGGTGACGTCGTTCATCGGCGCTCCGATCTTCCTATATCTGATTGTCAGGCAGAAGAGCGGGGTGTGGTGACATGAGGTCCGAGAAGGTCGCAGAGTACCGCAGGAAGGAGCACCGCCGCTTTGTCTACATCGCGGTGTTCATCGTCATCTGCGTGGTCCTGGCGTTCTATTCGCTCTCCGTAAGCAAGTTCGGCGTCTCTATGGAGGACGTGTTCAACAGCATCGTCAACCATCTCACCGGTAACGTCCCCGAGAGGGGGATCGGAGAGCAGTACTACATCTGGATGCTGGACAAGGTCATCATGGAGGACAACCTTCCTAGAGCCGTCGGCGGAATAGCCGTCGGAGCCACCTTGGCGATATGCGGTGCCATGATGCAGTCCATCACCAGGAACCCCCTGACCGATCCTTATACCATCGGGATATCGTCCGCCGCTCTGTTCGGAATCGCGCTCTCGCTGTGCTACGGGGTGTGCATCATACCCGTATTCACAGGGGACGTGGCTTCCATCGTCAACGCGTTCGTGTTCTCGCTGATACCCGCCACCGTGATCATCTTCGTCTCGACTTTCAAGAAGATGAGCTCCACGATGATGGTCCTGATCGGAATCGGCATGATGTACATGTTCTCGGCGTTCACGACGTTCATGAAGTTCAACGCCGAGGCTGAGACCCTCCACGAGATCTACGAATGGAGCCTCGGAACGTTGTCCAAGACGAGCTCCGAGACGACCCTGCCCCTTATCGTGGCGACTGTTCTCATGCTGGTATTCGCGATGATGGTGGCGAACAAGATCAATGTCATGTCCACAGGCGACAACATGTCCAAGAGCCTGGGGGTCAATCCCGTCAGGCTCAGGATCTTCTGCTTCCTGATCATGTCCGTGGCCACCGCTGTCTGCGTCTGCTACACCGGCTCCATCGGATTCGTCGGTCTGGTGGCCCCTCACATCGCGAGGCTGTTCGTGGGCAGCGACAACAAGATACTCGTGCCGACGTCCGCCGTCTTGGGCGCACTGATGGTCGTCGTCTCAGACGTGATAGTCCGTCTCCTTCCGGGAGGACTCCCTGTAGGAACGATAACCGCTCTCATCGGAAGCCCGCTGTTCATCTACTTCCTGTACAGGCAGAGGAAGAACGCGGCATTCTGAAGACCGAAGATGGGCCCGGGCAGAACGAAGCCCGGACCCTGTTTCCCTTTCAGTGTCTGAATATCTCGGCCTTCACCTTGCCGTCGACTATCTCGATGACACCGAAGCGGCCGTCCTTGGCGGGGCCGGGGTTGACGAAGGTGGTGCCGTTCTGCTCGACCACTCCCATGGCCTCGTGGATGTGGCCGGATAGGGCGAGGATCGGGTGGTACTTGTCCACGATCTCCTTGACGGCGGGGCTTCCCACGCTCAGGCCGGAGGGGATCTGGTCGAGGATCCCGTAGGAGGGTGCGTGGGTCATTAGGATCATACCTTCCGAGGCGTTCTTCTCGAGGCCGTCGCGGAGGGCGTCCTCGTCGAGCTCGAACGGGGTGTGGAAGATGGTGATGTTGGATCCTCCGAGCCCGACGAGCCTGTACCCTCCGACCTCGGCCGCCTTTCCGTGCATGTCGACGGCGACCTTGGAGACGCCCTCCGGAAGGTCCAGTGGGTCGCAGTTGCCGGGTATCACGTACACCTTCGAATCGATGGCCGAGACTATCGCAGCCGCGGTCTCCTTCGAGCCGAAGTCCGTGACGTCTCCCAGGAAGAGGACGAATTCGGCCCCGTGCTTCTTGATCTCCTCGTTGATCCAGCCGACGTTCGGCTTGTTCTGGTGGAGATCCGTGATTACTAGAAATCTCATGAGCGAGTTATCCTTTCTAGCCTACTTAAAGTTTAGATGGCTCTGACGCCTCCGTCGCTCAATACCTTTTTTTAATGTCACCTTATTAGCGTATACCAGGTATTAACATGGCGAAGATCAGGGTAGGAGTCAACGGATACGGAACCATCGGAAAAAGAGTGGCATCTGCCGTTGCAGCGCAGGACGACATGGAGCTTGTCGGGATAACCAAGACGAGGCCCTCGTTCGAGGCGCTGACAGCCTTGAGAAAGGGTTATGACATCTATGTCCCGGACGAGAGCGTCCAGGCCTTCGAGAAAGCCGGCGTCAAGATCGCCGGAACCCTGAAGGACATGTACGCCAAGGTGGACATCGTCGTGGACTGCACCCCTGGGAATGTCGGAGAGATGTACAGGGACCAGTACAAGGCCGCTGGTGTCAAGGCCATATTCCAGGGCGGAGAGGACCACAGCCTCACCGGAATCTCTTTCAATTCCACAGCCAACTATTCCGAATCCTGGGGAGCCCAGCTGTCCCGTGTCGTCTCTTGCAACACCACAGGTCTGCTGAGGACGCTCAACCCCCTCGACAAGGCGTTCAAGGTCGAGAAGGCGTTCGTCACCATCGTGAGGCGCGCGGCCGATCCCGGCGACAGCAAGAACGGACCCATCAACGGTCTCGAGCCCTCCGTCAGCCTTCCCACCCATCACGGACCCGATGTCCAGAGCATCATGCCCTGGCTCGACATCAACACCATGGCGATCAAGGCGTCCACCACCCTCATGCACGTCCATACCGTCGTCGCCCAGCTCAAGACCGAGACCACCACGGAGGAGGTCATCGGAGTCCTGAGGAAGGCGCCCCGTGTCAGGCTCGTGAGGTCCAAGGACGGGATCAAGACCACCGCCCAGATCATGGAGCTCGCCAGGGACCTCGGACGCGACAGGTCCGACATGTACGAGATCGTCGTCTGGGAGGACGGGATCAAGGTCGTCGGCAACACGCTGTACTACTATCAGGCGGTCCACCAGGAGTCCGACGTCATCCCCGAGAACATAGACTGCATCAGGTCCATGTGCAAGATGGAGCAGGATCCCTGCGCTTCCATCAGGAAGACCAACGCTGCTCTAGGCATAAGCAAGAACTGAGGTGTTCCACACGGCCAAAGACTTCAACACGCTGGAAGATTTCGACTACAGGGGGAAGACCGTCCTTCTCAGGGTGGATATAAACTGCCCCCTCTCCAAGGACACCTTGAAGATAGTCAACGATTCGAGGATAAGGAGGGTCGTCCCCACCGTGAGGGAGCTGATGGGAAAGGATGCCAAGCTGGTCATCCTGGCTCATCAGAGCAGGAAGGGCAAATGGGATTTCATCGATCTCAGCCAGCACGCGGTCTGCCTTTCCCGCCACATCAACGCTCCTGTGAAGTACGTCGACGACGTCGTCGGCGAGAAGGCCGTGGAAGCCATCAAAGCCCTGCAGCCTGGGGAGGTGCTCCTTCTCGGCAACGTCAGGGCGCTAGACTCCGAGACGGCCAAGGGAGACATGGAAGCTCATGCCAAGGGGGAGATCGTCACCACCCTCGCTCCCCTCATCGATTATTACGTGTGCGACGCGTTCGGGGCCTCCCACAGGTCCCAGTGCTCCCTCGTAGGGTTCTCTCCCAAGGTCCCTTCCGCTTCCGGAAGGCTGATGGCCAAGGAGATGTTCGCGCTGAACGCCATATTCTCCGAGCCCCGCAGGCCCTCGGTGTTCATCCTCGGAGGAGCCAAGTTCGGAGATGTGTCTGAGATGATCGACCGCGTTCTGGGCAACGGGACCGCTGACACGATCATCCTGGTCGGCCTCGCAGGCAACGCTTATCTCCTCGCGAGGGGGGTGGACATCGGCGAAGCCAGCACCAAGGTCCTCCAGGAGGAGCTCACCCCCGAGAACCTCCAGGCCGCCAAGGACATACTGGAGAGGTACGGCCAGAAGGTCCTTCTCCCCGTGGATGTGGCTGTCGAGAGGGACGGCAAGAGGGTCTCCGTGAACATCGGGGACATGCCCACCGCCGAGCCTGCGCTCGACATAGGGGACGCCACCGCGGAGAAGTTCGCGAAGGTCATCCGCTCGTCCAAGACCTGCTTCATGTCCGGTCCCGCCGGAATGATCGAGAAGGAGGGATTCGAGATCGGAACCAGGATCCTCATGGAGGCCATGGTCGATTCCGGCGGACAGTCCGTCATCGGAGGAGGACACACAGGAGGAGCCGCGGAGAGGTTCGACCTAGCCGACCGCTTCTCGTACGTGAGCACCGGAGGGGGAGCCTTAGAGACATTCCTTCTCGGTCAGCCTCTGCCCGTGATCGAGGCTCTGAAGTACTCCAAAGAGAAATTCGCCTGAAAATCATCGCAGGGCATCACAATAATTATATAAACAAACTCTAGGATGCGGACGCAATGGCAAAGAAAAGAAGACTGATCGTCGAAGAACCCGAGGAGAGCTACGAGTTCACTCCTACCGAGTTCAATGAGAGGGAGTTCATCCTGAAGGACATCTACGGGACGAAGATCTGCCTCGTCGTTCTGGCTCTCGGATTGGTTGTAGGTGTCGTCGGCGGGCTTCTCTGCGGATACGGGTTCAGTCATGGGATGACCGAATACATGTGGGTGATCGCAACGGCCATCTCCTTCGGAGTTATGGCCCTCATGCCCAAGATCCTCGGGCTCATGGGATTCCGCACCGATATGATCGAGGGCAAGTCCATGATCGGTAACTACCTGATCTACCTGGCTCTCGGTCTCGGAGTCTGCATCATAATCGCTAACCCCCCGATAACCCCTCTCATCTGAGGTCGTTCACAAGGGGGAAAACCTTGTGGGCTCATCCCACAAGGCCTTTCTTCTTCAGCTCTTCTATCAGAAGCTTGACGGCGTTCCCTCTGTGGGACACCTCGTTCTTCTCCTCGATGGGTATCTCCGCGAAGGTCCTCTTTCCGTCGTGGGTGAATATGGGGTCGAACCCGAATCCCTCGCTGCCGGACTCCGCTTTGGTTATGGAGCCTTTGCATACGCCTGTGACGATGATCCGCTGTCCCTCGATGTCGCACCCGATGCAGCACCTGAACTCGGCTCCGCGGTCCTTAACGCCCTCCATGAGCTTGAGCACGCCCTTGTTGCCTATGGTCTTCTGAGCGTAGGCCGACCAGACTCCGGGGAATCCCTTCAGGGCGTCCACGAAAAGGCCCGAATCGTCGACTATGAAGTTCCTGACGCCTTTGGCGACGATCTCGTCCATGCCCTTGTCGACGACTTCCTCCAGGTCGGAGGTCTGGACCTCGTCGTAGGGCAGCCTGAGATGCTCCATTTCGATTCCGAGGTCCGAGAACGACCTCCTGTATTCGGCGACCTTTCCCGGGTTCGAGGTGATGACCTTGAGCTTCATGTGTACCTTCCCCTGTTCTTGATGTCCTCGAGCTTTTTCCTGACCGCATCCGCGTCCGGGACGTTGGCGAAGTAGGCCGACATCATGGCGTCCATGGCCTCGTCCATTCCAGCATGAGCGGATCCGAACGCCCTTTCCAGGAGCCTGACATCCACTCCGATGTCCTCCAGGGTCGCTTTGGAGCATCCCATGGAGAAGTCTATGAGGCATATATCGCCGTCCGGAAGGACGATCATGTTGGATGTCGTTAGGTCGCCGTGGCAGATCTTGGCCGAGTGGATCTTCGCCACGGTCTCGCCGATCTTCCTGGCTATGGCCGGAGCCCCTTCTGGGTCCGACATCATGGCCTCCTTGGCAGTAGGGCCCGAGACGCGCTCCATCACTATGGAGCACTCGGAGAGGTCTATGTCGTACACGCAGGGCGTACGGACCCCTGCCCTCCTCGCTTCGCGCATCAGCCTGGCCTCGTTCCTGGTGCGGATCGAGCGGATGTGACGGTCGAGCTCAGGAAGCCTGTAGGTCTTGGGAGGTCTCGATTTCATGACCGCTTCGCGTCCCAGAAACACGACGTTCGACACGGTGGCTTCTGCACCTACTGCAAAACCGTTCGATGACATTCGATTGCAGGTAATTATTTCAAGATAAAGAATGATTGCTCCTCATGAAATACTCAATTACTGGTAGCAATCTGCAGATTGCAAACGTCGAGATTGGTTCCGGTGAGGAGCTGGTCACGAATGCCGGCGCCATGGTCTACACGTCCGGCAACGTGCAGATGGAATCCAAGATGGAAGGCGGGTTCATGTCAGGACTCAAGCGTTCCTTCTCCGGCTCCAGTATGTTCCTCGTCAAGTTCAGGACCACTTCCGGAAGTGGGACCGTGGGGATCGCGGGCAGGGCTCCCGGAAAGATCATCGATCTGAACATCGGCGACGGGTCCTGGATCTGTCAGAAGTCCTCGTTCCTCGGTTCCGAGAACACTGTGAACATCGACATCGCTTTCCAGAAGAAGCTCGGCTCCATGGTCTTCGGCGGAGAGGGCCTCATACTCCAGAAGCTGTCCGGAAACGGACTGGCCTTCGCCCACGCATGCGGAGACCTAGTGCAGATGGACCTGAAAGCCGGCGAGATGGTGAAGGTCTCGACCTCCCATGTGGTCGCCTGGCAGGAGGGAGTCAAGTACGACATCAGCAGCAGCGGCGGAGTCAAGAACGCGCTGTTCAGCGGAGAGGGCCTGTTCGTCACCACTCTGACCGGTCCCGGACGCGTGATACTGCAGTCCATGACCCTCGGAGACCTCGCGATGTCCCTGTACCCCTACATGCCTTCCAGCAGCTGAGGCGATCGTATGGCAGAGGCAGCAGGTCTGAAAAAAAGAAGCACGGTGAAGTCCGGATTGGGATTGCTCCTTATCGTCGTCGCGGCGGTAATCGCGATCGCTCTGATCGTGTACGCCCTGATGATCCCCGGAGTGTTCGAGTCCGTGGTCACCGTAATCATCTACATCGTGGCCGCGATAGCCATCATAGCCCTGGTCTGGTACGCGTTCACGATAATCATCGCAGTGCCCATGTACATGGCGAAAGGCGAGCAGGTCCAGGAAGGGGTCGAGTACAGTCTGGACGACGTCAAGTCCGTCGAGAACTCCTCCTCCGACGATCCCAAGAACAACTGAAAACCGAGGGGATTCCCCCTCCTCCTTTTCCATACTTCTTTATTTGCATTGACTGTTGAGGGTGCCGTGAAGAGGATTCCTTTGGGCTGCCAGAAATTCGATCGCCTTCTAGGCGGAGGCGTCGAGGGCGGTAGCGTCACCCTGATCTACGGCGAAGCGGGCGCGGGAAAGACCAACGTCTGCCTGCAGCTTGCCCGCAGCGTGATCCAGGGCGGAGACAAGGTGGCTTATATCGACTCCGAAGGCCTTTCCACCGACCGTATATTCCAGGTATTCTCAGGGATGGAGGAGTCCGTGAAGAACCTCCTGGTATTCCAGGTCCACAGCTTCGAGGAGCAGTCCGACCGTGTCGACAAGGTCGCAAGGCTGGCTTCCACCGGGACGGTCTCCGCCGTGATAATCGACTCCCTCACGATGTACTACCGTCTGAGATACGACGAGAGCGCCGTGAGGAACGACTTCATACGCCAGACCGAGGTCCTTCTCAATCTGGCGAGGCAGAACGAGGTCGCCGTCCTCGTGACCTCGCAGGTCTACAGCAACCTCACCAACGGCGGCGTGGAGTTCCTGGGCGGGCACGCGCTGCATCACAACGCCAAGACCATAGTCCGTCTGGATAAAGGGGTCGACGGCCGTCGTGCAGCCGTCATCATAAAGCACCGGAGCCTCCCCGAAGGGAGGTCGGCATTGTACAGGATCACCGAGACCGGGATAGAGGACCTCCGAGGCCTCAGACTTCCCTCTCGATGGAGTATCTCGCGAGAGCGATCATGAACTCCTTGTCCTCGCTCTCGGGAAGGAATCCGATCCTCTCTATGGCGGACTCCACCCTCTTCTTGGCGAGGTCCTTGGCGTATGCGATGGAGCCTGCGTCCTCGAGGATCTGCTTCGCGCGTGCGCACTCGGCGTCGGTGGCGTCGATCTTTCCGAGGATGCTCTTGAACTCCTCCAGAATCTTGGGGTCCTTGATGGTCCTCATGGCGTGAGTGACCATGCAGGTGCATTTGCCCTTGCGTATGTCGTTCCCGACGGATTTTCCGGTCTTGGCGGGGTCTCCGGCCACCCCGAGGTAGTCGTCGTGCATCTGGAATCCGAGTCCGAGATCGATGGCGTAGTCGTAGATGGTCTCGGCGGTGCGGTCATCCGCTCCTCCGATGATTGCCCCTCCCGCGGCGGCGGCAGCGAACAGGACGCTGGTCTTTAGCTTGATGGTCTCGACGTAGTAGTCCTCGGAGACGATCTTGCCCTCGTTGTTGACATCCATCTGCTGTCCGCGTCCGAGGTCGCAGACCGCTTTGGTGATGTACTTCAGGACCTTGACCACCTTCTCAGGGGGTATGTCCATGTTGGATATGATCTCGCAGGCCCTGGAGAAGAGCCAGTCTCCCGCGAGGACGGAGGTGGGCATGCCGTATCCCACATGGATGGTCCTCATCCCTCTGCGAACCTCGTCCCCGTCCATGAGGTCGTCATGGATCAGGGTGAAGTTGTGTATGTATTCGACGGCCACGGCCAGAGGCATGGCGTCGGAAGGGTTCCCGCCTACAGCACCGCAGCTGGCCAGCACCATGGCGGGGCGCATCCTCTTCCCGCCTGCATAGGGGTACTGCCTGGAAGCCTCTATGAGGTTTGCGGGCTCGTCATCCACGATGAATTTTTTGATAGGTCCGTCGAGCTCGGCGGACTTCTTCTTCAGATATTCTTTAGCGTCTATCATATCGATTCCATCCATGCTCTGCTCTCCCCGAGCACCACATGCTTGGCCTTGGAGAGCGCTTTGATGTCTTTGGAGCCGGTGAGCAGCATCGCTGCCTTGAGCTCCTCCTTGATGATCGTGAGTTTCTCTTTGACGGCGTCAGCGGATTCGCACGCTTCTCTCAGAATGGCGTTGGCCATGCCGGCGCAGGATGCCCCCATGGCGATCGCGGACGCCACATGTATCCCGTCAAGGATGCCTCCGGAAGCTATCAGCGGAAGGCCGCTGCATCCTGCCTCCACGAGCGACACAGGCGCAGGGATGCCCCAGTCGAGGAAGGTGTCCCCGATGTTGGACCTGACGTTGTCGCCGGCCTCCATGGCCCTGTGCAGCTCCACCGCGGCGAAGCTGGTTCCGCCCATGCCTGCGATGTCGATGCCTTGAACGCCGATGCCCTTGAGCCTCATGGCGACGTCCTTGGAGATGCCTGCTCCGGTCTCCTTCGCCAGTATGGGAAGGTCCCTCGCTAGCGAGCGTATGGCATCGCGGCACCCTGCCGCGTTCATGTCCCCTTCGGGCTGGACGACCTCCTGCAGGAAGTTCAGGTGGACGGCCATGATGTCGGCGTCTATGAGCTCCATCGCCGCGACGACGTCGTCCCTGCTGAACGGCTCCTTGTCCTTCTGGCGGACCAGCTGGGGCGCCCCTACGTTGCCGATGACGAGTGGCACGTCGTAGTCCTTGATGACCGAATAGCTCTCGGGGCATACTCCGGTGATCCCGGCCCTCTCGCTCCCAACGCCCATGCCTATCCCTAGGTCGGCGCAGGCGCTGGCGATGTTGGCGTTGATCTTCTTCGCTCCCTCGAACCCGCCGGTTATGGCGGTCACTACGAGCGGGAACTCGAGCTTCTCCCCGAAGAGGCGGCATGACATGTCTATGTCGTCGTAGTCTATCTCGGGGAGAGCGTTGTGGACGAGCCTGACGTCGTTCCAGTAGCAGTACCCTGGGGCGGTCCGCTCGTTCTTGCATATCTCTATGTGGTCTGCTTTTCTGCTCTTGATCGTCATCATATCGCCCTCGCGACGGTGCACTTGACTTCTTTTCCTTCCAGCAGGTTCTGGAGGTTGCCAGGTATGGTCCCGTTGATCAGGACGCACTCCATGCCGTTCCCACACATGTCCAGCATCTCCTTCATCTTTCCTGCCACCCCTCCGGTCACGTCGTCCACGCTCTGCTCTGTGGACACCTTCTTCAGGACCTCCTCCGTGACCTCGGGTATGAGCTTCGCGTCCGGGTCCTTCTTGGGGTCGGACGTGTAGAGCCCGTCAATGTCGGAGACGAATACGGCCTTCTCCGGCTTCAGCATCTCAGCGAGAGCCTCCATGGCCTGGTCTCCGGAACATATTCCGAACCCTTTCTTGCGGTCCATGACGACGTCCCCGAAGAGGACTGGCATGATGCCCATGGCCAGAAGGGACCTGATGGGCTCCTCGTCTCCTATGACGAGCTTTCCGTCGTCCATGACGAAGCATGACCCGGGAGGGACCGACACCGCGGGGATCCCGGCTTCCAGGAGCTCCGCGACGACCATCGAGCTCAGCTCTCTGACATCGTGCTGGACCATGGCGACCGCAGGTATCTGCTCCTTGCTGGAATAGCCGTCCTGAAGGGAGTATCTCTTCGCCAGTATGTGTCCGAAGGATCCCGCGCCGTGGACGACCACCGCCTGCTTCCCGGATTCGGCTATCTCCCTGCAAAGACGGGAGACCGCATCCTTGTCGAACCTGCGGTATTGAGACTTGTCGGTAATCACGCTACCTCCAAGCTTTATCAACATCATCGCGTGACCATTATGCTCTAGATATAAAAGTTGATGCGAACGCGGAGTCCGTCGAATGACGAACCCATGCTGTCCGCTCAAGCGTAGTCGCGTATGACCTTTCCTACATTGACGAAGTGGTCGGCGATCCTCTCGGTGTCCGAAGCGAGGGAGAGGTACTCCGCTCCGACGTCGGGCTTGCAGGTTCCGTCGTTGAGCCTCTTGATGTGCTCTTCGGCCATCCTGTCGGTGAGGTCGTCGATCTGGTTCTCGATCTTCATGGCCTCTTTCAGGGTGTCCTTGTCGACGTCGGCGTAGGCCTTCATGATGAGCTCGTAGAGCTGCTGTATCAGGTTCCTCACCTCGATGATCTCCTGCTTCGCGTAGTCGGAGAACCCTTCCTCTATCGCCTGCAGCCTCTCGGCGTACTCCACTATGTTCTCGGCGTAGTCCCCCACCCTCTCCAGGTCGGTGACCGTGCGGAAGGCGGCGGAGACGTAGGCGTTATCCTTGTCGATGAGCTGGAGGTTGGACAGCTTCACGAGGAACTTGGTGATGTTCTTCTTCAGGTAGTTGAGCTCCTTCTCGTTCGCCCTGAACTTCTCTATGTCGGTGAAGTCCAGCGTCCGCACTATGTAGCACGCCTCCGTCACATTGGCCATGGCTATCTTCGCCATGTTCATGATCTCGTTCTTGACCTCGAGGACGGCGATAGGCGGAGTCTTCAGCATGTAGTCGTTGATGTAGTAGAGATGCGGAGCGTGCTTGTCCGCAGGCTCGCCCTTGTCGGGGATGACCTTGCACACGAACGACACCAGCTTCGACGTCAGCGGCAGCATGATGATGACGGTGATGACGTTGAACACCGTGTGGAACATGGCGAGCTGGGTCTGGGGCACGTCGGGGAACAGCGAGGAGAAGATGTTGGCGTAGGTGAACGTGCCTCCCGATGCGAAATCCATTATATATCCCGCAGACACGAACAGGATGACGCCTATCACATTAAACGTCAGGTGCATCAGGGCGGTCCTCTTCGCGTTCAGTCCGCTGGACATCCCTGCGAGTATGGAGACGATACAGGAACCGATGTTGGATCCCAACGTGAGGTAGATTCCCTGCTCCAGGTCTATGAGCCCCGCGACAAGCATGGTGATAGCGACGGAGGTCATGACCGAAGAGCTCTGGATGATGGCGGTGAGGAGCGCTCCGATGAGCACCAGGAGAACCAGGTTCTCTATGCTGGCCAAGAAATTCTTGACCTCGTCCATCTGGGCGAAGGATTCCATGGAGCCGCTCATCATCGAAAGACCTACGAACAGCATCCCGAATCCGGCTAGGATCCCTCCCCATTTCTTCATGGAGTCCTTCTTGGCGAAGACGCTCATGAACGCGCCGATTCCGGTGAGCGCGGCGAATATGACAGTCAGCGATATTGTGTCGCCGCCCATCATACCGAACGCCACGATCTGCGCGGTGATGGTGGTACCGATGTTGGCACCGTATATGATGGCCGCGGCCAGCGTCAGGGACATGATCCCGGCGTTGACGAATCCTATGACCAGGACGGTCATGGCTCCGGAGCTCTGGATGGCGGCCGTTCCCAGCGCACCGATTCCGACGCCCAGAAGCTTCTTGTCGGAAGCCTTCGAGAACAGCTTCTTCAGCCTGTTGCTGCAGATGGATTCGAGATTCGTGCTCATCATCGTGCACGCGATGAGGAATACGCCTATTCCAGCGACCAGAGTAAGAATTGCCGTTCCCGACGTTACCATATCCATTGTGGGCACCGTACTATAGTATTCGAGTTATCGAGTTATCGGTAATAAGGCTATCTGATGTTGAGAACAAATGTAGAACTATAGTCTATCTTTCTATAGTGCTGATATGTTTTGTTTCATATTTCTCGATTCATTTGTTTAAAGGAATCTTTGAAAAGCAACCGTCCGCATGTTTGTCCGATGCGATGATAAAAGAATCGGAGGTTGCAGAGACGAGAGACGAAGGGGTCCGACAGGCCTTATTTTCGAATAGGATCTTTTTATCTTAAGTTGTAATACAGAAATATACTGAAACTCCAACAATCGCAGGCAGATTTTAAAAATGAACCCATGGATGGAAACGTATGGGCTTATTGGTGATGTTATACTTTTTAGTTGATATTTTATATTTATACTCCCATCTCATTCTAGTGGTTAAATGGGAGAACGGGGCCCAAAGCAAAAGTATACGGATGTATCCTGTCCCAACGAAGAATGCGA
>SUSZ01000051.1 GCA_015063165.1 Thermoplasmata archaeon
GGGAGACTGGGGAGGTGCGCCCGCGACGGGACATAAACATTGCCAGATGTGGCACTGGATTACAACCGAAATCCAGTTACCCATCTGTCTAACTTGAATCGGAAACGAAGAGAGGACAATAGCATGACAGAGACGCGTAAGTATCTGAACTCGACGAATGGATTCGTTACGCTAGGGTATCACAGAGTATGGACAAAGGTATACTCCTTGAACCTCAGTTCCAAGCACAAACGTCGCAAGATGTGCCCTTGCGAAAGGCAAGGAAGTGTCGAGGTATGCACATCAGGAAGGGGAATAATCGGACCGTCACCCCGTCCGATTATAGGTTGTACCCCTTCCTCAGCGCGCAGTAAGCGCGATGAAGGAACGAACGAGGGTCCTAAGCTCTGTCCATATGTTTATGTCTACGACCGGGGATGGCCTAAATCCCGCGAGGGATATGGTCACGGAGTTCCCATAGTAGTCAAGTTGGTTAATGGCCAGATAACGGCGAAGGGGAACAGGTCTTTCGACCTCAAGAAGAAGGGAGGGACGGCTGATGCGTGATGCCGAACGGACGCTTGAGGTACTCGGAAATATTTCTACAAAGAACCATGTGTACAGATTCAAACGCCTTTATGAGAATCTGTACAACGAGGACTTCTACATACGCGCCTATCTGAAACTTGCACCTCACGAGGGGAATATGACGAAAGGTACGGACGGGAAGACCATAGACGGTTTTGGATTCGAGACCGTGGAGAGCATCATCCAAAGGATGAAGCTCGAACAATACCAACCCAAACCTTCAAGACTGAAGTATATAGAGAAAAAGAACGGAAAGCTCCGTCCTCTGGGCGTAGCGAACTTTGAGGACAAAGTGGTCCAAGAAGTTTTGAGGGAAATCCTCGAAGCCATCTACGAGCCAGTATTCAAAGACTCGTCCCATGGCTTCAGACCAGGACGGAGCTGCCACACCGCCATGAAGAGAATCCAGATAACAGGCAAAGGTGCCTCATGGGTTATCGAAGGAGACTTAAGCAACTTCTTCGGAACAATCGACCATGAAATCCTTCTGAGAATCCTATCGAAAAGGATTGACGACGGTAGGGTTTTGGGTCTTATCAGAAAGTTCCTGAAAGCAGGTTACTTGAACGGCTTATCCTTCGAAGAATCCGAGCTCGGAACTCCTCAGGGTTCCGTTCTTTCCCCGATTCTCGCTAACATCTATTTGCACGAATTTGATGAATACATGGAGACTCTAAAACAGGAATACGACAAGGGTAAATACCGTAAGGTCTCAAAGGAGTATCAAATCTGGATTAGCAGATGGAGAAGAGCGAAGAAAGGCATCGGCAACTACGGTATCAGAGAAAGTCATGAACATATGGCGAGACTCAATACCAAGGACCCCATGGATCCTAATTATCGCAGACTGCAGTACACTCGGTATGCGGATGACTTCACAGTTTTCATATCTGGAAGTAAGAAAGAGACCATGGAGATCCGCGATAGAATCGCGGATTATCTAAGCCAGGAACTGAATCTTGTACTCAATCTTGAGAAGACCAAGATAACCAACCTTAACGATGAGAACCCGAGATTCCTGGGATTCGAGATTCACAAACTGATTTTCGACCCCAAGAATAGACATTCTCCGAGGAAATCGGCCAACGGAAGCCTGACACTGCTGATGCCCAAGGATGTTATAGACAAAAAGATGAAGGAGGTATCCAAAGGCTACAAACCAATGCCTAGGAAAGGTATATCTGGATTCTCCGTCGAACATCTGATAAGGCTCTACAATGCAGAGTTCGAAGGACTGTACAACTACTATGCGATAGCATCCAATGTAAGCACAAGGATGGGTTCATACAGGTGGATGCATCTGAGAAGCCTCCAGAGGACAATCGCATGGAAGGAGCATATTCCAGTTGGCAAGGTCCTCAAGAAGTACTCGGTGCCTACAAAACGCAAGGATGGTCACGGAATAAGGATGGCGTTCGGAATTGTCAGAAAGGGAAAATCTCCTATTGTCTATTTCGACAAAAGCATAGTGCACAAGACCTTCCCTCAAGACATTCCCAAAGATTCGCCCGCGGAGTTCGGAAAAGAACTCCGCGACAGGCTCATGTTGAAGACTTGCGAGGTCTGTGGGTCACATGACCTCATAGAGGTTCATCATGTAAGGAATCTTAGTCAAACGGTCGAAGATTTCAAGCAAAGAAAGAAGGCCCTACCCGACTGGGTAAGGCTGATGCAAAATTGGAACCGCAAAACACTGGTTCTCTGCTCCCACTGTCATAAGGCGTTGCACAGAGGGAGATTGAAAATACCCGAGGAAAGACTGGGGAGCGGACTGCGCGGAAACGTGCACGGTCCGTTCTGAGAGAGGCACGGAGAAACCTACAATCACTACTGACTGCAAGGCACTCCGTGCCTACTTTAACACCTCTGCGAGGAGGACCGGAGGATGAACGACGAGGCCATTGAGGCCGAGAGGGACGGCGGGGACACCGACCGCCTGTTCAGCGCCTACGAGACCGGGATCGGGAAGCTCTACGTCATAACCGAGTGGGACAGGTCCACGACCACGGTCCTGACGCCGGAGGACTACGTGTGACGTGAAAGTGATATGGAGGATTGCGAAAATCTAGAAGATGAGTAACCAGACAATCTGTTCTGTCTGACCCTAACACAGCATGCAACCTGGTAACAGGTTGTATGAAGCCTGTGTGACA
>SUSZ01000020.1 GCA_015063165.1 Thermoplasmata archaeon
CTTTGTCACACAGGCTTCATACAACCTGTTACCAGGTTGCATGCTGTGTTAGGGTCAGACAGAACAGATTGTCTGGTTACTCATCTTCTAGATTTTCGCAATCCTCCATATCACTTTCACGTCACACATATTCCACAGGCGTTAGCTTGAGTCCGACCACGCCGGCGATGATCAGGGCCAAACAGATCCCCATGCCCCAGCTGAATCCGGTATCGTCCAATCCGAGGGCGTAGGACAGCACCACGGTGAAGAACACGCCTATCCCTATCCACACAGCGTAGGCGGTCGTGAAGGGCACTCCGAGCCTCATAGGGTACTCCAGACAGACCATGCTGAGGAACAGGAACACTATGGTCACGATGTCCCAAACGATGTTCGTGAAGCTCTCGGTGTAAGCCAATCCGATGGACCATCCTAGCTGAAGGAATCCTCCGAGTATGATGAGTATCCAAGCGAAAGTTGTCTTGTTCCTGATTTCCATTCACATCACCCCGATATCATCCTGACGCCGATTATCCCGACGACGATCATTCCTATGAACAGCAGCTTCCTGGCTGTCAGCATCTCCTTGTAGAGGACACGGCCTATCAGAACGATTCCAGCGGCTCCGATACCGGCCAAGATGGAATAGGAGACTCCGGGGCCGATGTATTCGGGGTTGGATGGAATCGACAGCAGGTACAGGCAGAGCAGAACGAGGACTATGGCGGCGATTCCCCAGCCCTTCTTCTTGAAATTCTCGGATTTATCCAAGCAGGTGACCCATATTGGCTCGATGATGCTGGCCACGAGAAGGATGATCCATGCCATCAACAAATCCATGTTGTAGCTATCGCATTGTCAAAATATAAGGTTATAGAAATGCTTAAATATTGTTGGTTAAAAATGCCTATCGTTGCATACATCGGTCCACGAATGAATAAAAAATTACCAAAAATCGTAGAAAAAAGAAAAAGGTTTATATGGCCCATGAAGGGCCGGTGTCGATCCTCATCCGACGATCTGGAACTCCTTGAGCGAGAGGAAGCTTCCGTCACATGCGTGCTCGCAGCGCCTGCAGGCGGTTCCGGCACACCTGTCGGACTTGACATAGGCGTGGACGCCGTCGTTCTCGAGCTCGATGGACAGAGCCTGCTCGGGACAGGCCTTCATGCACTTGTGGCACCTGATGCAGCCCTCGACCTTTCCGGTGAGGACGGTCTTGGACTCCTCGAGCATGATGACTCCCTTCTTCTCTACATCGGGCAGATCGGTCTTAGCGAGCCTCTCGACCTTCACATCCTTGGAAGGCTCGCTGAGAGGCTGAAGCCCGTAGATCTCGAGCATGTTGTTGTACTCGGAAGCGGGCATTCCCGTGCACCAGACTGAGTATTCGATGGAGTAGATGTTCTTGAAGTTGTCATTGGTGGCGAACATGACGTGGGTGGCCCTGAGCTCCTTGGCGAACTCGCGGAGCTTCATGAGGTCGACCTTTCCGAGCGCGACCTTCCTGGCCATCTCGATAGAGGTGTTTCCGAACTGGATCAGATGGGTCGCTCCAGGGCATACCATCCCGATGCCGAGAGCCTTCACGGCATCCACGTACAAACCGGATGCACCGGACATGTAGGCCTTCTTGATGTCTCCGGTCCACAGGCCAGCCTCGAGAAGAAGCGTGAGGAATCCGGCACGCAGAGCTCCTATGGCCTTTCCGGCCTCCTCGACGTCGTGCTTGGAGATGCACACTCCGTCCTGGAGATGCAGCTTTTCATCAGGAGTGAGGATCTCGGGGGTGTTGACAAGGCCTCCGTACATTCCGCAGTACAGAGCGGCCACGACTCCGGTTCCAGTGACGCCGATGGCGTGCTGGTCCCTATCGACGATTATCTTCCCAGTGGAAGGGTCGACCACGTCTCCGGTCCTGTCTATGATGGACTTATCCAATACGGTGCATTCCCAGCCACCGTCGACGGCGTCCACGTCGGAGATCGCGCCAGGGGCGGCGAGCATCCCGCGCTCTATCTCCTGGCCCTCGAGAGCAGGCCCTGCGGCGGCGGAACCGGTGTAGATCTTGCCATCGACGACCAGAGCCATCTCGGCGTTGGTCCCGTAGTCGACGACGATGACCGGCTCCTTCTCTTCGAGGATGTTGGTCATCTTGAGCATCGCGATGGCGTCCGCGCCTATCTCGTGCGTGACGGCAGGAGGGATGATGACCTCGGCGTTGGGCATCCCGACAAGTCCCAGCTCTTCGGCCTTCCTTATGGAGCCGTTCCTCTCCGGAGGCACCACGCCCATGTTCTTCAGAGCGTTCTTGCCTGCGTATGCGAGGTCCCTGATCTCTATGTTCTCGAACAGGGACATCTGGAACGTGTTCCCGCAGACGCCGATCCTCCTGACCTGTGTGAGGTCGATTCCCAGCGCGGCGAAGAGATTGTTGGCGGCGTTCACGATGAGCCCGTGAGCGACGTCCTCGCCGGATTGGATAGCGAAGTTGACGTGGTCGATGACGTTCATCCCTGGAATAGGGTGACGCTGCGTGATGGCGGTAGCCAGCGTCTCGCCGGTGTCCAGATCAAGAGCCTGGCAGCGGAGCCCGCTGGTCCCGATGTCGAGTGCGATTCCATAATTGGCCATAGTATCAGTCCATTCTCCTTAGAGAGATATAGGTACCGAATAAAACCTGACTTATATAATGGCTTAGAAAGGAAGGGAAAAGGTTTCCACCGCGCCATGGCGGTGGGCTGATGCGACCGGAAGCCGCTCAGACTTGATCAGAGCTTGCTGTACATCCACCTTGCGATGTACAGTCCTGCCAGAGCGACCGCGATGATGAACACGGTGCTCACTACATCGGATGCAGGAATGATCCCATCGTTGAAGAACGCAGAGTACGCATCCCAATTGACATTTGACATTTCCTCTCACCTCAGTCAGGCGTGTAGTGCCTTACCTTCGCTTTCAGCTCGTCCAAGGTCTTCTTTCCGTAAGGAGTCAACTCGTACTTGGTGAGGAGCCTCCCGGGGTGCTTGGAATCGAACTTGGAACCATCGACATCGATCTCCCATTCTATCTCCTTGCAGAACCCGGCCGAGACGGCTTCTATGCAGTCGTAGTTGATGTTGTCACGTCCGATGGAAGAGTTCAGATGATACTCGTCCTTGAGAGCGTCCACGATCTCGTAGTTCCACATAGGCCTCTTCTCGAGGACCTCCAGGATCCTGAACTTCAATGGAGCGCCGACTATCAAATCATTCACCTCCCATGACGGAATCGTCCTTCAACGATACCAGGCCTTCTGCGTCCTCTGTGGCGATCAGATAGCTGCCGAACAGACAGATGATCAGACCGCCTATCGTAGGCAGGACGTGGGCCATGTCGTGTCCACCGATAGCGTTGTCGACACCGAAGAACAGGACCATGAATACGATCGAGCATGCGGCATAGAGAGAGCCGATAGCCTGTCCGCGGGCGACGCCGATGAACGGGAACGACTTGTACCAGGTGACGTAGCACCATGCGAAAGAGAATCCCAGCAGGATGACGACGAGCAGGATGTACGGGTCGGTGACAATGGAAGCCATGGTCGAGAAGATCGGGACTCCGCTTATCGCGAGAACGACGCAGACGATGATCCACAGGACGGTCTCCCAGAAGAACCTGAGCTGGATACCGCAGTCAGGCTCGCAATAATCCAGCGCCTTTCCGGCGAAAGTCCCTTCGAGTCCCCAGCAGATGGCGCACATCGCACCGCCTATGATTCCGAGGGTCATGTTGGAAGACTCTGCTCCTCCAAAGATCGTTCCGGCGAACAGAACGAATGCTCCGACGATCATGATGACGACCGCGATGTACCCCCTCTTGGTGACCTTCTGATGGAGGTACAGAACGGACATGATGGTTCCGACTAGAGCGTACAGGACGCCTGCGACCGCTGCGAATCCAGGGTTGAGGAACTGGGCTGCGACATAGGTTCCGAACACAGCTCCCGCTCCGCAGATACCGGCGTAGAGGAAGTAGATGTTGGCGGCCTTGAACTCGACGAAAGTCCTCTTGAGCTCTCCCATCTTTCCGAGAGCCCCGTTCCATATGAACAGGATGAGTGTGTCTATGATTGCATTGACAAGACAGAGGAGGATGCATGCCATCGTGTAGGTGACATCGCTGTCATAACCGGCATTCTCCATGTTTACCATTGCGGCGGGGAGGAAATCGGGCATCTCCCAGACAGCGTATCCGGGAACGTACCAAACTCCCCAGTAGACGGCGCACAGCAACGCTGCTATGATACCGAATCTGAATTTCTTTTTATGGTTGGCCTTGATGAAGTCGTCGAGACTGGATGTATCGGCAACCTTCGAGCCACCATTGCTCTTTATTTCATTAACATCCATGATATGCCTCCGAACTCGGAGAAATAAATTTGGTGAGGCCCGAAGGCCTCGATGAGTTTGATGAACGAGTTTACTTCTTCTCGAAGGCTGCGGAGAATTTCGCAGCTGCATCGGAAGCGTTCTCGGTGTAGAGATCGGCACCAATCTCGTCAGCCCACTGCTGGGTGACGGGGGCACCTCCGACGTTGGTGAGCAGAGAGTCCCTGATTCCGGCTGCCTTGAGCTTCTCCTCGAAGGTCTTCTGGTGGACCATGGTGGAGGTCATAAGGGCAGAGGTTCCGACCGCGACGGGCTTGTACTTCTTGCAAGCGTCGACGATCTGGTCGAGGGGAACGTCCCTTCCGATGTTCTCGACCTTGAATCCAGCGACCTTGAGCATGATTGCGACAATGTCCTTTCCGATCGAGTGGATATCTCCCTCGATGGTACAGATGACGACGGTTCCGAGTCCGGAAGAGACCTCTGCACCGCGCTTCTCGAGCTCGGGGTTCAGGACGTCCATTGCGGCGTTCATGGCTGCGGCTGCGGCCATAACGTGGGGCAGGTAGACCTTCTTGGCCTCGAAGAGAGCTCCGACCTCGGTCATACCGGCGGAGAAGCCCTTCTCGATGAGCTCGACAATGTCGTAATTCTCTGCTACTGCTTTCTTTGCGACCTCAACTGCTTTCTTGTTGTTGTAGGTCATGACTGCTGATTTTGCGTCGTCGTTAAGTGACATTTCTAATCCTCCTTCAATTAAATCGTTTGGTAAGGGGTTTGGATAAGGGGTTTAGCTAAGTGTTTGAGCTTCAGTTTCCAGCCTTGAAGTCGTCGTCGGCAGCCTTGACGATGGCCTTGATCTTCTCGAGCCTGGCCTCAGGTATGGGCTGAACAACGTGGTTCTTCATGACGTCCACGACGATGTCGTGAGCAACATCGACACAGGCCTTGGATCCCTGGGACTTCCAGTCTCCGAGCATGTCCCTGTTGAACACGCGGGGGTCAGACGGAAGCTCGAAGTTCTCCATGGTGGTGGGGTGTCCGATGAAGTCGTTACCGACACCGATCTCCTTGATGGGGTCGACGGCGAGGGTGGTGTCGTTGACGACTATACCCTCCATAGCCTTCTGCTCCATAGCGATGATATCGTTGTCGATGACCATCTGCTCCATAGAGAAGGTCTGTCCGAGCTCGAGCATTCCTGCGCCGTAGATGGCGTTGGCTCCTGCCAGGGCGGGGAGAAGAGAGGTGATGGTCTTCTCGTGGGCGGCCTGAGAGTCAGGAACCTTGGCGTCGGTCTACATACCGGCGACGTAAACGGGCAATCCGTAGTACTGTCCGAGTTCCGCGACACCGGCAGAGATCAGTCCGAGCTCAGGGGATCCGACAGGAGCGGTTCCGTGCTTGAGGTCGAAGGTGGTAGTGGAAGATCCGTAGTAGACGGCCGCTCCGGGCTTCGCCAGCTGGGCGAGGACGATACCGGAAAGGATCTCCGCGCTGTGGGTGACGAGGGTACCGGCGAGGTGGATGGAAGAGGATCCTCCAGCCATGGCCATGGACAGGACGTTGACGGGGATTCCGTACCTGGCTCCCTGGATGATGACCTGGCATGCATTGTAGCTGAGCTCAAGAGGAGAGGTGGGGCACACGAGCATGGTCATGAGGGGCCTGTCGCGGGCTTTCTTCTCGTCGCCGTCGTACATCGCCTTGAGGATCTCCCAGTAGTACTTCACGTGTCCAGCAACAGGGTCGATGTGGTTGAAGCACTTGGTGGTGTTGACCATGGAGGTGTACATCTCGTGGACATCCTCAGCACCGACTCCTGCCCAGTCCCTTGCAGAGACGGCGAGGGAATAGAAGCTGATTCCGTCGCACCAGTCGCACAGCTTGGCGGTCATGGCGAGATCGTGGTCGTTGGAGTCGCGGGTCTCGTATTTGCCGTCGCCGAGGTAGTCGCACATCTGGATTCCGGTTCCGAAATCGGTGAAGTGGACGCGTCCCTTCCAGCTCTGCTCGATCCTGTGCTCGTCGGTGTAGTTGCCGTCCTCGTCGAGGTCCCTTCCATAAATGTAGAAGGTCTTGGGGGCCCTGGAGAGCGCGAGGTTGAGAACGAAGTCGGGGATCTTGACGATGTTGGTCTCGTAATCAACGATGCACCCAGCGTCCTCGAAGATGTGCCTGGCCTCGTCATCGGAAACCTGGACACCGTAGTAGCTGAGAACGTCCCTGGTAGCCCTGTCGATAGCCTCAAGGTTGTCCTTGCTGAAGAGTTTGAGTTTAACTCCGACGAGGTCGCCCTTACCGGGATACTGAATATCTTTGCTCATTTCATTCCTCCTTAGTTGATTTCATGTGAAATCGAACTGGTTTCAGGCAAATCGTTTATGACTAATTGGTTTAACATCATAAAAAAGGATGCCTGCCGCAAGGGCAGGCAAGTTAAATCATCTCTTGAGCTTCTCGCGGAACTTCTCGCAGCTGTTGATCTTGATGTCGAGAATCTTCTCGATGTTCATCTTGGCGAGGATACCGCGGGGTGCTCCGGGAATACCGGTGACGGATCCGATCTTGAGCTCTTCACGGAGGTCCCTCATGATGCACTCGTCTCCGAGGTCCATGGCGGTGACTCCGAGCTTCTTGGCGACGTAGTCCTTAGCGTCGTTGAGCCTCATGTTCTTGGTGTACATCATCCTGGCAACCAGGTCTCCGGCGGTCCTGATTCCGCCCATTCCGGATGCAACGAGGTGGGGGATGTCCATTCCCATGGGGTCTCCGACTCCGACCTAGACACCGTCGACCTTGGCAATCTCGACCATGGCCTTGTTGCACCTTGCGACCGCGTCAAGAGGAGGGGTCTCGAACATGGGTATTCCGCCGACTCCCATTCCCATGTCCACATGGACGGGTATAGGGGAGTCCTCGACTGCCTTCTTGATGAAGGTGACGGCCCTTCCGAGGTTCCAAGCGAGGGATCTGGAGGTGTTGGTGTTGCAGACGGCTCCGAAGACGTTAGCTCCGGACTTGGCGACGAGCTTCGCCTGCTGGTGGGGGTAGAGTCCTGCGGCGATTTCGCCGTCGAACTCCATCATTCCGTGGATACCCATGACGGACTCTCCAGCAGCACCGACGTTGATGTACGCCTCAGGGCAGAGCTCCCTGAGCTTCCTGACTCCGTTGAGAGTTCCGACGAAATCGGCGTCTCCTGCGGAACCGGTGGTGTCAAAGTTGAATCCATCGGATCCAGCAGCCTGGAGCCTGGTGGTGACGAACTCGATGTCCCTTGCGAGGTGCTCGGCGGCAGCCTCAGAGGAAGCCATGGACTCGTCAATCTTGAACTCCCTCATAAGGTCTGCGGGGTTTCCGTAAGGTCCGTCGGGAGCGTAGTACAGTCCCATGTTGGGCATGGCTCCATAGAAGAAGGGGGCGATGATCTCGGCCTGGATCTCCTCCATGGTCTGCATCTCCATGGAGATGACAGGCTTCACGGGCTTGATCGAGTAGTCGGAGTGCGCGAGCTCGAATGTGTCGGCACCGAGGGCCCTCTCGTGGAGGAGAGCGGCCTCGAGCCTTCCCATGTCGACACCGTTTCCAGAGTTTCCGTTGTCACCGGTGAAGTCGAGCTGTCCGATATCGTAGGTCATGACAACCTCGTGTCCGGGCTCAACTCCGATGACCCTGCTCTGATCGATGACAATCTCGCACATGTGCTCGACGTCGTTAGCGTCGAGAGCGGGTATCCCTGCCATGTCGGCAGCATCCGCAGATCCGGCCTGTATGTCGTTCATGACCTGCTCTTTGGTCATGGTGACCCTGCGGCCATCTCCCATTCTGGTGTAATACTCAGTCATTTTTTTCCCTCATTCAGAGAAAAAATAGTTTCAGGCTCCGAGGACGTCCTGGGCTTTCCTGGTAGTCTCGGAAGCAGACTCTCCATAGATGTCTGCACCGATCTTGTCGCAGAATCCCTGGGTGATAGGGGCTCCTCCGACCATGACGGTGACCTTGTCACGGATTCCCTCGTTCTTGAGGTTCTCGATGACAGTCTTCATCTGGACCATGGTGGTGGTCATGAGAGCGGACATTCCGCAGAAAGTGCATCCAGCTTTGCACTCATCGACGAACTTTCCGAGAGGAACGTCCCTTCCGAGATCGTGAACGTCGAATCCAGCGCACTGGAGCATGGTGGAGCAGATGGACTTTCCGATGTCGTGGACGTCTCCCTCGACGGTTCCCATGACGGCGGAAGCCTTGACCTCAGTTCCAGTGGAACCGGCGGAGAGCTCGTCGTTGAGAGTCTCCATCGCTTTCTTCATTCCGGCAGCGGCGGACAGAACGTGAGGAAGGAAGAGCTTTCCCCTCTCGAACAGGACTCCGACCTCGGACATGCTGCCTCCGAGAGTGTTGATGATCTCGGTCGCGGGCATGCCGGCGGCGTGAGCCTCGTCGACTGCTTTGGAAATCTCAGGTACTTTGCACGTGATAAGCGCGTCGTGCAGCTTCTGGGCCTCATTCTCGAATGCCATTTTAATTCCTCCTTCAGGGATCGACCTTGTCGTATCCCGCGACTCGTTACGCATCTCACGATTTGTATTGAGTCGTCATTATTGGCATTCACGATTTCGTATATAATACTGGTGATGTGTATTTATCCGCCAACGTCATAATCTTGATTGTTGTAACCATAACATCCAATTTTGCGCTGTTACTTTTCTTTTAATGATAGTCTCCGATTATTATAGATAGGTTAATATATAAGTTTATAAAAAATTTCTTTTTTAAACCTGGATTATGGCAATTTTTATCCATTAATAATATAAAGATTCGCTGATTCATCCATTAATAATTCATTATTAATCTTGATAATAATTAACCTTTTATCTTAACAATTTCATTTTTATCAGTAAATAATTATTGAATTATTGATAATACTCATTTTTGAAAGGTCTAACTCATGCAAATCGTAGATTGCATTGAAGAATCGATTACGTATGATGAACATATCATCCATCCATCCAATCCACATCCATCTAAATTTCACCAGTTTTATACTCCCATCAAAAAAACCGCATTTCAAAACCTTTTGATGAGCAAAAATAATCGATTTTGCGTTGGATACCAAGATACATCCATCCCTCATTCCATATATTTATAAATCTTTCTATAAAAAATACCCTGGTTCTTAACCAACTGCCCGGAATACAAAATAAAGTCTGGCTAGATCGTTGATTCTTCGAAAAACATGCTGGCATAGCCATGTTTTATCAGCCAAGTTTATGACAAAATAATCGTGAATCTGATAAGAAGCGGATATCTTTACAGATGAGAGGGAAGAGTTGAGGAGATATAAAGCCCGCAGAAAGAGGGGATATACCGAGGACGTCAGGACGAGGTCATATCCCTCTTTCTGCGGGCTTTGCCTGCCCATGAAGCGGATCCTTGGCAAAAAAAATGCACCGGGGCCCCATTGCCAAGGCTGACGCGTCTTGTACGCTAAGCTGGATTCCAGCAACCGTTCAATGCGGAGGTCACGATCCGGACGCCATGAACGCTTCTTCTATCATCCCGGCGATGTCCGGGATCCGGGATCCGAGGGCGGACGTCTTCTCGAAGACTTCCTTGGGGGTGCGATACCCCAGGGCGCAATGCGGGCGGACCTCGTTGTAGTGGCGCACGTAGCTCTCCATAAGAGCCGTATAGTCCTCCACGGCGGCTTTCTCCGGCATCTTTATCTCGGCCCTCATGGAACCGTGGACCCTTTTCCGTCTTGCCGTTGCATTCCGGGGTCCTGATCGGGGCCATCGTATGCCTGGTGCCCCATTCTTCGCATTTGGCATCGAAGCGGCTGTCGCCGCCTCTCACGGAATACCATTGCGATCTGTGGTCGGAATGCACCATGGCCGGGACGCCGTGGGCCGCGAACACCTTGTCGAGGCATTCGATGACGAAATCCGTGGTGGGAGATGTCGTGACGAACGCCACGAGATAGAACTTGGAGTGGTCGTCCACGACCGTCAGGGACTCCACCTTGCTGCCCGTCTCGGAATCGGTCCCGATCTCCACGAAGTCTATGCACACACGCTCCATCGGGCACGGCATAGCGAACCTCCTGGTGTGCTTCCCTTTGCGCTTCACCACGGGTTCGAAGCCGCTGGCGAACAGTATCTTGTTGGCGGTGGGGCCGGATACCCCTGAGCCGGACATCAGGGCTATCTTCACGCCGCCCAGGTTCTCGCAGAAAGGCCTGTTCTTCTGCGAGACGATGGCCGCTTTAGCGGCCTAGGCCTTGGGACACGTGCCCGGGGCAGGGCCAGGCTTCTTTGTCGCGAGAAGGCCGCGGAAGCCTTCCCTGAACTCGCAGACGCGGACCCACTTAATGACGCCGCCCACCTTCCTGCGAACCTTCCGCATCGCCAGGAGCTTATGGCTCCAGTCGCTGACGAACTGGTGGTTGGTCCCCAGCAGATCGGCCGCCGAGCGGTACGAATAGCCGCCCTTGACAAGCTCGGCCGCCCTGTAGCGCTTGCTCTGCTTTTCGGCCTCAACCTTTATAAGGCGCTTCTGCTCTCTTTTGTCTGGATTCCTTTTGGTCATGGCAAATCACCGTAAGGAATCCGCTCCTTATCTTGCTCGTCGTCTAAGACGACTTCGCTTTGTCAAGATAATTACTTATCAAGACACAAAATAATCGTGAACGAATCCAATTAATATCCAAAAGAACATTCACTGTTATGAGTGGTGGCGAGGACATTTACTGGAACTCGTTTCTTCCCGCGTTCTTCGACCGTATGAGCGTCCAGATGCGTAAGAACATGACAGAATTCGTCAAGGACTATGGTCTGACGAGCGCGCACGCCATATATCTCATCGCACTCAGGCTTCAGGATGGACAGACCCTGGTCAGCCTTTCCAGATTCTTGGATCTGGACACGGCAAACACCAACAGGGTCATTAAAATTCTGAGAGAGAAGCAGCTGATCTACGACGACCGTAAATCCGAGAGCAGCAAGAAGTATTCCATCTATCTGACCGAAGAGGGAAGGGAACTTGCCGACCGCGTGATGAACGGAGTCACTGAGCTGAACAACAAGTATTTCGACAACATACCCCGCGAAGATATCCTCCATCTGCGCAATACGCTGATCCGTATCCTGAACAACATGGAGCTCGATATCAACAGCTATATGGGATCGAAATACGAGGATCCGTTCTACACCCATCTCAGCATCGTTCCCCTCGATGACGATTACACCACTGAGCCCCTATTGCTTGAGAATAGAAAGCGCAAATCTAGAAAAAGCGTCAGAGCGGACGAATGAACGTTCGTTTTGCATCATTTAAATATAAGTCAATGGTTAGATGGTAAACATGAGCAAAGTTGTGGCAATTGTTTCCAGCCCCAGGGCCAAGGGAAGCTCTGCAGCGCTTGTTAACAGCGTCATCGACGGTGCTATGGGACTGTCCACGAACATTATCGTTCTCCACAGCCTCCATACTATGCTCATCCATGGATGCAACGCTTGCGGCTTATGCAAGATCAAGGGCGAATGCACCATGGAAGACGAGATGACCAAGGTGCTGGCAGACATCAGGGATGCCGACGGACTGATCATCTCGACCCCGGTGTACTTCAACGGCCCCTGCGCCCAGTACAAGATGTTCGAGGACAGGCTGTTTTCGTTCATGGCTGCGGATGGCTCCGTGACCCTCCCGCCTGGAAAGAAGGCGGTGATCATCGTCACCTGCAGCGGCCCTACGGATGGAGCCGAAGCGGTCTATAACCACATTGCGGACATCATGAAGTTCTTCGGTGTCGAGATCATCGGAAAGATAGTCTATTCCGACGAGAACGGAAAAAATCCTGCTTCTGGCAATGACAAGATCATGTCTGATGCGAAGGAGCTCGGAAAGCTGTTCAGGACGAACTATCGCGAGTACGATCCGCACTATACGATGACCCGTCAGAGCAAATCCTGAGTCAAGCGCTTTCGCCCTCGGTGACAAGGTTCAGGCCGATGACCCCTACTATGATCAGAGCGAGGCATGCGTACCCTATCAGGTTAGGGAATTCTCCGAACAGGATCATCCCTACCACTACAGAACCAACGGCCCCTATCCCCACCCATACCGAATAGCTCGGTCCGGTGGGAAGGCCCATCTTCATCGCCTTGTTCAGGAATATCACGCTGACCGGCATAACCGCGATGGTCACGGCCGTCCAGAACATGTCCGTGAAGCATTCCGAAAGGTCCATCGTCGTCGCCCAGACGGTCTCGAACATGCCTCCTATGAGGATGTAGAGCCAGGCCTTGTTCATATCTGCACCCCTGTGGAAAGATGGAGCCCGACGACCCCGACGAGGATCACGAAGACCAGTGCCACCTTGATGCGGCCGACCTTCTCATGATACAGCAGGTATCCGACGATCATCGTGAACACCGCGCCCATCCCGGTCCACATCGAATACGCCATTCCCAGGTCCATATCCTTCATCGCCATCCCGACGCACATCGGGCTGAGGTACATGAAAAGGACCGTGAGAACCAGCCATACCCATCTGTGGTTCTCGGCGTCATCGTATTTCTTCATCATCACGACCCAGATAGGCTCGAGGATTCCGCCCACGATGACCCAGATAAGCGACTCGCTGATCATTACAATCCGTCATTTGTTTACAATAGATATTGATTTCTGATTCATTCATCCATCGCAGTAAATATGAATGCGTAACTCTTAGTTAGATCGAGGATGGATGATGGAAGACGAGAAGCTGTTGAACAAGATACTGTCCGCCAAGGGGGCCCTGCAGGCTTTCGTCGCCGACGAAGAGACATTCAAGCAGGTCTGCAGCCTCGAGGACGGCGTTATAGACACCTCTTTCGGGATGCCCATAGAGAATCGCGCCCTTGAAGCCTGCAAAGGATGCCAGAAGCGCCTCGTGCTGTTCTGCACCATAGCCTTTGAACCTCCGGACTGCCACGTCATGACCATGGAGGACGTGAACGGCAAGCTGGTCGGATTCGATGTGCCCGACTGCATGAGGGAGAAGTACTCTTCCGACCCGGACCTGATCTGGATGGGAGAGGACTTCGCCATATCCCCTGACGCCGACATCGGAGAATGCACCATGGTCATGCTCCCCCAGGAGCTGAAGTGCCTCGGAGAGGAGGAGGACGTGAAGCGCGCGGTGCTTCTGTACCCTGCGTTGGACGCGGACGTCTACCTGAAGAAGAAGTACGGAGTGGACCTGGAAGATCCCAGGATCGCATCCGCGATAGTAGGCTGCGAACCTTTATGAAGAATGGGGGCCAGAGGGCCCTCAGTGTTTTTTCAAGCTGTAAAAAGCGCTGTTCACAGCCATGACGGCGGTTCCGATCTCCAGAGGGTCGTGGATGATGGCTTTCGCCCTCCTCTTGCCCTCTTCGTCGAACTCGTGCGGCACTCCGGGAGTGGAGACGATGCATCCTTCGGCCATTATCCTGCCGGGGAAGGATGCGGGCGCCGCGTTCAGTATGAGCTTGTGCTTGGAGATGGCCTCTTCCTTGTCCTTGACGGCCTTCACCCCGAACCTCTTCTCGAGGGCCTGGGCCTTCTCGAAGATTATGTCGGTGACTGAAACGTTCGCTCCCATGCCTTTGAGTATCTGGACAGCTTCGGTTCCCACGAAACCGGCACCAATCACGAGGACGTCCTTCCCCTCGAGCCCGCCGGCGGCGTTGCGGAGGCAGACGGAATAGCCCATGGCGGTTCCCCAGGAGTTGTTGGTCTGCTTCCCCTCGCGGACGTTGTAGGCGATGAACATCGTGTCGTCGGCCATCATGATCATGTCAGCTCCGTCCCTGATGCCTTCGGAGAACCCCTGGACATCGGTTCCTTTGGTGACGTATGAGTTCATGCCGAGCCTCTTGACGATGGCGTCCACGGACTGGGCGAACCCGCCGATGACGCCGAGCCCAGATGTGATGGGGACGACGGCGACCTTGAACGAGGAGAAGTCGTAGTCCTCTTCCATCCCGGCCGCCTGGATGGCCATTCCTTTGACGGTGGTCCCGCACATCCTCATGAGCGCGGAATCGAGGTCTATCTTGTCCTCGGGGACCCCTGCTATCATATCGGGAGTGAGCCTGGTCATCAGACCATCTCCGGGGTTCCGTCGATGAACTCGTCGATCGAGCACTCGTCCAGTATTCTGTCTATGCATCCTTGGGCCTTGGCGTCGGCCTCGGCCTCGGTGCGTCCGCGGGAGATGAGGGTGGCCCTCCACTCCTTCTTTCCAGGCTCGTAATCCGTTATGGAGTTCTCGCATCCGAAGAGCCCGGGAGCGAATCTGGGAGAGGACACGTGTCCGAACTCCTTCTCTCCGCTGGAGCGGAGCACTCCGTCCTTGAACACGACATGGCGGTAGATCGCGCTGCCCTCCTCGGCCTTCCTGTTGGCGGGCTTTCCCATGGCGGTGGTGGCAAGCTCCTCGAGAAGGTTGATGCCGGTGGCCGCCTCTATCGCGGCGGGAGTCTGGCTGGGTATCCTCGCATCGATCTCCAGGACCCGGAGGCCCTTAGGGGTGAGGATGGCCTCCACATCCATCAGAGCGGCAAGGCCCATGGCCTCGGCGACGTCCTTTCCGATCTTCCCGAACAGGGCGTCGTCCTCCGCTGACAGGATGTTTGGATTGCACCTGACCATCTTGCAGTCGTAGTTAGAATCGAGGCACACCTCGGTGGTGACGTATGATTTGGCCTTCTTGCCGTCCCCGATGACCTCGATGGAGACGCTCTTTCCATGGACGAACTCCTGGATGACGGGCTCGTCGCCGATCTTCTCGATGAACTCGAGCCCCTTCTTCATGTCGTCCTCGTTCATGGCCACGGAGACGCCGATGCTTCCGCTCTGGCTCGAAGGCTTCACTATCGCAGGGAAGCCGCACTCCGGCCACGGCTGGGGAAGGGGGACTCCCACGGAAGCCATGATCTCGTTCGAGCGGTTCTTGGAGCAGGAGGTGTGATAGGATTTGAGGTCGAACAGAAGGGGAGCGTCCATCTTCATGGAATCCAGGCACTCGAGCAGGTCGAGCTCCTCGCACGCGGGTATGACGGCGTCGCATCCGGAGAACACCTTCCTGGCCTCCTCCGGGTCCTTCGTCGGATCGAGCACGACCGGCTCGTCGCATATGGACAGGGCGGGGGCGTGGGCCTTCCTGTCCAGGACCACGGTCTCGTATCCTGCGGCCTTCGACAGAAGAACGGCTTCCATTCCCTGGAGCGCGCCGCCCACTATGGCGATGCGGGTCATATGGAGACCTTCCCAGACCTGTGCTTGGCGAGGAACGACTTGTACTCGTTGCTGGTAGCGTGGCGGTGTCCCATCTCCTCGAGCATCTCGAACACGTGCTCGACTGAGCGGTTTCCGTTCTCGATGTCCAGCTCGTGCTGGGCAACTCCTGCGAGGTTCTGGCTGGGAGGCACGATGGATGTCACGACATTGGCGCCGGCGTTGATCCTTGTCCTGAGGCCAGCGATGCCCTCGACGTCGAGGCTGCAGGGGATGAGCTTGTCCTGGTTGATCAGCCTCATGACGGCGATGGCCTTGAGCTCCTCGGTGGAGTCGTATGGGGTGAAGTCCTGCATGGGTGTGCCTACCTGGGGGACGAAAGTCATTGCCCTGACCTGGTCGCATCCGAGCTGGCTCATGGTCAGGATGGTGTTGGCCCTGTCCTTCACGCTCTCTCCGAGGCCGATCATCATCCCGTCCTCCGTGAGAAGCCCGGCCTTCTTGGCCCATATCTTCTGGTTGCGGCGGTCGTCGAAGCTCTGCTCGAGCCTGAGCTTCTCGAAGAGCGGCCTGTTGTACGTCTCCTGGTAGCAGGCGTACCAGTCTGCGCCGGCTTCCCTGACAGGCGCGAACATGCGCTCGGGAAGGGCTCCGGGGGATGCCATTATGCTGATTCCGACATCGTCGTGGACGGACTCGATGGTCTTGAGAAGAAGCTTGTAGTCGTCCGCATACATCATGGGGTCCTCGCCCATTGTGAGGTCGGAGAGGTTGATTCCAGCATCCAGAAGGTTTCCGGAGAGCTCGACGATCTCATCAACGGACTTCCTGTACCTGTCGATGCCGGTGTTGGACCTCCTGTAGTAGCAGAAAGTGCAGTTGTTCTTGCAGTGGGTGGAGAAATACACGAATCCGTAGGTGTAGATCTTCTTGCCGAAATTCCTATTGCGGACCCTCCTGGCTGCAGCGTAGAGCTCCTCGAGCTGGTCCTTGTCCGTGATGGACATCAATTCGTAGATCTCCTTGGAGCCGATCGTGTAACCCTTCTCGGCCTTTGATATGATATCGGATATCATTCGTTCACCTCAGTCCATCTTGTAACCGTTGATGTAAGTGATGCTCTTGCCAGTCTTCCTGACGTTGCTCTTGGCGTTCTTGAGCATGAGAAGGCGCTCGAGACCGAAGCCGACGCCAGCCCAGGGCTCATGGATGTCGTGTGCGGGATCAAGCTTGTGCGGTCCGATAGCTCCAGAAGCGACCTCCACCCCGTTTATCTCGACGTCAAGGGTCTCGACGTATACATCGGACTCCTCGCGGGTGGTGGTGTATTCCACTCCAAGGGCGTCCATGATGTCGCCGATGTACATCTTCAGATGCTCCATGGCGTCGCCGTCAGGACCCAGCTCGACGAGGTTGAGCATGGTGAACTCCTCGAGATGGGTGGAGCTCTTGGACTCCTTCCTGAAGCACGAGCCGATCTCGAAGATCTTGACAGGTCCGCTGGTGTGGTCTCTGAGCCTCCTCATGACGGTGTAGAGATTCATCGCATGCATGGGCCTGAGCGCTCTCTTGTCGTCGATGAAGAATACCTGCTTGAAAAGAGGATGGTCCTCCGTGATAGTCATCTTGGCCAGAGCCGCCTTCGAGACGAAGATGGGGGTGTGGACCTCGATGAATCCCCTCGCCTTCAGCTTGTCCCTGATGGCGTTCTCCAGGTCGGTGAGATCGTTGCAGGGGTTGGCGATGACATCCTTGACGCCCTTGTCGTTGGCTGCCTTGAGCCTGGACATGTTGGCGGAGAACTCCTTGTCCCTCGCCGCGGCGTCATCGAACTCCGCGTTCGACCAGTCTTCGTCTCCGTACTCCATCAAGTGCTGAATCTGAGGATCCGTGAATTTTACACCCATGCTATCGACCGAATAATGAATGGCGAAAGGCCGGGGTGTCGAACCCCGCTCACAGGTTTTAGAGACCCGTTTGCTCGCCGGAGCGCCCTCCGTTGTGAGGCAAGTAGTTTGAGTGAGTATTTAAATCTTGCGTAAAAATCACGCTTTCTTTAAATACTTTTCACGATAGCATGTCGGCTGTGGCATCAACATAGCGCAAACTGGCAGCAATGGCAGCAGCTGAACCCGACGTTGATGCCCGTCTACGCCTACATGCTACCAGCATCGTAAAAACGATATTTAACTGCATCGAATCAAAAAATGAATATCTTCCAACACCGGATGATGCGGTCACAAAGACAGCCTGGCCTTGGTGTCCAGCGCCTCGAGGTATAGCTCCTTGGCCTTCTTCAGATCCGAGAACAAAATGTCGTCCGTAGGGAGGCTCGCGACATCGTATTCCAGGCTGAACATGCACCCGTTCTCCAGGAAGCGGCCGACATTGCTCTTGGTGCCGAGATCGATGGGGCCGGATGCGAAGCCTCCGGAATCCATGTTGGCGATGACGGCGTCGCTGGATCCCCTTATGTGGGCGTTGGTCTCAGCCCTGGTGTGGGTCTCGAAATACAGCACGCTGCCCTGGTTAACCGTGAGATATAACTTCAACAGATTGGCGGAGAAGACGTATACGATGAAGAAGCCGTGATGGAGGGTGTCCGTCTCGGACAGCTTGTACACCGCCACCCAAGGTATCTCCGCCCATCCTCCTTTCCCTACGCTTCCGGACACCCTGTACTGATCAGACTCGAACAGCCCCAAGGCCTCTATCTCGGCGGCGATGGTCTTCCTCATGAGGATGGAGACCTCATGCCCCCTGAACGGTTCCTTCCTGGCGTCTGGATACCTGGAAGCGAACTCCTGTAGAAGGCCGCGGAACGACAAGCTCAGATCTCCCTAGCGAACTCGCTGACGGGCTTCCTCTCGGTGTGGCGAGGCGAGGGCGCGGCGGTGGCGGACGGGTATCCCATGGGCAATAGGTTCATGATCGTGAGGGCTTCGGGTATGCCGAGAGCTTCCTTTATAGGTCCAGGCTCGAACCATCCGACCCAGCAGGTTCCGAGGCCGAGCTCCGTGGCCTGCAACATCATATGGTCCGTGACGATGGCGGCGTCGGTGTCTCCGAAGTTGCGCTCGGTGAACGGGCTAACGAACGACTAGCCTAGGTCCGCGCAGACGACAAGGACGACAGGGGCGTCGAACGCCATCTTGCAGACCGCCCTGAGCTTTCCTACGGCTTCCGGGCTGCGCACGACGTACACGCAGGCGGGCTGGATGTTCTTGGCTGTGGGCGCGACCCTTCCGGCTTCGAGCACGGCGGCGATCTTGTCGTCCTCCACGAGACGGTCGCTGTAGCTCCTCACCGAATATCTGTCCCTCACGAGCTCGGAGAAAGTCATGCTGGAGAATGCCCTTGCCGGTATATCAACCCATTATGGAGTCAAGAAGGAGACCCCGTCAAAAAAGGACGAACGGGGCCCTGAAGGAGGATTCGGGGTGCCCGGATAACTTCCCGGACACCCGTTTAGAGTTTCAGATCAGTTCTTGCAGACCCTGATTCCCGAGCAGTTGGATCTGCTCATGTCCAGTCCGATGCTCTCCAGAGTGGCTACGGCCTTGTCGTAGACCTCGAGGTACTCCTTGGTGGGCCTGACGGAGGTGACATCGTAGCACTCCTGGAAGGTCTTTCCAGCGGGTGCGTCGGTGTAGTGGGCCTCGTACATGGGGACCAGCTTGCTGAGTATCTCGTTGACTTCGGAGACCTTCATTCCGGCTGTTGCGGCTGCGGCGTTACCCATGATCCTGGCCTCCATTCCGGTGGTCTTGTCCTGGACGACTCCCTTCGCTGCGGCGGAACCGGAGAGGAGCTCTCTTCCGGAAGCGGTATCGTTGATGGCCTGGGCTGCGGTCTCGAGGAGACACATCTCGGTGCAGGGTCCAGCGATCGGGTAGTACTGGTTGGCGAGCAGCAGGTCGGTGTTGGCATCGACTGCAGCGCAAGCCCATCCTGCGACCTGGAGGGTCTCCTTGGCCATGGTGGTTCCCCACCTGATGTGGATAGGTCCGTCCAGGTGGAAGTTTCCGCTGAAGAGGGCGAATGAAGCCAGCGTGGTTGCGACATCGCAGATCGCGGTCTCCTCGACTCCTCCGGTGTAACCTCCGAAGATAGGCATCTGCTCGATCATGATGGTGTCTCCGGAGACGGTCCATCCGGCGAGCATGTTCAGTCCGGTCATATCCATCTTGAGCTCGTTGAGCTGAGAGCACTCGTGGGCATCGGTGATCCTGTGTCCAGCGGAAGGCGCATCGGCGACCAGCCTTGCAGCCTCGGACAGAGGGGTCTCAGGTCCCTAGACACCGAGTCCGGGCCTTCCTGCTCTGGTCCTGGCTTCCTTGGTGGCCCTGAGCTCCTGCATGGTAGCGCGAACCTCCCAAGGGGTCTTGCTCTTTGCGGGCTTTCCCTCGACGGTGGTCATGACTCCGTTGACGAGGTCGTCAACGATTCCCTCCTGGGCGTAGGACTGCATGATCTTCACGAAGTAGTCCTCGGACAGAGGAGATCCGGTAGGTCCTCCCTGGATGATGGGCTTGACAGGAGAGTTTCCACGCCTGGGGTAGAACCTGGCGATGTCCCTTCCCTCTCCAAGGATCAGCTTCTTGGGGGTCCTCTTGATTCCCTCCCAGACTTCCTCTTCGGTGACCTTGAGGACACGTCCGAGGTCCTGGCAATAGAATCCGGTCTCAACGAGCATCTCGAGTCCGGCCTGGAACAGCGCGTCCTTCTGGGCCTTGTCCTCGGGGATGAAGGTGTCGATTTTGATGTTATACTTCTCCTTGAGAGCAGTTGCGTTTCCGGGAATGATCTTGTAGTCCCAGTCTGCTTCAGGGACCTTCTTTCCCTTCACGAATCTCTCGTAGACGTCAGGTATAGTGAGGAATCTTGTTGCTGCCATTTGTCATGCCTCCAAATCAGTTTCCAGTAAGCTTGTCGACAAGCCCGATAATCTCGTTTGCGGTCTCGGAGTATCCATCTGCTCCGATCTGGTCACACCACTCCTGGCTGCAGGGGGCTCCTCCGAAGATTGCCTTGTAGGGGGCGTCCATCTCCTTGATGGTCTCGACAAGCTCTCTCTGGGCCTCGAGGGTGGTGGTCATGAGCGCAGATCCTCCGCAGACCTGTGCATCGTTCTCTTCAGCTGCATCCATGAAGTCCATTGCGGACACATCGGGTCCGAGGTCGATGACGTTGTATCCAGCTCCCCTGAGCATGGCACAGCAGACGTTCTTTCCGATCTCGTGAATGTCTCCCTCGACGGTTCCCATGATGACGGTTCCCTTGAGCGATCCGGAACCGGACTCCATCAGGGGCTTGAGGACTCCGAGCGCTGCTTCCATAGCCTTAGAAGCTGCGACGACCTGGGGAAGGTAGATCTCTGCCTTGTCGAACCTGACACCGATGGTCTCCATTCCCTTTCCGAGTCCGTCTCCGATGATCTCGCCGACAGGCATTCCAGCATCGATAGCCTGCTGGGTAGCAGACTGGGCCAGCTTGAAGTCCCAGGTTTCGATCGCCTTTCTAAGATCCGCAATTATCTCTTCGTTTGCCATTTCCTTTTCCTCCCTTGTGCTCGGAAGTGCCTAAGCACCTCCTTATTGATGGTTTCCCATCTTAGCGAATATTACATCACATCATCAGTATATAAAACTATCTATAAATGCGGTATGCCCAATTATAACATATTTAAGCTTTTGGATTTGATAATTTTAGACCAAATTTCATACTATATAAAACATGACTATAAAAAAATGATTTAACATGCTTAATTAAATATAATAAATATTCTGGCGTGATTAGCTATAATTTATTGATAGAATTCGATTGAAAAATATTTTTAAAATTGTGAATTTATTGTCTAGATACAATAATATATTGATACGTCAATATAATTAATAAAAATGGGGTGAAAACCGCCTCCGGGAGTCGCCCGGAGACGGGAGAGCCAGAGACTCAGTTATCGTACATTCCTGTACTGAAATAACGGTCGCCGCGGTCGGGAATAATAGCGACAACCTTGCATCCGGGATGGTTTTCAGCGAATTTGACCGCTGCAAGAACGTTTGCGCCCGACGAGACGCCTCCGAAGATCGCTTCCTCGCGCGCTAGCCTCAAAGACATCGCCACTGCATCGTCATCATGGATATCGATAATGGCATCTATATATTCTTTACGATAATTCCTAGGAACTATATTCACACCTATGCCCTGGATCTTATGGATGGCCGCTTTTCCGCCGGTGAGGAGAGGAGACTCGGCAGGCTGTATGCCGAACATCTTCGCATCGAGCCCCGCCTGCTTCATAGCCTTGCCGATTCCGGAAGCTGTTCCGCCTGTGCCAATGCCCGCGAATACCGCATCGACATCGGGAAGGTCGCGGATGATCTCGGCCCCGGTGGTCTTGCAATGAACCTCGGTGTTGACTGGATTGTCGTACTGGTTGGGAACGAATCCGCCGCGCTCCTCGGCGATCTCACGAGCCGCCCTTATCGAGCCGTCCATCCCTTCGGCACCGGGCGTCAGGACTATCTCCGCTCCGTAAGCGCGGACGAAGTTCACGCGCTCCTTGGACATCGTCTCTGGCATTGTGAGGACGGCCTTGTATCCCATGGCGGTGCAGACGAAGGCCATGGAGATGCCGGTGTTGCCGGAGGTGGGCTCCACGATGGTCCCGCCCTCCTTCAGAAGGCCTTTGGCCAAAGCGTCCTCTATTATCGGTTTGATTATTCTATCTTTTATGGAGCCGCTGGGATTGAGGCATTCCAGCTTTGCGTAGACCTTCGTCCCTTTGGGGCTGATGCGCCTCAGCTCCACCATCGGCGTATTCCCGATGGAGTCGAGGATGCTGTTGTTGATAGCCATGGCTGGGTATCTGCATCAAGCATTATAGGGATTCTCAATAAATGGCCGCTCGGACTCAGATGAACTCCTGGCCGGTGTCCTCTTCGACGGATCTCCCTGCTATCAGAGCGTCGAAATCGGCGCTGGGATCGTCCATCATGACGTTAAGGAGACCGATGAAGTCCCTCGAGAGCATCCTTGGACTGACAGAAGAGGAGTTGCTCTTCACGTCGCGCATGTACTCCTCGACCATTTCCTGGGTGATGGGGGATTCGTACTCGTTCGCGATCTGATGGAGCTCCAGGATCCTCAGCAGAAGCGCCTCCTGCTCCTCGAAGGTCAGAGGCTTGGTGCGCAGAACAGGGCCGGATACCATCCCGCGATCCTTCTCGAAGCGGCTCTCCTCGATCCTGGACTTGAGCGCACCGTAGCTGAACAGCCCGCGGACGGGATCCTCCAGGAAGTCTGCGGTTCCGCACATGTACATCGCCATGGACTTCGCGTGCCCCTGGGCGACATCGTTGTACATGGACAGGATCATCTCGTAGTTGGATGTCCTGGCGGCGACTCCCACCTTGGTCAGAACGTCTGCCTGGTCAAGGATGACGACGAGCCCCCTGTATCCTGCGACGGCCGCAAATACCGCCCACATCTTGACGAAGACGAACCAGTTGTCGTCCTTGACGCAGGATCCGACCTCGAGCGCGTCCTTGGCCTCCTTCAGGGAGTTGCAGTCCCCGTTGAACCAGCGGATCTGATCGGATACGTCGCGTCCAACGCGCATGCGGACGTAGTACTTGACGAGGACCTTCTTGAAATCGTTGTAGAACGGAAGATAGGACATGGAATCGGTCTCCTTGCGGATGAGGTCCTCGACCTCCCTGACGGAGACTGCTGTCGGATCCTTGCCGGAGCTCTCGGCGATCCTGTTCCTGAGGCTGTCCATCCATGTCTGCAGGACGGCTTCGAGGGCCCCTCCGTCCATCATACCCTTCACGGACATGCTGGATACCAGCTGGCGATAGGTCATTATGCCCTCGCCGCTGCTTCCTCTGAGCCTGCAGGCGGGAGAAAGGTCCGCGCTCATCACAAGGAACCCGGATTCGGCTGCGTGGGTGCGCACGAGCTGCGACATGAACGTCTTTCCGGTACCATAGTCGCCGATGACAAACCTGAACACGCCGATGCCGTCTGAGACGTCCTGGAGATCCCTGTCGAAGGAAAGCACCTCCTCCTTCCTCCCCACGGCAATCTGCTCCGCGCCCCTGCTGGGGACGACTCCGGATGACAGAGCCTTGATTATGATGTTCGCTGACTTCCTTCCTACCTTAATTCCCATCCTTCAGCACCTCTTCGATATCGCTCGCGTAATCGGGGTCGACTTCGCCCTCTTCGAGCAGCGGGTCCCCGATAAGATCCTCCGCTAGAGCGTTGATACCGGTCTCTACGATCAGCATCGTGGATCCGTATTTCCTTAGCACCTCCGACGGCTTCCCACGCATCCCGATGCAAGCCATGAGGTACTCCTTCTGCAGGGGGGAGAGCATATCAGCCAGCCTCTCCCACTCGGTTCCCTCTTGCGTATCTGTCGATAGATTTATAGAATTCACTGATGGAGCCGGCTGTTCTTCCTCTTCGACGGTCCTCCAATGCTCGGAGATGAAGCCTAGCTCCTCGGTGGCCTGACGCACCTTCTCCCTGTGCAGATCGTCGAATCCTGGGACGGCCTTCTCTTCGGGAGCATTGTATCTTACGGCTTCGGAGGCGTCCTCGGCGGCGGTCTCCACGGTACTTTCGGATTTCGCCTGGAGCCCCGTTGCATTCGTGGGCTCTTCGACAGCCATGGGCCCCACGGCTTGCTCCTTTACGACTGCCTCCTCCGGAACGACTTCCGTTGCAGGCTCTTCGACCTCCTCCGGAGCGTCCTCGTTCTCCGCTTCGATATCCTCATCCGGCTCTTCTCCGAACCCGTGGAGAACCGGGGGGAAGGCGAAGCGAACAGACATCCTGTAGTCCCCTGCGGACGTCCTTGTGCTGCCCCAGTGGGTCTTGCAGTCCTGTCTGGTGGGCACCTCGGGAGCAGGATCGCCGTAATAGGTGGTGACGATCCTCCCGATCCCCATCTCGTAATCGTACCTCAGAGGCTCGTAGAGGGCGTTGACGACGACCACGCCTTCCTTGGGGATGTATGTCTCCCAATATCCTTTGTATCCGGCCACGCGAGGCACGGGCGGAAGGGTCGGGAATCCCATCCTGGGGCAGATGACGTCGCTCACCCTCTCCCCTTCGACCACAAGACGGACCGTATGCCTGGGGCCCTTGTATCTCGGCCTGACCTCGATGTCGCAGTCCGAGATGAGGAACGGCTCCCATTCTCCGACGCATCCCTCCACAGGCAAGACCTCAGGAGCCGGCTGGCCGTAATCTCTCACGACGACCGAGCCGTCATACTGCTCATAGATGACCCTGACCGGCCTGTAGACGGCTTCGATGGTGACGTCCTGGTCGCCCAGAACGGTCGGCGTCCATTCTCCGACGAAGCCGTTCTTTCTCGGAACAGGCGGTATGGACGTCCCCAGACCCTCGGAATCGAAAAGCGATACCAAGACGATTCTGCCGTTCGCCACGAAGGTGGCCGTGCGATTGGTGACGGTCATACTGAACCCTGTATGGATATCAGACATTTAACCTGCTTGGGGACATTCCACGGCGATCGTATTGTAGATCGGCAGATGATAAACACGTATAGAGAGCGAACGCAGGAGACCTATGATCGCCGTCGTCGCTATGGCATTGGGCACGATGGCTATCAGCCTGTCTTGGACCTGGATGAAATCCCCCAGGATGATCATCGGACGCCCCGGCTTCCGCAGATGGGTGTTGACTTGACCTGTCATCGCATTCTGCGGATGGTGACGAGCCTCCCAAACCTTGGCCGATGGTATCGTCTACGTCTGCATCGCTTGTTCACCCTCGGACTAGGGCTCGGATGCATAGTCGCCATCGCCCTGTGCTTTCGTCGGAACCCTGACAGATGTAGACGTCTATGCCGGAATCATCCCCTGGAAGCTACTGGACATCCTCGCCGTCGGCTGGTTCATCATTAATCCAGGGTTCGAAAAGGACGAGAAGAAAAAGAGCGAAACCCATTCCCGTCCGGCGATGGGCAGGCATTTTCCTCGTTCTACGATTGCCCTGCACCTATTAAGAGACGAGTTGACACATCAATTAAATATAATTTGACATATCAATCGGCATGGAGAAGCAGAACCACAACGTCTGCATGCATGCCGTTACGGCATACATAGACAGACGGATCCGCCCGACTATGGCAGAAGCCGGGCTGAAGAAATCCTACGGACCCATACTCATGGCGATAAAGATGAACCCGGGATGCTCCATGAAGGACATCTCCGAGAGCATCCATGTGGACAAGGCCCTGGTCACCAGAACCTCTGCGGAGCTCATGAAAAAAGGCCTGATCGAAAACTCCAACCCTGGCACACGCCAGTACAGCCTTCATATAACGCAGAAAGGGGAAGATGCATTCGACAAGGTCGATTCGGCGGTATCCAAGGCATGGGGCGAGCTCCTGTGCGACCTCACCGATGACGAGATCGAATCCGGGAAGAGGATCCTGAACAAGATCCTCAAAGCCGCGGAGAAAGGGCTGGAGGGCAGCGAGGCATGATATTGAAATACCTCGGGAAGAAGGAATGGGCGCTTGTCGTCGCTTGCGTCGTCCTGATCGCCGTCCAGGTGTACCTCGATCTGGAGATACCCGGGTACATGACCAACATCACCACCATCCTGACCACGGGCGGGACCAGCGACGAGGTCCTGGCCGAGGGCATACCCATGCTCGCATGCGCGCTGGGAAGCCTTGCTTCCTCGGTGATCGTCGGCGCCATGGCGGCTTACGTGGCTGTCACCCTGGCCAAGAACCTCAGGAAGAAGCAGTTCGATTCCGTTCAGAAGTTCTCCTTCGAGGAGATCGGAAGATTCTCCATCGCAAGCCTCATCACCCGCTCCACCAACGACGTCAACCAGATCCAGATGGTCGTCGCCATGGGTCTCCAGGTGATGGTCAAGGCGCCTATAATGGCCGTCTGGGCCGTCTACAAGATCCTTGGATCCGACCTCAGATGGACCTGGTCCGTGGCCATATCGGTCGTCGTCATGCTGGCCGTCATCCTCGTGATAATGAGGTTCGTCACACCCAAGTTCAAGAAGATCCAGAGCATGACGGACGACGTCAACAGGGTCACCAAGGAAGGCATCGAAGGCATACGCGTGGTAAGAGCGTACAACGCAGAGGACTTCCAGGAGGACAGGTTCAAGAGCGCCAACAAGACCCTTACCGACACCCATCTGTCCGTCACCAGAGCGCTGGCATTCCTGAGCCCTGCGATGACCTCGGTGATGAACCTCATGTCGCTGTCCATCTACTGGGTGGGAGCGAGCGTCGTCAACGAAGCCGTCGGCCTCATGAGGATAGAGGAGTTCTCGTCGATGGTCGTGTTCTCGGCCTATGCTCTGCAGGTGGTGGGAGCGTTCATGCTGCTGACTATGATATTCATGATACTGCCCAGGGCCCAGGTGGCCGCCAGACGTATCGAGGAGGTCATCGACACCAAGCCCTCGATCGTCGATGGAGGCACCAAGGAGTCCCCCGCCGGACACGAAGGTGAGATAGAGTTCAGGAACGTAGGATTCAGCTATCCCGACACCAAGGATTACGTCTTCAGCGGCATCGACCTGAAGGTGTCCAAGGGAGAGACCGTCGCGTTCATCGGTGCCACCGGAAGCGGGAAGAGCACCCTGATCAACCTCATACCCAGATTCTACGACGCGACCGAAGGGCAGGTCCTGGTGGACGGCGTAGACGTGCGCGAGTACGACCTGGACGCCCTCCGCAGGAAGATCGGATACGTCCCCCAGAAGGCCGTCCTCATGAGCGGCACCGTCGAGAGCAACGTGAATTACGGAAACACCTCCGACGAGAGGGATATGGACGACGTCAAGCACGCCGTCAGGATAGCCCAAGGAACGGATTTCATCGAGAAGATGGAGAACGGATACGAAGGAAGGGTCGCCGAGAACGGGTCCAACTTCTCCGGAGGCCAGAAGCAGCGCCTCTCGATAGCCCGCGCGGTATGCAGGAAGCCGGAGATCTACGTCTTCGACGACTCCTTCTCCGCTCTGGACTACAGGACGGACCTGAAGCTCAGGACCGCTCTGAGGAAGGAGATCTCCGACGCCACCCTCATCATAGTGGCTCAGAGGATCGGAACCATACGCGACGCCGACAAGATAGTCGTCCTTGACAGCGGGAAGGCTGTAGGGATAGGAACGCACGAGGAGCTCATGAAGACATGCGAGGTCTACCGCGAGATCGCGTCGTCCCAGCTCACAGCAGAGGAGGCCGCCCTATGAGCAGACAAGGACCCGGATTCACGCCCGGAGAGAAGCCATCCAGCTTCGGAGGCGTGTGGAAGAAGATATTCCAGTACATGGGAAGGTACAGATACGCGTTCTATGCGGCCATAGCGATGTCTATAGTCGGGACAGCGCTGTCCCTCATAGGTCCGAACAAGATCAGCGACCTGACCGACGTCATAAAGGACGGGCTGGCGCCGGGATCGACCATAGACATGGAAGCGGTCGCCTCCATAGGAACGTTCCTGGTGATGCTGTACGCCGTCAGCACGATACTTCTGCTGGTCCAGAACATCATAATGTCCACCATAACCCAGAAGACGGCCGGAAGGCTCCGCGATGACATATCCGAGAAGGTCAACAAGGTCCCGCTCAGATTCTTCGACAAGTCCAGCACCGGAGACCTGATGAGCCGTGTGACCAACGACGCGGACAGCATGGGCCAGTCGATGAACCAGGGCCTGGGGATGATGATCTCGTCCCTGGTGCTTTTCCTCGGATCCCTGGTCATGATGTTCGTGACAAACGCCATCATGGCCATAACGGCCGTCCTGTGCACCGTCATCGGGCTGGTGCTGATGGTCGTGATGGTGAAGCTGTCCCAGAAGCACTTCAACAGGCAGCAGGAATACCTGGGAGGCATCAACGGACACGTGAGCGAGACCTACTCGTCCCATGTCGTCGTCAAGGCCTTCGGAGGAGAGGAGGAGGCCACGGAGGAGTTCGACGAGATCAACAACAAGCTCACCAGGTCGGCTTTCCTGGCCCAGTTCATATCCGGAACGATGATGCCCATAACCAGCTTCATCGGGAACCTCGGATACGTAATGGTGTGCATCGTGGGAGCCGTGCTGGTCATCGACGGAACAGCCACGATAGGAACCATAGTGGCGTTCATGATCTACATCCGCCTCTTCACCCAGCCTCTTGGACAGATGGCTCAGGCTCTGAACAGCATGCAGAACGTGGCCGCAGGCGCCGAAAGGGTGTTCGGATTCCTCGAGGAGGAAGAGCTCTCCTCAGAGAACCCGGACAACCATATAGAGAAGGCCAGAGGACACGTCGAGTTCAGGGACGTCCACTTCGGATACGTTCCCGGAAAGGAGATCATCAAGGGATTCTCCGCCGAGATCATGCCTGGCCAGAAGGTCGCCATCGTCGGACCTACGGGAGCAGGGAAGACGACCATAGTGAACCTGCTGATGCGCTTCTACGACGTCGACAGCGGGAGCATCCTCATCGACGGGGTGCCTATCAGCAGCATGTCCCGCGAGAACGTCCACGAGCAGTTCTGCATGGTCCTCCAGGACGCATGGCTGTTCGAGGGCAGCGTCAAGGAGAACATCGTCTACAACAGAGAGGGCATAACCGACGAACAGGTGAGGAACGCCTGCAACGCTGTAGGTCTGGACAGGTTCATCCGCTCCCTTCCGAACGGCTACGACACCGTCCTCGGGGAGATGGCGGAGCTTTCAGCAGGCCAGAAGCAGCAGATGGTCATCGCCAGAGCCATGATAGACGACTCCCCCATGCTGATATTCGACGAGGCCACCAGCTCCGTCGACACCAGGACCGAGAAGACCATCCAGGAGAGCCTCGACAGGCTGTCCAACGACCGTACGTCGTTCGTGATCGCCCATCGCCTGTCGACCATCAAGAACTCCGACCTCATCCTCGTAATGAAGGACGGGAACGTCATCGAGCAGGGCGACCACGACGCCCTCATGGCGAAGGGAGGCTTCTACAGCGACCTTTACAACAGCCAGTTCGAGAACGCGGAGGAGAGCTGAGAAGGGTCATCTCCACAGGCGGCGCCAGTACCCTGCAGCGATGCGGGGGAAATGCGTCGCCAACGCGATGGAAGCACGGGTGGCGAAGCCGCAGACGGACCTCCTTCTCCCGTTATCGGAGTCCCTCATGGCCTTCGCCACCACATCCTCTTTAGAAACCGTGTGGCCGAAGACCTTCTTCGGAGCTCTGCAGGTCGTCTCGACGCCCTGGATGAAGGGTGTGTCCACCCATCCCGGGGAGACCTCTAGCACCGATATGCCCTTGTCCTCGACCTCCATCCTCAGGGAGTCCAGATAGCTCCTGACGAAGGCCTTGGAAGCGGCATAGACGCTCAGCCTGTAAGCGGCCACGTACGCCGCTTCGGAGCAGAGCGTGATGATTCTGGCTCCCCTCGGCATAAGGGGGATGCATGCGGAAGTCACCTCCACTACAGAGGTCATGTTCACTTCGATCATGGAACGGGTCTCCGCCGGGTCCATGGAGAAGCTGTCGCCGAAACGTCCGAGCCCTGCGCAGTTTATAAGAAAAATGACTTCAGGCGATTCCTTCGACAGCGCAGTCGCCACCGTATCCCTGCCGTCCTGGGTGGAAAGGTCGGAGACGAGGATCCTGCAGCGAGTATCGAGCCCTGAGGCTACCTTCTCGAGCGAATCCTTGCGTCTCGCTACCAGCCAGATCTCGTCGAGCCCTCTAGAGTCCAGGGCGCGGCAGAATTCGGCGCCGATACCCGACGAGGCACCGGTGACGAGCGCTATCTTCGCCATCAGATCAGAGCCGCGGCACCAGCAGTGATGGCCACGAGCACCATGATGCCGACCATGAGGTAGGCGAAGACTTTCTTCTTGGTTTCGAGTTTCATATTGACCGGGTCGGAGATTATGCTCGTACTATTATACTTTATCCGAATGAGCTGCCGAATTTCTGCTGGAGAACGAGCAACCGAGAGATAGGAGAAAACCCGCGAGAGGGAACGCCGACCCGCGGGCGTATGGTTTATTATCTTCACCAAGCGGGCCTCTCAAGCGCCAGAGTGACGGACAGGTAGAGGTTGAAGATGAAGTTCAGAAGAGCGGAGATTCCGATGGCCAGATGCCAGTCCCCACCAACGATTCCCGACAGTCCCACCGTAAGGAAGATCAGCCCAGTGGTGAAACAGATGACGGTGAGCGCCTTCGGAGTTCCGATCTTGATCGACCAGATGATGGCGATGAAGTAAAGGAGCGCGAACGTTATGTTCTCGACGGGACCCATTCCGAATCCTGTGAGAGCTACTGCGGCTCCAACAAGCGCGAAAACCGTGAAACCAAAATTGCTGCCAGCAAGGTATGCCAGCAAAGCGATTACCAGAATACATATCCCTATCACGATGAAGGCGTCCGTCGACGGCAAGACGGGGACTACCGACGCATCGTTGACCAGCTGTCCAATCGCCAGCGGCAACGATATAGCCGCGACGAAGAACAGACCGCACGCCGTGGGATCCAACGGCTTAAATTCACTCATTTATTTTCCTCCTGGGTCTATGACCCGGATATTAATTACTATTCTAGATAATAAAATGGATGGATAACCTGACTTATTATACTGACAACTCAACGAAAAATAAGAAATCGCAACAAAGGTTCAGATCAGGCAATCGGGGATGCGATGCCTCTCCGGATCGGATCCGGAGCGGTCCTTCCCGTGCATGGAATCCTGGATTTCGTTGAATTCCTTCGGAGTCAGCACCGTGTCTGCCGTATGGCGGATGTAGAGGTCTTCCCATCTCATGAAGCCTGCGTATACCGGATTGCGGAGGATGTTGCGGAGGTTGTGCTTGTTCCAGGGGTTGCCCTTCCTCGTGAGACGCCCTTCCCTGTTGAGGTCGTAGCAGATGGAGTCGACGGTCTCCCCCGAGGCGTAGGAGTCGAATATCCTCTCCGCTACCGCCATCTCTTCCGGTTCGGCCACCAGCGCTCCCTTCTCCAGACGGTAGCCGAAAGGCGGGGTGAATCCCATGGTCTTCTTCCTGGAATCCGAGGTTTCCAAGGATTCTGCCTTCTCGCGCATGCCCATGTGTGTCCTCTCGCCGATCTGCTCGCTCTCCAGCTGGGCGATGCGCTGGATCATGTCCACGACGAACCTTCCGAGGGCGTTGGTGGTGTCCAGGGACTCCGTGGACGAGACGAACTTCTTCCCGTTCTTGTCCAGGTACTCCATCATCGTCATGAAGTTGCGACTGTTCCTGTGGATACGGTCCATCTTGATGACGACCATGACGTCCCACCTGTCCATCTCGGAAAGCATCCTGCGGTAGGCCGGGCGCCTGTCGTTCCTTCCGGAGAAGCCGTCGTCCTCGTAGACCTCGGCGACATCCCATCCTTCGGCTATGCAGTAGTCCTCCAGGACCGACCTCTGGGCGTCCAGCGAGTATCCTTCGGCCGCCTGCTCCTCGGTGGAGACCCTTACGTAGATTGCGGCGCGCATCGGCTCGCCTCGAAATGCCCGTTGAGGGCTTCGTACTTCTCGACCGTGATGATCGGCTCCTGCTCGCCTTTGCAGGAGATCCCGTTCCATACCCTGTATCCTGCATACAGAGGATTCTTCAGGACGCCTGAGACGGTCTGGGAGCTCCATTTTCCGCCTTTCTTGGAGGGATATCCGTTGGAGTTGAGGAAAGTCGCGATGTCCTTCAGGGTGGAGCCGCGGATCCTCATGTCGTACATCATGCGGACGACGGAAGCCTCCTCCTCGACCACCAGGAGCTCCCCGTCCTCGTACCTGTAGCCGTAGGGATGCCCGGAGCCCAGGTGTCCGTCTCCGCCCTTGGCCTTGAAAGTCATCCCGAGCTTCACCCTCTCGCCGATCTGCTCGCTCTCCAGCTGGGCGATACGCTGCATGATGTCCATGACGAACCTCCCCATGGCGGTGGTGGTGTCGAACTTGTCCTGCATGGAGTTGAACTCCTTGCCCTTGTCACGGAGGTCGTTCATCATCAGGGTGAAATTGACGCTGTTCCTGTGGATACGGTCCATCTTCAGCACGACGAGGACATCCCACCTGTCCAGCTCGGACATCATTCTGGAATACTCCGGACGGCTGATGGAGCGTCCTGAATGCCCTTCGTCCCTGTATACGTCGGCGATCTCCCACCCGCGGACCCTGCAGTAGGCCTCCATGCGCTTGACCTGGGCGTCCAACGAGAATCCTTCCCTCGCCTGGTCCTCTGTAGATACCCTGGCATACAACGCCGCGCGCACGAATGTTCACCGATCGGTGATGGAGGAACGTCGATTTAACCCTGTGCGGAACTTGGGCTACTATTATAAAGCCGTAAACCAAATGTATTGCATGGAGCAGAAGCACGAGAGACCGGACCACCGCAGGATCGTCCTGCTGGTGGCATGCGTCCTCGCCATCGTGGGCATATCAGCCATGGCTTTATCGGAAGAGGCCGAAGCCAGCGGTGCCGCGGACAATTGGTACTACGACCAGCTACCCGATTTCCCTCAGAAGCTCTACGACGCTTCCAAAAAAATCACGGACAGCCAGATGAGTTACACGTTCTATTACGACACCACAATAATGGATAGCAATAGCTGGAAAGCTCTTCTGGACACCTATATTGGGATGGCCTACGAGGCTTTGAAGTGCGAATGGCTGGGCATGCACATCTTGAACGGCCCGATAGAAGTAAAAATTGTAAACACTACCGTCAAGGTGTCCTGCTACCACACCGGCTTGTACACCTCTAACTCGACAGCCACCAGAGAGATCAACAGCGCCCTCGCATCGTACGAGATCGACACCACATCCAGATATACGACGGTAAAGAGCATCCACGACGTGGTCTGCAACGCTCTGACCTATTCCGACAGAGGACTCACAGAGATGGACTACTCCCTGTACAACGCCGTTGTAGGGGACAATAAGGTCGTCTGCGAAGGGTACGCGAAGATGTTCAAGGCCCTCTGCGACCTTTACAACGTGCCTTGCGTCATCGTCTTAGGACAAGCTAAAGAATCTAGCACCGCAGAATATGTTAATCACATGTACAACTACGTCCAAATGAACGACGGCAAGTGGTACATGGTGGACGCCACATGGGACGACCTGGACGAGGGGACGGTGTACACGTACTTCCTCGCAGGCTCGAACACGGACGGATTCTTCACCAAGGTCTACGAGTCGCATAAGCCCGGGATATTCGGTCTGAACCCTCCGCCGCTTTCATCGAAGAAGTACGAGCCCGCGTCATTGACGATCTCATACAACAGCGCCACCAAGACTATGTCATTCGACGGGGAGTTCGATATACCATCTGGAGACAGCGCTCAGGCGACATGGACGAGCTACAGCTCCCTGGTGGAGAACATCGTCATCTCGGACGACGTCACCGCTATCGGAGACAAGGCCTTCTACAAGTTCAGCAAGCTGAAATCCGTGACCATCGGCAACAGCGTCAAGAGAATAGGGGACAGGGCTTTCGCCAACTGCACGTCGCTCACGAGCGTGTCCATACCCTCGAGCGTGACCTCGATCGACGATTACGCCTTCTACAGCTGCACATCGCTGAACAGTCTGACCACCAGCAGCGGCCTGAAGAGCATAGGCGAGAGGGCGTTCTACGGCTGCACAGGTCTTAAGACGGCCACCATAGCCAACACAGTCAGCTCTATCGGATCCAGCGCGTTCTACGGGTGCAAGTTCTTCGACGTCGACGGGACCACAGCATTGAGCGCCGTGCCTGCGGACATAGCGGGATACAAGTTCACCGGGACCGCGAGCAAGCTCGTCCTCAGCACCAAGTTCGTAGTCGGATACGAGTTCTGGAAGAACGGGCTGAAGTACCAGGTGACATCGGCTCTGTCCAAGGACAGACAGGTCGCATTGGTGGGATACTCTGGAAGCATCGTCTCCCTGGCGGTGCCGGATTACGTCTCCACGACGGTCGGCAAAATACCTGTGACCTCCATAGGAGGAAAGGCGTTCTACGAATGCAGCACGCTTACGACAGCCGATCTGGGCAACGTCGACACCGTCGGGAACAAGGCGTTCGCGTACTGCGCGTCGCTCAAGACCATCACCATTCCCAGCACCGTCGTTAAGATAGGGGACTATGCCTTCTACAAATGCGCCGCTGCGACCAAGCTCACCACCAGCAGCGGCCTGAAGAGCATAGGCGAGAGGGCGTTCTACGGCTGCACAGGTCTTAAGACGGCCACCATAGCCAACACAGTCAGCTCTATCGGATCCAGCGCGTTCTACGGGTGCAAGTTCTTCGACGTCGACGGGACCACAGCATTGAGCGCCGTGCCTGCGGACATAGCGGGATACAAGTTCACCGGGACCGCGAGCAAGCTCGTCCTCAGCACCAAGTTCGTAGTCGGATACGAGTTCTGGAAGAACGGGCTGAAGTACCAGGTGACATCGGCTCTGTCGAAGGACAGGCAGGTGGCTCTCGTTGGATTCTCGGGCGCCCCATCCTCACTGGTCGTTCCGAGTTACGTCTCGACCACCGTCGGGAACATCCCGGTGACTTCCATCGGTGGAAAGGCGTTCTACGAATGCGGAACGCTGGCCTCCGCCGATCTAGGCTCTGTGAAGACCATAGGCAACAAGGCCTTCGCCTACTGCACCTCCTTGAAGTCGATAACCGTGCCCAGCACCGTCGTCACCATCGGAGACTACGCGTTCTACAAGTGCTCTTCCGCCACGAGCCTCGTCACGAGCGCCGGATTGGAGAAGATAGGCTACAGGGCGTTCTACGATTGCACCGGCCTCAAGTCCGTCACCATCGGCAAGAACGTCAGCAGAATAGGTGGAAGCGCGTTCTACGGCTGCTCCTTCTACGATGCCGACGGGACCACAGCCCTGAGCGCGGTCCCCGAATACCTCGCGGGATACAAGTTCACCGGATCCGCGAGCAAGCTCGTCCTGGACACCAAGTTCGTCGTCGGGTACGAGTTCTGGAAGAGCGGACTGAAGTACCAGGTGACGTCGTCGCTCGCCAAGGACAGACAGCTCGCCGTCGTCGGATACAGCGGATGCATCACCTCCCTGGTGGTCCCCGAGAACGTCAACACGTCCGCTGGGCTGTTCCCTGTGACTTCCATAGGGACCAAGGCGTTCTACGGATGCACGACGCTCAAATCGGCCGATATCGGCAGCGTGACTACCATCGGGACCAAGGCCTTCGCGGGATGCTCCTCCCTGGAGACGCTTTCGACCCTCAAGAACGTGAGCAGCGTGTCCTCCTACGCCTTCTTCGGATGCGACAGCCTGACGAAGGTCGTCATATCCGGAACCGGTTCCAGTATCGGAGCCAGCGCTTTCAGCGGATGCGACGGGCTCAAAGTCGTCAAGATCCTCGGATCCGGCATCTCCCTGGGAGACTACGCGTTCAACGGATGCGCCAGCCTCTCCACGCTGAACCTCAGCGGAGTGAAGACAATAGGGTTCAAGACGTTCATGAACTGCACCAGCATCACCAAGCTGGCTCTTCCGAACGTCACGACCATCACCAAGTACGCATTCTACGGCTGCGACTCCATCTCGTCCATCGAGTTCGGAGCCTCCTTGAAGGGCATCGGAAGCTATGCGTTCGACGGCCACAGCTTCTACTCCTCGAACGGAAAGACCAAGCTGACCGTCACAGCCAGCAACCTCGGCGGACACGCCTTCTCGGGAACTCCCGCGAAGCTCGTGATGACAGCCTAAAAAAACAAAATGAAAACGGGGACTCCGGCTTTCGGGCCGGAACCCCACTTTAAAGACCCAGATCGAATCCCCAGTGGGTAAAGATGTACCCGAGGATCAGCACGTGGATGAGGAGGAACACGTAGACGATCTTGAACTTCAGCTTCCTGGTCTTATGCCTGACAAGCTGCATCCCTGCGACCGCTCCGAAAGGACCGATGGCCGACCAGGCCAGAAGCGTGGACTCCTTGGTCCTCCACTCCTTCTTCTTGGCCTTGAACTTGTCGGAGACGTACATGACGAAAGCCATTATGTTGACCGCCAGATAGACGATTAGGGCGATGAAAGTTATTGTCATCAGAGCCTCGCGATGAAAGCGTCGACAGACAGAGGTATCCCGTCCTGGTTCATTTCCTTCTCCTTCTTGTTGAAGAACACCGCATCGGGAATCCCGAGCTCCTTCGAGACCTTGGAGCACTGGTTGTTTCCCTTTTCGTCGTTGTACATGCAGCAGATGAAGAGCTTCACGTCCTTCCCGTCGAACTGCCCCTTGTTGTTCTGGATGAAGCTGACTACGGGCTTGTAGGGCTTTCCGGCGTGGATCCCTGTTCCGAAGACTATGGTCTTGTACTCGTTCAGGTCGATCAGGGACACGTTCTTCAGGTCGAAGAGGTCCGCATCGACCTTGGAGCCGATGTATTTGGCAATCTTCTCCGTGTTCTTGGTTATACCGGAAGCGTAAAGGACTGCAACGTTGCTCATTTCATCATCTCGCGTTGTCTCGGCCGTATAGATATAGCATAACGACCCAATGCGCGTCGCATAGTTTTCGCTTATATTAACCATCATGTTTTTCTGGGTGACAAGACAAATGATTATCTAATGAACTAGTCGATACAGAATCATGCAGAGCAGGGCTCGTAAGCAGGATTGTCCGGTCGATGCGGCCATGGCAGTCATAGAGGGCAGATGGAAGTCCGCCATAATCTGCCTGCTCGCAAGGTCAGGGGGAATGAGGTTCTCCGAGTTGCAGAAGAACATAGGCAACGTGACCGCCAGGATCCTGACGAAACAGCTCAAGGAGCTCATGGACGACGGGATGGTCTTCAAGGACGACTCCGAGGACAAGAGCGCCAAGGTCTATCGCCTCACCGAGAAGGGGCTCTCCATATGTCCCATACTCGTCGATCTGGCCAGATGGGGGGCAGAGCACCAGCTGATAGAGGTCGTAGTTCCCGAGGACACGGAGCGCTGCTCCAAGGACAAGATCTCCCCAAGAACAGCATGAGACCCCCTGTCCACGACAATTATCTTTTTCAGAAACATCAGAGGGCTGAACATGGCATACGAAGTGAAAGTCATAGGACCTGAACGCATCGATGAACTGAGGAAAAGGACATCCGAGATCAACTATTACGAATCCAAAGCCGACATAAACGGGGTCTGCGTCGAGCTGTTCACCGAGAACAAGACCTATCTCGAGATGTGGACGGACAACTTCTACCACATGTCCGACCGCGTCCGCGCCCATGCCAGGATCTACTGCCTGGATGACCCCAGCACCGACCTCCACGTGGAGTACGACTACGAGAACTCGGTCGCCTACCTGTTCAACTTCGACTACTACGGATGGGTAAAGAGCATCGCCCTCGGCCTGGCCGGCAACATACTGGAGGAGCATGGGATCTTTCCCGTCCACGGAGCTGCTCTGGACATCGACGGGATGGGGGTGACCCTCATCGCGCCTTCCAAGACCGGGAAGACTACCCAGTCCTGGGGTCTCCTGAGGATGGACAACACGTATCTGATCACCGACGACTGGTACTTCGTCGAGTTCGGATACGGACGCCCGAGGGCCACCGGATCGGAAAAAAACTGCTACATCGACTCGGACGTCGGCGACGTCTGGCCGGAATACAAGCCCCTGGTGAAGCATGTCAGGTTCGACAACAAGGGCCGCGGAATCGGAAATATCAGATGGATAACCGGAGAAGGCTCCGTCATCGACCGCACCTCGATGAGATGCGTGCTGTTCCTGAAGAGGGACTACGACGATCCGAACATCATCAAGAGGATGAGCACCGAGGAGGCGCTGGATTACCTGGTGTCGCACGACTTCTGCAACCCCCACCAGCTGGTAAGGGACGAGAGGAGGATGAAGAACCGCACCGAGTTCTTCAGGAAGTACCTGTCAGAATGCGATGTCCTGATGGTGAACACCACCTGCCCGGCGGAAGAGACCCAGGAACGCATCAGGGAAGCCCTCTCATCGCTCTGAGATGTATCTGTGGGGGATGGTCCTCCCGTCCACGACCATGGAGTCTTCCGTGACGTCGCACTCGAGGACGAGGACCTTCACCCCGCTCTTCTCAGCCCTCTCCATCTCCCTTCCGAACTCCTCGTGGGTCCCATAGTTGGGGAGGAACTCCTTCATCCCTTTCATCTGCACGATGAGCACGATGTAAGCCTCGAACCCTTCCTCGACGCATCTCATGAGGCCTCTGACGTGCTTCAGGCCGCGTTCTGTCGGAGCGTCGGGGAACATGCATACGCCGCCGTTCTCCAAGGTGACACCTTTCACCTCGGCGTAGATCCTCCTGTCTCCGGATTCGACATAGAAATCGAACCTGGAATCGCCATGGGTGTGTTCCGGATAGACCTGGGGAGAAGATCCGAAGACCCCTGATCCCAGGATGTACTCGTGGAACGCCTTGTTGGGCGCCTGAGAATCGATGTTGACCAGGAGGTCTCCTTTGTAAGCGGCTATGAGGTCGTACGGCGTCTTCCTGTCGGGGTTGTCAGAAGCCTCCAGAACAGCTTTCACGCCTGGAACCAGGATCTCCTTGCAGCGCCCTGTGTTCTTGACGTGGACCTTCGTCCTGACGCCGTCTATGTCGCAGTATGCGATGAACCTGTTCGGGCGGCTTACGAACGTTCCCGTGACTACGTTGTTGTACTTCATAGCATCCAGACGGCTCCGGAATGGTTCCTAGGGTCATTAGTCTTTTTTAAATTCTGCTGAAAGACGGCTGTCCCCTCCGTTTCGAATCAGGCTTCCGATAAATATCGAACGAATTCAGAGGCCCTTGAAAGCCGAATGGTCATTTTACGAAGAAAGAGGTCCATCGTCCGAGCCGATGTTGGCTCTGATCTTCTCCAGCGCCTTGGACAGGACTGCCATCTCCTCCTCGTCCAGACCATCGAAGATGATGCGATCGAGCTCCTTGAATCTCTTCATGGCCTCGGAATAGATCTCACCACCTTCGTCCGTTAATGTGACGACCATGACGCGCTTGTCCGTTTCGGAGGCCACCTTCTCGACGAACCCGTTCTTCTCCATTGTCCTTAACACCCCCGACAGGGTAGACTTGCTCAGGTCCAGCTGGTTTTCCAGATCCCTCTGGGTCATGCTTCCGCCGTTCTCCTCGAGAAGGACGAAGATCTCGCATTGTATAGGCGACAGGTCGAGAGCCATCTCCTTCCGGAGGTAGTTGATGGCGTAACGAGTGGCAGGGATCTCGGTCCGTTTGAACTCTATGGTGGTCGGCCTCTCGTAGCTCATGGTTGTACGGTCGAACCGATTACTTGAAAATAAATTGTTCGGTACCGAATGATAATATACTTCTAATCGAGTCTGGTATCAAGATGATATCATGAGCACGCTCATAGTTTACTCAGGAGGCAGCAACACCTCCGCTGTTGCCAATTATATCGCCGAGAAGACCGGCGGCAAAGCGGTGGCCGTCGAGGACGCATCCAAGATAGATCTGAATTCCTACGACAAGGTCGTCATCGGAACCAGAGTCAGAGCCGGAAAGGTGCCTTCGGACATTTCCGAATACGTTTCCAAGAACAAGTCTGTCATCGACGGCAAATCGCCCGCTTTCTTCCTGTGCTGCCTTTACAGCAGCGAGAAGGGAAAGAAGCAGCTCGAGAAGATCTCGTCGGAGATCGGCATATCCAAGAGCGTCTACATCAACAAGGGAAAGAAGACAATCAAGGAAGCCGGCAACCCAGTAGACAGCTTCATCGCATCCCTCTGACAGGAAACCTGCCGTCCCTGGCATATCAACGGGGACGGCATCCTTTTTCCAATAGAATCAGGATAATGCCAAGATATCCCAGAACAACCCGTCATTCTTCAAGATAAGCACCTGTTTTCAACACGCGTCCCTCAAGAATAAGGAATCGAAATCGGAGGATTTCTGGCCTTACGATGCTAGAACTGGTAATTCGCATATTCATGCCATATTTGCTATGCATACCTCCGACCGATTAGGGCAAGTGCAATAGGGACATCCCTAATATACACCATCATGACCCTGATCCAATATGAAAACGGCCGAGAACTGAAGAAACCACATCAATACGGAGACCTTCGGACTCGAGCATCGGCACCGCAACATCCCCGCCAAGGTCTCTCCTGACCGCTTGGTCGACGACGAGGTTATAGCTCACAATCTCCTGGATGCTTATGCAGATCCCCGGAACGACCCCCTTGGCGTACGATACAATGTCCCCACGGCCTCGATGAGGGCTCTACGCGATATCACCATGATCTCCCCTCCTATGCCGATGACCCAGCACACATCTTCAGCGGCATTATCATCATGGGCGTTTTCCCATGCTCAATGAGAGCAAGAATCGATAACGACACTTTTTCCTCAGTATGGTCAAATTCAGCGTTTTTACTTGCAACTCTAACTCCTGGATTTTATGGTATAAGTCCGGAAGCCTACCTGCGGCCTTCTGGGCCGGATCCGCAGGACCGTGCCGACCGGCGGGGCGATTCGGCCCTCGGACGGGGCCGGGGTCGCGA
>SUSZ01000021.1 GCA_015063165.1 Thermoplasmata archaeon
AGATGACGGGTCCGATAGGAGCCGGATGTAAGCGCCGAGGTTCGCCGAGGCGTTCAGTCCGGGCTCACTAAAGTCCTCAGCGCCGCTGGGGTGTGGTCTAGCCGTCATACAGGTTTCGTATGTGTATTTCTCATCCTCGGATTTCCCCTTTTATGAATTGCTGTACCACTGTTCCAAGCTTATCTTTGCGTTCACGTTTATGCATAAAAAACTAGGTAGAATCTGTTTTATAGTATCATTAAATCGTCGTTTTATGGCAATCGTGAGTTTAGGCATACTAGACCCCCGGGACTCCAACGTCTACCTTCTCAAAGGCGACAGGAACGTTCTCGTGGACTCTGGGCTGGGGCTCTACACGGATGCGCTTGCAGCGAAGGTCGCGTCCGCCTTGGGTGGATCCAGCTTGGACATGATCGTCCTCACTCACTGCCATGTCGACCATATCGGCGGCCTTAAAGCCCTGGCCAAGAGGTTCGGATGCGCTGCGTTCGCCCATGAGGCGGATGCCGTTCACATCAGGAATGGGGATTCCAAGTATACTCTGGACAAGTACTTCGGAATGGACCTGGGGCCCATGGACGTCGGAGACCTTGACGATGGCCAGATCATCGACATCGGTGATCATAGACTCGAAGTGATACATACGCCAGGCCATACCGAAGGGTGCATATGCCTTTACGATCAAGTTACGAAGTCCCTCGTGTCGGGAGATACTGTGTTCCTCTACGGCTGGGGGCGGACCGATTTCCCCGGTGGTTCGTCCGAGAAGATGGTGGCCTCCTTGAGGCGCCTTAGCAAGTTGGATATTCTCGGCGTCTATCCGGGTCATGGAGATTACAGCCCTGACCAAGGGCATGACAGCATAGTTTATGCATTAAGGAGTGTAGGTGTGGACATTGAAGATTATTAAGTGCGATCTGTCCAACGGCTTCGGAGTCAAGTGCGACGAGGCCGTTATGGCCGCCGCCGAAGATATCGCGGCAGGCAAGCTGATAGTCTATCCTACCGAGACCGTCTACGGTATCGGTGCAGATATTTACAACGAATCTGCGATAAAGAACCTTTACGTGGCCAAGAACAGGCCTTTCGACATGCCGCTTTCCGTTGCGGTGTCCGATAAGGCGATGCTCGAGCGCGTGGCGGTCCTCAACGAGAATGCGGACAAGCTGATCAAGGCGTTCCTCCCCGGGCCGCTGACGATCATCATCAAGAAGCAGCCGGACGTCCCCGACATAGTGACATCTTCGTCGCAGAAGGTAGGCATACGCATACCCGACAACAGGTTCGCCCTGGAGCTCATAAGGCGCACGGGGCCCATCGTCGCCACGTCCGCCAACCTTCATTCGCACCCTGATTCCATCGACGTCAACACGGCGGTCAGTGATCTGGGAGATGCGATAGACACTTACATTGATGCGGGCAAGTGCAACCTGGGAATGCCGTCGACCATAGTCTGGCTGGCGGGCAAGGACGTGGAGATCGTCCGCCAGGGAGCCATACCTGAGAAGAAGATACTAGAGGCGCTGAAATGCTGACAGAGGATCAGTTAGCGAAGCTCCGCACCGCAGGAAAGGTGTCCGGAGCAGCAAGAGAGCTAGGATTGTCGATGGTAAAGGAGGGCGTCAAGCTGTACGACGTCGCCCAGGAGGTCGAGGGATACATCCGCGATCATGGATGCGGTCTCGCATTCCCCTGCAACATAAGCATAAACGATGTCGCCGCGCACTACACGCCCAGCTGCAACGACAAGAGGGTGTTCGAACTCGGAGACGTCGTCAAAGTCGACTGCGGAGCAGAGCTTGACGGTTACGTCGGAGACACCGCCGGAACCGTCGAGGTGGGAACGAACGCCTACAAGGACCTCGTGGAGATCTCCAAGACCGCAAGGAACACCGTCGCGGAATTCATCGGAGACGGGATACCTCTCGGAGAGATCGGAAAGGCCGTCGAGATGACCATAACCAACGCGGGATTCACGCCTATCACGAACCTCTGCGGGCACCAGATCGAGCCCTACAACCTCCACGCCGGACTCTCCGTCCCCAGCTACGCCAACGGGTCCGATGTCAAGATCCAGTCCGGAATGGTCGTCGCCATCGAGCCCTTCGCCACCAACGGCGCAGGAGAGGTCAGGAACGGCAAGCCCGGCAACATAGTGCGCATCGCTAGGGAGAGGAAGATCGCCGACCCCAAGGCCGCAGAGTTCTTCGAGTACGTGAAAGGGGAGTTCAAGACATTCCCCTTCTGCGCCAGGAGCTGCGACTTCCCCGATGCCGAGAAGCACGTGAAGGACCTCGTCCGCCACGGGGTCCTTTCCAGCTACGCGGAGCTCGTCGAGGTCAAAGGAGGCATCGTATCCCAGCACGAGTACACCTTCTACATAGACGGCAACCGCGGAGAGGTCACTACGCTCCCATAAACATTATTAATCAAACCCCTTCTACCCACATCCGCGCCGGAGTTGCCAAGCCTGGTCAAAGGCGATGGACTCAAGATCCATTCTCGTAGGAGTTCGCCGGTTCGAATCCGGCCTCCGGCACCATTTATACTTTGTGCGAGAGTATATTAAGAATGACTTCTTCCGCCGTTCTGCGTAAACTCAGGACCCGTTCCTCCCTCGGGAAGAACAACAACTGAGAGCTCCTCCCTGTAAGGAACCGGAGCTTGGTTACTCCCCTTCTGGGGATCATTTACGGAGGTCATTTATATGGCAAAAGCAAAGAAAGAACAGAAGACGGAGGACGAGAACTTCAACTTCATCGTCCGTATCGTCAACTCCGATATCGACGGTCAGAAGAGGACCGTCATCGGGCTGCAGAGCATCAAAGGCGTCGGAAAGAGGGTCGCTCAGATCGTCGCCAAGAAAGCCAACGTGGACCCCACCGTCAGGATGGGATCCCTCCCCGATGAGAAGGTCAAAGAGATCGAGGATCTCGTCAAGTCCTATGTCGAGTACGCCCCCAACTGGGCCATCAACAGGCAGATGGATTACGAGTCCGGAGCGGACATGCATCTTTTCGGAAACGACCTGGACATCATCCAGAAGGATGACATCAACAGGATGAAGATGATCCGCTGCTACCGCGGTATCAGGCACGAAGGACGCCACAAGGTCAGAGGACAGAGGACCCGCTCGAACGGCAGGCACGGACTCACCATGGGAGTCCAGAGGAAATCCTCCTGAGGTGATTTGAATGGGAGATCCTAAATTCTCAAGGAAGACATACGACACGCCCTCCCACCCCTGGCAGGGCGAGAGGATCAAGGCCGAGGTCGAGGTCGTCCGCGCGTTCGGACTCAAGAACAAGACCGAGGTCTGGAAGGCCGAGACCATCCTCAGGAACCTGAGGAAGCAGTCCAGGGACCTGCAGGCACGCCTCAGGCTCGACGATGCTCAGGCCAAGATCGAGGCGGACGCTCTTCTCGCCAAGTGCGGACGTCTCGGATACCTCACCGTCGGAGCAACCCTCAACGACATCCTTACCCTCAAGAACGAGGACGTCCTGTCCCGCCGTCTCCAGACCATCGTCTACGAGAAGGGCTACGCCAGCACCATAAAGCAGGCAAGGCAGATGATCACCCACGGACACATTTTCATGAACGGCCACAAGGTCACCGTTCCCGGTTACATCGTGACCAGGCTTGAGGAGTCCACCATCGAGTTCAACCCCGCTTCCCCCTTCACCGACGAGATGCACCCCATGAGGATCTCTTCGGAGCAGGCTGCCGCTAACGCGGCCGTGAGGGCTAAGGCAGAGGCCGACAGGGCTGCAGCGGACGCCGCAGCGGCAAGGGCCGACGCTGCAGAGGCAGGAATCACAGCAGAGGACGGTGTTAACTGATGACAGCAAAATGGGGAATCGCCAACATATACGCCAGCTACAACAACGTCATGATCACCCTCACCGATATCACCGGAGCCGAGACCATCACCAAGGCCACCGGCGGAATGGTCGTCAAGCAGGCCAAGGACGAGTCCTCTCCGTACGCGGCACAGAAGGCAGCCGAGAAGGTCGCCGAAGTCGCCAAGGAGAAGGAGTTCGTCGGAATCCACGTGAGGGTCCGCGCACCCGGAGGAAACAAGTCCGTTTCCCCTGGACCCGGTGCCCAGGCCGCCATCCGTGCTCTCACCAGGGCCGGGCTCAAGATCGGTCGCATCGAGGACGTCACACCCATACCGCACGACGGTACCAAGAAGAAAGGCGGACGCAGGGGACGCAGGGTCTGAGGGGGCGTCCTCATGGACATTGAGATACTCGAAATGGCTGACAGGAAGGCCAAGTTCCTCCTGAAGAACTCTTCCCCGGCCATGGCTAACGCGCTCAGGAGGACCCTCCTGTCCGACCTTCCTAAGATGGCCATCCACAAGGTGGACTTCCATCTGGGACCCTTGACCGACGACACCGGCAAGGAGTACGAGAGCGCCACGCCCCTGTTCGACGAGATCATAGCCCACAGGCTCGGAATGGTCCCTATCCCCACCTTCCTCGACGAGTTCGTCTTCCAGGACGAATGCACATGCGGAGGGGAGGGCTGCTCCAGCTGCAGCATAGAGTACTTCCTGCAGAAGTACGGGCCCTGCACCGTCTATTCCGGAGATCTCCTTCCCATGGTCGGACCCGACCAGAGGGAGGCGTTCAAGGTCAAGGACGAGTTCATACCCATAGTGGAGCTCGTCAACGGCCAGGGTATCAGCGTCATCGCCACAGCTGTCATGGGAACCGCCAAGAAGCACGTCAAATGGCAGGTCTGCAACGGAGTGGGGTACAAGTACCTCCCCAAGGTCACCATCGACCCCAAGGCGGCTTCCAGGGACGACGTGCTCGAGTGCGCCGCCCTATGCCCCAAGAATGTATTCGATATCGTCGACGGAAAGCTCGTCGTCGCCAACGAGCACGAGTGCGGCCTGTGCAAGACCTGCATCGAGCATATCAGAGACGGCGAAGGCATAACCGTCGAAGGCGACGACACCTGCTTCCTCTTCAAGTTCGAGACCGACGGCTCCTACACCGCCCAGGACGCTCTGGACGAGGCTCTCAAGATCCTCAAGAAAGAAGCGGAGGAGTTCGAGGACCAGATAGAGAACATCGGTCCCGAGTCCGATCTCCTGCCTCCGGAGCCTGAGCCCGAACCCGAGCCCGAACCCGAACTCGAAGAAGAGTCCGAAGAACAGTCTGAGTACTGAAAATCCTTATCTCCACGCCCCTACGGGGGCTGGAGTTTTTAACATCTTACATTCTGTACGATTCTATCCAATTTTGTTTTAATTTATTAGGAAACAATCAGCATGGTTTAAATCAGCAATCGCAATCTATCTGTATGAACCCTAACGGTATCTTTTACAGGACCGGCAGCATCCGCGGTCGTGTAGTCATCCCATATGCAGGCCTGGATGTATTGGAGAGGAAGCACGCCATGAAAGTGCTGATGTCCGTACGTGAGAACGGATGTATGAACAAGACCGAGCTGGTCGAATCCATATCGGTCGGAGCCAGCTCGGTCAGCACCCGCATCGACGAGCTATCGGAAGCGGGGCTGTTCCATGTGGAAGAGGAGGAGGTTCCTCCCTTCCGCAAGATGATATCGCTTACCGACACGGGCGAGCAGGTCGCCGAGCTGATATCCTCTATCCATGGCAAGCTCTCCGATTGACCTCAGAAGAAGTCGGACAGCTTGCATTTCTTGACCTTGTCGTTGTTGAAGACGGAGTCCATGCTCATCTCGAGTATGTCTATCCTTTCGCGAGTGTAGGTGTCCAAGCTGTACTTCTCTCCGATGGTCTTTGAAACCTCGAGGTACTTCTTCACGCTGGCTTCGTGAACGGTCAGGGTGAGGTCGTTGCCGCATGCGGTGCACTTGCCCATCAAGGGCACCCTGCGGTACTTCTCTCCGCATTTGGTGCACCTGACAGTCTGTGTGGAGAACGACCTGAGGTTTCCGATCATGTCAGGCAGAAAGTGCTTGTTCAGAACCCTTCTAGCCACATCGACCTCGTCCACGGCGCGGATCTTCTTCCCCAGAGACAGCTGCGCGTCCATCTTGTCCATCATGGTCTCCAGCGTGGTGTAAGCGGAGTACTTCGGACCGTAGGAGATGTCGTTGGTGTCGTGGGTGAATCCCATGTGCTCGTACTGGTCGGGCGTTCCGATCCTCCCGGCGATGAGGTCCATGATCTTCTCGATCTCCTTGGGATCCCTCATCTCCATGGCTGCGCGGTACAGCTCCAGAGGATACTCGCGGAGGCAGTCCACGTTGTGGGCCTCCTTGTCGATCTCGTTCGGGTCCAGTTTCGTGGTCAGAACCAGAGGGGCGTCCATGAGGCCTCCGCGCCTGTCGGGCAGGAAGGTCCTCGAGAAGTTCAGCAGGCCGTCCATGGCCAGGATGATGCAGTCTTCGTCACCGTCGCAGTTCCTCCTCTTGGCGGCGTGGAAGAACGGGTGGCCGTAGCATCCGCGGACGTTCGCATAGCCTATGATGCGGCAGAGGATGCATCCTGAAGTGTGAGGGGCCAGTCCGAAGGTGACCTGTCCGATCAGGTCCTCCTTCTTCTCGGCGTTGTAGAAGCGGTCGAGGTGGTAGAACTCCTCCAGCTCGTCGTCGATGTACTTGGAGATTTTGACCATATAGTTCCCGCAGTCGGTCGAAGGGATTATGTCCTGGACCTTCAGCTCGCAGATCTGCTCGGGGTCGGTCAGAGGGTCTCCGTTCCAGTCGTGGGTGTACCCGAGCTCGTGGGCCTTCTCGATGCTGAGGCCTATCTCCCTCGGCCTGAAGTGGGTGAGGGGGATGTCGGTCATGTCGAAACGGATGGTCCCGTCCTTGAAGGTCGAGACGTTGTTCTTGCGCCTGAGGATCCCTTTCTCCACGGCTTCGGTGGTCTTCGTCCTGGATATCAGCGCGTCCAGGCTCTTCAGTTCGACAGGAGGCTTCTCGCCGAGAGACTCGCAGGCGGCCTTGAACTCGGCTTCCAGGTCTATCTCCAACTCCGCCGGGCCTTTTCCGCCGAAGCTGTTGGCCACGGGGACGTATACCGTGTGCTGGTTGCAGGTCCTGCACCAGTTGCGGAAGGTCTTCTCGTGGCACACGGGGCAGACCCTGTTGGCCACCTCGGTGCGTATGACTGCTCTGCCGGCATGGGTGGGGATAGATTTGGCGGCGGCGATGGCGGAGACGAACTCCTTTCCGGCGTCGGCGTCCTTCCCGACCGGGAAGAGCGAGAACACCTTGGGCGTCATGTCCCTCTCCTTGGCCTTCTCAGGGCGGCCCATACGCGTCCCTATGCGGGTCATCGCCCTCGCGCGGACCTCGTAACCAGCCGCCTTGCTTATCGCTTCCAGAGTGTCCTTCCCGTCCAGTTCCGGGCCTGCGGAGAGTTTCCCTCCATCGTGCTCTATGCCGAGGCAGTCGAGCATGGGCTCGGAGTACTTCCTGTCTATGATGATCCTCTTTTCGCGGAGGATGTGGAGGGCGCCCAGGTCCTCGAGCATGCGCTTCTGGACGGGGTCGTTGGGCATGGACAGGACGTCGTCCTTGAACTCGCCCTTCTCGAGTATATATTCTCTCAGCGATTTGATCCTGTCCAGCGGCCAGTCGGACCAGAACAGGTTGAATTTGGGGTGCAGAGGGACTCCGAGCTCCGCGCTCATCTGCTTCGCCCTCTCGTAGGTGGGGTCTTTCCAGTCCTCCGGAAGCTCTCCCTTCTCGCGGATCTCGAGCTTGTGCCATTCCACAGGGTATCCGCCCGGGACGAGGACGTGGTTGTTCTCGCAGAACTCGCCGAACGGTACCAGGATCTCGCCGTTGTCGACGATCTCCGCTATGTCGTTCTTGATGGCCATGACGTCGTCCTTGTCGTGGCAGTAGACCAGGTCCCCGTTCTTCAGAAGGAGCGTTGGGCCTTCGAGGCTGTCGCACGGCGTCACGACGCAGGCCTTTCCCGGCCTCTCGATCTTGAGCTGGGTTCCAAGCGCCATGAACTCGTCCATGGCGTACATGCTGCCGGTGTTGTAAGCCAAGGACGCCAGTCCGGACGTCCTCGCCCTCCCGTATCTGAGCCTGAACCCGCCGACGCGGCAAGGGTGCCCGAATATGGGACGGCCCGCGACGATGTCCTTCAGATACTTCTCCAGGGGCTGGACGGTCTTCGGGGCATCCGCGTCCCCCTTCTTGTCCACGGTCTTGTGGGCGTCCAGGAACTTGCCTATGAATTCCCATCCGGGAAGTCCGAGCTTGTCGACGTGCTTCTTCAGCTTGGCGGCCTTCTGGCACATTCCTTCCGCAATGACGAGGCACGCTCCTCCCCTGACCTGGTTCGTGTCGATACGGGGGAGGTCTCTGAATCCCGAGATCTCCACCCTTTCGGTCCCTTCTCCGTCGACGCAGACGGGGCAGTTCCTCACGATCAGGTCTATCTCCTCGCTGGTAGGGGTGTACTGGAGGTGCTGGTTCTGCTTGTAGAGAGGTATCTCCTCGTCGAATCTGCCTATCTCCTGTTCCGTGGGGATGTATTTTCCGATTCCGAGCTCGGTCCTGACGACGTCCGCTATGAGGACGCTCATCGCCTGTCCGGTTCCTCCGGCGGCACGGATAGGTCCTGCGAAGACGAGGTCGACGTAATCCGACCCGTCGGCGTTTTTGCGTATCCTGGTGTAGGCGATACCTTCCAGGGGAGCGACCAGGATACCTTCGGTGAGGACCGCGAGCCCCACCCTGGTGGCCCTGTCCAGAGCCTCTTCGAGACTTGCTGCGGGCCTTTTCGCCATCTTCTTGGCCACCATCAGGGCGACCAGCTCACGGTTCCCGTATTCCTTAGTCAGCTCCCTGATGTCCTCGGCCACGCCTTCCACGTGATACTCGTCCAGAAGCTTCTCCACACGCGATGCGAGGTCCGACGCCTGGGGTATCTCGACGCTGGTCTCAGGGTCGTATCCCATGGCGCGGGCCTTCTCCGCGATCTCGTAGCATCTGTCCTTCATGGATAGGAGACGGTCGAAATACTCCTCCATCTCGGGGCTGGCTGCTGGATTCGCCATCGCTCCACTTCCGTCTCGGCCTCGGCAGCCTTTCTGCGGAAGACGACCCTCATCTCTTCGAGGATCCTGGACCTGAGCTCCTCCATGTTCTCTCCGGTCTGGGCGGAGAAGCACATGCGTCCGCTGTCGGTCTTCAGGACGTCGCACTTGCTCTCGGCGACTATGATCGGGACTCCTACGAATCCCTCTTCTATGTTCTTCAGGAGCTTCTCCTGGACATCCTTGCTGAATCCGCAGGTCTCGGAGGGGTCGATGACGAACAGCATGACGTCGGTGAGGTATCTCAGCGCGAGGACGGCCTGCTTCTCGATGTCGTTTCTCTCGTCGAAGGTCCTGTCGAGGAGTCCAGGGGTGTCGACCACCTGGTACTTCCTCCACTCGTCCTGCATGTGGCCCACGATGATCCCCTTGGTGGTGAAGGGGTACGGGGCGATCTGGGGAGCGGCGCTGGAGAGCACGGTGACCAGGTTGCTCTTCCCGACGTTGGGGAATCCTGCGACCACGAGGGTGGGAGCGGCGGAGTCGATCGCGGGAATCCTCTTCAGCTTCTCCCTGGCTTCCTGCAGGAACTCCAGGTCGTCGGAGATCCTGTCCACGTAGGACTTCATCCTTCCGTAGAAGCTCTTGCGCAGGGACTCTATGATCGCGGGGTCTTTGGTCTTCCTGATGTCCCTCAGGCTGTCGTTCTTCAGCTTGTCGACCCTGCTGGCGCACCAGTTGACGGCGCCGAGGGCCTTCTTGTATCTGTCTATGCCTATGACTATGTCCACCAGCTCGGGGAAGAAGTCGTCCCTCTTGTCCATCCTGGGGAATCTCTGAACGTATGCGGCGAGCGCTGTGACGACTATGTCTCCCGAAGCGGTGACCTTCGCCAGCGCGGTCTTCTTGCGCGTGTCCATCGCGTTGGTGCCGTTCTTGGAGATCTTGGATGCCCTGTGGAACGCCTTTTCCATGAGCTCATCAGCCGACAGCACAGTGGGTACCTTGTAATCCATTCCGGCCATGCGTTCTCCATCTTGTTCTTGGATTAAACCTTTGGTGGTCGAAGGCTCGTCACCACTTCACGGTAGCCTTCATCAGCCACAAGTCGTGCTTCATTTTCGAGTCCGCCTTAAGGACCGAAGGTATCCCGGCCATGGGGCAGTCGCGGATCACGATCCCGAACATCGTCTCCGGCCTTCCGATGTCCTCGCCGAAGAGCCCCGAGATGGATGCCAGGTTGGTGCGGAACACTCCTTCCAGGTTCGCATTCGGGAGGTCTATGCCCTCCTTCAGGAACTCCGGGAACCCGACCTGGACATGCACTCCGACCTCCAGGTCGATGTTCTCCATGAACGACTTCCCCAGGGAGATGGAGTACGGGTTGTCGATGTCCAGCAGGAGTGCTTCCAGCTTCCCGGCGATGAATTTGAGGCAGTCCTCGGCCAGCTGGGAATCCGTGCGGAGAGCCACCCTGAACCCGCTCTTCGCGGACGACGTCAGGTCGGTCATGTCCACGGATACGTACACCGAAGCCTCCACCACGAACCCTGTGACCTGGTCTATGACGCCGTCCACGGTGTGGTACACCAGCCTTTCGGTGAACTTCTCCAGGGAATCGGCGTCGGTGATGGCCCCGATGTCGTCGAAAGCTTCCTGGACTGCTGTCCAAGCTATGTCCTTCAGGTCACCTGCTGATATCACGGCCTGGGCTCTCCCTCCGTTGCTGGACCCTCTGGTCCCCTCGGAGAACACCCATTCCGTAGAGCCGTCGAAATCTCTGTGCCAGGTCTTGGAATCGTTGTCGCCGTCCTTCAGCGTGGGCGTCTTGTCGATTATGTTCCCGTCCGGATCCTTCAGCGTGACGGCCTCTCCGGAGCGGGTGTACTTCCCGGAGGAGTTGACCATGACGAAGGTGGGCTCGATGTCCAGGGTCTCTCCTGGAGCTATGGTTCCCGACAGGGTCATGACCTTGGTCTTCCAGTCCGAGGAAGCCGTCAGCGTGTACCCGTCAAGGTCGATCGTGGATTCAGAGTTGTTCAGCAGCTCTATCCATTCGTTTCCCTTGTCGTCCCCGGCCGGGTTGGTCTCCAGCTCGTTTATGATCAGGCCGAACTTGAGCGGAGCGCTGTACTTCAGGCTGAATCCAGCATCCACCTCGGCCTTGACGCCGATGAGTGGCAGAGGTATGTTCGAGAGCACATCTCCGATCCCGGGGACGTCGGAGAGCCTCAGGCCCAGCTCGTGGTATTCGATCATGTCCGGGAGGATCAGGTTGATGCTGGTGCGGCCGGCGCGTCCGTCCACGGTGATGAGGTGCTTCCCGTTCCTAAGGAGCGGATCCATCCTGAGCTTGACCTTCCAGGGCGTCCTGTTCTCGTCCCCGGGGTCGACGATGCTTCCGTAGGCGATGAAGCGGATGTCGTCCGCTTCTATTCCGCCGGAGGTCTTGAGGGTGACCCCGACCGTGACCGTGCGCCCTTCGGTGACCTTGGACAGCTCCAACGTGAACAGGGTCTTGGTCTTCCCGGCGAGGGATACTGCGTTCGTGATGATCTTCAGGTCGTATCCCAAGAGGCTCATGGAAACCGATTGCTCTCCGAATCCTATGCTTACGCCTATGCTGCTCGCCAGCTCTTCGAACACTTCCTCCAGGCTCTCCTTCGCCCATTCGGCTATGGCCTTCAGGGGAACGATGATGTCGTTGTAGAGCTCCTCGAGATACGAGGACGCGTACATGGCGGCTTCGGATATCCTGTCCCCGACGGCGGCCATGATCTTCTTGAGGATCTCCATGACCTTCTTCAGAGGCTCCAGGATGGGCTCCATCATCGGCAGGACCTTCTCCCAGAGGTCGGTCAGGACCGTGCAGCTGGGGCTGTACTCGACGCCGGCCAGGGCCCATCCGCTGGATACTACGACCTCGAACGATACGGATACAGGGAACCCTCCGGAGACGGTGCACGATCTCGAGCCCATGGATGAGGACATTGCGCCGGTCCCGGTCAGCTCGTATCTGACGGTGTCGGTGAGGGATACGCTGAAGACGGTGGTGTATCCAGCGAGGTAGTCCTCGTCGAATCCGATCGCATGGACGCATTTCTTCTCGACTATCTTCGGAGCGGACGTCACAGGCGATATGGATACGTCAGCGACCAGCCTCTCGTAGGAGACGCCTCCCTCCTCCCTCTCAACGTCGAACGAGCTCTCTCCGTGGAGCTCCAGGACCTCTCCGCAGGAGTTCATGTCCGAGGTCGAGACCATCTCCTGGCACATCAGCATGATCCTCTCGCCCACATACTTCGACACCCCGGAGGTCCCTAATCCGACCGAGCAGACCTCGCTGAGCGTCCATTCCAGGAAACCGTTGCGCCAGGAGGGCATCTTCTCCGGGTCCTCGAACACCTCCAGGTCGGAATACACCTCCGCGCGGTAGGATTCCAGCGCGTCCGTGTACTGCTCGCTCGACAGGAAGGCCTCGATCTCCTTTTCCGACATGCTTGACGACAGGGCCTTCCTCGTCCTCGATTCGAACTCCTTCTCAAGGACGTACGAATCCCTGTTCTCGTACACCGCGTCGCAGACGGCTCCGTAGAGCGGGTCGGTGACGCCGGATTCCAGTATCGCCGAAGGGAGGGACGACCTGAAGTTGCTCTCGCAGGCCTCCAGCATCCTCTCTATCGATGCTCTCAGAGCATCCCCGAACCTGGTCTCATCGAAGGGATCCGCATCGACGACTATCGTGGCGAGGCCGTGCTGCTCTCCCATCTTGACCGACGCCATCCTCAGAAGGGTCCCTATCTGCTCGAGGAGCCACTTCCTCTCGTTCTCGTAGCTGAGCCTGAAGCTCTTGATCCATTTCGTCTTGAGGATGTCCACGGACGGGTTCTTGATCTCGAACTCCTGTCCGTACGCCGTGAACACGGTGGTGCCCGATCCCGGGTACCTGTACTCGTCCTCGGATATCCCGTTCAGGTCCATCACGGCTTTCAGGTACGGGGAGGCGTCGAACGGGCTCTGGCCCTTCATGAACGACACCATCGCGAGCTGGGCGTTCCTGTAGATCCACCTGGTGTTCTGGATCGCGTCCAGGAAGGTGTTCCCGTACATGTAGTCGTACCATTTGATGGCGATGTCGTCCGCCAGGCTGGCTACTGCCTGGGAATAGACCGCCTGGAGGTCGATGGTGACCTTCCCCTCGTCCGATACCGCGATGTTCGCAGGGTCCACGAACGACTCCTCTGAGTATTTTCCGTCGCGGAAGCAGAGCGCCTTCAGGATCTCCATCGACGACTTGTACGCGTCAAGGACGTCCTGCTTGGTGAGGATCTTGTCCGTGCTGTGGCCTCCGTACGCGTTCAATGCGCCGTAGCCGTTCATCACGCGCGTCTGCGCCAGGCTGGTCAGCTGGTACGACATCATCTCGGACAGGGATACGGAACCCTCGGCCGCCATCCTCTCGAAAAGGGAGCCCTGCTCGGCCGCCAGAGGAAGGGTGCAGCTCCCGTCGGTGGATATCTCGAGATCGGCCTTCGCGCCGTCGAACCCTGTGCTGACGACGACCTTCACCGTTCCGGTCGCCTTCAGATATGTCGGTACGTACCCGTCCTCGGAAGCGAGCTTAAGCGGCTGGGCTCCGAGCTCTATCTCGAACGAGTCCAGCTCCGCATGGGCCCCGTTGTCGACCATGGGGAACTGGTACCGAAGCCAGCTGTCCGCCCTGGTGTTGAATTGCTCCTTTCTATCCTCCAGGCCTCCGCTGCCGTTGACCGAGACGTCCCTAATAATCTCGGCGAGGCCTCTGTTCACGAACGATTCCATCCCTTCCAGGGCCGCGTCCATCGATTCGGCGTCCTCCTCGATGTTGTGCGCCTCCTGCGAGGCCCTCTCGTAGTTGGCTGCTACAGCTCCGCAGGCAACGGACGCTACCAGTATCATCACCGCGATGACCGCGAAAGGCATCGCGCCGCGTTTGTCTCTCATGAGTTCGTTTTAGCTCAGAGGGATAATAATCGCGGGCTGTGCATGCACGTCTACGACGGGAACGTGGATATGCCAGATTTACTTCGGATAAACCGAAGAATCCCTGTTTCTGTGGTCCTACCTTTTTTTATAGAATCAGAACAGTCGTAGTTCTGAAAGGTACCATGTCAATCACTTCAAGAGATTATGCTGGTGGGACTGGACTCCCGAAAAAGACGAGGTCCCTCTGTCCTGAGTGCGGAAAGATCCTGGAGGCGAACATATTCGCCAAGGATGGAAAGGTCATCATGGAGAAGGAGTGCCCTGTCCACGGCAAGTTCAGCGACACCTACTGGTCCGATGTGGACTACTATCTCAAAGCGGAGAAGTTCGCCCATGACGGAGTCGGACTCCACAACCCCTGCGACAAGACTGTCCCGAAGGGTGGGGACGACACCGTGCACATAGTGATCGACGGAAACAGGATCGACATGCTCTCCTGCACCGCCATCGCCAATGTGGATCTGACCAACAGATGCAACATGAACTGCCCCATCTGCTTCGCGAACGCGAACCACCAGGGGTATGTCTACGAGCCTACCTTCGAGCAGGTCCACGACATGCTGGTCACCCTGAGGTCCGAGGAGCCCATCAAATGCACCGCGGTCCAGTTCGCGGGCGGAGAGCCTACCGTCTACGACAGGTTCATCGACGTCATCGCCGACGCCAAATCGCTCAAGTTCGCTCAGATCCAGGTGGCCACCAACGGAATCAAGTTCGCCAAGGATTACGAGTTCCTCAAGGCCGCCAAGATGGCAGGAATGAACACCATCTACCTCCAGTTCGACAGCCTCAGGGAGGAGGTCTATCTCCGCTCCAGGGCCAGGAAGATGCTGGACGTCAAGATGAAGGTCATCGAGAACTGCAGAAGGCTCAACGAGGAGGGACTGCACAGCCCCTCGATCGTCCTGGTCCCCGTCGTCGTCACCGGAATGAACGACAACGAGATAGGAGACATCGTGAAGTTCGCCTTCGAGAACTCGGATGTCATCAGAGGAGTCAACTTCCAGCCCGTCGCGTTCACCGGACGTGTCACCCAGGAGGAGGTCTCCAAGGGAAGGTTCACCCTGCCCGACCTCATCAGGTGCGTCGAGGAGCAGACCGGATACGCCAACAGGGAGGACTGGTACCCCGTCCCTGTCGTCGCGCCCATATCCAAATTCGCTTCCGCGTTCCTCGGCGAGAACAAAGTCACCTTTACGACCCACCCCCACTGCGGTATCGCCACATACCTGTTCCAGGACGAGAAAGGGAACGTCGTTCCTTTCCCCAGGTTCGTCGACGTCGAGAGGTTCTCCAGAGAGCTCGACAAGATCGCCGACAAGGCTGACGATTCCAAGTTCAAGAAGCTGTACGCCGTGAAGCTCCTCAAGCTGCTCAACTCCTGCGTGGACGAGAGCAAGATGCCCGAGGGCCTCACCAAGATGAAGTTTGTCAAGATGATCTCCGGAGTCATGGGAGACAAGTCAAAGGAGACGCTCGCCGCGTTCTCCTGGAAGATGATGCTCATCTGCGGAATGCACTTCCAGGACAGCTACAACTACGATGTGGAGAGGGTCAGGCGCTGTGGAGTCCACTACGTGACCCCCGACTGCCGCATCATCCCCTTCTGCGCCTACAACAGCGGACCCGAGTTCCGCAAGGCCGTGGAGGACAAGTTCTCCGTTCCTCTCGAGGAGTGGAAGAAAACCCACCAGGATCAGGCCAAAGAGCTTGCCGAAGCCCTTATAGTTCCCAAGGACGAGTGAGTAAAATGATAGTTGACGTGAACAAATGTTTGCACTGTGGCGGTTGCGTGGGCTCCTGCCCCAAGAACGCCATATTCCTAAACGACTTTGTTCTGGAATTCAACGACGACTGCATCAAGTGCGGAATCTGCGTGAAGCTCTGTCCCGTAGCCGCGCTCTCCATGGAGTGATCGCATGAAGACATACCAGTGCGACATCGTCATCGTGGGAGCAGGTCCCGGCGGAAGCATGGCGGCCAAGTTCTGTGCTGCAGGAGGCCTCGACACCATCCTCATAGAGAAGAAAGCCGAGATCGGAGCTCCTCTCAGGTGCGCCGAAGGCGTATCGAAGAAATGGCTCACGGAGGTCGGCATCGAGCCCGATCCCACCTGGATCCGCGCCGATATGAAAGGAGCGATCATCAAATCTACCCAGGGAACCGCGTTCCAGCTGGACGAGTCCAAGGCCGGGAACGAGGTCGGGTACGTCCTCGAGAGGCATCTGTTCGACAAAGCTCTCGCCAGGGATGCTGCCGAAGCCGGCGCCAAGATCATGATGCGCACCTCCGCCACCGGAATCATCCGCGGAGCCGACGGAAAGATCGCCGGAGTCAAAGCCAAGTGCATGGGAGAGGAGATTGAGATCCGCGCCAAGGCCGTCGTGGCCGCGGACGGATACGAGAGCCAGGTCGGAAGGTGGGCCGGAATCGACACCACCCTCAAGCTGTCCGATATCGACTCCTGCATCCAGTACAGGATGTGCAACCTCGACGTTGCCCCCGATTTCTGCGAGTTCATCATCGGATCCGCCGCTCCCGGAGGATACGTCTGGATCTTCCCTAAGGGCAACGGGGTCGCCAATGTCGGAATAGGCGTCATGGGGTCCCTCTGCAAGAAGGGCGCCGACGCGAAGTACTATCTCGACAAGTTCATCGCAGAGGACCCCAGGTTCGCCAAGGCCCAGATCCTCGAGATCATGGGAGGATTCGTGTCCACCTGCCCCGGTCTCGACTGCGCCGTGGACGACAACATCGTCCTGGTCGGAGATGCCGCGAGGATCATCGATCCGATTACCGGCGGAGGAATCTGCCACGCATGCAGGACCGGAATGTACGCCGGAAAGGTCCTCACCGAGTGCGCCAAGAAGAACGACTTCTCCAAGGAGGCTCTGATGCCCTATGAGAAGATGTGGCGCGACAGGATGGAGGACAAGCTGTTCAGGAACTGGATGGCGAAGGAGAAGCTCGCCACCCTCACCGACGACGTCATCGACGACCTGATCAAGATGATCTCCGGCTCGGATATCAAGGAAGTCAACGTCTACAATCTCCTGAAGGTAGTGAAAGAGAAGTATCCTCAGGTCGTAGAAGGCTTCGAGGACCTCATCTGAATAAACAACGGGGATGGAGCACCCATCCTCGTTCTTTTACCAATAATATCTTTCGTTTTCAATCGTCGGTAATATATCCCTTTAGCGAATACTCGGCGTACGAAGACATACTGGTGCGGACAACGCACCGGAGGACGATCATGATGAAGAAGACAGGAGTAATGGTCCTCGCGCTCGTCGCGGTTCTCGCTTGCTCTCTTGCTATGGTCTCCGAACCCGCTGATGCGGTGGACAGGGACATTCAGCTGAGCATCGGCACCGTCAACTCGCAGCCTGGGGCCACATCCGTAGCCGTGGATCTCACGATCGACAAGAACGTCGGATTCTTCGGCACCCAGATCAGTATCGATTACGACAGCCACCTCACGCTCACCAGTGTGGTTCCTAACAGCATAATCGATGTCACTTACAACATCGGCGATGGAACATGCGACATCTATCTCGAGAGCAAGGATCTTGCCGACTCCACTGCCATCGGCACGGTTCTGACCCTCTATTTCACCGTGTCATCCTCGGCAACCGACGAGATGCCGATCGCATTCGACAAGGTCACGATGCACAACTGCGACGAGATCGAGCTGTTCCCTCTGACCGTCGACGGGAAGATCGTCATCGGAGAGGGCAGCATCCCTGTGACCGGCGTCACCCTTGACAAGAGGGAAGCGACCCTGGACATCGGAGAGTCCATCACCCTTACACCTGTCGTCGCTCCTTCCAACGCCACCAACAAGAACGTGACCTGGTCATCCACCGACAGCAGCGTGGCCACCGTCTCCAACGGAGTCGTCAAGGCCGTCAAGTACGGTTCAGCCATCATCATCGCCACCACGGTGGACGGAGGAAAGGCGGCGGCATGCACCGTCACAGTCGCAGAGCCCACGACCCATGTCACCGGAGTCACCCTTAACAAGAGTTCGATGACCATCACAGCAGGAACCTCCGATTCCCTCGTGGCCACCGTCAGCCCTGACAACGCGAGCAACAAGAGCATCAACTGGACCTCCACCGACTCGTCCGTCGTCGTGGTCAACAACGGGGTCGTCACCGGAGTGAAAGAGGGAAGCGCGGTCGTCATCGCCACCACCGTGGATGGGGGAAAGACCGCAGCCTGTACCGTCACCGTCGAGAAGGCCCCTGATGTGCCTGTGCCGGTCACCGGAATATCGCTCAACACCAGCTCCGTCACCCTCGACAAGGGAAAGACCCAGACCCTCGTGGCCACCGTCAGCCCTGACAACGCTACCAACAAGGGAGTCGTCTGGTCCTCCAACAATACAAGCGTCGTCACCGTCAACAACGGAGTCGTCACTGCTGTTGCAGAGGGATCCGCGACCATTACCGCCACTTCCGTCAGCGGAGGACAGGCAGCGAGCTGCTCCGTTACTGTCAAGGAGTCCGGTTCCCCCAGTGGAGACACCGGCGGCGACAACACCATGCTCTACCTGGGCATAGTGATCGTCATCATCCTCGTGCTCCTGGTTCTCCTCCTCGTTCTGAGGAAGTCGGGCAAGATCTGAAACCGAGGGGCAACCCCCTCGCTTCCCCGAAAGGGGAGGCTCTTCTCTCTTTTGGTACCATGAAAGGCCTCTTGATGTCCAAGTTCTATCTCGACGAGATATTGGACGGTAAGAAATCCTTCGATGCTCGCCTGTATCCGGCTCCTGTACGCGGAACGATAGCTATCGTGGACTCGGGTACATTTCGTGTCTACGGCCTCGCAGAGCTCGTCTCCGTGCGGGAGATAAGCTACGAGGAGTTCGTGGAGTGGCATAGGGTTGGACCGTTCAAGGACTCGCCCATAGCCCCGTACCACGAGGGGAAGGTCTGTTACGCGTACGACCTGGAGAACGCTAGAAGGCTGGTCCTCCCGGTCAGATTGGAAAGGGAGGAGACCGCGAGGATGTGGGTGGACATCCCCGACAGGGTCTCCAGATCGTTCGGTTCCCAGAAGACCCTGTTCCGATCAGTCCGTTATTATCTCCACTCTGCTGCCGCCGTTCTTCTTCTTGGTGACGCAGATCTTCTTGGACAGGCGCTCCTTGAACAGGTCGACGTGCGAGATCACTCCGACCATCACATCGCCTTCGGAGAGGCTTTCCAGGACTGTTATGGCCTGTTCCAGCGACTCGCTGTCCAGAGAGCCGAACCCCTCGTCTATGAACAGGGTCTCGACCCTCAGGCCTCCTGCGGTGTACTGGACCATGTCCGAGAGTCCCAGCGCCAGCGACAGGGCGGCCTTGAACGATTCTCCGCCAGAGAGGGTCTTCACGCTTCTCTGTATCCCGGTGTAGTTGTCCATGACGTCTATGTCCAGGGCGGTCTGGCTCCTTCTGTCGCCTTCCTTTTTGCGGATGAGCTCGTATCTGCCGCCGGACATGTTCGTGAGCCTCTTGTTGGCCAGCAGTAGGATGCTGTCGAAGAATACGGTCTGGATGTACTGGTCGAACGGGACCTTCGCCTCTCCCTGTACCTTTCCGCTCGCGGCGTCGGCCAGAAGCCTGAGCTCTTCTGCTTCTCCTCTGAGCTTCTCCCACCGAGGAATCCTCTCCCTCATCTTCACCTCGACATCGGTGTTGTGACTCAGCCTGTTGGATAAGGCGGTCCTTTTCTCGACGGATTCGTCGACAGCGGCTTTGGCATCTACGACCTCTTTTCTGGCCGCTTCGGCGTCGGGCTTCTCCTTTCCGTCCACCCTGGTTCTGAGGTCCTCCAGCAGGGCGTTGTTGGTTCTGACAGCGCCATCGTATCTGTCGATCTCCGACTTCAGTGCTCCGCTGTCTATCAGCAGGATGCCGTCCAGGTCAGTCTCGCTGATTCCGACGGACGCCAGCATCGCGACGACCTCTTCGGACTTCGCCTCGAAGGTCTCCTTCTCCCTCCTTACGTTGGCCTCCTCGGATTCGATCGAGCTCTTCAGCGAGGCTTCCCTGTTGGTCGCTTCCTTCATCCTATTCTCCACCTCGTCGATGAGCGCAGAGAGCTTCTCGGAATTCTCCTTAGTGGCGGCGATGTCAGCATTTATCGAATCCTTCTCCGCCCCTTCGCATGCGTCGATGGCCGCTCTCAGCCTCTCCGCAAGGGTGGCCTCCTTCGCCTTCGCGTCGGAGATCCTCCCTCCCAGGGATTCCAGGGACTTCTTTAGCTCCTCTAGTCTGGCCGAGGCTTTGTTGTCCTGCGCCCTGGCATCTTCAAGTCTCTTCTTGTCGGCCATCCTGGATTCCAGCTCCGATTCCAGCTCGGATGCTTCTCCATTAAGGCTCGCGAGACGATCCGCGATCATCGTTTCGATAGCCTCGATGGAATCGCCGTATCCGGACAGGCTCTCGATCATGCTGTCGCGCTCGCCGGCGATCCTGGTCAGATTTCCGTTGACGTCATCCCTCTTCTTTCTGGCGATCTCCACTTGGGATTCCATGCCCTTTATGGACTCCTCGGTGGGCACGTCTTCGGGAACGGTGGCGGGCGAGGGATGATCCGTGGATCCGCACACGGGACAGGGGGCGCCTGGGATCAGGCTCTTGGCGATTATGCCGGCCTGCGACAGGAGGAACCTGTGGCTCATGTCCGCTCTCCGGATGTCCAGGTTGGTGAACTCGGATGACTTTCTGGCGAGCTCCTCCTTGACGCTCTCGATCTCCGCGCATCTGGATTTGATGTTCTCGAGCGTTCTGCTGTCCTTCTCCAGGCCCCCTAGGTCTTTCCTGATGCCATCCAGGCGGACTTTGCAGACGTCCGCTTCCGCGGCGGATTTCGCGAGCGCTTCGAGGGTGCTGGCGATTTCCTTTCTGGATTCTTCCAGCTCTTTCTGTTCGGCCTGCTGGGTGTTGCTGGCGGATTCAAGCTCCTCCAGCTCTTTCCTGCAGCCGTCTAGGTCGGAGCGGATGTTAGTGGCGTTGCAGCAGGCCTCCAGCTTCTTGTTAAGATCGTCCAGGCGGGTTCCGAGGTTCTTCAGCTCCTCTCTGCGTCCCGGCAGGGCCTCGTATTCGGGCCTGAGCCCTTCGAGGGCCGCATCGTTGTCCTTTTTCCTCTGTTCGAAAGCTTCGAGCCTCTTGGAGGCTTCCTATGCGGCCATCCTATGGGATTCGCGGTCCCTACGGACTGCGTCGATCGCAACGGACCTGCTGGCGAGGTCGAGGTCGGTCCTCTTCCTCTCCATCTGCTCCTTCTGCTCCTGGAGGGACTTCCATTTCTCGCTCTCCTCGTCCAGCTTGGAGAAGTCCTTCGCCAGGGCCTCGGCCTCGCCGTCCTTCTGGAGGGCTATGGCGTACGCCTTCTCGAGCTCCACGTGGGATTCTTCAAGGCTCTTGAGCTCGGCCTCGTCCCTCCTGTTGTACGATTCCAGCTTGGCGGCCATCTCTTCGAACGTCATCGAAGAAACGTCGTCCTCGGGGTCCCAGAAAGCTGATCTGGCGATCCAGTTCAGGTCGTTCTCGCTGTTGCTGTACTCCTCGTCCTTGTCCTTGCTCCTGCGTTTGAGCTCTTCGATCAGGAAAGTGAACCTCCCGGTCTTGAACAGCCTGCCGAGTATCTCGGAGCGTTCGGCGCTGTTCGAGTCCAGAAGCTTGACGAACTCCCCCTGTGCGATCATCGATATCTGCCCCCACTGCTCGGGGCCGATGCCGAGGATATCCGTGATCGCTTTGGTCACATCCGTGTTCTTGGTGCAGAGGCATTCGTCGCCCATGTACAGCTCGGACGAAGCCGACTTCTTGGATACCGTGCCGTTGCGGGTCGTGTATGTGTACGAGGGCTCCCTGTAGACGCTGTAGCTGATGCCGTCGTGGACGAAATCGAGGAGAACGTAGGGCTTCTTGTCGGTGAAGTCGCTCTTCAGCGAATCAACGCCTCTTCTGCTGCCGGTGGTCTCCCCGTACAGGGCATACGACATCGCATCGAATATCATGGTCTTCCCGGACCCGGTCTCCCCGGTCACCAGGAACAGGCCATGGTCCATCTCCTCGAACTCTATGACGGTCTTCTCGTCGTAAGGGCCGAACGCCTGCATCTCCAGTCTGATGGGCTTCATAGCCTCCCTCCTTCGCCGGAGATTATGTCGTCGATGGTCTCCCTCTGGTATACGGTGAGGTCGCGTCCGGTGTACTTGCTGTAGAACTCTTCGAAGAGGGCCTGCGGGGTCTTGTTGTTAATGACGTCTATGGTCATCTCTCCCGAGTCGCTCCTCTTGTTGGCGACCTCGAACTGGATGCTCACGATGCGGTCGAACAGGAGTCTGAGCTGTTTCTCCGGCTCGAACACGTGCTCTGTAAGGACCACTCCGACGTACATGTCCTTCAGCTCCGGCCTCTCGGCCATCTGTTCGCGTATGGACTCCATGGTCCCCTTCACCCTCGCGACGTCTCTGAGTGGGACTATAGGGATACTATCGATCTCCACATGGTTCTTCTCATAGATGCTCACTATAGTGACACTCTTGTCGTCGTTGACCTCGGAGAGGGAGTACTTCAGCGGAGTGCCACAGTACCTAACGGTCTCCCTGCCGACCTTCTGGGCAGTGTGTAAGTGCCCCAACGCAACGTAATCGAAAGGATCCAGAAGGCTCGCCGAGATGCAGTCCAGCCCGCCGACGCAGGCGTGGGACGTCTCGGATTCGCACTGTTTGGGGAGGACGTCCGAGTTCAGGTAGAACTGGTGCGACACCAGGAGGTTCCTCGCACAGGGGTCCACCTTCGTCCTGTCCAGTATCAGCCGCATGGCCTCGTCAGGGCTTTCGATCTCCTCGTCGAAGTAAGGCCTCACCAGCGAGGGCTTGATGTACGGAAGCATGTAGATGTTCAGGTCGCCGAACCCGTCGTGGACGACTATGCGGTCCATGTCCCCTTTGAACGCTCCGGCGATGTGTATGTTCCTTTTCTTGAGGATGGCATCGCCGAAATCCAGCCTCCTGCCGGAGTCGTGGTTCCCTCCTATCATGTAAACAGGACAGCCTCTGGACTCGACCTCGGCCAGGAAGTAGCTGAACATGGTGACGGCATCCTCGCGCGGAACGCTCTTGTCGTAGACGTCTCCGGCGATTATGAGGCCATCAGGATGCACTTTATCGATTATCGACAGAATCTGTCCCAGCATATCCTCCTGTTCCTCTATCAGAGGGAAGCCACGGAGGCTTTTTCCTAGATGCAGATCAGAAATATGAAGAAGCCGAGTTGGCTGTGCCGATTCTCCCATGGTTGGTCATAGGGTGCCGATTATAAAGACTTTACACTTATTGGAAACTAATGAACAGATTTATTTACAATAAATGTAAGATATTTATATTGTGTAAACTTTATCACGATCATGGAATCCGGCCAAAGCCTGTTGGACACCCTGAAGAGGGCGTCCTCCATCTCCTACGTTTCATCGAAGCTAGGAGTCTCCAGGCCCACGCTCTACAGGTACGTGGATCTCTACGAATCCGGAGACAAGGAAAAAGTTCCTGAGGTTGCGAGGGAGTTCTTCATCTATTGCTGCAAGGACAATCTCAGCGAGGACGACGTCTCCAGGTATTTCCTTGTAAACAGGAGCGAGGATGCGAGCTGGGGCGAGGAGTCTGGAGGGAGCGCCTGCCTGATCGGCGGCGACCGCGTGATGATTATCGTCCGCAATCCCAAGAAGGACCGTGCCGTAGAGATTTCGACCGAGATATCTGGTGAGACTATAGTGATAGGTACTTACCATCTATCAGACGAGAAGAACTTCGTCACGATCGACGATCTCGTCCCAGGACATTCGTTCAAGTACAGGTTGGTAGGAACCGATGGGAAGAGGTCCAAGTGGGAGTCCTTCACGGTTGAATTTCACGTATCGGGCCCAGGTAGGAGAAATCGAGGCGATCTTCGCCGAACGCTTTGACCAGGAGGTCCTCCGGGACGTACCTGTCGTATTTTCCGAATACCAGCCTGTCGTCGCCGATGAGGTCGTAGGCGAACCTCTGGCTCGAATAGCGCTCTATGGTCTCCTGCAGCTCTCCCCAGTCCAGCTCCGTGAGGACGTCCACGTAGTAGGGCGGCCTTTCCAGGACCTTGTCGCATATCTGCCTCAGGACCCTGCATAGGGTGTCGAATGCGGTGGTCCCGACCCAGGGGAATATCCTGAACCAGCCGTTTATCTCGACCACGCCTTCCAGCATGCCGCATTCCCTGGCGGCCTGTCTGCATCTGCGGAGCTCGTCGTGGGCGGATGCATCTAGGAAACTATAGTCTTCTTCGGATTCCAGGACCTCCCTCATGCGCTCCATGACCTTGTTGTGGGTTCCAGGGACCCCGGATTTCCAGAGGGTGTTGGCGGACCCCTCGGTCTCCTCCACGTCGATGCTCATGGCCTTGGGATCGGTCTTCACGACGGTCCAGATCCTTCCTGCCAGCTGTATGAGCTCCCCTATGTCCGGCATCTCCTGGATGGAGCCGACCTGCTTGCCCTCGCTCTTGACCTCTATCTCCTTCTTCACGGTGAACACCGAGCAGAACGACCTGTCCGAGGACACCCTTTCGCCGTTATCCGTCAGCAGTAGCGTCCCATCCTCCATCTTCATCAGGAGACCGGAGGAGATCATGTCCTTGACCAGAATGGCGTAGTCCTCCTTGGGGATGAAGCGGAACGGGTGCATGGACAGCACGTCGGATACCAGGCGGGAGAAGCGGGTCCCTGTCCCGCATCTGATGTACTCCATCGTCTGGTGGAACAGCAGCCCATACGGGAGTTTCGGGATCCTCACAGGCTCGGTCCATCCGTCGCGGAGGACCAGCGTCGACATCGCTATGCCCTTGATCAGGTCTATCGAGACCCCTTCTATGGAGGCCCACCATTCGGTCAGGTCCTCGCGGCAGAACATCCTCATGGTCTGAGCCCCTCCGCGCCTTCCTGAGCGTCCCATCCTCTGCACGAGGCTGGAGCAGGTGTACGGGGTGTCCACCTGGACCACGGCATCCAAGGAGCCGACGTCTATCCCCAGCTCAAGGGTGACCGTGGAGACTGTCACCGTCTTCCTGTTCCTGTCCTTCAGGTTGTCCTCCGCGGCCTTCCTCAGGTCCTTGGATATGCTTCCGTGATGTACGTACACCACATCCTCGTCCTTCATCGCTTTGGCGATCTTCGACAGGGAGCGTCCGGTCCTCTCGGCTATGACCCTGCTGTTGGTGAAAACTATGCAGCTCTTGCCGCGGACCTCCTCGTAGAGGCGGCGGTAGTACCTGTTGGCGGCGACGACCCTCTCCTGATGGGTCTCGAAGCTGTCCATGGGGAAGCGATAGAACAGGATTCCCAGGTCCCTCTCGCCGATCCCGGGGTCGGAGACAACCTCCGTCCTCCTTCCGGTGCCCGCGGAGAGCCATTCCGCCGCGGATTGGGTGTCCGCTATGGTCGCTGACAGGCCTATGCGCCTGGGCTCGCATCCGGCCAGCATCTCCAGCCTCTCCAGGCAGCAGAGGAGCTGCAACCCTCTGTCCGAGCCCATGAAGGCGTGGACCTCGTCGATTATAACGAATCTCAGGTCCCCGAACAGCCTCTCCAGGTCCTCAGGGCGGGAGGCCACGATGTTCTGTAGGGACTCGGGGGTGATCTGGAGTATCCCGGAGGGCACGTCCAGCAGCTTCTTCTTGGACTCCGGGCCGATGTCCCCGTGCCATCCGGTGACCTCGATGTACGAGTCCTTCAGCATGGGCTCCAGCCTCTGGAACTGGTCGTCGATCAGGGCCTTCAGAGGCCCCACGTAAAGTGCCCCGATGCTCCTGGGAGGGTTGCTGTAGATGGATGAGACCGCCGGGAAGAGGGCGGCCTCGGTCTTCCCGCTGGAGGTCCCGGAGGATATCAGGAGATGGCTGTCCCTTCCGAAGAGGACATCGAACGCGCGCTCCTGGATGCCCCTGAAGCCTTCCCATCTGTTCTCATGGATGTACTCTCTGAGGAACCAGGGGAGGCTGTTGAACCTGTCCGTCATATCTCGAGGTCCTCGATGAGGTCGTCGTCGGGGTTCCTGTCGGCATCCACCGTCCTTCCGATGACGAGGTCCTCGAAGGTGGCGTCGGGGTTCTGATGTAGGGTGTCCAGCAGGCTGATCAGGTCCCTGGTGATCTCCCTGGGCGTGACCATCGACGAGGAGACGGACGAGAGCACGGTTCCGAGATATATCTGGAGCTTCTCGTCGTCCATGCCGGAGGTGTAGCCGTACCTCTGCTCGTGGAGGTCCCTTATGGTCCTCAGGAGGACGTAGATCTCCTCCTTGGTGAGGGGCCTGAGGTTGATGACCGGGCCGAGGTAGTTGTCGTACCCGTTCTCGTATTTGCCCTGGATGAGCCTGGATTTGAGGGCTTCGTAGCTGAAGAGCCCGCGGTTGGGGTCCTCGATGAACTCGGGGGTGCCGCAGACGTACATCGAAAGGTATGACGACTTGCCCTGCATGATGTCGTTGAACATCGTGAGCAGGCGCTCGTAGTTGTTGGACCTGGAAGCCCTGTTCTGCAGCTTGTACAGCACCACGGCCTCGTCCAGGAACACCACGAGTCCCTTGTACCCGAGGCCGACCACGAACTCCGCCCAGATCTTGATGAATCCGTACCAGTTGGAGTCGTTGATCACGGAGTCGATGCCCAGCTTGGACCTGACGTCCCTCTTGAGTTCCATCTCTCCGCGGAGCCATCTGAGCGCGGGGATGTCCTCCACGCCGTCGCGGGAGTCCCTGTAGTAGCTCATGACGACCTTCAGGAAGTCGTTGTAGTACGGAAGGGTGCTGAGCCCGGAGACGGATTTCTTGAGCCTGGCCTCTATCTCTGCGTCGTTCGGATCCCTTCCGAGCTCCTTCCTGGCGGCTTCCTCGGCCGAGTCTATCCACTCCTGGAGGAGGGGCTCCAGCGCTCCGTTGTCCGGACGGGTGCGTATGGACATGTTCTTGACCAGCTCGACGTAGGTGTTCAGGCCTTCTTTCCTGGATCCCGTGAGCCTGCGGTCTATGGAGAGATCGGCATCCATCACGACGAACCCCTTGTCCATCGCGTAGTTGCGGATCATCTGGATCATGAAGCTCTTACCGTTACCGAAGCGTCCCGAGATGAATCTGAAAGCGCCGCCTCCTGCAGCGGTGTCGTCGAGGTCGCGTACGAAGGTCTCCGTCTCCTTCCTCCTTCCTACCGCTATGTATTCCAGTCCACGGCGTGGCACCACGCCGGATGACAGTGCGTTCATCATCGTGATGAGGGTCCTCTTCGGTACGTTGGATGTCATCTCTCCTCCATTGCTCCTTTCATATTTTATTCGTTTTCCAAGTAGTTTTTCGTGATCCTTTCGATCTGCTCGGAGTAATCCTCCACAGCCTGACCGTCCTCGACGACTATGTCGCCCACCGTGTCCATGGCGGCCTCGTTCACGGCCTTCTCCTTCCTCCTGTCGGCGCGGGTCCCCTTCAGGGATCCATGCAGGTATCCCAAGAGCTCCCGGTCCAGCCTGGAGGCGAGCTCCTCCCAGGGGTTGTCGTGACGGGTCTTCTCCTGCACGGGCTCTTCGATCGTCGGCGTCGGCTCCTCGTCGGCTCCGGAGTACATCAGGCCGGTGACAGCATCCAGGTCCTCGACGGCCGAGTTGACGGCGTCCATGTCCAGCTTCACGTCCTTCGACATGGACCTGATCCTCGCGACCCTCTTCTTCTCCATGGTCTTCAGGGAGACCTCGCGGACGATGTCGCGGTTCCTGGTGCCGAACCCGAACGGGCAGCGAGGGCTCTCTTCTCCGTTCTGGACCGAGCAGACTATGGTGCCGACGTTCACCAGGAACTTGGTGACGCTCCCTAGGTCAGAGAAGGTGTCCATCTGCATCGATATGGGCATGCAGGCGCATTCCTCGAAGATCCTGACGTTCGATGTGGACAGCGAGGCGTTGAACATCTCCGCCAGGGTGTTGTTGTGATAGCGGTACAGCATCGCTACGGAGGCGTTCACGAGGTCCATGTCGGCGTCCCCCACGCTCTGGTCCAGGCGTTTCAGCATGCCGTCGTTCAGGCATCCGGGCGGGTCGGATGCCAGCGCGCGGACCAGGAACGCTCCCAGGCGTATGCTGTCGCAGAAGAGCTCGGACATGTCCGCATCGATGCCCTTCAGGAGGCACCAGTCCGCCATCACAGACTCGACCCTGACGCGGACCTGTCCCATGGAAGCCTTCCTGCAGGCTCTAAGAGCCTCCAGAGCAGATTCCGGGTCCAGGGTATCGTCGTGGATGATCTCGTTGACCAGGAGCCACATGGCCCCCTCCGAGACCTCAGGCCTCTCCCCTTTCAGGACGGATTCCTTCCACGACTGGTAGTACGCGAACTCGTCGAGGGTCATCTTCGAGTAGCACGGGCGAGGTTTGTCCATGCGCACCGATGCTGGGGCGAACGGCATGTAGATGCCCCCGTAGTCCCTCATCCTCGTCCTGAAGCGGTAGCTCGGCCAGGTCCCATCCTTGGTGTTGTTCAGGATCATCTCCTCGTACGTTACGGCCAGATGGTTCATGACGGCGATGGGCGACTCCAGCTTCGCATAGGGGGTGGTGATCTCATCGAGCCTGCCCTCCTTCCACGCGGTGATGCATTTCTCCAGCGTCCCCTGGTATTTCCTGAGGTTCGCCGGAAGGTTCTCATCCCTTCCCGCCAGCCTGAGGATGCAGGTCTTCTGGAGGTTCTTCACCAGCTCGACGAATGGCTCCGACCTCTTCAGATCCCGGCATCTCAGGTTGAGCGGAGCTATCAGCCTGTCGAACATAGCATCCCTGAAAGGCATCTCGATCAGGACGTCCATCGGGCGGCTGCAGAGCTCCAGGATGCCCCTCCCGACGTACATCCTGCCTATCTCGTGGAGGGCCGCGCTCACTATGACGGCGGCGGGCTCGGCGTATCTGTCGATTGTCTTGCCCTTGAATCCTGTTATGAGCCTGACATCCCTCGCTGAGAGGGGAACGAACCTGTCGGATGACAGGGCCCTGCACATCCTGACCATCCTGTAGGACCTGTCCAGGCTCTCGGTGTCCCTTATCTCGAGGCCGTGCATGGCCTCGAAGTAGCAGCAGGCCTGGTCCAGCATGGCGTCCACGCTCTCGTTCTGCCCCCTGTACGCGTCGCGCATCCTCAGAAGGCATTCGTGGTTCTCTATCGGGTCGTCGTCTACCACCAGCAGCTCGATCATGTGAAGCCAGATGTATCCGGCGTCGGTGTCGAGGCACACGCCCTCGTACAGGCTGCGCCTCCAGTAGAAGAAGTAGCGGAGGCGTTTCCAGACGATGTCCTTATGCCACGGGTGGAGCAGGCGGCTGGCCATGTACTCGCATTCCTCGCCGTCGAACGTCCAGTACGCTCTGATGCTATCGACGGATGTCGTCGTGGCGCGGTCCCTCCTGAAGCCCTCGTCGGGGAGTATCCTTCCGGTCATTCCGGACCCCCTACGGCTCTCCGGACGTCCTCCATGTAGTCCTCGATGACCACTCCGTCCTGGACCACCACGTCCCCGACGGTGTCCATCGCCAGGGAGTTGATCGCCTTCTCGGCCTTGAAGTCGGACCGGCAGCCCTCGCAGGCTCTGGAGAGGTATTCCTTCTGGTCGTCGTCCAGCCCTTCGGAGAACGCCACCCAGGGATCCATGGGAGCCTCTGCGACCTCCTCTTCCTCTTCGGCCGTCTCCTCCTCTTCCTCCACCTGCATCATGCTGGTGACGTCCTTGAGGTCGGATTCGGCCTGGTTGATGGCGTCCTTGTTGAGATTGACTTTCATCGGGCCCTTGTCCCACGACTTCCTGTCGGCGACGCTTCCCGTCAGCAGGAACTCCACGAGCTTCTCCTCGCGGATGCCGAAGACCTCTATCCCGACTCTCGGTAGGCCGGACGAGATCCTCCTGGACTCCTCCACGATGTATGTGGCCAGCTCGGAGAACGTCGACCTCATGTCGGGGTCTCCGGCGAAGTCCGTGAACTGTATCTTGGCCACGAGGTCCTCGCGGTCCGAGCGGTAGTACGCCAGGCCCTCGTACAGCTTCCTCGTGTGGATCGATTTCTTACAGAGAGCTACCGCGTCCTTCTTCTTGGCCCTTAGGAGCTCGGAGCTGGCGTTCATCAGGGTCCTGCGCATGGCTTCGGCCATCGTCGGGTCGAAGAAGTCGTCGGTGCTGGTCCCGAGAAGCCCTGCTATGCGCAGAAGCACGTCCTTGTCCGGCTTGGCGTCCATGCATCCGCTCAGGTACTGGCCCATGACCATCCCTGCCTCGTCGTCGCTGTTCGCCAGGGAGGAGTCGGGGATGTGGATCTTGTTCTTCAGGACGAAGTCCATGCAGGTCTTCCTGATCAGGGCGGAGGCTATGCTGTCGCTATACGCGCGATGCATAGACATCAAGCGCTTGAGGATCGTCGTATGGTCCTCGGTGGAGTTCACCAGCCCGCACAGGCGCATCCAGATGTATCCGGTGTCGGTGTCGTGAAGCTTCCCGGCGTCGGCTTCGGAGGACCATCTCGCATAGAATGCCTTTTGCTTGTCGGAGAGCTTCCTGTAGTCCGGGCAGCTGCTGTCCGATCCGATGAAGTCGCCCAAGGGGCCTTCGGGGCCGCGTACGACGACGCTGTCCGTCCCTCTCCTGCCGGTTGGGGGCTCTTCTCCGAACAGATCGGTGCCCATGTCCATCAGGTCGACATCCCTCTTCGACACAGGGACGCGGATGGAGCCGTTCTTGGTTCTCTTCACGACACTGCGTCTCTCGACGTTCTCATCCATCCTCTCGCGGAAGGACCTGGAAGGGGCGCCTTCGCCTGTGATGTGGGAGCAGATGTCCTCCAGAAGATGGAACAGATCGTCGGAGTACACGTCGTAGGTGACCATGTACATGGAAGACTCGAACCTGACATGATTGGGGAACAGCACCCTTATGGACGTCTCGGTCCCGAGGAGGTATTCGTCCGTTCCTACGGATTCCAGGAGCCTCACGAACTCGCTCAGGCCATCGGGGGTACCGGACAGACTGTCGGCCTTCCCGTCGCCTATGAGGGCTCTCAGGCGGCTCCTGTCGATGCATGAAGGGTCCCACAGGGTCTCCGATATCAGGATGCCCCTGGCGACATCGTCCTTTCCGTAGTCCGCAGGAGGGACCCGCAGGCCGTTCGCGATGCAGACGTCGGCGGCGACCCTGTCCAGATGCTCAGGGAACACGTCTATATCCTCCGCGTGGTCCTTCAGCATGGCGATTTCGCGAAGAGCCTCCTCCGGCTCGGACATGTTGATGATCTCGCACAGGCGGAGCCACACGTAGCCCCTGTCGGACTGCAGAAGCCTCCCCTCGGCCAGGTTCTTCCTCCACCAGAGGTAGTAGTTGAGCTGTGGCTTCTCAAGAAGGGAATAGTCCGGAGTCAGCAGGTCGCAGGGCACGAAAGCGCATTCGATCCCGGGGTAGCTCTGGTACCACCTCATCATGGATTCGAACTCGTCGCTGGGGTCGCATCTTCTGTAGCGCTTGCGCGGTGATTCCGCCATCCCCAGGGTATGCACGTTCTGACGGATATGTGTTCCCACTGGCGGCATGTCGGCGTTCTGATAATGGAAAGGGCCGGGGGAGACCCGGCCAGATGTTTCAGAAAAGCTTGAAGACCATGTCGGAGTAGTCCATGATGTCGTCCACGGGCATTCCGGCGATGAGCAGGGCCTGGGTGTACATGATCTTCGCCATGTTCGCGGCCTTGTCCTTGTCCTCGGCGTAGGCCTTCTTCAGGGCCTCGTAGGCGGGGTGGGACCCGTTGATCTCCAGCACGCGCTGGGCCTTCACCTGGTTCATCTCGGAGGCTCCGGGGATGCTCGAGAAGTACTTCTCCATCTCGAGGGAGACGTCTCCTTCGGTGCTCAGGCAGACCGCGTGGGTCTTGAGCTTGCGGGACAGCTTCACCGCGGACACCTTGTCGCCGATCGTCTCCTTCACGAAGTCGAGGATCTCCTTCTCCTCCTCTTCCTTGGCGTCGGCCTCCTTCTTCTCCTCTTCGGTCTCGAGCCCGAGGTCGTTGCCTGCTATGTCGCAGAACTCCTTCTCTTCGTACTCCCTGAGGGTGCGGATGGCGAACTCGTCGACGTCCTCGGTCATGCACAGGATGTCGTATCCCTTGTCCCTGACCTGCTCGGTCTGGGGGAGCTGCTTGGCGCGGGCGACGCTCTCGGCGGAGGCGTAGTAGATCTTGGCCTGGCCTTCGGGCATGCCCTCGACGTACTCCTTGAGGGTGATGAGCCTGTCCTGGGCCATGGAGTGGAAGAGGACGAGGTCCTTGACGAGGTCGGCTTTGGCTCCGTATCCTTCGACGATGCCGTATTTCACCTGGGTTCCGAAGCTCTTGTAGAACTCGAGGTATCTGTCGCGCTCGTCGGAGAGCAGGCGTTCGAGCTCGTTCTTGATCTTCTTCTCTATGTTGTTCTTGATTTTGTTGAGCTGGCGGTCGTGCTGGAGCATCTCCCTGGAGATGTTCAGGGAGAGGTCGGGGGAGTCCACGACTCCCCTGACGAACCTGAAGCAGTCGGGCAGGACGTCCTTGCACTTGTCCATGATCATGACTCCGGAGGAGTAGAGCTGGAGTCCGGGCTCGAAGTCGCGGCTGTAGAAGTTGTAGGGCGCTACTTTCGGGATGAAGAGCATGGCCTTGTAGCTCACGGTGCCCTCGGCGTTGACTCTGATGACGGAGATGGGGTCCTCGAAGTCGTGGAACTTCTCCTTGTAGAACTTCTTGCAGTCCTCGTCGGAGGCGTCCTCCTTGGAGCGCTGCCAGATCGGCACCATGCTGTTGACGACGGTGTCCTCGAGGTGGGTCTTCCACTCCTTCTTTGGGTTGCCCTCTTCGTCCTTCTCTCCGGTCTCCTCCATGGCGCCCTTCTCGAGCATCATGTGGATAGGCCATCTGACATAGTCGGAGTACTTCTTGATAAGCTCCTTGATCCTGTACTCGTCAATGAAGTCGCTGTAGTTCTCGCCGTCCTCGTCGGGCTTGATGTGCATCTCGACCTCGGTTCCGTAGTCGGGCTTGTCGCACTCCTTGACGGTGTATCCGTCGGTGCCCTCGCTGGTCCACTCCCAGGCGGTGTCCTCTCCGTAGGCTTTGGACCTTACGGTGACCTTGTCGGATACGAGGAAGGCGGAATAGAATCCGACACCGAACTGTCCGATGATATCCACGTCGGGGTTCTCCTCCATGGCCTTCTTGAAGTCCAGGGAGCCGCTGTGGGCGATGACTCCGAGGTTGGAGTCCATGTCCTCCTTGTTCATTCCGATACCGTTGTCGGAGACGGTGATGGTGCGGGCGTCCTCGTCCCAGGAGACGTTGATTTTGAAGTCCTCTCTGGCCACCGGGAGGCTCTCGGTTATCGCCTTGTAGTGGAGCTTGTCGATGGCATCCGATGCGTTGGATATGATCTCCCTCAGGAAAATCTCCTTGTGGGTGTAGATCGAGTTGATCATAAGGTTGAGGAGTTGCTTCGACTCTGTTTTGAATTGTTTCTTAGCCATTGTCCAACCTTCTTTCTGCTTTGCAGATTATGTGCGAAGTACTAACAGATATAATATTTATACTTTTATATAGAGAGTACAGGAATGATGAATGTAATGCAGCGATGTTGTCTTTTTATCGCAGGCATCTGGCTCTTCAGACGACAGTCCTCGTGTGTCGACAGTTAAAGACGATCTTCAAAACAAGGCTGCCAGGGAATCTTGAACGAAGCAACCGGGAGAATGGGAAGGGAGAAAGAAGGGCCCGCCCGAAGGCGGGTCGGTTTCAATCGTTTATAGGTCCTAGCACGATGAGATGCATGTCGCCGTTTTCATCGGTAACTATGTTCGATCTCACACGGTAGACGTCCTCGAGCATCTTCGTGGTGAAGACCTTCGAAGGAGGTCCTTCGGCGTATATGCCATGGTCATGGACTATGACCATGTTGTCCGAGTACTTGCACGCCACATCCAGATGATGGAGCGTCATTATGGTGGTGCATTTCCTCTCCTTGGTGATCCTGCTCATGAATTCCACCAGGTTGAACTGGTGGTACAGGTCCAGAGCGCTGGTTGGCTCGTCCAGGATGATCACGGAGGGGTTCTTCACGAGCGCCTGGGCGATGAACACGAGCTGTCTCTGCCCTCCGCTCAGCTCGCCTATCTTGCGGCTCGCGAATTCGGTGATGTTCATGAGCTTGAGGACCTCGTAGACCTCCTCCATGTCCTCCTCGGATACGTAGAATCCCAGGGACTGTATCTTGCCCAGCAGCACGATCTCGAACACGTTGAGGTCGATGTCCAGGTCCGTGTTCTGCTCCATGTAGCTCATGAAGGTGAACAGCTCCTCCTTCGGGACCTCCCTGCCGTCGAAGGTCACCTTTCCCTCATGCTTGCTGAGGTCGGCGATGCATTTCAGGAGGGTGGTCTTGCCCGCCCCGTTGGCTCCGATTATGGTGGTGACCTCTCCGGGACGGGCGGTGAAGCCCAGGGAATCCAGGATCTTTATGCTCCCGTATCCGAACGACAATCCTTCAACGTTCACGATCATGATTTCACCGACTTTTTCTTCATCAGCAGATAGAAGAAGAACGGGACTCCGACTATCGATGTGAATATTCCGATCGGGTATTCCATTCCGGAGGTTATGGTTCCGCACAGTATGTCTGCGGTCTCCAGGATTATGGCTCCGCACACGCAGGACATGGGGATGAGGTATCTCTGGTCCTCGCCGAGTATCATGCGCGCCACGTGCGGCCCCACGATGCCTATGAAACCTATGCAGCCTACGAACGCGACGCATGTCGACGTCAGCAGCGCGATGAGCACGAACATCCATTTCCTCATCCTCTGCGTGTTGATCCCGAGGGCTTCTGCTCTCCTGTCCCCCAGCCTCATGGCGGTCAGCGCCCAGCATTTCCTGTATATCAGTATGAACGCTGCCAGGAACAGGACCAGTATTATCCCGACCTCCATCCATTCAACCCCGTTCAGGCTTCCGAACGTCCAGAACACGATCCCGGAGAGGGCATCGGGGGATGCGAGATACTGCATCATCGACTGGAGGGCTTGGAACAGGAAGACCAGGCCGATTCCCGCCAGGACCATGATATCTGCGGAGAACCCTTTGGCTTTGGCTATCATGAAGATGCCGCCGGTCGCCAGCATGGCGAAGAGGAAGGCTCCCGCCGGGACCATGTAGGTCCCAAGCAGGGTGAGCCCTCCCAACCCGACGACCATCGTCAGGGACGCTCCGAATCCCGCTCCTGCGGATATTCCCAGGGTGTACGGGCTGGCAAGAGGATTGTTGAGCAGCGTCTGCATTATCGCTCCTGCGAATCCGAACGAGGCTCCGCACAAGATCCCTGCGCACACCGTGGGCATCTGCAGGTCCCACAGGATGGTATGCATGACGTCCTTGGATTCGGGGTGCAGGAACGCGTTTATGAGCACCGAGGGCTGTATGTAGGGTATGCTGAAAAACAGGTCCACGAAGAACACGGTCAGGGCTATAGCTATGCCTGCCAGCAGTATCAGGTACTTGCGGCGGGTGTATCTCCCGTACTGGAACGCTTCCTGGATTTTCACCTTTTCAGTCATATGAACCTCAGGACTTGTAGTCGTAGAACCATAGTCCGCTGTACTTGACGGGCATGAACTTGTCGTAGAACGTCTTGAGGTCTCCCTCGTAGTCGAAGCTCATCTTGTCGGGGAACAGGCTGGAGGACACGTACTCGAAGGCAGCGAAGTCCCAGACGTCGCGGGACAGGACGAATCCGACGGAGTACACTTCGCCGCTCTTGTAGGCGCCGAGCTGGTTGTATCCCTTCCTGTTGTCGAACACGGACTGTATGACGCGCTGTGCCTCCGATTCGGACCCTTCGAACCCGAGCTTGAGGAAGTCGGCGTCGCTGGCCCACTTCGTACCGAGGAACAGGATCGCATCGGGGTCGGAAGCGAGGATGGTGATGTCGTCGAGGGTGTTGTTTCCGTTGGGGCTGATGCTGTTCCCTCCGCAGAGGTAGACGATCTTTCCCTGTTCGGTGTCGTTGCCTCTGGACGTTCCGTTCTTGCTCCATCCGTACTGGATAGGCTCGATGTAGACGTCCTTCCTGGTGATCTCGCCGCTGCTGAGCAGGGACTGCACCTTGGAGGTCACAGCGCCGACCTTCTCGGCGTAGTAGTCCGCGATCTCCTCGGCGCGGGCCTCCTTTCCGAAGAGCTTTCCGAGGTTGGTTATGGACTGCCTGGCCTTCTCGATGTCCTCGTCGATGTAGCTGATGTAGATCGTGGGGATCCCGACCTTGGCGAGGTCGGCGTCCACGTTGTTCGCCTGAACGGTGGACTTGTGGTGTATGGAGGTGATGAACGCCTGGGGCTGGAGGGTTATTATCTTCTTGGTGTCCCAGTCGGAGCCGATCCCTCCCACCTGGGGGAGGTCCTTGAATCCGGGGACCTCGTTGCAGAACGCGCTGTAGATGTCGTCGCGGAACTTGTACAGCGAGTTGTCGATGCCCACGAGGTAGTCGGGGAGGTCGCTTCCGAGCAGAGCGGCGAGGGTGGTGAACGGCCCTCCGGATCCGCTGTATCCGAGAACAACCTTGTCGAGGGGCTCGTCGAAGGTGTATGTCTTTCCATCGGCGTCAATGATCTTTATCTCGGAGGAGACAGGCTCGGAGTTGTCGGAGTAGTTGAAGAACCACAGTCCGTTATACTTGACAGGCATGAACCTGTCGAAGAAGCTCTTCATCTCCTGGTTCGCGTCGAATTTGCAGACGTCCGGATTGAGGCAGGTGGCTATGTAGCTGAAGGACGAGAAGTCCCAGACCTCGCGGGAGATGGTCATCGCGAGCGAGTAGACCTCCCCGTTCTTGTAGGCGCTAAGGCCGTCGTATCCGGGCCTGTCGGTGAAGACGGTGTCGATGACGCGCTTCGCTTCAGACTCGGTGCCGTTGAATCCGAGGTTGAGGTAGTCGTTGCCGTTCTTCCAGTCGGATCCGAGGAAGAATATGACCTCGGGGTCGGCGGCCAGAACGGCCGTGTCGTTCAAGGCCTGGCTGTCTACAGGGCAGATGCTCTTGCCTCCGCACATGTAGATGACCTTGCCCTGCAGGTAGTTGTCTCCGCATGACTTGCCGTACTGCGAGGCTCCGAACTGCAAGGGCTCGTTGTAGACGGTCTTCCTGGTTATCTTCCCGTCCTCGATGAGCTTGGAGACGCTGCTGACGACGGAGTTGACCCTGTCGGCGTAGTAGTCGGCGACCTCTTTGGCGCGGGCCTCCTTTCCGAAGAGCTTTCCGAGCATGTTGATGGACGATGTCGCCTTGTCGACATCCTCGTCCACGTAGTTGATGTAGATCGTGGGGATTCCGACCTTGGCGAGGTCGGCGTCCACGTTGTTCGCCTGGACGGTGGACTTGTGATGGATGGAGGTTATGAGCGCCTGGGGCTTGAGGGTGATCACGTATTTAGTGTCCCAGTCGGCTCCGATCCCTCCCACCTGGGGCAGGTCCTTGAATCCGGGGACCTGGTTGCAGAATGCGTTGTAGATGTCGGTGCGGTATTTGTAGATCGAGTTGTCCACGCCTACGAGATGGTTGGGAAGGTCGTTCCCGAAGATGGCCGCCATGGTCATCAGAGGGCCGCCTGAGGTGCTGTATCCGCAGACCACCTTGTCGAGGGGTTTGTCGAAGGTGTACGTCTTCCCGTCGGCGTCGGTGATGGAGAAGCTTGTGGATGGGACGGGTTCGTCCTTCTTATCATCGCTTCCGCCGTTCATTAATAGTATGGCTGCAGCAGCCACCGCGATTACGATGGCTATCGCAGCTACTATTGCGATAACTTTGGTGTTCAATTATATCACTTGGAATATGTATCCAATGCTAACATAGTAAGACTGTATTTAACGGTATTGACAAGTTTTTTATTTTTTTATCTCTATATTTCAACAAAAAATCATCAAAAAATGTTAGATAATTTCGTTTGGTGATGTTATATTTTTTAGTTGATATTTTGTCTATAAAGAAAAGACATGACCTCGCCGATACTCCAAACATGATCTGTCAGACCAATTTCCATGGCAGGAGTTACAGCCTTGCGCTTTCCGTTG